>JAZULM010000021.1:0-87202 GCA_045603105.1 Ruminococcus sp.
CCCATAAATCACACTTGCGCTCACACCATAGACAATAACAGGCCCCGCAATGGTAAACATCTTTGCGCCGACGCCCAGGATAAACCCTTCTGCTGCTGTCAATATAGGACACAGTGATTTTATAAATTATTCCCATTGTAGCGACAAAAAGTATGGGTCTTCTTCTCTGCCACAATCCATTGAATAACTTGCAATATATCGAATTCCACCCGTATTCTCATTATAAGCAAATATTAGATAATAGTAATAAATCTTTCCTTTTGCTTGTTCAAAGTCAAGTGTATCATCCGTAAAACTTAGGCAAATCCATTCGCCCCACTGTACCTGCTGTTTTGCGCCTTCCGGATAATAATTACGGATTCGGTTCAGTTCTTCAGAAAATTCATTTTCCGGCAATACCCATTCAGCATAAATATGAAAGCTCGGGTCAACAACCTCTTGAAAATAGTAATAATATTTTGTTGTATCTAAAAACTTATCTGGTGGATACCATTGCGAACCTTCTGCTATAGCACTTCGCGGTATGTTGGCAGGAAATAGCTTGTATATATCATCCCCATACATTTTTGCATAAGTACCCATTGACAAATAGTTTTCTGGATCATCCGTTTCTGAATAAACCGGCGGTATTAGCATTAATGATGCCATACCGATCGGTTGTACACACACCAAAAGTGCTACCGCCAATGCAATTCCTGCAATCCACCTTCTCTTTTTGCGTTTCTTTGGGAGTAATGCATATTTACGATATAGAAACAAAATAACAATCGATACCAAAATAGGAATCAGTATGTATGCGGTTCCAATATAATTCACAGGATTCGTATAGTATTTGGGAAACACAAAATCTTCACGATATGTAATGAAAACACCAAAGCCAAGTAATCCCCAAAACGCAAGTAAGATGATTGCGATAGATCGCATAATCCACTTTTCTATTTTCTCTGCTTTTTGGGGCTTTATATCCGCATCCGGCAGTGGAGTTTGTTCAAAGCTATCTTTGATTTTTTCGCAAACATAGTCTATTGTAACAGTTTCTTGTTGCGGAATATCTTTTAATGCATCCACAATCTTTTGATCGGTAACTACAGATTCTTTCTTAGTGGCTAGGTAGGCAATCAAAACTTCCTTTGCAGATTCTCCACCTGATTTAAGCGTCTTGATTTGTTCCAAGGAAAAATCCGCTTTGCGTAACAATGCAATCTGCTCAAAATGCTCAATATCTGTTTGAGTAAAATTATAATTATTACGTCCGTTATAGGATTTTTCATTTTCGGGTGTAACTAAACCGTTTTCAATATACAAACGAATAGCACGATCTGTCAGTCCTGTTTTGGCAATAACTTCCTTAATTTTCACAAAATCACCTCTTTGTAAAGTAATTATACTATTTTACCTAAGGTAAATGTCAACATAAACATAAAAAAATTGTCAGTCCGTCAAAAGACGAACTGACAAAAATAATAGATTAAGCCGTAAACCACACTTGCGGACACGCCATAGACAATGACAGGTCCCGCTATGGTGAACATCTTTGCACCAACCCCAAGGACAAAACCCTCTGCCGCTGTCAATATAGGACACACCCTTTTGCAAAAATATTTACTTTAAAACAGCGGTGTGGTATAATGAAATAAAGTGAGGTGTCATATATGAAAAAACAATTTGAAGCTTATTATTCTGAATACTGGGCTTGGTTTTGGTTCTCTCTATCTATTATTTTTTGTGTTAATATTGCTGTTTTTTCTGTCTGGTGGTTAGAAACGATTTCGCTGACTTTTATTATCGTGTCCTCAATCTGTGCAATTGTTTTCTTTCTTATGTTCGTAAAAACCAAAAGAGAAACCGGTGTTGCTGTTGAAATAATTGACGATATTTTAATTCTACACAAGAAAGAGATTATTTCTATTCCGGTTAAAGATATTCAAAGAATTGATGTTCATAATGCGGACGGATCATTTGATATCCTCGTTAAAACCGCAAATAATAAATATTCAATGCATTGCTTTATTAAAGAACAACGCCAAAAGAAAACTCTATTTATAGACTACCTAAAAAGCAAAAATATCAAACTCAAAACTTATGATTAGCTATAAGAAAAGGCTTGCCAATCGGCAAGCCTTTTGCGTTAGAACAATGTCGTTATCCAATAAATAACTCCGTAAATTACGCTCGCCACTGTGCCGTAGACGATGACGGGACCTGCGATTTTAAACATATTTGCACCAACCCCAAGGACAAGACCCTCAACACGGAATTCTATCGCCGCTGCGGCTATAGAGTTTGCAAAACCTGTAATCGGTACTAATGTCCCTGCTCCTGCGTGTTTTGCTATGTTGTCATATACACCGAACACCGTCAGCAACACACCCAAAAATATAAGGCTTACCGAAGTGAGTGTTTTTGAGTCCTTATCCCCCATTCCAGAGTAAAGATACAACTCAGTAAGTCCCTGTCCCAGAAGGCAGATACTTCCTCCGAACAAAAACGCTTTAAGGCAATTTATCACCACGTTACTGTTCGGAGATTTTTCTTTTGTGAGTTTTTTGTACTCATCTTTTGATATCATTATCATCACCCGAAAAAAGTATTCCGTAAAAAAGATAAAATATACTGAAATTACCTATTTTCTTTTTTGTTAATTTGATGTATAATGTACTATGAGTAATTATGAGGAGTGAAAAAATGGCAGAACATTATCTGGACAACGGCGCTACCACCAGAGTTTCCGACGCCGCTGCGCAAAAGGTATTGGATACAATGCTTAGTACCTACGGCAATCCCTCCTCCCTGCACTCTATGGGTTTTGTGGCTTCTAAGGAGTTAGAGTCTTCGAGAGATACTATCGCGTCTGAACTTTCAGCAGACAGTTCAGAGATAACTTTTACCTCAGGCGGTACAGAGGCCAACAACCTTGCCATCTTAGGCGCGGTTGAAGCAAAGAAGCGCATAGGCAATCGTATTGTCACTACTGCTGTGGAACATAGTTCTGTATATGACACTATGCTCTCTCTTAAAGCGATGGGATATGAGGTTATCTTCGTAAACCCCGACTCTACGGGTAACATTGACAAAAACGATATCCTCTCAGCGGTTAACGACAAGACCATTCTTGTCAGCACAATGCTCATAAACAACGAAACAGGGGCTATAACTCCCGTAAAGGAAATTGCCACTGTGCTAAAAAGGATAAACCCCGACACCCTACTTCATACAGACGCGGTTCAGGCTTTCGGAAAAATTCCCGTAAAGGTGTCCCGTCTGGGTGCAGACCTTGTGAGTATATCCGCTCACAAGATTCACGGTCCCAAGGGTGTAGGCGCACTCTATGTAAAAAAAGGCGTACGTATACTCCCGCGTACCTTCGGCGGAGTTCAGGAAAAAAAACTTCGTCCCGGCACTGAGGCGTTGCCTCTTATCTGCGGATTCTCTCAGGCGGTAAAGGAATTAGACCTTGCTGCCTCGGAAAATACTGTCAGAGAACTTAACTCGTATCTTCTGGGTAAACTTTCTCAGATGTCCGATATTGTTATCAATTCCCCCGAAAATGCCAGCCCCTATATACTCAACTTCTCAACAATCGGTATCCGAAGCGAAACTATGCTTCATCACCTTGCATCAAGGGGAGTTTACGTTTCCAGTGGAAGTGCCTGCTCAAAAGGAGCAAAAAGCCACGTGCTTCAGGCTATGGGACTTGCAAACGATGTTATTGACAGCGCAATTCGGGTAAGTTTCTCAAAATACAACAGCATCGCCGACTGTGACGCCCTTATCGAGGCTCTCACAGAGGGTATGAATACTCTTGCTAAAAGGTAAATTATTATGAAAGAAATCGTACTTATCAAACTGGGCGAAATTGCTCTCAAAGGACTTAACCGTTACTCCTTTGAGGATGCCCTTAAAAAGAATATCAAAAGTGCTCTGTACGGACTCGGATACTTCAAGGTGTCTATAGCACAGTCCACCATATTTGTAACTCCTAAGTCCGAGGGTATAGATATGGACGAGGTATGCGACCGTATATCCCGTATATTCGGAATTGTAAGTTTTTGTCGCGCCTGTGTCTGCGAAAAGACTATGGAGTCAATCTGTGAGCATGCTCCCTCTTATCTTGAGGATGCTCTGAGATTCGCAAAAACTTTCAAGGTAGAGTCCAAACGTTCAGATAAAAAATTCCCCCTGACCTCTCCCGAGATTTCCCGAGAGGTAGGCGGTTTAATTCTGGAACATTACCCCCACCTTAAGGTTGACGTAAAAAACCCCGAAGTTAAGGTGATTGTCGAGGTGCGCGACTTCGGTGCATATATCCATGCAGGCTCTCTCAAGGGTGCAGGCGGTATCCCTGTAGGTACGGGCGGTAACGCCGCCATTTTGATAAGCGGTGGCATCGACTCTCCCGTAGCGGCATATATGATGGCTAAAAGAGGTGTTCACCTAACCGCCATACATTTTGCAAGTCCCCCCTACACCAGCGAACGCGCCGAGGACAAGGTTCAGCGTCTGCTCCGTAAAGTATGCAGATATGCAGGCCCGATTACTATGGTAACCGTTCCTTTCACAAAGATTCAGGAAACCATCAAGGATAAATGTCCCGAAGAACTTTTCACAATCATTATGAGAAGAATGATGATGAAGATTTCTTCTATAATAGCCGAAAAATACGAGTGTTCAGCCCTTATTACGGGTGAAAGTCTCGGTCAGGTAGCAAGTCAGACCATATCTGCCATAGCCTGCACCGATGACGCCTCGGATATGCCCGTGTTCAGACCTTTGATCGGTATGGACAAAGAGGAAATTATCCAGATTTCGCGCAAGATAGATACTTTTGATATTTCTATCGAGCCGTTTGAGGACTGTTGCACAGTATTTACCCCCAAACATCCCCGTACAAAGCCTGTGCTTAAATTCGTACGCTTTGCCGAAGAGGATGCAAACCTCTACCGCTTGATTGACGACGCGGTAGAAAATGTGAAAATCACCGAATTAAGATAAACTACACCCTTATATTATAAGGAGGAATGGTATATGAGAACCGAACTATACTCAGTTCGCTCATCAGAGAGAGATATGGCTCTCCTCTCAAGAAATTTACACGATATTGTATCTGCACTCCAGGAGCGTGAAGGAATCAAGGTTCTGTTTAAGACCGAAATAGACTGTAGCCCCAAAAAAATCGGAGCTGACCTTATTGAAAGTTTTGAAGCAGACAACCCCCCCGAGTTCTATATTTTTGCCAACGCTCTTGAGACTAAGGACAACAGTTCATTTGTCAGACTCTTTGCACCTTTTATCGAGGCCTTGGAAAGAGTCCTCCCGAAATTGGAGGTTGCCGAAGGCGAGCCTCAGGTATACCCTCACATAAAAGTATATCCCATTAACAGTTTGCCCGGGGACTACCCTGCTTACTGTTTTGCATATCGTAACAAAAAGATTCTCGCCCTACCGAGAATAACCTTAGTTTCAGTCAATTTTTCGGAGTATATATGTAATGCTGTAAAAGAAGCGAAAAGAATTTTCAGCGAAGCCTTCGTGAATTGTCCCGACGGCTATGTATATGCTACCAAAAAGCCAAGGTCATTACTGAAAAGGGTTTTCGGTATGACCTCTGCTTATGAAGAATCGACAGAACTCCCCGTCAATACTGATTCACCTTTGAGTGAGGCTGAAAACGAGGCAAACACCGCCACGAAAACCACCGATACTCCCTCAGCGGACATTGGTGAAACTCAAACCGCAGAAAGCGAAACTCCCACCAAAGCAAAAGAGACAAGTGAGACAACTCCCCCGCAGGACGTCCAGGCTGAGGCTGACGACACCTCTGAAGATAAAGAGGTTGAGGCAGAAACTGAGAAGAAGAAAGAAGGGTTCTTCAGAAGTTTTATCCCTATGAAGGGTGACAGCAAAAAAGATGTCATTATCAAAATTGTAGTCCTGATAGCCATTATCGGCTTGCTGACAGGTGCATATTTGCTTATCGATTTCTTCGTTATTTCTCCTTGGAAGAACACTACCGCTATGACGGATATTCAGTCCATATTCTACGGTTCAGACGTAACGCTTGAAACTGACGCTGAAGGCAACTTTATCTCTACTCCCGACGAGATGCCCGAGAAAAACTGGGACGGACTTCAGAAGATAAACGACGAGATTGTCGGTTGGATAAAACTTGACAAAACAAAGATTGACTATCCCGTTCTTCATCATAAAGGAGATAACGAAGACAGTCAGTTCTATCTGTATCTTAACTATAAAAAGACATATTCCGACTTCGGTTCTATTTTTGTAGATTACCGCTGTGAGGAAAGTCTTGACAGTAAACACGTAATTCTCCACGGCCACAATATGGGCAGTGACGAGTCTATGTTCGGCTCTCTTATCCGTTATGCCAGAGCATCAGGCTGGACTAAGGGAAATCCCAAGTATTACAAGGAACATCCCATAGTTGAAATCAGCACTCCCGAGTCAGATACCGAGTGGATTATCTTCGCAATTATGAAGATTGACGTTTCCAACGATAATGACGATGTGTTCAACTATCTCAGAGGCGACTTCATAAGCGATGCCCAGTATATGAACTTCATTTACAACATAAAGGCACGTTCTTATCTTGATATTGAGGTACCGATAAACGAAAACGACCGACTTCTGACACTCTCTACCTGCTCCTACGAAACCGAAACCATGCGTACAATTGCTGTTGCACGACAGGTCCGCGAGGGTGAGGACGTCAGCAAGTACATTGACACCGTTAAGGCTCAGACACCTGTAAAAACAACCTATTCTTCCTTCAGTTACGAATACGATGCCAATAACACATCTTGGTATGACGGAAAGAAAAAACCCCAGGGTGACGAAAGCCTTGAATATATGGAACAGGTTCCCACCTACACCGTTATTTTCAAAGACGGCAACGGCAACGTTATTACAAAGCAAAAAGTATTAGAGGGCAAGGACGCCTTCCCCCCTATGGGCGGTGATCCTCCCAAAGCTCCCGATGATACTTATTACTACACCTTCAAAAAATGGGACAAGAGTTATAAAAACATTACTGCGGACACAGTTATCACCGCTTTGTTTGACAAACACAAACTTCCGACTGTTTCAACACCTGCAGACGATGAGAACGATGTCCCCGAGGTAAACGACAATCCTCCTGCACCTACCGAGGCACCCACACCACCTCCCACCGAGGCACCCACACCGCCTCCGACAGAGGCTCCTACCGAGGCACCTGCACCACCTCCCACCGAGGCACCCACACAGGCGCCCCCTATAGAAGAAACTCAGGCCCCGGCAGCCCCCTGATTATCGTGAAAGAAGTGATTCTATGAAATGTGACCTTATATTCTACCTTGCGAGAAGAACAAGTTACTGCGAAAAAGCACTAAAAAAACAACTCGAGGATATGAGCCTTGGAATCAATCAGGTTACTGCATCCACCACACCCACTATGCTGGGCGAAAAGTTGATTGAGTCTTTGAACAGATGTAATCTTGTATTCATAGTCGGCGGACTGGGGTTCAGTGGTAAAAACGGTCTCAGCGATGTTTTGTCCAAAGCATTGTCCGCTACCAAAGTCACTGCATCTGACATAAGGAAACTCAAAAGTGAACAGGGCAAACAGTACGGCTACCTTATTCGTTGCGGTAATCAGAGTATTGTCGCTCTTCCCGATAAACCCGAGGAACTCGCAGAGATGTTCTCCCCCGCACTTGTCGGGTTTATAATGGAAACCTACAAACCATAAACATCAACACTTTGCAAAAGGACGAAGCCACATCACGTGACTTCGCCCTTTTTATTTGCACAGATTATCCCGATGATTTTCTATATAAATTTTTTTCTTTATTTTGAAGAAACAATATGATATTATGATAAGTGGAGAAAGTTAATCTAAGCGAACTTTTTGTGCAAACTCTTTTGGGAGGCTTTGGATATGATTTACTTTGTAGAAGACGATAACAATATCAGAGAACTGGTAGTTTATACGCTTAACTCCACAGGACTTGAAGCGAAGGGATTTTCACACCCTGACAAATTCTGGCAGGCTATGGCTGAGGAAACTCCCTCTATGGTGCTCCTTGATATAATGCTTCCAAAAGAGGACGGCCTGTCCATTCTCAAAAAAATCAGAAATGAAAAAAGTACCCGAAAACTCCCTGTTATTATACTTACTGCCAAAGCGGACGAATATGACAAAGTCAAAGGCTTTGATCTCGGAGCAGATGACTATGTGCCCAAGCCCTTTGGTATGATGGAACTTATCGCGAGAATCAAGGCAGTCCTCAGAAGAACCGAGGATACTGACACTGCTCCTCAGGAATATACCATCGGAAGCCTCTATGTGTCCCCCGTAAAACACAAGGTAAAAGTAAACGGAGAGAAAATCACCCTCACTCTCAAGGAATTTGATATGCTGTGTCTTTTACTGCAAAATCAAGGTATGGTACTCTCCCGCGACCAGATTCTTAATCATGTATGGGGGTACTCCTTTGACGGAGAAAGCCGTACCGTAGATGTTCACATCCGTACCTTAAGACAAAAACTGGGAGATGCAGGCAACCTTATTTCCACCATTCGCGGTGTAGGATATATGATAGGAGAATAACCTATGAGGAAACGCATTTTTGCATCAATGTTCTGTGCTTGTCTTTCAGTAATGCTTGTGTGTATTGTACTGACAACAGGTCTTCTGTACAGACATTATACCGATAAACAGATAGAAACCCTTACAAGTGAACTCAGCTATATAGTTCATATGATTGAAGATTCTTCCCTTGAGCAGATTACACAGTTTAACACTCCCCAGGGAATTGTTCTTGCGGACAAAAACGGAAACATTTTGCTTGAATACAGTTCTGAGAGAACTTCTGCTATTGATAAAGGCTCTGTACTTGAACTTATAGAAAAAGGCGGCGGAAGTATAAACAAATCTCAGGATATGTTTACAAAACAGTTGACTGTAGGTCAGATTATCTCTGATGACAGAATTTTATGTCTGACAGATACCCACCACACTTTTTTGTCGCTTTTGCTTCAAGTAGGTAGTCCGACGCTTATTGTCGTAGGGATTTCTATAGTTCTATCTCTGATTCTTGCCAGATTTTTAACAAATAAGATTCTGCGACCTGTGTACGAACTTGATTTGTCCTCTCCCGACAGAACCAAGGTATATCCCGAACTCCTTCCCTTTGTTAAGAAAATAGATGACCAGAATGAGGAAATCAGAAAACGTATTCAAGAGGAGGAGGCAAAGCATCAGACTCAGGATAAGATGAGACGTGAGTTTACCGCCAACGTATCCCACGAACTGAAAACTCCTCTTACATCCATCTCCGGCTATGCCGAAATTATCCGTGACGGTCTTGTTCAGTCTGAGGATATCCCCCGTTTCGCAGGAAAAATCTACGACGAATCTAAACGTATGATTACACTTGTGGGTGATATCATAAAACTCTCTCAGCTCGATGATAACGAAATCTCCGTAAAATTCGAGCGTATAGACCTTCTCGAAAGTTGCAAAGCCGTTATCGCCAACCTTGAATCTCAGGCAAAGAAGAAAAATGTCACACTCTCTTTACAGGGTGACAGTGCGATAATAAACGGTGCAGAGGTAATAATAGACGAGATCATCTATAACGTTATCGATAACGCCATTAAATACAACCGTGACGGCGGTAAAGTAGATGTGAAATTGCGTCAATGTATCGACGGGATCGAACTTAGCGTCAAGGATACGGGCATCGGCATCCCTCCCGAGGACATTGACCATGTATTCGAGCGATTCTATCGGGTAGACAAGAGTCACTCCCGAGAAATCGGCAGTACAGGACTGGGACTTTCCATTGTCAAGCACGGTGTAATGTTTCACAATGCATACGTTTCTCTCGAAAGTCAGGTAGACGTAGGCACAACTATAAGAATATTATTCTAATAAATTCAAATAAGGAGTTCATAATGCAAAATACAAAAGTCTATGTCGAAAAAACGACAACTGAAATTCAATCAGTAATCGCGACACCAAAAAAGACTGCAAACAGAAGTGTAAATCTCGATATAGTTCGAATAATTGCCTTTTTATTTGTACCGCTGGTTCATTTTTTTATGCATACGGGTTTTTACAGCAACCCCGTATCTGATATGAATATGTACATAGGCCTTGTTCTTCGTAACATTGGTCACCTTTGTATTCCGCTTTTTTTACTGTTAACCGGTTATTTGCAGGGCAATAAAAAAATCACTCCCGACATTAAATATTTCGCAAAGATCTTTAAGTTTGTTGTTCCCTTTTTGGCTATAGTCCTTTTGGGACTGCTGTATCGAATCCTTGTACTTGGAAACAATTATGATACCTACAAAATTGTAAAAGAATTTTTTAATTACCCGGGGTACTCCTGGTATGTGGAAATGTACATAGGACTTTTCCTTCTTATTCCCTTTCTCAATATGATATGGAATAACCTGACTTCATTTAGACAGGAAATTATACTTGTATCAATTATGCTCTTCATATCTGTACTACCTACTATTATCAACGCATACGATTTCGGCTCAGATAATCCGTGGAGTGCAGCATCTAAAGACTACCTGAAAATTATTCCTAATTACTGGACAGTGCTTTATCCGTTTGCCATATATTTTACCGGCGCCTTCCTCAAGAAGAATAAAGATAAGTTCAAACTCCAGACTCTCGACTACTCGCTTTTTCTCGTGATTGCCGTTTGCCTTTTTTCTATCTATAACATATCACGAAATATAGGCATAAAACCAACTAATTTCATTTGGGTAGGCAGAGGCGGATTCGGTCAGCTGGTTATTGCCTGTTTGATTTTGCTGCTTGTAGAGTCTATAAATATGAGCCGTACACCTACTGGAGTCTCCAAATTTCTCGGCAAAATTTCTGACCTTACCTTCAGCGCTTATCTGATAACATATTACGTAGATAAGACACTGTATCCCATTCTTAATAAACAAGTTATAGGATATCCTCAGCGACTGCCCTTCCTCCCCTTGATGGTATTGGCGGTTGCCGTAATTTCACTGGTGCTCTCCTTTGTTATCGAACTGATAACAAAACCTCTGATAAGTTCTCTGAGCAGTTTGACAGTAAAACTTTTCACGGGCAAAAAAAGCAGTGATTCTGATTAATTTAAAAGCCACAGTTTTTATCTGTGGCTTTTTGTTTTAGCGTAAAAGTTAACATAGATTTTACATTTGCGCATTTCAGATTTTACATACATTTGATATTATTGAGATAATTATGAAGCACAAACTCATACTATCAAATATATATCTCGAAAGGTTGTGATTTATCCGTGGAACTTAAGGACATTTTCGCCCTTATTACAGGTCTTGCAATGTTTTTGTTCGGTATGAGCGCCATGGGTGACGGACTTAAAAGAGTAGCAGGAAGTAAACTGGAGACCATTCTCTGGAAACTTTCCTCTACACCTCTTAAGGGCGTTTTACTCGGAACAGGCGTTACTGCGGTTATTCAGTCCTCCTCCGCTACCTCTTGTATGGTGGTAGGTTTCGTAAACTCAGGTATGATGACTATAGCTCAGGCTATCGGTATCATTATGGGTGCAAACATCGGTACCACCGCCACAGGATGGATTTTATCCCTGTCCGCTGTTGAAAGCGGTTCGGGTGGCCCGGTATGGACACAGTTCTTGTCCACCACATTTATCTGCGCCATTTTTGCTCTTGTGGGCGTGCTTTTTATGATGCTCGCAAAAAAGAGTGTGTATAAAAACACCGGCGACATTATGCTCGGTTTTGCTGTTCTGATGAGCGGTATGAAGATGATGAGCGGTGCTATGGACGGACTTGAGGACAGCGTTATGTTCCAGGATATGATGACCACCTTCAACAATCCCTTCCTCGGAATTCTGGCAGGTACGGTTATTACCGCTATACTTCAGAGTGCCTCTGCCTCTATCGGTATTTTACAGGCATTGTCTATTTCGGGTGCTGTTTCAAACACCACCGCCCTTTACCTTGTAATCGGTATGTGTATCGGTGCTTCAATGCCCGTACTTCTGTCTGCTATCGGTGCTACTACCAATGGTAAACGCGCATCTATCATCTACCTTATTTTCAACACAGTCGGTGCTCTTATTCTGACACCCATATACTACGTAATTGACCACTTTGTTCATTTCGCATTTATGGATTTACCTGCTGATGCTTTCAGCATTGCTACAGTAAACTCCATATTCAATATTGCCGCAACGTTATTGCTACTCCCCTTTGTCGGTGTCTTTGATAAACTCGTATGTACGCTTATCAAGGACAAGACCACAGACAAAGAGGCCGATCTTCTCGACCGTCTGGAGGAACGCTTCCTCGAACACCCTGCTATTGCTATTCAGCAGAGCCGCGACGTTCTTACCGCTATGGCTGAGAAATCTCAACGCAACCTGCTCCGTGCCGTTTCACTTCTCAAGGAATACAGCGACTCCGAATATGAGATGGTTCAGGCTAAGGAAGAAGTCATCGATAACTACGAGGACAAGCTCGGCACTTATCTTGTAAGGATAACAGGACTTGAGCTTAACGAAAGCCAAAGCCGTGAAGTATCCAAGTTCCTCCACACTGTGGGTGACTTCGAGCGTATCGCTGACCACGCGGTAAACATCTCTCACGTTGCCAAGGAAATCCACGACAAGCAACTCCGCTTCTCTCACGAAGCAAATCGTGAACTCAACATTCTCGCCGATGCGGTTGAGGAAATCGTTACTCTGTCAATTGCTGCTTTCCTCGACCCCTCCGATACGGCAATCTTCCGTGTTGAGCCTTTAGAGGAAATGATTGACCTGCTTTGTGACGAACTTAAACTCCGTCACATTAATCGTGTACAAAACGGCAACTGTACTCTTAATCAGGGCTTCGTATTCTCTGACCTCATTACTAACTACGAGCGTATTGCTGACCATTGTTCCAACATAGCTGTTGCACTGATCGAACTTAATCTCGACGCTATGGATATCCACGCATATCTCCACGACCTCAAAGAACACAAGAGTCAGCAGTTCATCAGATATTACGATGAGTACAAGGTAAAGTACGCACTCTGATAAAACTTATAATTTACAACAAAACGGCAGTTCTTATGAACTGCCGTTTATTTATGTGTTCAGTTGTTAAGTACATTCAAGATTTCTTCCACTGTAGTTTCGATACTGTTTTGTGAAGATACCTTTACGGTGATGTCCGCATACTTTTCATAAAAAGCTCGTCTGTAAAAATATACGTCCTCAAGGGTTTCGTTTTCTTTGAACGTTATACCTCTGGTGGTAATGTTTGTGATTCTGCGATTGAGTTCTGCTAAATCAACATCAATAAATACCACAGTACCAAGACTTCTCAGATTCTCCATTGCCTCGGGATACAGTATCATAGAGCCTCCCGTAGCCACCACACAATTTTCACATCTGAGGCTGCGCCCTGTGTGACTTTCTATTGTTTCAAAGTACTCAAGCCCTTTATCTGTAATAATCTTCTGCAACGTATTACCCTGCTCTTTGCAGATTAGAAGGTCGGTATCGATAAAATCAAATCCCAGAGTCTTGGCAAGTACAACACCTACCGTGCTTTTTCCGCAACCCGGCATACCTACCAGAATAACGTTACCGGACATATTCATCTTTGAGCACCGGCTCAAACGAGGGTGCAATGGTCATATTACAGGTAACATGGGAAAAATCTAACTGCCAGCCCTTGAATACGTAGGTGTAGTACTTATCCTCAGGACGAACAGGGTCTGGAGGCGGAATTGCAGCCTTGCCGTAATGTACTCTCTGAGTAGAAATTATATCTCCGTTATAGTTAATGAAGGTAACGGTATATGTCTTGTTGCCCTCAGCGGTGACAAGCCACTCTGAACCCTTGAGGTTACCCTTTCCGTCATACCAGTCAATATTGCCCGCCTGATATTCGGTCTTGAATGTTGTAAGTTCGGGTTTCTCTACGTTATGGTCTGTATAGTAAACGTCGGGCCACACAGGACTTTCGTTGAGTTTTGCTGCATCTACGAAAGCCTTTACGCTTTCCCCTTCACGAATTTTTCGTGCTACAACAACCGTACGGAAGTCGGTGTATTCCTGAGAGCAGGTGGAGAGAGTTATCAACTGGTCATTTTCATTAATAGGTACGGGAACATCAAAGAGCGATCTTTCCTTAACGTTGTATACGTAGTTCATAAACTGAGCGTCGGAACTGAATTCACCGTGGTAATAATTGAAGAAATCTCCGTGAACCTGAAGTGTATTGGTCTTGTATACCGAGAAGATGATCCACTGTTCATTTCCTTTTGGTGTATCAAAGAAAAGTGTAGGTGCAGTCTTGTAAAATTCCAGATCTCCCTCGTAACTGCCATAGTTGAACAATGCTCTGTACATTGTGCCGTTGAGCATACTGTGACCGTGGGTAATGATATTTCGGCTGTCTACACCCTCGGAACTCCGATAATCAATAAAGATACTTCCTGCGAACAAATAGGAATGGTCATAATTGCGGTGGATATAATACTGATATCCGTAACCGTCGTCCTTGTGCTTAAGTACAGGGTAATTGATAACTGTTTGAGGAACGTTTATCCAGCCCACAATTTCCTCATTGATGTCTTTGAGTTCATCCCAGTCGTGTTCCACCACGTAGGGTGTTCCGTCAGGTAGAGTGGGGTCTGTATTGGTTTCAACTTCTGTTGCTTCGGTCTGAACAGTAGTAGGCTCTGCCTCGTCGGGAGTAGCTACTGATGTGTCGACTCCGAACCAATTAATCATAAGTATCGAAACAATAACTGTAGCTACAGTCAGCAAAGTGGCTATGCCGATAATTGCAATAAGTTTCTTTTTATTGCTTAAACCTTCCATATAATCACCTCGATAATAAGGTTTTACATAGTAATTGTACCACACCAATTATCGCTTGTAAACCTATAAAATAAAAAGCGGAGTTTGTCTCTTTGGGCAAAACTCCGCATTCTTATTATACTTTTTATCAGATGATAATAGATTTACCTGTCATTTCCTCAGGCTGGGGCAGTCCGAGAATTTTGAGCATTGTGGGTGCAATATCAGCCAGAACACCGCCCTCGCGAAGTTCACAGTCGAAACCTGCAACACAGAACTTAACGGGGTTAGTGGTATGTGCTGTAAAGGGTGAGCCGTCTGTGTCTACCATTCTGTCAGCATTTCCGTGGTCTGCAGTGATAAGTGTTACACCGCCCATTTTCTCTATGGACTCAGCAACCTTACCCATACAGGTATCAACTGCCTCGACTGCGCTTACCGCTGCCTCGAACACGCCTGTATGACCTACCATATCACAGTTAGCAAAGTTAAGAATGATAACATCGTACTTACCGCTTTCGATAGCCTCACAACACTTGTCACATACTTCATAAGCGCTCATTTCGGGCTGTAAATCATAGGTAGCAACCTTGGGAGAAGCCACAAGGATTCTGTCCTCGCCCTGATACTGCTTTTCAACACCGCCGTTGAAGAAGAAAGTTACGTGAGCGTACTTCTCTGTCTCTGCAATACGAAGCTGAGTGAGTCCGTTATCTGCGAGATACTCGCCAAGAGTATTTTTGAGAGACTGAGGTTTGAATGCAATCTGTACGTTAGGCATTGTTGCATCGTACTGAGTCATACATACATAGTAAAGCGGGAAGAATCCGTTCTTACGTTCAAAGCCCTCGAAAGCCTCGTCAACAAAAGTACGGGTGATCTCTCTTGCTCTGTCGGGACGGAAGTTATAGAAAATAATGCTGTCCTGAGCCTTGATAGCCTCACCGCCCTCAATTACTGCAGGAACAACGAACTCGTCGGTAACGCCTTCAGCGTAGGAGTTTGCAACAGCCTCTACAGGATCTGTGCAGTCAACTCCCTCACGAAGCACCATAGCATCGTAAGCCTTAACAACTCTCTCCCAGCGGTTATCTCTGTCCATAGCATAGTATCTGCCCATTACTGTAGCAATTTTACCTGCGCCGATTTCCTTGCACTTGTTTGCAAGGGCCTCAACAAAATCTTTACCGCTTGTGGGGGGAACGTCTCTGCCGTCCAGAAAAGCGTGGATATATACCTTCTCAAGTCCCTTGCGCTTTGCAAGTTCGAGAATACCGTAAAGGTGAGTATTGTGGCTATGAACACCGCCGTCAGAGAGAAGTCCCATCAGGTGAAGCGCTGAGTTATTCTTGATTGCGTTATCAATAGCACCGCAAAGTGCCTCATTCTCAAAGAAATCACCGTCTGCAATAGACTTGGTAATTCTTGTGAGTTCCTGATAAACGATTCTGCCTGCACCGATGTTGGTGTGACCTACTTCGCTGTTACCCATCTGTCCGTCAGGAAGACCAACGTCCATGCCTGATGCACCGATAGCGGTGGTGGGGTTTTGTTCAAAAAGTCTGTCAAGGTTAGGAGTCTTGGCGGCATAAATAGCGTTGCCCTCCTCGGGAGCAATACCGAAGCCGTCAAGAATACATAAAATCAGAGGTTTTTTCATTTTTCACATCTCCAATTACTATTAGGTTTTCCCTATTTCCAAAGAAATATCGGGCAAAAATTCAAAGTTAATTATTTAGAAGCAGCCTCAACAATCTTTGCAAACTTCTCTGCTACAAGAGAAGCACCGCCGATAAGACCGCCGTCAATGTTAACCTTAGAAAGAAGTTCCTGAGCATTGCCGTCGTTCATAGAACCGCCGTACTGAATTGTAGTAGCCTCAGCAATCTCTTTACTATAGAGTTCTGCAATTACGTCTCTGATAAGAGCGCAAACTTCCTCTGCCTGCTCGGGAGTAGCGGTCAGACCTGTGCCGATAGCCCATACAGGCTCGTATGCGATAACGATACGGCTCATTTCCTCAGCACTAACACCGCCGAGAGCAACCTTTGTCTGAAGTCTGCATACCTCAGCAGTAATGCCCTGCTCGCGCTCTTTCTGAAGTTCACCTACACAGAGAATAACTGTAAGACCTGCATCAAGCGCTGCACGAACACGACTGTTAACAGTCTCATTTGTCTCGCCGAAGTACTGTCTTCTCTCGCTGTGGCCGATGATTACGTACTCAATGCCCATAGAAGCGAGCATCTTTGCAGAGATTTCGCCTGTATATGCGCCGCTTACTTCCCAGTGACAGTTCTCTGCACCGATTTTGATGTTTGTACCCTCAGCTGCCTGCTGTGCTGCTGCTAAATCAACAAAAGGAACACATGCGATAACGTCACAGTCTGCATCCTTAACGAGAGGAATCATTTCGGTGATAAGTGCCTTAGCCTCATCGGGAGTTTTATTCATTTTCCAGTTGCCTGCGATAATTGTTTTTCTTGTAGCCTTGTTCATTTTTTACATCCTTTCAAAGTATATGTCTAAATGCTTTTTGCATAGTTAAGGGCGGATGTTCTCCGCCCTTTATAACCTTTGGATTAATTATTTGTCAGCAATAACTGCAACACCGGGGAGAACCTTACCCTCGAGGTACTCGAGAGAAGCACCGCCACCTGTGGAGATATGGCTCATAGCGTCTGCAAAACCGAGGTTGATAACTGCTGCTGCAGAGTCACCGCCACCGATAATTGTAGTAGCATCTGTCTCAGCAAGAGCCTTAGCAACTGTGATTGTACCATTTGCGAAAGAGGGGTTCTCGGAAACGCCCATAGGTCCGTTCCATACAACTGTCTTTGCGTTCTTAACAGCCTCGGCAAACATCTCTGCAGTCTTGGGACCGATATCAAGGCCCATAAGATCATCGGGAATCTGGTTTGTGGGAGCAACAGATGTCTCAACGGGCTGGTCGATGGGATCGGGGAAAGCTGTAGCACAGGTTGTATCTACGGGAAGAACAAGGTTCTTGCCAAGTTTCTTTGCTTTCTCGATCATCTCGAGACAGTAGTCAATCTTAGTTTCGTCAACAAGAGATGTACCAACGTTGCCACCCTGAGCCTTGATGAATGTGTATGCCATACCGCCACCGATGATGAGGGTATCGCACTTCTCAAGAAGATTGGAGATAACGTTGAGTTTATCAGCAACCTTAGCACCGCCAAGAATTGCAACAAAGGGTCTAACGGGATTCTCAACAGCGTTGCCGAGGAAAGCGATTTCCTTCTGCATGAGGTAGCCTACTGCTGTATCCTTGATGTGATCTGTAACACCTGCTGTGGAGCAGTGTGCACGGTGTGCACTACCGAAAGCATCCATAACGAAAACTTCTGCCAAAGAAGCAAGCTCAGATGAGAAGGGCTCAAGATTCTTGGTCTCTTCTGCTCTGAAACGAGTGTTCTGAAGAAGAACTACGTCGCCGTCGTTCATAGCCTCAACAGCCTTCTTAGCATTCTCGCCAACAACTTCGTCGTCGTTTGCAAAAACAACTTCCTTGCCGAGGAGTTCAGAAAGACGAACTGCTACAGGAGCCAGAGAGAACTTCTCTTCGGGGCCGTTCTTGGGTTTGCCGAGGTGTGAGCAGAGGATTACCTTGCCACCGTCAGCGATGAGCTTCTTGATAGTGGGCAGAGCAGCAGTAATACGGTTGTCGTTGGTGATAACACCCTCTTTGAGAGGAACGTTGAAGTCGCAACGAACAAGAACTTTCTTGCCCTTAACGTTAATGTCGTCAACTGTTACTTTAGTGAGATTCATAATTAAAACCCTTTCCTATATTTATTATAATGTGTGTTAAAAAATAAACAAATTTAACCATTTATATTATACAGCAACACTTCTCAGGTTTCAAGCCTTTTTGAAGCATTTATTCCGCTTTTATTAAGAATTAACAGTATTAATATCCCGAAAAAGATAAACAATATACAAAACAGAAATTTTCATCGGTAATAATCATAAATTCTAGGCAAAAACCTCTGTTATTGAGCATCCTCACAAACAGACACGTCCTCCCAACTGTGGCGGTGGAGTTCGCCTTTTGTCAGAAGTTCGGGGTAATCCCACTGTCTGAGAGTTTCGTACACCGCTATCGCTACGGAATTTGACAAATTGAGCGATCTGGCATCGGAGAGCATCGGAATCCTTACGCAGTTTTCCTTATTCTCCATAAGAAGCCACTCGGGAAGTCCTCTTGTTTCTTTACCGAACACAAGAAACGCTCCGTCAGGATACTGTACGTCACTGTGACGGCTCAAAGCCTTAGTGGAAAAATAGTAAAATTTTCCGCCTTTATTTTTCTCAAAAAAATCATCAAGGCTATCATAATATGTAATGTCCAGCAAGTACCAGTAATCAAGTCCTGCTCTTTTGAGTTTTTTATCGTCAACCTCAAAACCCATAGGTCTTACCAAGTGGAGCCTTGCACCTGTTGCAGCACAGGTTCGGGCAATATTACCCGTATTCTGAGG
This sequence comes from Ruminococcus sp., assembly GCA_045603105.1. GTDB lineage: Bacteria > Bacillota > Clostridia > Oscillospirales > Acutalibacteraceae > Ruminococcoides. The sequence goes on from JAZULM010000021.1 coordinate 19,361, forward strand.
AATCTCAGGCTCTACAAGAACGATATTTAGTTCTGCCAAAACTTATCACCTCTATAAAACTTCAAAACGTCCATAATAATATAGCAGTTTTTTTATTTTACTGCAAGTTTTTTGAGTGGAGGGACAGATAATGAATAATTCGCTTATGAGTACAGTCAAGAGTGTTGCTTTGGGTGTGGCGGCAGGTATGGCTGCGGGATATATCGGCAGAAAAATGATGGCCGATAATAAAAAGAGCCTGAAGAAAAAAGCCAACCGCGCTCTGAGAGAAATGGGAAGTATGATAGACACCGCTTCTTATATGTTTAAGTAAACGAAAATTCACCCTGCCACTGTGTGACAGGGTGAATGATTTTTAAGTAATATTAAACGTAAAGTTCGGGGTCTACCTTAACTCCATCCTTACAGATTTCAAAGTGAAGGTGGTCGCCTGTGGAGTAACCTGTGGAACCTACTCCTGCAATAACGTCGCCCTTAAGTACCTGATCACCGGTAGATACGTACAATTCGCAACAATGAGCGTACATAGTGGTAAAACCGTTGCCGTGGTCGATAATTACATAGTAGCCGTAACCTGAGTTATCCCAGCCTGCCCAAGTAACTGTACCTGAGTCAGAAGCCACGATATCAGCACCATAGATACCGTTCCAGGAAATATCAAGTCCGTAGTGGAAAGTACCCCAACGATGCTCAAAGGGGCTTGTGATATGCTGTGTATAAGGTACAGGCCACATGAAACTGCCTGTTGCGCTGTAACTCTCCTGAGTACCTACTACCATAACCTGGTCAACAGGCTCTTCTGTAACTTCGGTGGACTGAACAAGAGCGTCAGTTTGAACACCGTCTATATATACAAGGCGATAATAAACCTTCTGACTGCCGTTTTTACCCTCGGTGATTACCTTAGCATAATCGTCAGTCTGAGTGTCATCGTACTGATATATAGTATCGTAGGGCTTTTCGTACTCTACCATAAAGTCTGTCTCCAGACGGATAGAGAAGTTGTGTTTTGCTGCTTCAATAATATCCTCAACGGGCATAATTGTAGAAGCAGAATACACACCTGTCTGAACCTTGACATCGTTGTTGAAGGTAGTTGTGGTGGTGGCGTCGTACTTTGCCTTTGCATCAGAGAGAATCTGTGTCAAAGCCTCTGACAAAGCCGCAGAATCTTCTGCTGCACCGTAGAACACGCCGTCTACATAAAGACCGCCTGCGCCGGATGTAACCGCCTCTGTCTTATCGACGAGTTTCTCGTAAACATCTGTTGCAGTTGAGGTCTCAACCTTAGCAAGTACAGGGTAAGACACCTGAATCACGGGGGATGTTGCTTCGTTAACGTCTGTGCTTGCAAGAGCACTCTGAATCTTAACAGTAGCCTGAGTCAGTACTTCCTCGCTCTCGATTGTAGCGATATACTCGCCGTCAAGACTAACTGTGAGAGGCTTGTCGGAGCATGTCCAGAAACATACTGTAAATATAAGCATAACTGCAGCCAGTACGGGAGCAGCCATATAAGCAATACCCTTGGGTGTTCTCATAGACTCAAAATAAGAAGTGCTGATGTGGAAATTTCTGATTCCTCTGAAGAACTTCTTGAGAGTTATGGTCTCCCAAGTAATGTTACTTATCTTTTTTCTGATTACCTTAAAATCACGGGATACTTCCTTAGGAATACGTCCCACAAATCTTATAAGTTTTCTGAGTCCTGTTATTCTGTTATCCGATTTCTTATAGTTGACAGATTTGAACTCGCCAAAATTGTCAACACCAATAAATTTCGTATTCAATTGAAAATCTCCTTGGTTCTTTTACTTTTGGACACAGACAGATACCTGTGTGCCATGATAATTGTTCCTTGGGGAAGAGTATTACAAATTTGTAACCATTGTAACAACCTTTGTAATTATACACGAGTTTCAATTAAAATACAACCTTTATTTTGCCTTTTCAGAACAATAGCCACAGTGTACAAATAACTGTGGCTAATTTTGTATATTTTGACTACGATTTTTGCTGTTTTTCCGATTATTCCTTATATCTCAGGTCATAAATCGTAATGTCAGAAATTGCTTTTCTGTAACTTTTCATTACTTCTTTTGCACCCTCAACGTCATGGTCGAGGTAATTTCCGCACTCTTTTTTCTCGCTGCCGGGAAGCACTCCTTCGTGGGCAATAGCCTGATCGAGAGTCTCTTTAACAAGGGTGATGGTATCCTTGTTAGAAAGATCGCGGACAAGAAGATAAAACCCCGTGCGACATCCCATAGGTCCGAAGTAGATAACATGGTCAGCAAAGCGACTGTTTCTTGAATAAGTAGCAAAAAGATGCTCTATGGTATGGAGTGCCTTATTCTCAAGGAATGGCGGTGTGTTGGGTTTTACAAATCTCAGGTCATAGGTGGTGATATCTCCGTCAATACGGGAGATATACATACCGACCTCCAGAATATCGTGGTCTACGGTGAAACTTGCAATTTTGTCCATAATATTACCTCACATAAATAATCAGTTATAGTTTTTGAAGCAGATGTTCAGATCAACGTCTCCCTCTATGCCATCAACTGCTCCTGTGCAGGAGTACTGCCACATAGCATAGTTATAATACATATTGGGTGTGTCGTTATAAAAAGCATACCACAGATCTATGTCCGAAAGTTGTCCTAAATCGTATTTATAGTATGCCAGGGTTGTACCTAAATATATGCAGGGGATGTATCCCGCGTCCTTTACGGTATCGCAGAACGTTCTGGCGCAATCAGTAAGAGTCTGCGGAGCTACATTATCGGTACGTGTGCTCTCGGCACTCTCTATAATCTCCCAGTCAAATGCGATCGGATACTCGAGTGTCTCATTTCCAAGAAGCGAGAGTGTATACTCTGCCTCTTCCCTTGCCTCCTGAGTGCTTGTCGCCTGAGAGAAAAAGTATACTCCCACAGAAAGCCCTGCCGCCTTGGCACCTCTGAGGTTATCTTTGAAGTAGGTATCGTCATACATTATACCCTCTTCACCATAACCTCGTCCGCCAATTCTCAGCATAACGAAATCAATTCCCGATTCTTTAACTTTGTTCCAGTCTATGTCGCCGTTGTGACCTGATACGTCTATACCTACATATGAGCAAAGTTCCGAGTCCTCATAGTAATACTTGTATCCGTTGCTGTCTGTAACAAAATTTTCATCCTTGTACGTACATACGGGTACTCCTTCAATAGCAGGAATCATCGTATCGCCTATAGAGTAATCCCAAAGAGGAATTCTGTCGCTCTGTCCTGCCAGTTGAACCTGCTGAGATTTGTCATATATTGCGCGGTGAATTTCCTTTTGCTTTGACAAATCAGAACAAACTGAGAATAGCACCATTGTCAATACAACAGTAATCACCAAAAACACAGCCGTCAAAGGTGTGACCTGCTTTTTAAGTATAGTGAGGAAAGTCTTGTCTTTATTCTTTTTTTCTTTTACCAAAACCTCTTTTGGCACTGCATAAGGCATCTCGGAGGCTTCTTCGGTTATTATTACATCTGTCTGTTCGTTCATAGTTTTCTCACCATTTATTTTTTCTGAATTTATCTCTTTTTTTGACAGTATAGCACAAAATCAGTCGGGTGTAAATATTCAGAGGGGATATATGGAAACCCTTGAAATATTATCCTATTTTATATATAATTATAAAAAAGAAAAGGAGGGGAATTATGAGCAACACATCCGCAAAAAACAAAGAGTCGCTTCTTGCTGCTATTGACAGATGCGAGGGCATCCACGACCTCTTTGAACTTGTGAAAAGCGAAAATATTGATATACGTATGCAGACTCTTGGCACCGCCTCATCCATCCCTCCAAAGGACACAGATGCCACCTCAGAAGAAAACCCTCTTATTAAACTAAAAGAAATGGTATCTCTTGCTGTTATTAACTCAGACTAAAAAACCATTACAAAACCCGCCCTGAAATACAGGACGGGTTGTTTTTTATTTATTCTCTTTTCTTCGGGAGAATTTCTTTTTCATTGTTTCTTTGGCAGTTTCTATCAGTCCGGGCTTATCCTCGGCTACTGTCTTACTTGGTGTATTCCAAAGATGAATTATTCCTCCCTCCTGCAACTTCACAACAATAATGATAGTTACAGGTAATAAGAGCATACCGAACACACCGAAAATCTTAAGTCCCACATACATAGCAATCAATGTAACAATGGGAGGCAGTCCAACCTGTTTGCCGATAATTCGTGGCTCGATAACATTTCTCACTATAGTAATGATGATATAAAGCAGAATTACTCCTACACCCATCCATACATTACCCATAAGAAGGCTGATTGCAAACCAAGGAATAAGTACTGTACCTGTACCCAGCACCGGCAGGATATCGAGTACAGCAATAATTGCTGCCACTATGGCTGCATAATCGACCTTGAGTATACTCAGTCCGATAAACAACTCAACATAGGTTATAAACATTATGATAATATAACCGCGAAGCATTTTGAGTATGTTGGTAACGAAAAGTTTCTTGATATTAATTATCAGTTCTTTTCTCTTATCGCTTAACTGACAGAGAATGAAGTTCACTATTTTACGATAATCCTTGGTAATATAACAAGATGCCACAATGGAGAATATTGTAGCAATCAACAGCGAAGGTCCCCCGGTAACTACCTTGGTAGCAACAGTTGTAACTACAGTTGTCACCGCATTTACGATAACGTCAACTATGGTAGAGGGTGCATTCTGCACAGCATTGCCTATTGAGGCAGGAAGTCTGTCAGTAATGGCCATAAACCAGGTTGATACTTCCTGAAGTGTGTTTTTGATATCAGGTGCAAGACCTGAAATCCATTTTGCAAAACCGGGTGCCTCGGAATACAGTCCCCAACAAACTCCGCCAATCAATGCGAAAATTGCCAACAGTACCACAAGCACCAACAACACCGACCAGAAGCCTCTGCTGACTCTGGTGTGTTCTGTCAGATAAGCAACGGGACGTTGCAAAACTATGGCTACAAGCAGACCGATAATGAATGGTAATACCCACATTGCCATATATTCAATAATAAAATATGCCGCCAACAAGATAATCGCAACGAAAATAATATCAATTATGAATTTTCTTTTTCTTTCAGTAGTCACAACTTACCGCCTTTCTATTCACCTTCCAAAATTCTTCCATACTCAGTATATAAAAAATTTGAGTAAATATCAACTAAAAATCCACAAATTAATTAATTCTTAACAAAAAGAGTTCGATAATTTTAGTGTACAGAAAAACGTATCATTCGATTGACTTAACTTCAAAGGTATATTATACTGATACATATACTACGAAAGGATGATTGTTATGAAAAAAATCATTTCACTTATGATGGTATTGATGCTGGTAATGTGTTGCTGTGCAGTTTCTACCTATAGCGTATACGCTGCAGACGGAGGCTTTGTCTACAAAGCTCTCGATTCTACCACAGCAGAGATAACCGCTTATATCGGTGAGGGTGGCGACATAGCCGTCCCCGAAAGCATTAACGGACTTAAAATAGTGTCCATCGGCAAACGGGCATTCTACCAAAACAAAAACATTGGCAATATTACAATTCCCGACACCGTTACCTCTATTGGAGAGAAGGCTTTTGCAGGCGCTCATATCACAAGCGTAAATATGGCTGACTCTGTAACGGTTCTCGGCAACCAGGCGTTCACTCAATGTGTTTATCTTACTTCGCTGAAACTTTCTTCCTCTATTAAGACCATCAGCGACGGTTGTTTCTTTGAATGTACAAGACTTACTGAGTTTACAGTTCCCGAAGGTATCGAGAATATTAGCGACACTTCTTTTACAAAATGCAATCATCTTACTAAAGTAAATCTCCCCTCAACTCTTGTAAGTATCGGCAAATACGCTTTTGCTTACACCGCAATAACAGAAATTGCTGTTCCCGAGGGCACCGAGGTCATTGACGATTTTGCATTTTTCCAGTGCTTCGAACTCAAGGAAGCAACTATCCCCTCGACCGTTAAGTCTATTGGCTACACCGCATTCCGCGACTGCTATGCTCTCGAGAAACTCACCCTCTGTGAGGGCATCGAGTCTATAGGCGAAAGTGCTTTTGAAAGCACCAATCTTAAAGAAGTTACAATTCCTGCTTCCGTTAAGGAAATCGGCGATTATGCCTTCGGATATGTATTCAGTATTGAAGATAACGCTTACAACAAAGTTGAAAACTATTTGATTACTTGTACATCCGGCTCCGAAGCAGAGAAATATGCACAGGCTAACGGCTTGTACGCATCCGTAACACCTGCTATTCCCCAGGACACAGAGCCCACCACTCCTACAGAGAGTGAAATCACCGATCCTACCGAGGGTGAGAGTTCAGTCGCTACAGAAAGCACCGAGCCCACCGAGGGTGAGAGTTCTGTTTCTACAGAAGCTACCAACCCCTCAGAATCCGAGGACACAACTGATACTGAGGACGACACTCCCAAAGTAGGCGACGTAAATATGGACGGCTCTGTAAACATCAAAGACGCTACTTTGATTCAGAAAAACCTCGCCGGACTGGAGGAACTCACTCCTTATCAGTATTTCCTCGCAGAATTCAGTGGCGACTATATTGTTAACGTTAAAGACGTAACCGCTATTCAGAAATTCCTCGCAGGACTCAGCTGATTAAAAAAATAATATAAAGGAGACGACTTTTGGTCGCCTCCTTTTTTTACTGTAAAAAAGCCTGTCTGTAACTAATACAGACAGGCTTTTGTTATGTCTTTATAAGATTATTCGTTTTCAGCCTCAGCCTTTGCAGCCTCGATAACCTTCTGTGCAACGTTACCGGGAGCATCCTCATAGCGAACAAATTCAAAGTTGAAGCGACCTCTACCCTGAGTAACCTGACGGATATATGTAGAGAAGTCGTGCATCTCAGCCATGGGAACCTCAGCCTCGATAATCTGCTGATTATCTTCGCCGGGGTTCATACCGAGAATACGACCGCGACGCTTGTTTACTTCGCCCATAATGTCGCCCATGTTAGCATCGGGAACTGTACACTGAAGTGAACCCACAGGCTCGAGAAGTGTGGGGTTAGCCTGAGCCATACCGTTCTTGTATGCTACCTTAGCAGCCATCTTGAATGCCATTTCATTAGAGTCAACAGGATGGTAAGAACCGTCATAAAGAGTAGCTTTAAGACCTACAACGGGATAACCTGCCAGAGGGCCCTTCTGGATTGCTTCACGCAGACCCTTCTCAACTGCAGGGAAGAAGTTTCTGGGAACGGATCCGCCAACAACTCTCTCTGCAAACTCGAGATCTGCACAATCACAAGGCTCGAACTCAATCCATACGTCACCGAACTGACCGCTACCGCCGGACTGTTTCTTATGTCTGCCCTGAACCTGTACCTTCTTACGGATAGCCTCACGATATGCAACCTTGGGAACCTGAAGGATAACCTCAACGTTGAACTTACTCTTAAGTTTGCAAACTACTATATCAAGGTGCTGGTCGCCCTTACCGGAGATAACCATTTCCTTGGTCTCTGCATCGGACTTGAAGCCGAGAGAGGGATCTTCTTCAATAATTCTTGCGATACCCTGAGCAACCTTGTCTTCTTCGCCGCGCTTCTTGGGGAAGATAGCCATAGAGAAGGAGGGTTTGTTGTACTGGGGACCTGCTAAAGTTACAACTCTCTTAGGAGAGCAAAGTGTGTCGCCTGTAGCGGCAGAGGAGAGTTTGGGAATAGCACCGATGTCACCTGCGCCAACATAGGGAACGTCTATCTGCTTCTTACCGCGAACGAGGAATACCTTGGAGATTCTCTCGGACTCGCCTGTACGTGCATTAACAAGAGGAGTTTCAGGAGAAACTTTACCTGAAATAACCTTGAAGTATGAGAGTTTACCAACGAAGGGGTCAGCAACAGTCTTAAAGATAGTTGCAACAACCTCGTCGTTTTCGTTTACCTGAATCTCTACATCCTCGCCATCTTCGTTCTTGCCGATTTCCTTACCGATTACGGATGCCGGAGGTGTATACTTAACAATAGCATCGAGAAGTATGTCCATACCCGCCTGAGTAAGTGCATCAACACAGAAAACAGGTGCGATATCACCGGAGAGAACTGCATTTTTAATGCCGTTTTCCATTTCCTCAGCTGTGAATTCCTCACCGCCAAAGAACTTATCCATAAGTTCCTCAGAAGTCTCTGCTACAGCTTCCTTAATAGCGTCGGTGTATTCATCCAACTTATCAAATGTGGGCATAGCAACCTCAGTACCCTTAGAGCCTGAGTATGTATAAGCCTTCTGACTTGCAAGGTCGATATAAGCAGAAGCCTGGCCGTTCTGAACTACGGGAACAAAAACAGGACATACATTGTAGCCGTATCTCTCTTTAAGCTCGTCAATGAGAGCATAGTAATCTACGTTGGGGTCACACATACCGTTGATAACGAAGAATCTGGGACGGCGACCTCTCTTGGCAAACTTGAAGCCTCTCTCTGTACCTACGTTGATACCGCCCTTGGCAGAAACTACGATAGCAACAGAGTCTGCTGCACGAATAGCCTCAACACAACCTGCCATATAGTCATAAAGACCGGGCGCATCCAGAATATTGATCTTGGAATCTTTCCACTCTACGGGAGCAACCGCGAGAGCAACGGAAACTTTTCTCTTGATTTCTTCGGGGTCAAAGTCTGTAACAGTATTACCGTCAGTAGTCTTGCCCATACGGTCAATAACTCCGGTCATAAACAGCATTGCCTCTGTAAGAGTTGTCTTACCGGCAGCGCTATGACCGGTAAGCGCAATGTTGTAAACTTTGTCTGCTGTGTACTGTTTCATTATATGTTGTCTCCTTTCGTGCCAACGGGTGGCAACGGATATATAAGTACTCAAAGCGAAAAGTAAATATTACAATAACCCAACACTAAAAGTAACTATAAATAATTATATCAAAGGGCTTTTCATAACACAACATAAAATTGCCATAGTTCCTCATTTTTGACTTTTTGCTTAGTTGGACAAGTTGTATGTTGTACATTTTGCACAATATTTTTCTCCCGAGTTAAAACTTATTGCCCTATGATACCAACAAAAAGGAGTTTTGCTCCTATATAGAAGCAAAACTCCGCTTTTTACATCCTTATTTAAGTTCATCTGTCATCAAGAGGTTTACTCAAAGATTCCTGTGGACAGATACCTCTCTCCCGTATCGGGTAGAAGTGCCACAATTCTCTTGCCGAGGTTTTCCTCTCTCTTTGCAAGAGTTACCGCAGCCCATAGCGTTGCACCCGAGGATATACCCACCAAGTAGCCCTCGCTTCTTGCAAAATTCTTGGCAGTAGCAAAGGCATCCTCGTCTGAAACCGCCACGACTTCGTCGATTATTTCTCTCGAGAGAACCTGAGGAATAAAGTTTGCACCTATTCCCTGTATGCCGTGAGGTGACGCCTCTTTACCTGAGAGCAGTGCTGATTTTTGAGGCTCCACAGCAACGATTTTTACGTCGGGGGTTTTCGACTTAAGATACTCCCCTACTCCTGTGATAGTACCGCCTGTGCCAACTCCTGCTACAAATATATCTACAGTCCCCTCGGTGTCCTGCCATATTTCGGGACCTGTGGTTTCAAAATGTGCTTCCTTGTTTGCCTCGTTTGTAAACTGAGAAGGCATAAATCCACACTCAAAACTTTTCCGAAGTTCCTGCGCCTTATCTATCGCCCCTTGCATACCAAGACTACCATCTGTCAGGACAATCTCGGCACCGAAGGCGCTCAAAAGATTTCTTCTCTCTACACTCATAGTATCAGGCATAGTCAGGATAACTCGGTATCCTTTAGAAGTTCCAACTGCCGCCAGACCGATTCCCGTATTGCCTGAGGTAGGCTCTATTATTACCGAGCCTTCTTTGAGAAGTCCTTTACTCTCGGCATCCTCAATCATATATTTAGCGGCTCTGTCCTTAACGCTTCCTGCAGGATTAAAATATTCAAGTTTGCAAAGAATCTCTGCGCCTATACCTTTATCCTCAGTAAACTTCTGAAGCCTTACCAAAGGAGTACCGCCTATAAGTTCAGATATGTTATTATACACCTTCATACTATCACCTACATCTTGTTCTTTCTCAAAATTATACCCCTCACAAGGGCTATATGTCAAGGAACATAACCTATCCCCTCATACTCTGACAGTCTTTGACAATTTCTATATATATGCTATAATATTTCTTGGATATCGACTAATAAATTACAGGGAGAGCTTTCTATGGCAACTGTACATAATAACGAATACATCAATATTCTCAAAGAGGAACTTGTACCCGCAATGGGCTGTACGGAGCCTATTGCTATTGCATATGCCGCCGCCAAGGCAAGGGCAGTACTTGGTGAACTTCCCGATACGGTTAAAATAGAAGTAAGCGGAAACATCCTCAAAAACGTAAAGAGCGTAGTTGTTCCTCATACAGGAGGACTCCGAGGTATTCCTGCAGCCGCCGCTATCGGAATTGTTGCAGGCGATGATAAAAAGGAACTCGAGGTGCTGTCCTCTATTACCGATATGCAAATCGGAGAGACAAAAAAATTTCTCTCAGACGTACCTATAGAAGTACGATTTGCCGACACTCCCCATATTTTCGATATTATGATCACCCTTCAAAAAGGTGACAGAACTTCCTTTGTCCGCCTTGCAGAGCATCACACCAACACAGTATGCATTAAACTCTGTGATGATGTTCTTTTTGAAAAAGAAATCGATACTCCCAAAAACGGTCTTACTGACCACTCTGTTCTCTCTATAAAAGAGATCGTAGAATTTGCCGACAGCGTAGATCTCAGTCAGGTTGAGGACACTCTGCAAAGGCAGATTGAATACAATATGGCTATTGCCGAAGAAGGTCTCAGCGGTAACTACGGTGCCAACATCGGCAGCACACTTCTGCCCGATGGGGACGTTGATATTTATCAGAAAATGCGTGCTTATGCTGCCGCAGGCAGTGACGCCAGAATGAACGGTTGCGAGATGCCCGTTATCATAAACTCAGGCTCGGGCAATCAAGGTCTCACCACAAGCGTACCCGTTATCGTATATGCTCAGTTTATCGGTGCCGATAGAGAAACTCTCCTTCGCGCTCTGTGTGTTTCTAATTTAGTTACCATACATCTGAAGTCGGGAATTGGCAGACTGTCCGCTTACTGCGGAGTTGTAAGCGCCGCCTGTGGTGCCGCCGCAGGTGTTGCGTACCTCCAGGGTGGCAGATACGACACCATCGCCCACACAGTTGTAAATGCTCTGGCGATGGATTCGGGAATAATCTGTGACGGAGCAAAAGCAAGTTGTGCCGCCAAAATTGCCTCTGCGCTTGACGCAGGTCTTTTGGGACTTAGAATGTATCAAAGAGGCAACCAGTTCTATGGCGGTGACGGACTTGTCGCCAAGGGTGTTGAGAACACCATACGTAACATAGGACACCTTGCACGCAACGGTATGGCAGAAACCGACAAAGAAATCATACGTATTATGCTGGAAAACTAAATTTACATATAGCAAAACCACCACAAAGCTTAATCGCCTATGCGGTGGTTTTGTTATTTTAATTATGCAAATTTAGAGATCATCTGTTTACGGTCAATCTTGCCGTTGAAGGTACGGATGATTTCGTCGATAACAACGATCTGCTTGGGCATCTTGTAAGGCTCCAGGTTCTTTGCTATAATCTCGCGGATTGCTTCTTCGTTAAGTTCGGCGCCATCCTTGAGTACAACAAGAAGTTTAAGCATTGTACCTGTAGGCTTTACTACGGGAATGAGCAGACACTCGTCTACACAGTCAACTCTCATAACAATTTCTTCAACTTCAACAGGAGCAACCTTGAAGCCACCCAGATTGATGGTATCGTTGCTTCTGCCGACTAAGAGAAGTTCGCCCTCTTCTGAGAAATATGCCAGATCACTCATAACGAGCATACCGTTTTTGATAGCCTTAGCAGTCTGTTCAGGCTCGTTCCAGTAGCCCTGCATAACAGACTTACTGCGTATTGCTACAAGGCCGGGATTATCAGCGGTGGCGTTTTCCATCTCGTTGCCATCCTCGTCAAGGATAACGATCTCGCTGTAAGAGTTGGGGAAGCCAACACTTCCCTTATACTTTGAGCCACCCGATACACAGAACTCGTCGGTACAGGCAACACCTACCTCTGAACAACCGAAGCAATTGTACATATACACATCGGGCATCAGAGCGCGCATTTTCTCTTTGTCGGGTTCGGGATATGCTGTAGAACTTGAATAGATAAATCTGATTCTGTCGTTAAGAGCAGCAAAATTCTTGGAAGCAACAGTCAGCATCATATGAATTGCTGAGGGAGGCAGGTACAGAGATGTAACATTGTAATCGTCAATAACCTGGAAGTACTGCTTGAAGTTTCGAAAGCCTTCCATAAGACAGGAGGTACTTCCTACTGCCATAGCAATATGCACCTTTCTCAGTCCTGCAGCGTGGTTCATAGGAGTAGGAATAAGCCATACGTTATCAGACTTGATGTTGGTGGTTTCGATACCGGCAAGTGCGATATTAACCTGATTGCCGAAAGATACCATAACACCCTTGGACTTACCTGTTGTACCTGTGGTAAAGAGAATCTCTGCCAGAGCGTTGTCCTCGGGTTCTGTGGGAACAAAACTATCCTCTAAAGCCAGAGCCTCGGGCATAATCTCAGAGATAACCCAAGCCTCGGGCAGGTCATCGTGCTTCTCAAGAGTAACGATAACTGCAGCCTGAAGTTCGTCAGAGATTTCTGTCATTCTCTTGCTGGGAGTATTTTTCTCCAAAGGAACAAAAACCGCACCGTAAAGCTGAATACCATACCAAAGATACACATAGTCCATGATGTGGTCTGCTTCAACGATAATTCTGTCTCCGGGCTTAATGCCCTTATTCTGTAAGTAAAGCGCAACCTTGCGGTTGTTTTCTGCCAGAGTTTTGTAGTCACACTTTTCGCCTGTTGCGATTATAACAGCAAGTTTGTCGGGAGTTTCCTTTGCTACCTGCTGAATGTTAAGAGCTATAGATTTCATCATTTAGTCCTCCTTAAAAAGCACCGTAAATAAAACTACTTGCATCGTATCCGGGGCCGTACACACCAAAGATGATAACGGCAAACAGTAGAATTAATAACAACGAATAACGGAAAACCACGTTCTGTTTTGAGAGTGATTCTCTGATTTTGATACCGCTTTCCTGAAGTATACCTATTACAAGAAGTACAAGTAAACATATAAAGAGCAGTCTCATCTCTTTCTCACCGACACCATAGGTGTAAATTTCACCCGTGACGCCTGTGATAAAACCGAAGTCAAAGTCTGTAAACATTGCCCATATCATCTTCCAGGCTTCACCCAAAGAGGGAGCCTTGACTATAACACGGGAAATGCACAGAAGCAGAAATGTTCTGAGTATCTGGAACACACGGAAACCGAAAGATTCCGTATTCACCTTGAGTTTTTCTGCCATCCACTTGAATACAGGTGCCATGGCAACACTCGAGGAAATAAGTATAGCATTGTAAAGTCCGTTTATTATATACTGCCAGGTGAGACCGTGCCAAATACCGATAAGGAAGAACACCACCATAGGTGCTGCGACCGAGGGTACAAGCTTTGCCATATAGGGGCCGTATTTTTTACGGAAATTCTTACTCAGCGCTGTAACGGGTTTTGAGAGCATTACGGGATAGAACACATACTCTCTCATCCAAGCACCCAGCGACATATGCCAACGCTGCCAGAAATTCGCCATTGAAGTAGCGAAGAAAGGTCGCTCAAAGTTAAGCGGCAGGTCAATGCCCATCATTTGTGCAGCACCTCGGGTAATGTCAACACCGCCCGAGAAGTCACAGTATATCTGGAAAGAATACGCCAACACGCCGAAGAAAATATGTCCTCCGTTATAGGCTGTAAAATCGGGGTTGAAGATATTTCCTGCGATTATTGCCATTCTGTCCGCAATAACCATTTTCTTGAAGAAGCCCCATAATATCAGCTCTGCGCCGTATTTGAGATTCTTGTAATCGAAGTCGTGGGGACTACCGAGTTGCTTACCCACATCTCCGTAACGAAACAGAGGTCCCTGAACGATTGAGGGGAAGAAAGATACAAAGAGCGCAAACTTACCGATATGCCTCTCTGCATCGAGTTTACCTCTGCCTACATCCACCAGGTATCCTATGGAGTTAAAGGTGTAATAGGACAAACCAAGAGGAATGATTACGTTAACAAGGGGAATGGATGAATCCCACCTGAACAATGCAAATATATCGTTAAGGTTTCCGATGAAGAAATTGAGGTACTTCATATACGCAAGCACACCTAAGTTTACAAGTACCGTCAGCACCTGTATCAGATGTATCTTGGCGGATACCGCTTTCTTCATCTCCCGCTTATCTTCTTTTGTAACACTTTCGCCAAGGTGTAACAGTTCTTGCTGAAATTTATCGCGAATATTCTGCATCAGAAGACCTGCACAATAAGTGAAGGCCGTTGTTGCCAGAACATAGAAAACATTCCATCCGCCACCGGCTATATAGAATCCGTAACTTGCGACAAGCAGTACTGCCCATTGGAATTTCTTGGGTATTGAGTAGTAAAATATCAGTACTATTGCCAGAAACCACAGAAAGGTTAAAGAATTAAGAGCCATAATTTTCTCTCTTTTCTGATTCTTATCTGAACAAAGGTTTTGTCTGCAGAGAGTGAAGCCGAAAAATCAAGGCTCCACTCTCTGCTTCGTTTTTTAGATCTCGTCCATCAGACGCTCAACAAGTGCAAGCATTGCCTTAGCACTGTTGAAGTTTTCGGGCTCCATATCGTCTACAGTGATTGTAACGTCAAAAGCGTCACAAAGTTCACCAACAACAGAAACGATATCGAAGCTGTCGAGGATGCCGTCATCAATAAGCTTTTCCTCGTTCTCGAAATCAACGTCGGGTCTGATTGAAGTCAGGATTTCTAAAATTTTGTCCATGATAAATACTCCTTTTTATATAAACTATAATAATGGGCTTTTAATTGCTGATTAGTTCAGCTGTTCGTCACGAAGCGCAAGAACCTTGTTGTGGTATTCCTGCATTCTTCCCTCGTAACTTGTAGGATCGAAGGTTCCGTACATAACCTCGTAAATAGAAAGAGAAGCCTCGTTGATATCATAGGTATCTCTGTAACAAGAGGAGAAGGTGTCAAATACCACAGTATCAATTACATCTTCTGCTACGTTGTTATATACAACTATGTTTATTCCTCGTGTGTTTTTGGAGTGTTCTGCGCCGTCAATAACACAAGAAGAAATTTTGCCGTGTTTGTAACCACCGCTTGTAAGATTATAAATCTTGCCGTCGGGAGTTTTTCCCGAATATTTCAAGGGGGTCTCGTCTTCGCCTTCTGTATACTTTATTTCTTCATACAAGACCTCACCATTTTGGATAACTCCGATGT
Source organism: Ruminococcus sp. (assembly GCA_045603105.1). Taxonomy (GTDB): domain Bacteria; phylum Bacillota; class Clostridia; order Oscillospirales; family Acutalibacteraceae; genus Ruminococcoides. The sequence goes on from JAZULM010000021.1 coordinate 34,845, forward strand.
AAGAGGATCTGTACTCGAGATTATACAACTGGTAGAGCCCCAACCGACGAATATCGTTTCTCTGTTCGGCATTAAAATTATTTGCCGCCTCATCCATTACGGTAATGAAAACCGTGTTGTCGCCCTGAGACGCCAGTTCCAGATACTGTGCAAGATTGTTTACTGACTTAAGTTCAGCGGAGAGTTTGACTCTATTGTTGTACTCATAGAGTTCATCTTCCATAAAACTGTACTTGTCATTTCCGCGGACATCTGATGCACCACATTCGTCTATCAGGTATTTGCTCATCCACTTCGTAAACTTTGTAGCACCGTAGTAGTTCATATGGTTACTGTCTTTACTGTCAAAAGCGTGGATATACCCTAACTCCTCGTACAAAGGCGAGTAATTGAAGTCAAGGAAAGTAAGTTCCCTGTCATCAGCAAACTTCGAAACTGTTTTATGAAGGCTGTCATTCCAGTTGTTGGTCGGAGTTTTAACTAAGATAAGTTTAAGCCCCTTCTCATTACAGAAATCTATAATTCTCTGTGCATATTCCAGAGAATCATCACGAAGTTTTACATAGTTTGCATCCTCATCAAAGACTATATCTTTCACAATTACATTCTTATAGGAAACTCTGCCGGAATAGGTCTCAGTCTCAAACCCGAACCCACGGGTACCGCTGTTGGGATCAACACTGTATTTGTTGAAATCTATAGCCTCAAGAGAACTCCACCTGTTATGATAAGCCACTACGGGGAAAAGATAACTGAGAGTGTTGCCAATGTCTTTCTCGCAGTATTCATAAACTGCCTGGAACTTGTTAGCGGATAATCTCATAGTGTCCAGAGACTTATGAGAGAGTGTGTCGTTAGTAAAACTTCTCAGTGCAGAAGCCTCTAAGATGACTGTTTTAAGAGTATCTCCGTGGAGTCGGTCCGCCTCTTTGAGCCAATAATAGGAAGCCAACATCGACTGCTGTTCTGTGGCGAGGTTATATGCACATATACCATATTCCTGATACATCTCCATAGGAGTAAGACCTGTAATCAGGGTACTGGGGCCAAGTATAATTGTTTCGATTGTATTTTTTGGTTGCTTATAAAAGCCCTGAGTAGTGTAATAGTTATTCCAATCAAGCCATATAGGTTGAAAAAAGGCATTAACCATAACAAAAAGCAACACAAAAACCATCATAAAAACTGATAGTCTTATGAGAATCTTATGTTTATTCTTCATACACACAACGCCTCCTTTCAGAACAGTCTGCCTCATTGTAAAAATACATCGTATAATCTCATAAATAATACCATATCCATAGTATTATGTCAATTGATAAGGACTTTTTTTGCACGATAAAGTTTTGCCTGTAAAATCACAGAAATAATGGTATATTCCCCATTAACAAGCAAAAAGGACAGACCGATAAGTCTGTCCTTTAATTAATCTTGTTATCAGTAGAGTTTTGCTCCTGCGGGGATACGGTTACTTACCATCAGAAGGTTGAGTTTTTCCTCGCCTTCTTCGTTGTGCACTGCAGACAGAAGCATTCCGTTGGACTCGATACCCATCATTGCTCTGGGAGGCAGATTGGTAATGGCCACCAATGTCTTGCCTACAAGTTCCTCGGGCTCATAGTATGCGTGGATACCGCTTAAAATAGTACGCTCTGTACCTGTACCGTCATCTAAAGTAAACTTCAGAAGTTTCTTTGACTTGGGAACTGCTTCGCAAGAGAGAACCTTTACTGCACGGAAGTCACTCTTTGAGAATGTATCGAAATCTACGAAATCCTCAAACAAAGGCTCAATCTCTACCTTGGAGAAGTCGATAACCTCCTCAACCTCTGCAGTTGTTTCAGAGGCCTTGGGCTTTTTCTGATTGTCAATAGGCTTCATTGTGGGGAAAATGATAACGTCACGGATAGAAGCGGAATCTGTCAGAAGCATTACAAGTCTGTCGATACCCATACCCATACCGCCTGTGGGAGGCATACCATAGGAAAGTGCTGTGAGGAAGTCCTCATCCAGTTCGTTTGCCTCGTCATCACCCGCAGCACGAAGCATCATCTGATGCTCAAAACGTGAACGCTGATCTATGGGATCGTTAAGTTCGGTATAAGCGTTTGCAAGTTCTCTTCTTGTAACGAAAAGTTCGAATCTATCAACAAGGAGAGGATTGCTCTCAAGACGTTTGGTAAGAGGTGAAACCTCTACGGGATAGTCTGTGATAAATGTGGGCTGTACGAGATTATCCTCAACGAACTCCTCGAAAGCGGTGTTGAGAATATTGCCCCAGGTATCGGTAGCTTTTACCTCGAGTCCGAGTTTCTTTGCAACTTCCTTCGCCTTCTCGGTATCTCCCATAAACTCGGAGAAATCAACGCCTGCATACTGCTTTACAGCGTCAATCATAGTCATACGTGCGAAGGGAACTTTGAGGCTTATCTCCTCACCCTGATAAACTACTGTATCGGTTCCGTTGGCAGCTACTGCACAGCGGTTTACGATCTGCTCGGTACGTTTCATCATACCGCGAAGGTCGGTAAATGCTTCGTAAATCTCGATAGTGGTAAACTCGGGGTTATGCTTAACGTCCATACCCTCATTACGGAAAAGTCTGCCGATTTCGTACACTCTTTCCATACCGCCGACAATAAGGCGCTTGAGGTACAGTTCTGTAGCAATACGGAGATACATATCCAGATTAAGGGTATTGTGGTGTGTGATGAAAGGACGGGCGTTGGCACCGCCTGCGATTGTGGACAGTACGGGAGTTTCTACTTCAAAGTAATTGAGTGAATCAAGATACTTTCTGATTTCGGAAACTATTCTTGTACGTTTCTTGAATGTTTCCACAACCTCGGGATTCATAATCATATCCACGTATCTCTGGCGATAGCGAAGATCGGGGTCTTTAAGTCCGTGAAACTTCTCAGGAAGAGGAATCAAAGACTTTGCAAGAAGTGTCACTGCAGTAGCGTGGATACTTACCTCGCCCATCTGTGTTTTGAACACAAAACCCTTAATCTCAACAACATCGCCGATGTCCCATTTTTTGAGTCCTGCATATACTTCTTCGCCCAAATCGTCAAACTTGGCAAAAATCTGAATCTTGCCGGAAACGTCCCACAAGTCCATAAAAGTAACCTTACCCTTACCACGCTTGGACTTGATACGACCTGCAACACATACAGTCTTGCCCTCAAGAGTATCGAACTGCTCTGCGATATCTTTTGCATAGGTATCGCGGTCAGAAGTATTCACCATAAAGGGATCGTTACCCGCTGCCTGAAGTGCTGCGAGCTTGTCCATTCTTATCTGCTGCTGTTCACTGACATTCAGATTTTCCTTTACGTTTTCGCTCATATATATATTCCTTTCCAAGTGTTAATTAAAATGCTGAAGGGCGACCCTATTGAGCCGCCCGTAGTTGCTTATTACTTGTAGATTTCCAGAATCTTGAAGCCCATAATTCCTGCAGGAGTCTCAATCTCGACAACGTCATCTACCTTGTGGCCCAGAAGTCCCATACCGATAGGAGATTCATCAGAAATCTTGCCCTCTCTGGGGTTAGCCTCGTTAGAGCCGGTAATCTTATAGGATGCTTCTCTGCCTGCTGTAATGTTCTCAACTCTGACAAAGGAACCTACGTGAACGGTCTCAATAGAAATATCTTCTTCGTCAATAATAACTGCCACTTTCAGAGTAGCCTCGATGGTAGCGATTCTTGCTTCCAGTATAGCCTGCTCGTTTTTAGCGTCATCATATTCACTGTTTTCAGAAAGGTCGCCGTAAGAACGTGCAACCTTGATTTTCTCTGCGATTTCTTTTCGTTTTTCGCCTTTAAGGAAATCCAGCTCTTCTTCGAGCTGTTTGAAGCCCTCTGCTGTAAGCATAACGGATTTAGCCATAGTATAGACCATCCTTTCAGATTCTTTTTACATAGATACTATTATATGTTTATTTCTTCCCAATGTCAAGTACCGAAAAATTCGTAAAAATAACTTCTCAGAGAGGTGCAGGTTTGCACATCTGAAGCCCCTGTAGCCATATACGGAACCAGCGACCCGAGGCTATGAAAACCATACAGAGAATACAGCACTCCGATAGGATAATCTTTCTCAATTCCTTCAGGACAAAAAGATAAAAACTCCTCAGGCAGGCGAAAGTCATATTTATTATATACTCTGCACGCAAGTCCTCTCGCGTTATCTCCGATAGTCAGCACCACCGCTTTCGTCATCGGAGTAAAATATTCAGAAAATGGCCTGAGTGCCAATATAAAACCGCACTCAGACAAAGCGGATACGTTCTTGCTGACTCTCAGTACTGCTCCTGTTTCCCACAAGATCCTACGGGCTTCTCTGCTATATATATCCTTGTTAAAAGTTACTGCCAACACCTTATCCGAGAATCTGAGCAGATACTCTGCCACGTCGGTATACTCCCCCAAAGGATCATATATTCCTATAGACAAATTGCTCGGCACTTTCTCCATCAAAGACAAAACTTCTATGAACATATTGATACACATCCGAAGTCGAAAATCTGAGGGCTCAAAAACCATTATGCGAAATTCATTTGGCAAAGGTGTAGAGCAACTGTACAGAAGAACGCTTTTCTGATCCAGACATCTGTATATTCTGCGCCAATTCACAGTATCGCGGGGACTTGTGTAATGTATGAGTTTTACCGGTATATTATGTTCACAAAACTGCGAAACTCTTAATCTGTTTATAGAAAAAAGAGAGAAACGTCTTTTTTTAGATAAGTATTTTTCTTTACTGTCTATAATCAGAATCTGTAACATATATCTCCCCCCGTAGCCCTACATTATATGCACGCAGAGGATGATATATTAACCTGAATATCAGCAGACTGTAACAAAAAACTCCCCCAACTTTCGTTAGGGGAGCATTCAGTAATTTTTTATCTCACTTAGTAGAAACTTTATCAGTAAGGTAAGCCTGCCAGATACTTCTGAATGGCTGTAGCATCCTTAATATTGACTGTGCCGTCTTCGTTGAAGTCTGCTGCTGAAATGTTGATATCATCAACATCAACAAGATCTACCAGATACTTCTGAATAGCAGTTACGTCCTTAATATTAACTATGCCGTCACCGTCTACATCGCCAATTTCGTACTCATCAGGTGTAGCCTCGTCGCCTGTAGCTTCATCATCTGTAGCCTCGTCGTCTGTAGCTTCATCACCTGTAGCCTCGTCGTCTGTAGCTTCGTCGTCTGTAGCCTCGTCGCCTGTAGCTTCGTCGCCTGTAGCCTCATCAACTACATCGTCATCTGTTACGTCGTCGTCTGTTACGCCGTCATCAATAATATCGTCGTCTGCAGGCTCATCGTCTGTTGAGATTGAGTCGTCAATCTCAGGATCGTCGGGAGTTTCACCACCGCCGGGTTCTGTGGGATCATCAGCAACTGTCTCTGTGAAGAGAGCAGACCATTCAACTGTTCCCTCGGGGAGAGTCCACATATTAGCAGGATCATAAGAAGCAACTGATACTACAACTCTCTCGCCTGCTGTAACTGTAACTGTCTCCTCAAAAACAACGGGATCGTCATCGTTCCAGTGGAAACCTTCACCTGTGCTGATATCATACTGCCAGCCGGGAGCTGTGCCGAATGCTGTCATAGTAACTGTGAATGTACCATCAACATCAGCTGTGAAAGCGTGCATAAAGCCCATGTTCTCGCCACCTGCGAACTCAGTAACATAGGATACTGCCTCACCGGAGTTGAGTGTAAGTACATATTCGTCACCAAAAGTACCTGCACCGGGAAGCTTCTCAGTGCTGCCAAGCTCGTATGTACCTGTGTTGGTAGCCACGGGAGAAGAAAGTCTGAGATATACAACTGTATCGCTGTCGGAACCGTTATAAACCTCAAACATATCGCTAAATGAGTTCATTGTAAACTCAATTGTGTAGAAAGTCTGTCTGCCGTACTGAATGAATACACCTTCAGCAACTGTTGCTTCACCTGTAACAACAGTGTTGTCAGCATTGTCTGCCTTAACGAATGCACTTGTACCTGCAGGTACGGTAACCATAAGAGCCATCGTGCTATCGCAATAGAGCATGTAGGGGTTTTCGTACTCGCCGAGTGCAGGATCGGAGGGAGCGGGATCTGAGGACTCGGGATCTGAAGGCTCGGGATCGGAAGGCTCGGGATCAGCGGAAGGAATGTAACAAGCATTGAACATCCAACCTGTTTCCTCATCAATAACCATATCTACAAAGAGATATCCCATTGAATCTATATCATACCAGCCCTGAGTTGCACCTGAGTTCTTCATAATATCAATCAGCTCAGAAGTCATGGGATAAACGCCATCATCTGCAACTGCATTGTAGTCAAGAACACAAGTAGAATAGTTGAACTTAGCTTTGAAAGAACCATCCTCATTGTAAAGGTAAGCATTAACTCTGCCGTTTGTTGCACCCTCAACAATATTTACGTAGTCAGTAACAAGATCTACATAGAGAATCTCGCCGTCTGCACTGTCAAGGTGATAGTAACCATCGTCACCTAAAACTGCAGTATGTGACTCTGTAATGTCAACATACTCTACCTCACCCTCGGGCATTGTAAAGTTTGAGAGAGTTTCTGTTGTTACATATTCTGTGTAAGGAAGATCTTCGGGATCAACCTCGATCTCTTCGTCTGAGAGAGAAATACTGATAGTTGCTGTAGAAACATCACCGGAAACGCCATATAAATATGTGTTACCTATGTTGCTTTCTTTAACCTCAAATGTTAATTTGTTTTCCTCTGCAACTCCAATATAAAACTGGAAGAATGCACTACCGCCAATTTGATGCATTGTGACACCGTCGGTAGTTGTTGTAACCTCGTAAACACCTGCTTCTGTAGGCTCAAAGCCATAAACTGTAACGTCTACTGTATCAAGCAGGTTAACATTGTAGGTTCCGACTTCTGAAACTGCTTCGTATGTATACTCAAATGTAGGAGTAGCATCATCAGCAGAAACGCCGATAACAGTCATACTGAGTAACATGCAAAGAGCAAGAACTGTAGCAAGAATCTTTTTCATAATTATTACCTCCTGAAAATTGGTGTATATAATTATACCACTTTTGTTACTAATGTCAACAAAAAAGCATAATATAATAGAAATTTTTGATATATTGCCTTTTTTTATCCACATTTTATCTGTTCAAAAGAAAAAAAGAGCTTGTTTCTTTGCAAAAACAAGCTCTTAATACTCAGTCTTCTCTGATTGTAATTGAATTAATAACGGGATGTCTGTCTCTGGGAATTGTGCCGTTATTATCCACAGGAATTGCCTCGTTACACACTCTGTCCACTACATCAATACCTTCTGTTACATAACCGAAGGCTGCGTACTGTCCATCGAGGAAAGTACTGTCTTCGTGAACAATAAAGAACTGTGAACTTGCGCTGTCGGGATCCATAGAACGAGCCATGGAAATTGCACCCCTTGTATGAGAAAGGTTATTTCTGTAGCCGTTCATAAGAAACTCTCCGCGGATGGTGTCATCTGCTCCGCCCATACCTGTACCTGTAGGATCACCGCCCTGCATCATAAATCCTGCGATTATGCGGTGGAAGGTAAGTCCGTCATAAAATCCGTCCTCTGCCAGGTTCACAAAGTTCTCTGTAGTAATAGGAGCCTCGTCCTGGTCAAGTTTTACGGTTATAACACCATAGCCCTCAATGTCTATATCGGCATAATAATTCTTGTTACTTTCAAGCATCTTTAATTCTCCTTTATTTTATAGCCCACTCGGGCTTTGATTCATAAGTGACATCTTTTCCGCCGTATGGGAACGTAAGTCGGCAGGAATACAGCATAGGATGTAAAACTTCACTTCTGGAGCCGTACTTATGGTCGCCTATAAGCGGGAACCCCCTCGAGGCAAACTGTACCCTTATCTGATGGCTTCTGCCTGTATAAAGACGTATGTGAACAAGGGAACTCTCCCCTGATGTGAGGCGTTTGTACTCAAGTTTGGCACTCTTTACTCCTCTTCGCATTTTCTTTACAACAAAAACTTTATTTTTGCCTGAATCTTTGAAGAGCAAATCTTCATAAGTACCGCTTTCCTCAGGGGTACCGTGAACAAGAGCCAGATACTCTTTTATCATCCTGCCCTCCTGTATAGCTTTGCTAAACCCAGCGGCGGTAGTTTTATTTTTAGCGTAAACCATTACACCGCCAACGTTTTTGTCGAGTCTGTGGAGAGTAAATATATCTGTCCCGCATTTCTCGTGAAGAATAGAAGGAAACTCCTTCTCACTATCCACTCCAACGGGTTTGATGCATACTATTATATTTTTATCCTGAAATAAAATTTCCATAAATCTTAGGTTACTTCAAAGGCTTGCCTACGGGATATCCCGTGTCCATACCCGCCAGATATTTCTGTATAGCGGTGGCGTCCTTAATGGTAATGTCTCCGCTTTGGTCTGTATCTCCAAGGGCAAGTCCCTTGTCGCTTAGATTGATTATCCCTGCTATGTATTTCTGTAAAGCAGTTACATCTTTGATATCCACACTACCGCTTAAATCTGCATCCCCCGACAAAACCGTACCGGCTGAGGGATTACACTCTATACAAGTCACGTCAAAGTTATAAGTAGAATAGTCCGGTGTTATCTTCTTGCAGACAGAACATTCATAACAAGTAAAGTGAGGGTGCATAGCCTCGTCGTAGGTGGCTACTACTTTGTCGCAAATATGGTCTGCGTTCTTTTCATTATAGTAGTCGGGAACACCGAAGTAATAGTCGCTTATCAATCTTCGGTTTAAAAACACTCCGATACCCATACTGCTTCCTGTGTCATTGGTATTACCCTCAAGGGTATAAAAATATTCCCCGTCTATATAATATACCAACCCTACGTGACTGAAAGTTTTTGTGAAGAACAAGTCTCCCGACTGAGGAGTATAATCTGCTCCGTCATAGTAAGGAATACTGAAATATCCCTCGTCAGGTGCCGCAATAGCACAGTTTCTGAGTATAGAGGTAGGAATGTCCGCTTGTCTTGCACACCAACTGACAAACATAGCACACCAGGGTTGGTTGGGAAGTCCGTACCAGGTGCCGTACTTTGTATCGTTATTGTCACCCTCACGGTATCCCACCTGAGTCTTTGCAATCTCTACAATATCCCGTCTGTAATCTCCTGTGTTTTTATGGGTGTTTGCAAAACTCTTGGCGGATGCTCCCGCACCCACACTCATCAAAACAGCAAATATCACGAAAACCGCAACTGATACTCTGAAAATGCTTCCCCTGCGCATAAATTTCACCCTTTTACTTCTCAGCACAGGACAAATTGCTATGGTATTCTTTGAACACATCGCAGATATATTTTGCCGAATTTATCTGTCTGAGACTGCTATAGTTATTCTTTAATGTTTCACGGCAGTTTTCATCTGCCAGAAGTTCAGTACATATCTTCACAAGTTCTGCCGTGGTATCGCCTTTGAGAGCAACTCCCACTTTCGTAAAGAAGTCGCTGTTATAGTTCTCGCAACCTGCAACCGCATTGATAAATACCATAGGAAGATGTTTGGTAGCAGCCTCTGAAACACTGATTCCACCCGGTTTTGTCAGATACAAGTCGGCACTGTCCAAAAGCAAAGACATATTATCAACAAAGCCTTTTATATGCAGATTCTCTCTATCTTTATTCTTTTCTTCCAAAGAGGTCTTTAGTCTGTTGTTTGTACCACAGACTATTGTGAGTTCCCAGTCTTCTCTGAGTTTGTCAGCAAGTAATACTGCAAGTTCTCTGATAGGTCCGCATCCCATACTTCCGCACATAAGTACAGCGTGCTTATGTTCGGGTGATACATCAAATTTTTCCTTAGCCGACACCATATCTTCTGAGGAATAAAACATCTGTCTTATGGGTATTCCGCAGGGGATAAGTTTTTCCTCGGTAATATGCTCAGACAAGAAGTCCTCCACAAGTCTTTCGTCGGGAATAAAGTAAAAATCCAGATCTCCATCTTTTACACTGGGGCAACATGTATAGTCTGTTGCCACAAATCCCGTAGGCACAGTAAGGTTATGACGCTTTCTTGCCTCTGTAAGCATCAACGCCGCAAAGGGATGCGTGCAGATTACAGTATCATATCCTTCTTCTACTACCAATCTGCGAATTTCATCGGCCCCCTTGGCAAAGAAGTTATACATAACACTGTCTTCGACGAAAAATCCCGTATGTTTTTCTGCCAGATCATAACCTTTACCGAAAAGTTTGGGAAAGTAGCGGTATATATAATCGTGCCCCTTGGACATCACTTTGTATATTTCTTCTGAAATGAATCTTATGGCATCTTCTATTTTGCAAACATCACCGTTGATGTCGCATACTTCTTTGATTGCCTTAGCACAGGAGTTGTGTCCTTCGCCTGTATTGCAACTAAGTATCAGTACCTGCATAACCTCACCTTCCTGTATATCTTTTATCTGCATTTGTTAATCTTTCTTTTGTTTATGGTCAATGTACATATCATTTTGTTTGCCCTCTTTTAAGTAATATAGCGCAGCGTTAAACTCGCCGCCCAATATTAAGATTATCGATGTAAGATACAACCACACAAGCACCACCATAACTGCACCCAGCGTGCCGTAAATCACCGAATAATCTGCAAAATTTTCTACGTAAAACGAGAAACCGATATTTACCACAATCCAGGAAATCATCGTACTCAGTATTCCGGGTAAAAGGCTTCTGATTGCTACTTTTCTCTCAAGCGCAACTCCGTAGATTATACCTATGGTAATAAAAGCAAACACACCAATAATCGCAAACCTCAGATAATGCCATATCCTCAGAATCTGTACCGATATATCAACAGACTCCACCAAAAAGCCTATTAAAAACTTCATCATGTTTTCGCCCAATATAGCCAGAAAAAGCGTGACCACTATAAGCAAGAGCAACACCAAAGTACATATAAGCTGTCTCAAAATATACTGAACAGGCGACTTGGACATACCCATACCGTAGGCACGACGGACATCTTCCATAAGTCCGCTGACGGCTCTCAGCGGAAACCATATTGAAAACACCAAAGAAAACCAAAGCAAGGTTTCACTGGACGAATTTGCTATATGGTAGAAAAAGGTCTCGATAAGATCAATCACCGCCACGGGAAGTACTCCCGAAAGGTTTTGTGTCAATGAGAAAACGTTGAAATTTATAAGTCCGAGAAGATTTGATATAAAAATCAGAATCGGAAACAAGGCAAACAGCAAATGAAAAGCAAGTGCCGCCGCGTTTCTCAGCACATTATGGTTATAAGAGTTCTTTATCATCAATTTGATTGCTCTCATAAAAGACACCTTTGAACGCTTCATAAGTTCACCTCGAAAACATATCCATATAAATGCTTAATCACTTCTTAGTATATGCATCTTTGCCTTATTAAATAATTATATCATTTTCTACACGACAGTTCAACCGAAAAACTTATAAAAAATAAAGCAGACTTCTGAAAATTCAGAAGCCTGCTCTGTATTTCTCAGGAATTCACCTGAAATTTATTTTTCTGTTTCCTTGCCGATATCGAAGCCTGTGTCAAGTCCTGCAACATATTTCTGAATTGCTGTTGCATCCTTAACGTTAACGTTGTTATTTGCATCTACATCAGCAGCAGTAATGCCGTCCTCAGCCAAAGTTATAAGACCTGCAACGTGCTTCTGAATAGCAGTTGCGTCCTTAACGTTAACCTTGTCGTCACCGTCTGCATCACCCAAGAGGTATGTCTCAACAGGCTCAGGCTCTGTTGTAGGAGGCTGTGTTACAGGAGGCTCAATGGGAGTCTCTACGATATCGCCTGTGCGGGCAAACTGAACTGTATGATAGGTCACGTTATTGTCCGAATGGCCGTGTGCCTGAGACATATTTCTGTCGTACCAGTTATCGGTATCGTACTTGATAACGATCTCGTGCTCGCCCTTTGTGAGTTCAAGTCTTAAGTGGGAACTTACCTGACGAGTAAAGCTCATTGAGGGGAATACCAGATTGCCAACATCCTCGCCGTCAATGTATACGGAGCGGATGGCTGCAGTAATACCTGCGGTGGGGTCTCCCTGGTTTGAGTGAATAACAGACATCTGATATACACCATCCGAGGGGATGTTGACCTTGCAGGTGAAGTTGCCGGCTGATGCTGATCCCTCAGGAGGAGCAAACTCTGTATTTGTCCAGGTGCCTACTGTCCACTTTTCGCCCTTGCTATCAAGATAGAAGCCGGCATCATCTAAAACGCCTGTAGTAATATCTACAGTCTGCTCAGATCCGTTGTTAAAGATAATGTTGGGAGTATCGGTAGCAATGGAGTATGCATATACGTCCTCACCATGCTCGTTAGTTCCGACCTTTGTCATTGCCTCACCGGGCCAACCTATACTTTCGCTGCCGCCCCAGAAGAAGATATTAATTGTGCTCCAACCCTTGTTGTTTGTGAAGTATACAGTCTTCTTATCTGTGTTGGAAGAACTCATCTTTGTGGGAGCCTTGTCATAGTAGTTGTTGGCGTTTACAGTAACCTTTGTATTTGCAGGATTGTACTCCTTGGGAGCAGAAAGTTCTGACCAAAGGCCTGTAGTCTTATCAACTGCAACTACAGAGTAGCAACCGTACTTAGTTGTGTCAATTGTGTAGGAAGTACCATCTACGTCAACGTACTCTGTGCCTGTCCATACCTTGTATGTGCAGTTTGCAACTGCATTCCAACTGAGTTTTTGACCTGAGAGTGTTGCATTGGGAGCTGTGGGAGACTTGGCTGTATTCTCATTCTTGAGATTGATAACATCCTTAGCACCGCTGTCCTTAAGAAGGATAACGATTTCGTACTCGCCCGAAGCATTTGTGGGAAGAACATAGTCGTTCGCTACCAACTTATCGTTTACATAAATAGCCTTGACTGTGTCGCCCTTGCCACGGAGTTCCATATCAATTGTTGCATTTCTGTACTTGTAATTCTCTATGTAGAAGGGACCTTCCATCCAATCGGGAACATAGGGGTCAAAGGTGATACCCTCGGTAGTGTATTCCATACCGAAGAGAACTCTGTAGTAACCTGCCATAGTTGCTGCTACAGACCAGAGCTGCTGTGTTGAATGTAAGCCGTCACCTGTTTCGTAGTCTACAACCTCGTAGTTTGTAAGGCAGGAAACTGCTGTTCTCATACAAGAGTTCCAGATTTCCTCTGCAAGGAGGTTGTTTTCGTTATCGTTATTTACTGCACCAATCATCAGAATTGCTTCCCAACCGGGCCATACGCCTGAGTCGTGGTACTTGTAATCTGTCCAACGCTGAGCGTTCTTCTGGGGATATACGGTATTTGCACCGAAGTTTACAAGAGTGTGGTTCTCCATAATGGAGTCTGCCTTCTCTTGTCCGCCGATGTTGTACCATACAGCGTAACCGTTAGCAAGAACGTCCTGCTTATAGGAAAGGGGTGAACCCATCCAGTCGGGATATTCCCAAGAAGCGTATGTGCCCAGTTCATCGTGCCACAGTCTGTTTGAAATTGCATTCTCGAGATCTGCTGCCAGTGTATTCCAGGCATCTACCTCTTTCTTATTCTTGCCGAGAATCTCTGCGGACTCAGCGAGAATCTTCATAGCCTGACAGAAAAGGATGTTTGTAGAGGCAGCCTTGCCCTCAGCGATGGTAACGATACCGTTCTGGTCATCCTCGCCTGTCCAGTCGCCGTAGGTCTTGTCTCTGTGGTCAAGTCCGCAGGTTTCACCGCGGAACAGACCTGCTTCCTCGTCGTAAACTACCTCGTAGTCCTGCATAATTGTATTAGAGGCTACTTCGTAGAAATATTCGAGAGTTTCCTTGTTGCCGTCTGCGAGATATGTCTCCCATACAGCCAGCATCATAATAATTCTGTCTGTAGATACGGGGTAAGAACCGCCTGTACCTGTATCTTCTTCAAATGTAAGGTTGCCGTCCTTGCCTACTACCTTAGCGTATGCGCAGTTAGTAGAAATATCGGGGAACAACCAGGAAAGAATGTACTGCATTGAGATAGCAGTATCACGTGTCCATACCTTTGCCCAGTTGGTACCGGTATAGAATACGTCACCGAAAGTTGCGTCCTTGTTAATACTCTTGTAAATTTCTTCCATAGTGAGGTTGTAAGCAGCCTCTGCTACGGGAGTGTTGGGAGCATAGAAAGAGGGAGAATCTGAGATATCCTTTGTGAGAGTCCACTCTCTGTCGGAACCTGTCTCAGATGTAAGGATATGTGTACCCTCGTTTGCAACGGCACGGGAGTCATCCTCGATAATACCGTTTACAAGCATTGTGTAGTCGCCAACAGACTCGCCTGTTGAGATTCCGCCCTTATAGGTGGTATCACCATAAACTTCAATTGCGTTTATCATTACCTCTGTACCGAAGTCAAAGTAGAAACCGAAAGAGTAAACATCGTCCAACTCAAACACAACGTTACTACCCTGACGCGTTCCTGTTACCTCCAGAGTTTTGCCGTTTGCAACCTGAAGTGTAGCCTTAATAGGATGTGTAAGATCCTCAGTTATAAATACTACCTTGTCAACTGTAACTTCCTTATCAAAGCCGAAGCCTACTTTACCCTCTGATGCAGATACATTGCTGTAGGGAACTTCAGAAACCTTTTCCCAGCCCTCTTCTGCGCTGGAGTAACCCTCAAAGGAAATATCCTTAGCGGAAGCATCAACCTTGCTTCCCTCAACTGTAATGTCGAGGTTATCCTCGTCAATGCCTTCTGCTACAATCTTGAACCATCTTGCGGTCTTGGTACCCTCAATAGTGAGGCTGTTACCATTCATAACCATATCTGTTCCATCGCTGAACACTACTTTGGCACCGCTAATGGAATCATCGGATGTAAAGGAAATCTTGCTGAGTTTGAACTCGTTTGCAAAGCGGATACCCTGATATCCCTCTGCGCCGAATTCGTAACCCATAAGCTGTACGTTATCAGTGTGTTTGAAAGTAAGTGCGTTTACTGTTACACCGTCTGCCAGAGCCTTGACCATAATCTCGGTTTCGCCGTCGATTACAAGGCTTTCTTTGAAGCCAGCACCTGTAACAGTCTCAAGTTCCTCGCCTGCGATACCTACTGCAACCTTGCCGTAAGAAGAAGCGTCTGTATTAACTGTAACATCGTATACAGCATTAACCTCAGGCTTAACGATAATAGTTGCGAAGTCGCCTGCTTTAGCACCCTTGATCTGATTATTCTCAATCAGACTTGTGTTACTGATAGAATCATAACCTGCGAAACTAACAGAGGTTACGTCATCGGTAATCGCGTCAGCAACGTTTTTAACAGGCTCTACGTAAATCTTGTCTACATTATATGTACCGCCAAGATTTTCGATAGAGATTCTGTTATATCCGGGCTTTAATTCTTTTGTAACAACAACAGTCTTATAGGTCTGCCATGCACCTGTGGAGGTGAAGTTAACCTTGGTTGTGCTGTCGCCTGTAACAAAGTTAAAGGAACCGTTGTCAGCCTCAGAAGCTACATTTATACTGAATCTGTAGGTCTGAGCCTCTTTACTGTTTACAGTTACGCCATAGTGAATTGAATCACCCTGGTCAAATTTACCAACATACTTTTTACCGGAAGCAGAAGCCTCATCCCACACATTGACTGCACCAAGAGCAAATGTGTAATTCTCTGCTTCGATAGTCTGTGCAGAAGATCCAAGTGTGAAGTCACTCTTGGTATTCATAGACTCTGCTGTATAGTTGCGGGTATTTACGTTAGCGGTAAACTTAATGATAGAGTCAGCCTCAATAACCAATGTCGCATTGTCATTGTCATTACTAGGGTGACCGATTGCTGTTGTCCAGTTAGGAGTAGCAATCTTAAATTCATAGTTTCCGCCGGTCATGTTAAGAACCAATGTATAGTTTCCGTTTCCTTCATCTACGAACTTATACTCGTCGTAGCAGTTCCAGCCGTTCATATTACCCTTAAGGTAAAGACCGTCGGCAAGACTGTTTGCAGATACGGACATAGGAATAGAAGCCAATGCCAGTATCAGGCAAAGAAGAACACTCAGAACCTTCAAAGAAAAGTTTTTCTTATTCATGGTATTCTTAACTCCTTTCATAAAAAATAGTCATATAATATGCCGAGTTTATTGTAGCATAATCCAAAATCATATTCAAGCATCTATTCGCTTTTATGAAAAATAACACAAAAAAGCACCTTAAAACGCAGGTCGGCAAATTTTAGTAACAAAAAAATCACATTTTTCAAAGTAAGTAATAAAAAAAGACCATCCGATAGGACAGTCTTCTCACTCTTAATCTTCGATTTATTTTTTGCCGTAGGCGTCTTTGAAGGGAACAACAGTGCCGTCTGATTGCTCAACGCTTACGTTGTCGAGGGTACTTTGAAACTGCTGTCTGATACCGCCGAGATATACGTCGTACAATTCCTTTTGTTCTTTTTGTTCAGCCTCTGTCAGTCCTACGGTACGCTTTTTCTTTGCCAGTTCGTTAATTCTTTTGATTATATCCTTTTCCATATATACTCCTGAATCTTACTTAAATTTAATTTTCTTGGGCTCAAGAAGTTTCGTTCTCAGAAAAGCCTTCAGTTCTTGTTCACTTCCTGATTCAAATCCGTTTTTATCAAGAATTATCGCTCGGTTTCTTGCAACAAAAACATAGATGTAATCCTTACTCTCACAAACCTTGTGTATCAGTTTATAACTATAGTTTCCTGATTCGTTTATAAGTTCGGAAACACAGGTTTCCTCAATCTTATCCTCCAAAAAAGTGATAGTACACTCAGCGTTAAGACTGATGGCTTTTTTGAGGCTTATTCTGGGAAGTATCAAAGTCAGTCCAGCGTAGAGCAAAACAAAAAACGTCCAGAATAAAAACAACCCCATAAGTTCAGGGTCAACCCATCCGTATTCTATGTATTCAATAGCGAAGAACAGACCGAACCAAATGAACATTGCACCAAAAGTTATCCATATAAACTTTTTTGATTTAACACAAAAATCATTAAATGCAACCAAAGCTTTGTAACTGTAGGTGGTCTTTACTCTGATATTCATAAAAATACCTCCCAATGATACTCTTCATAAAGCTTAATATTTTTAATCAGTCTAACATAGAGAAAATCTTTTGTCAACTAAAGCTAAATGCTACAAAACTACGGCATTCTGCCCTATAAAAAACACAAGGAATATCCCCAAGGCAAATGCTTATTAACCCGATTGAAAATACGCAATTTCTGTGTTATTATATTCTTGTATAAACATAGAAAGCGTGATTGAATGAACAACAAAAAATTCAGTCTTCTGACACCCCAAGGCTCTGAAGCTGTATACAGAAGTCTTACGAAAGAAGCCGTAAACGACCTGTCCGTGGACTTTATCGTTGAAGCCCTGAGTTCGGACACATACGAACAAAACAGTATAAAACAACTGCTCATAAATATCACAGACGACGTAGATGTCATAAGGTACAGATGCGATGTTTTCGAAGATTTTCTTAACTTTCCTCAACTTCGCGAAGATTTGACTGCTTTACTGTCAAAACTTAAAGATCTGAGAGAAATTGAGCGTCTGCAAAAAGATTCCGAATCCTCCTCGCTGTGGCAACTTGTAAACCGCTTAAGAGAGATTGACGGATATATCGACTGTATTACCAAAATGAAGGAAACTCTCGAGCGTCTCAAAATTAAATCCGAGGGACTTGTAACCCTTAGACAGAGAGTGCAAGATATATATAACGACAGCGGATTCCCCATACTCAAAGCGGATATAGAGGAGGCACTCAAAGAGGTACGCAAGGTAAAGAGTATTACTCTCGGAGTCAACCTTGACGAAATGCTCAAACCCAAAACGGTAGGAGTTATTTCCCTTAACGATAAACACTTTACCGACAGCGGTCTGCTCAAACAATTTATGAACTTTGTATCCAAAGACAGCGAACTTCATCACGGTACCGATGTGTCGGGCTTTACTTCTTATCATCCCGCCAACCCCGGCACCTCTGCTTTTGGCTTTGGTCAGATGGTAACAGGTGCTCAGAAGGATGTAAACCACATTGCCACCTCATCACTTACAGGTGCCGATCCTATGTCCGATGCTCTCAAGAGAGTAGTAACCGACATTCTCAAACGTACTGTCAATAATCTGAAATCTATGCTGAATAAATACGTGGGTGTCAGCGGTTATGACTTTATCTCACTTATGCCCGAGATTATTTTTTACATCCGCTTCGCAGAACTTTGTGACAAAATAAAGGCTCTTGGACTTCCCCTTTGCAAAGCAGAGGTTCAAAAAACTTACAACCGCGACTGTGACATAAAGGCTCTGTATAACCTTAAACTCGGTATACGCGCGACTCAATCACAGCAAGACGACATTGTCACCAACGACTTTACATTCGGGGATAACGCCCGAATTTACATTCTCACAGGACCTAACCGAGGAGGAAAAACCACCATTACTCAGGCAGTCGGACTTGCATTTTTACTCGCACAAAACGGAATTTACGTTCCTGCGACAAGTATGACCTTCAGTCCTTGTGATAACATTTTCACCCACTTCCCTGCCGACGAAAACGACACCGTAGATTTGGGCAGACTTGGAGAAGAAAGCAAACGTCTTTCGGAGATTTTCTCTGTGGCCACAAAGTACAGTCTGCTTCTTATGAATGAAAGCCTTGCTACCACCAACGTTTCAGAGGGACTTTACATTGCAAGAGATGTTATCCGCAGTATGAGATACTTAGGCGTTCGCTCGGTATTCAATACCCATATGCACGACCTCGCCCGAAACTTAGACGAAGTAAACACCGAGGTCTGTGGCGACAGCAAAGTAGAGAGTATGGTCACGGGTGCCCTCGACGGACATCGCTCCTTCAAAATCTCTATTGCTCCTCCCCAGGGTGTCAGTTACGCCAGAGATATTGCCGTAAAATACGGCGTTACCTTTGAGCGTATCAAATCAGACATTGACTCTCGTCAGGATGAAGATTAAGAAATAATAAAAAATAAGCCTCCCAAGGAACATTACCCTGGGAGGCATTTTTAATCAGAAGCCCTTCATTGTAAGGGAAATTCGTTTTTTGGCTACGTCTACGGAGATAACCTTAACCTTTACTATATCTCCGACCTTGAGAGCCTCTGAAGGATGTTTGATAAACTTCTCGCTTATCTGAGATATATGCACCAGTCCGTCCTGATGAACACCGATATCCACAAAAGCACCGAAGTCTATAACGTTTCTGACTGTACCTGTCAGTTCCATACCCTCTCTGAGATCCTCAATACCCATAACGTCGGTACGAAGCTGAGGCTGAGGAAGATTCTCTCGGGGGTCTCTGCCGGGCTGAGCAAGTTCCTGAAGTATATCCTCAAGAGTAGGCAGACCGATTCCCAACTGCTGAGCAATAGTCACTCTGTCGGTTACTTTCTCTCGGATGCCTTTGATTCCGCCACCCTGAACGTCCTTTGGTGTATAACCCAGAAGTTTAAGCAACTCCTTAGCCGCCTTGTATGATTCGGGGTGAACCGCAGTATTATCGAGAGCCTCTTTACTGCCTGAAACACGCAAGAAACCTGCACACTGTTCAAAAGCCTTGGGGCCGAGTTTAGGAACTTTCTTAAGTTCTGCACGGCTCATAAACTTGCCGTTTTCTTCTCTGTATGCAACTATATTCTTACAAACCGTACTGCCAAGTCCTGCGATACGGCTCAAAAGTGCGGGAGAAGCGGTGTTAAGGTCTGCACCGACAGAGTTAACACAGTCCTCAACTACGCCATCCAGCGTCTCGCCCAGACGTTTTTGAGGCATATCGTGCTGATACTGGCCGATACCGATGGACTTAGGATCAATCTTAACAAGTTCTGCCAGAGGATCCTGAAGTCGTCTTGCGATAGAAACCGCGCTGCGCAGAGTCAGATCAAGTTCGGGAAGTTCATCCGCCGCCAGTTTACTTGCAGAATATATAGAGGCACCCGCCTCGTTTACTATCATATAAGCAAGGTCAGATTTGCCCGACTGAGCAATAACGTCAGCGGCAAAAATCTCGGTTTCTTTACTTGCTGTACCGTTACCGATCGAAAGAACGGTGGCACCGTACTTCTTTATAAGCGACAGAAGTTTTGCTTTTGATTCCTGTATCTTTGCTTCACTGTGGGTAGGATAAATTACAGCGGTATCAAGAACTCTGCCCGTACCGTCTACTACCGCTACCTTGCAACCTGTTCTGTAACCGGGGTCAAGTCCGATTACAACTCTGTCTTTTACAGGAGGCTGCATCAGAAGTTGATGCAGATTTGTTGCAAAAAGTTTCATCGCGGATACGTCTGCATTCTCTGTGAGTTCTGCTCTGACCTCTCGCTCAATGGACGGAAGCAAAAGTCTTGTGTAAGCATCCTCGCAGGCAGTGTATACTGCCTCGCTGCAGGGGGAGTCACCCTTTACCATAAGACTATTAATCATATTGAGAGGCTTCTCGGGGTTAATCTCGACAGAAACTTTGAGGAATTTTTCTCTCTCGCCTCGGTTTATGGCAAGAACTCTGTGTCCGCTTATTTTCTTAACAGGCTCACTGAAGTCATAGTAGCCTGTGTATACACTGTCCGCCTCTTCGTCTGTTGCCACGCTTTTGACTACGCCGTTGAGCCACATGAGGTTGAACATTCTCTTGCGGATTTCTGCAGTATCAGAGCAAATCTCTGCAATAATATCGAGCGCTCCCTGCAGAGCATCCTCGGGAGATTCGACACCTTTTTCTGCATCCACGTAATTTGCCGCCAGATCTATGGGGAAAGAGTTCTCGTCCTCCTGAGCAAGGATATATTCTGCCAGAGGTTCCAGTCCCTTTTCTTTAGCAACGGAAGCACGTGTCTTTCTCTTAGGTCTGAAAGGTCTGTAGATATTTTCAAGATCAGCCATAGTTTCTGCTTTTGCTATAGCTTCTCTGATTTCGTCTGTCATCTTTTCCTGAGCCTCTATGAGTTCGGTTATCTCCTTGGCACGAGCCTCAAAGTTGCGCAGGTACTCCAGTCTTTCTGCAAACTCACGGATAACCTGGTCATCCATAGAGCCGTGCATCTCCTTACGGTATCTGGCTATAAAGGGAATGGTATTACCCTCATCAAGAAGGCTTATTATGTTGGATGCATATTCAGTTTTAATGCTGAACTGCTCAGATAGTCTTGCAACAAAATCCATAATTCAAATTCCTTTTCATCAAAAATCTAACGAATATTGTATCATATCAAAAATTACTTTTCAATTATCCAAGGATAGTTTCTTCCCACTGTGACTCCTTGAAACCAACCAGTACGTATTCGTCTGATATAAGCAAAGGTCTCTTGACAAGCATTCCGTCAGTAGAGAGAAGTCTCAGTTTTTCCTCATCACTCATAAGAGGAAGCTTGCTCTTAAGTTCCAAAGATTTATACATAAGTCCGCTGGTATTAAAAAACTTCTTGATTTCCAACCCGCTTTTTTCTACCCAGCATTTAAGTTCTTCGCAGGTAGGGTTTTGCTCCTTAATATCACGCAGGGTATATTCAACACCTTTGCTGTCAAGCCACTTCTTTGCTTTCTGACAAGTAGTGCATTTGGGATAACATATATATAACATAACTTTCACTCCTTCTTGGGTATTATAACGGAATATGACTTTTATTTCAATTGAAAAATCAATAATCGCACGTGCATAATTTAGTCTTGCGAATCTTTATCGCCTGAGCTATACTTTATATATTGAGAGCAGGCAGGTGATACGATGGATCTGATATTTAAAAAACCCGAGAGATTCCTTGTGGCGTTGGGACTTATCTTTCTGTCCGCCATAATATTTCTATGTTTCTTTTCTCCAATGTTTTTCAAAGAAACCGATGTTGTTTACGTATCACAACAAGATTACGAGAATCTGACTTCTCAGTCAGAGAACTCCTCAGTAATTATCAATCTCAACACCGCTACCGCCGAAGAACTTACCGTAGTAAGAGGTGTCGGCCCCGCTCTTGCACAGAGAATCGTCGACTTCAGACAAGAACACGGCGACTTCACCTGTACGGATGAACTTCTCAGTATCGACGGTATCGGAGAAAAGATTCTCGAACAAATCGCTCCCTACGTAACTGTCGGGTGACAGACACAAGTTTATTTATAAAGAGGTATAACTATGAAATGGCTTATTGCATCGGATATTCACGGCTCGGCATATTATTGTCGCAAACTTTTAGAAGCTTTTGAAAAAGAAGGCGCTGACCGAATTTTACTTTTGGGGGATATCTTGTACCACGGCCCGAGAAATGACCTGCCCCGAGACTATGCTCCGAAAGAGGTAATTGAAATGCTCAATCCTCTCAAAGATATAATCTGCTCCTCAAAAGGCAACTGCGATACAGAGGTAGATCAGATGGTACTCGAATTTCCAATACTCTCAGATTATTTCCTGCTTTCTGCTGAGGAGAAATTGATTTTTGCTACTCACGGCCACACCTTTAACAGTAGCAACCTGCCTCCTATAAAAGAAAGTGACATTCTCCTTCACGGACATACTCACGTCCCCGCGTGTGAAATAACCGACACCCACATATATCTTAACCCCGGCTCTGTTTCAATACCCAAAGAAAACTCTCCTCACAGTTATATGACCTTTGACGGCAAAACATTTATCTGGAAAGACTTGGAATTATTAACTCAATACAAAACCTTTTCTATCTGATAATGTTTCATTATTTAGAGATTCACTCAAAAAACATATCCAAAAATAAGCAAAAAGCCCTTTACAATTCAAAAAATTAGTGCTATACTATTTCTACATAGTTTAATGTGGTTGACTATATAAATTTACATACAGGAGGAAAACCATAATGAAAAAAGTTATTTCTCTCATCGTTGCACTTATGCTTATGTGCTGTGCAGTTGCTTCTGTTTCTGCAGAGATCAGCCCCACAGCTTCAGTCAGCGAGATATACATCAAGGTTGACGCTGTTCCCGTTCCCGAAGAGGGCGGCGCTGCAACACCCGGTATCAACAACCCCGGTACTGTTGATGTAAGTTCCGGCGAAAACGTAACTTTCACAGCTACTCCCGCTGACGGTTGGGAATTTGACCACTGGGAAATCGTTTACGGAAAGTTTGATATCGTTTCCGGCGATATGACTACACCTGTTATCGTTATCACCCCCAACGGTGATTCTAACGTAAGACTGTATGCTCACTTCGTTAAGAAGGGCGAAACCCCCTCTGTCCCCGACGATACAACTCCCGGTGAGAAGCCCGATGACAGCCCCGAATCTCCCACAACCGGCTATACAATTCCTGTTTATGCTGTTGTAGGTTCCGCAATCGTTGTGGCTATGGGCGCATTGATCATCTTCAAGAAAAAGGTTAATGCATAATAATCAGTAAACTAAGAGCTCCGCAAAAGCGGAGCTTTTTCTTTGTATTTTTCTATATAAATAACAAAATCTTCCTGACAGTTTCATTGACATAATAGCATTTGTTTTGTATAATTATTGTGTATATGTAGCAATTAATCAATCTTTTATAAAGGTGACGTATAATGAACAAAAAATGGAAAGTTCCTGTTTTCATAACTGCAATTCTTATTGTGTGCCTCGCAGTTATCTTCTTTATGATAAAATGCACAGGATGTTACGACTGCAATGGTGGCAGTATAGATCCCACAGACTATTCCAACGTAGTTAACACAACTACCGAGCCGACTACGCTTCAGTCCACTTCGGATCTGACTGACGTAGTTTTGGCCGAAAACCCCATTGATTTTGAGGAACTCACCTCTCTTAACTCCGATTTATATGCCTGGATACGTATCCCCGGCACCGTTATCGATTACCCCGTAGCACAGAGTTCCTATGCGGATGACAACTACTATCTGCACCACAACTACCTCGGCAATTATGAATTTGCAGGTACAATATACTCTCAGCGTCACAACACAAAGTTCTTTATAGACAGAGTAACCGTTCTGTACGGCCACAATATGCTCAACGGCTCAATGTTTGCGGGGTTGCACAATTTCTCTGACCCTGAGTTTTTTGAGGAAAACCAGTACATTTACATTTACATAGATGGCCATATTCTTACATATCAGATTTTTGCCGCCTACGAGTATGACAACCGCCATATTCTTAACTCTTTTGAATTTCACAAAGACGAGGTATACAGCCAGTACCTGAATGACTGTCTGAATCCTCACTCAGCAAACTCCATTGTACGTGAGGGTGTTGAACTTGATATTAACGATAGAATTATAACTCTGAGCACATGCACAGATTATAATTCCAGTCTTAGATTCTTAGTACAGGGGGTGCTGATAAACGATGAGCGAACACAATGATAATTATCAGGACGATTCCGTTGATTTTGTTTCGGATATTCCCGACAACAACTCAGATTTTTCTGCTGATGACCTGGTTGTTCCGACGCACCATCGTCACCATCACCATACCGAAGAACCTACCGACCAACCCCCTGCAACAGAGGAAGATTTTGACGATTTCGTTTTTGTAAAACGTCAGAAAAGTCAAAGTCACCACCGTCAGCACAGCGAAGACTCTGACCCCGATACTATTGTTAGGAGTCACACCGAATCTCATTTCAGAGTAAAAAACAACCGACAGAAAAACGAAAAGTGGCAACAACGCCCTTGGTGGCAAAAGACACTCATTATTCTGGGACGTACCCTTGCAGCAATCGCCATTCTCTTGCTTTTACTTTTCATTTGTATTATTACGCTCAGAGAATTAGGACTGACAAGACTTACAAACTACGAGAATATCGATATCTCTGCACCCGAGATCGAGAGCAGTATCGACATTACAAACAACGGCAAACGTGTCAACTACAAAGGCCAGGAGTATCTGTTTAACGAAAACGTTACCAGCATAATGTGTATTGGTGTTGACAAAGGCGAACTGGGTACCACAGACGGCACAGTAGGTACCGGTGGCCAGGGTGACGCCCTTTATCTTATTGCATTGGATACCAAAACAGGCAAGACAACTGTTATCGCTGTCCCTAGAGATATAGTTACCGATATAGGTGTTTATTCTTCCGAGGGTGAATATCTCGGCACAGAAAAACGACAACTGTGTCTTGCATATGCATACGGAGATGGAAGAAAGACAAGTTGTCTTAACACCGTTCAGGCAGTATCCCGACTTATGTACAATATTCCCATCAATTCATATTATGCTATAGATACATCTG
This sequence comes from Ruminococcus sp., assembly GCA_045603105.1. Taxonomy (GTDB): domain Bacteria; phylum Bacillota; class Clostridia; order Oscillospirales; family Acutalibacteraceae; genus Ruminococcoides. The sequence continues at coordinate 60,094 of JAZULM010000021.1, forward strand.
CAATAATCAGCCTCAACGACGCCATCGGCGGAGTGACTGTTACGCTGACCGACGACACTTTCTACGACCAGTATTCTGTCCACCACTTCAAAGGAGAAGTTATTACTCTTCACGGAATCGAAGCACTAAGATATGTCCGCCAAAGAGAAGTAAAGTTTCTGGAGTCAAGTACATACAGAATGAATCATCAGATCACTTATCTTAAGGAATTTTCAAAAACAGCGATCAATATGACAAAATCTGACATTACAACTCCCGTAAAACTTTACAATATCATCGCAGATAACAGCGAGACAAATCTCAGCACTTCCACAATAACCGTTTTTGCTACTACTATAATTCAAAACGGAGTGTCGGAACTTGATTTTGTTACGGTTCCCGGTACGCTTAAAAGCGGTGGCACCTACGCCGAATATAAAGTTGACAAGGTTGCTCTTTACGAAATGATACTCGACGTTTACTATACACCGATTGTATAAAATAACCCATATAAAAAGCAGGCGACTGAAATTCAGTCGCCTGCTTTTTATACTTTTATATTCTGCGTATTTCAGATATAGAGGGAATATCGTGGTACTGTCTTACGTACTCGCTGAGAGTACAGTTATACACACTCTTGAAAGTAGCAATGAATGCCTTAACGCTGGGGAATCCGTTTTCCACCGCAGCGCGTGTTTCAGATATACCGCTTACCTGGATATCCCTCAGAGCGTTCTCAAGTCTTACAAGATTTAAGTATTGCTTGAAAGTTTTTCTGGTGTTTTGTTTAAAATATCTTGAGAAATATGTAGGAGTAAGTCCGACGTGAGATGCTATCTCACCCAGAGTGATTCTCTCCTTGAAGTTGAGTTTAATGTAATCAATAGCCTTCTTAGCATACTCCAATTCCTCGTGATCCATCTCGGCATTGGTTCTTACTCTCTCTTCCATACAGCCAGTGAAAAGTTCAATGAGAATCGAGGTCATAGCAGAAGTTATCTTTAAGTCAGTGAAATCTCCCTGCTCCTCTACACATTTAACGATAATATCAAGCTGTCGGCGGATTTCCGCTTTGGCTGTCGGATTTTTCTCTACGTTAAAACTATAGGATTCGAAGTCGTCAAAATACGCTTTAATGAAATTATATGAATAAAGAACAACCAAGTACTTTACATTTTCCTCGGGATTTTTTCCGCAGGTCTGGTGAATATCGTCGTTATTGATAACTATATAGTCACCATCAGAAATGGTACCCTCTTCGTTATTGGTCATTACCCAGAGTTTGCCATTGAGAACATAGTCTATTTCGATATTCTTGTGCCAATGTTTATTGGTATAACACTCTGCACCTGGCTTGTCAAAAAGTATAACTTTACCGGGAAGGTTGTCGTCCGCTGAAACTATTTCGTACTTGTATCTGTAATTCTTAGCCATAAGTATCACCCCATAGTTTGCTTTTTTTATCTTTTGATATATAATAACATACTAATTTTTGTTTGTAAATATGCTTTTTTCATTCAAACTCCGACTTTATTATCTAAAATTATCCAAAAGCCTGTTATTTTATTATCAATTCTTATCCAAGAATAAAATTTTGAAAGCAAAAAAGAAGCATTTGCTCAGAAAAAATTGAAATGTTGTCAGTTTTGCTATATAATAGAATCAGATATATACTACACTTACCTTTGGAGGCTTTATGAAGAAGATAATTTCAATAATTATTTCTCTGCTTTCAATTTGCCTAATACTGTCAGGGTGTGTGTTTTCGGTTTATAACCCTATAGACAACACCACACCCATATCCTCTGAGGATGCTGACTTGACTGTTCATTTCATTTCTGTAGGTCAGGGCGACTGCACTTTGATTGAATCAAGAGGACGGTTTGCGCTTATTGACGGCGGTGAATACAGCGAGCGTTATAATGTTATATCATACCTCAGTTCCCAAGGGGTAAAGGAACTCGACTTCATTATTTCTACTCACCCACACTCTGACCACTGCGGAAGCCTTTCCGAAGTTATCCGAAGCTTCAGCACCACGACTCTTATCTGTCCCGATGCAGAAAGCGACTCTAATGTATGGGAATACGTTTTAGACGCAGCAGACGAGCGTGGTGTCACTGTAGAAACACCTGAAGTCTATGATACCTACTCTCTTGGTGTCGCAACAATCACAATACTGTCCCCCGAATCAAATGCCATTTACTCCAATCTCAACGACTACTCCTTAGTCACCTTGGTAGAATATGGCAACACCTCGTTTATGCTGACAGGAGATGCGGAGTCGGGTGTGGAAAAAGCCCTTGTAAGAAGTGGTTACGACCTCAAAGCGGATGTGCTTAAATGCGGTCATCACGGCAGTTCCACCAGTTCGTGTGAGTCATTTCTGGACGCAGTCAAACCCTATGCCGCTATAATATCCTGCGGTTTGGACAACGACTACGGCCATCCTCATAAAGAAACTTTGTCTGCCCTGAAGGAAAGAAACATCCCCTACTGGCGAACTGACATAGATGGAAATATTGTAATTAACTCAGACGGCGAGAAACTTCACATATCAACCGACTCTCAAAAAGCAGAATCTCTTACCGAGGCTACTTATACCCTTTCTACCTCAGAATACCCCTCAGATGTATGCTATATAGGTAACAAAAAATCTATGGTTTTTCACAGTATGGACTGCGGTGCTGTTGACACTATAAAAAACAAAGTTATGCTCTACAGTCGCGAGGAAGCATTGGATGAGGGTTTCAGACCCTGCGGAACATGTAAACCCTGAGGTGAAGACTATGATAGATAAAATACTCAGTCACAAATCTTCGTGGGAAACACTTATGGAAACCGATCTGCCCATTGTCCTTTACGGCACGGGACTTGGAGGCGACAAGGTTTTGGACGAGTTTGAGCGTTTGGATATAAAAGTTTCTGAGGTTGTCGCATCCGAAGGCTTTGTCCGTGACAGATCCTTTCGCGGATACAAGGTTAGGTCTTTGACTCAGGTAGAAGCAGACTACGAGGACTTTATTGTAGCACTCGGGTTTGCAACAAGTATTCCTCAGGTTATAAGCGAGATAAAAACACTTTCAAAAAAACACAGAGTTGTGGTTCCCGTGGTACCGGTTTTCGGCGATACTATATTCAACAGAACCTATATCGAAGAACAAAAAGACTCCCTCTCCCTTGCACGCGAGATGCTCTTTGACGAGGAATCAAAAAGAGTTTTTGACAATATGATTTTGTTTCAGTTTACAGGAGAACTCCCTATCCTCTTCTCTATTGAAAGCGACAGAAAATTGGCCCTCTCTGAGATACTTAATCTTAAACTAAGCGAACATATGCTGGACTTGGGAGCATACAGAGGAGACACCATAGAGGAACTTATAAGTCTTACGGGAGGATATGCCTCGGTTTTGGCACTTGAGCCTGATAAAAAGACTTTCGAAAAACTCAGCCTCTACCTCCAAGACAAGCCCGACACCTCTTGCCTACCCTATGCCGTATGGAGCGAAAACACCGAACTTACCTTTAGTGGCGGTGGCGGCAGACAGAGTAGTTTTTCTCCCTCTGGTAAGTACACAGTTCCTGCCGTTTCTGTAGACAATATTACCGACGACAAAAAAATCACTTATGTAAAAGCCGACGTGGAGGGTGCCGAAAAAGAAATGCTCTTGGGTATGAAAAAACTTCTGCAAACTCAAAAGCCCAAACTGAGTATTTCCTGCTATCACAGAAGCGAAGATCTGAGTACTCTCATCCCGCTTATCCACAGTATAAATCCCGAGTATAAAATTCATCTCAGGCATCACCCGTACATCCCCTGCTGGGATACCAATCTGTACTGTATATAAAAACCTGCCCTTATAAAGGACAGGTTTTTTCTTTTTCTGAGGATATCTCAGCTAGCATATCGCAGATTATAGATTTATTAAGCATTCCTGATTTTCTGCCCCTTAAAAAACCTCTGTAAAACAAAAGCACGGTTGGTACACTTTTTATGCTGTACTTCTCTTTAAGTTCAAATTCTCTGTCTACATCTACAGTACAGAATTTAACCTCGGTGAGTTCACTCTGTAAAATACCAAGAACTCTGTGACTGCTCTTGCATGCCGTACACCAGGGAGCCTCGAACACCACCAGCACAGGCGCGTTGCATTCTGTTACTTCTTCATCAAAAATATTATTGCTGAGTTCAATCACACACATCAACCTTTCAACTATATTGTGTGTGTCAAAAACAAAAATACCAGTGGCAAAAAATGAAAGCTCCGATATAAAATCGGAGCTTTTGTATAAAAAAATTATCAATTACTTTTTGGCTAATTCCTCGCGGATAACCTTGCTGATGCCTGTGCTTGTAAGACCGAAGGCTTCCAGAAGTTCCCAAGCGGGACCTGAATAACCGTAGCGGTCATAAACACCCACCTTGCGAACGGGAACAGGATACTCGGATGTAACTACGTCACATACTGCGTCACCGAGACCACCGATTACGTTGTGTTCCTCAATGGTGATAATTCTGCCTGTTTCCTTAGCGGCCTTTACGATAATATCGCGGTCAATGGGCTTGATGGTGTGGATGTTGATAAGACGAACATTAAGTCCTTCTTTCTCAAGTTCCTCCACAGCCTTTCTTGCTTCGTTAACAACAAGACCGGTTGCGATAACAGTAATGTCTGAACCCTCGTGGAGAGTTATACCCTTGCCAAGTTCAAACTCATAAGTATCGGGGTCGTTGAAACTGTCGATAGCAAGTCTGCCGAGACGGATGTATACCGGACCTTCCAGTTCGATAGCAGCCTTGGTAGCAGCCTTCATCTCGTAGTGGTCAGCAGGACAAAGAACTGTCATACCGGGGATAGTACGCATAAGTGCTACGTCCTCAAGACACTGGTGAGTTGCACCGTCTTCGCCTGTGGAGATACCTGCGTGGCTGCCTGCAATCTTAACGTTAAGATTGGGATAGCCTATAGAGTTTCTTATCTGCTCGTATGCTCTGCCTGTTGCAAACATAGCGAAAGATGCTGCAACGGGGATTTTACCGCAGGAAGCAAGTCCTGCAGAAATGCTCATCATATTACCCTCTGCGATACCGCAGTCAAAAAATCTGTCGGGGTATGCTTTCTTGAAGATAGAGGTCTTGGTTGCACCTGCAAGGTCAGCGTCAAGAACTACGATTCTGTCGTTATCCTTAGCGAGTTCACACAGAGCCTCACCAAAACTCTCTCGGGTAGCTTTTGTTACGATTTCAGCCATCAGCACTCACCCTCCAATTCTGCAATTGCGGCCTCCAGCTCAGCTGTAGCCTGTTCGTACTCTGCCTTGTTGGGGCCCTTACCGTGCCAGTCTACCTGGTCTTCCATAAAGGATACGCCCTTGCCCTTGACAGTCTTTGCAAGTATAGCAGTGGGCATTCCTTTGGTTGCTCTTGCCTGCTCAAATGCATTTTCAATCTCGTCAAAACAATGTCCGTTAATCTTGATTACGTTAAAGCCGAAACTCTCGAATTTCTTGTCAAGAGGCTCGATACCGCAAACCTCGCTAACAGGTCCGTCAATCTGAAGGCCGTTCTGGTCAACGATAACAACGAGATTATCAAGTTTATTGTGAGCAGCAAACATCGCTGCCTCCCAAACCTGACCTTCTTCGCATTCGCCGTCACCGAGGACTGCATATACGCGATAGTCTTTGTTATCATACTTGCCTGCCAGAGCCATACCGCAAGCAGCGCTGACGCCCTGACCGAGTGAGCCTGTGCTCATATCAATACCGGGAGTGCCCTTCATATCGGGATGTCCCTGAAGCATAGCACCTACATGGCGGAGTTTATATAATTCTTCGAAGTCGAAGTAGCCCTTAAGCGCAAGAAGTGCATAAAGGCTGGGACAACAATGTCCCTTTGAAAGTACAAAGCGGTCTCTGTCTGCCTTTTGGGGGTCAGCAGGATCCACATTCATTTCCTTAAAGTAAAGGTAAGTCATAATGTCAGCCGCAGAAAGCGAACCGCCCGGATGACCTGATTTGGCGTGATATGTGCCGATTACTGCGCCCAGTCTTGCCTTAGCAGCAAGAATTTTAAGCTGGCGCTTGTCAGAATTATTCATAGCAACTACCCCTTTCGATTATTTGAAGCATACCGACTCTCGATACAATAATATATTATCACACCTTTTTGTGTCTATATTTACTTTTTGACAAAAAGATGTTATTTTTCTGATTTTTTATCATCAAAAGGTACTTAACGCAAACGTATTACAAGTATAAAATAATGTGTTCTTGCATTTCCTTAAGTTTTCACATATAATATAGGCGGTGATTATTATGTTGCTTGTAATTGACATTGGCAATACAAATATAAAATTCGGTCTTTTTAAAGACGAAGACCTTGTTATGCTTGCAAGGGTTTCTACCGACAGAACTAAAACATCTGACGAGTTTGCAGGGGAGTTCCACGCTTTGCTTTCCGTATACGGCTTTGACAAATCTCAGATTGACGGCTGTATTATTTCAAGCGTTGTCCCCCAGGTTCTTCGTACCGTCCAACACGCTATCAAAAGAGCCGTTGGTGTAGAGCCTCTTGTAGTCGGCCCCGGCATCAAAACAGGCCTCAACATTAAAATCGACAACCCTTCTTCTACAGGTGCAGACTTGGTAACGGGCTGTGTTGCAGCGCTTCATATGTACGGCGCTCCCACAATTGTTCTCAGTCTGGGAACCGCCACTACAATCATTGTGCTCGATAAGTCTGGCGCTATGATCGGTGGAGCGATATCTCCCGGTGTATCAATATCTATGACCGCTCTTTCTGACAAGACAGCACTTTTGCCCTCGGTAGCAATGGAGGCGCCCGAAAAAGTTATCGGCAAAAATACCGACGAGTGTATCCGTTCGGGAGTAGTCCTCGGAAACGCCTCAATGATTGACGGTATGATAGACCGAATCAACAAGGAAATGGGTTGTGAATGTACAGTTGTTGCCACAGGCGGTATTGCTCAGGACATCATCCCGAGTTGCAGTCACGATATCATCATCCGCGATGACCTGATGCTTCAGGGCCTTCGCATTATCTATAACAAAAACGTCTGATTTTTCTGTATGTAAAATTGCTCACGAGGAGTAAGTTTTATATAAATAATATTGCGTCTCACCCTATAGCGGGAGACAGCAGGAGGTATTATTATGACAAAAAGAAGATCAACCATCAACCCTACCGTGGTAGAGATGACGATGACCGCTTTTCTTGCGGCATTGATTATCCTGATGACCTTTACACCTATCGGATATATTCCCATAGGACCTGTCAAGATGACACTCATCACTTTGCCCGTTGCAGTAGGAAGCATCGTTCTCGGCTGGCGCAGCGGTCTGATTCTGGGCAGTGTGTTCGGACTTACAAGTTTTTACACCTGCTTCGGTATGGACTATGTAGGTGTGGGACTTATGAGCATTAACCCCCTACTTACTTTTCTTATGTGCTTTGTTCCCAGAATTCTCTGCGGATTCTTACCCGCTATGATTTACAAGTGGATAACCAAAGACGGCATAAAAAGAACCCTGCTCGGTATTCCCGTTGCAGGAGCAAGCGTTGCCATTATCAACACCGTACTTTTCCTGTCCTCTATGTGGCTTTTCTTTGGAAATAGTTTAAGCGACGTAGTCGGTGTTTCAATTGACAACATCTTTGCACTTTTCGCACTTTTTGCAGGCACTAACGGACTTATCGAAATCGCTGTAAATATTGTAGTCGGAACCGCTATATGTAAACCCCTTACACTTATTAAGAAAAGATTGGTGTGAGCAATCTGAAACTCAACGTAATACACTTAGACACAATTGATTCAACCAACACCTTCGCAAAGGCTCTCCTAAATTCGGGGGAGCCTTTACCTGCTTATACAGTTATATATACCGATATCCAGACCGCGGGCAAAGGCAGACTCTCTCGCAGTTGGTACAGCGAAAAAGGACATACTCTTTGTATGTCGCTGATCATCCCCTGTGTGAATAAGCCTCAGGTGACGCTTCTCAGCGCTTTGGGTGTTCACTCAGCCCTTAGTAAACTCGGTATAGAAAATCTTAGTATCAAGTGGCCCAACGATATTATTGCAGATAAAAGAAAACTCTGCGGTATACTTACCGAGGGCACACAAAAAGGCACCGTTGTTGGCATCGGAATCAACCTAAACACTACCGTATTTCCTATCGATATTAAGGACAAGGCAACCTCTCTCAAACTTCTCACCGGCAAAGAATATTTTGCCGAGAAAGTGTTTGAGGTTGTGTCACAGGAAGTGTTCACACTGCTCGAGAGTACCGACTTCACCCTGACTGAGCAGGCTTTCTCAGAATATAACTTGCTTTGTGCGAACATCGGCAAAAAGGTCTTGTGGGGAGAAAACAAAAGCGGTATCTGCACAGGTATTGACCAAAGCGGAAATCTGCTTGTGACCACCTCAGACGGCACAGAAAAAGTCAGTTTCGGAGAAGTATCCGTCAGCGGTATTTATTAGTCGCCCATAAACAAAAAAACGCTTTCCCTGAATTGGGAAAGCGTTTTATTTTTCTTATCTTTTTCTGGAATTTCCTTTCGCCATAAGTCTTGAAAGCACCAGAAGTGTCGCTAAGACAAGTTGGAAGCTCAGACTGTAGCCGAAAAGCGACAACGCCTCGGACACAAGCAGTAAATCTGACACGGGCTTGACATAAAAGGCGAGTCCGCCCAGAACACAGAGTATTCCCGTTGCTGTCATCAGTCCTCTGCCGAAAGATTTTGATATATTCTGGCATCTTGCAATCTGGGATATTCCCAAAAACATCAGCCACAAAGCCATTATGTAAGTAAGACTGACGTTAAAGAGTGCATAGTCTACATAAGAGAATATGTATGATAATCCACAGAGAAAAGCCATCATTCCGTCAAACAGGAGCCAACCGCTTCCCGCAGATTTTACACCTGCCGTAAAATAACCGAGTATGCTTATAACACCAAAAACAATCAGGGCTACACCGCATACTTTGTCGGAACTCATAACGTTTTCAAGTCCTGATACGACACCCCACAAGGCACCTGTCATAAGAAAAACTGCTGAGATTATCCAGAATGCATTAAGTGTTCTCTTCATACTGCACCATCCTTTTATTTATTACTCCCCGACTAATCGAGGGGAGGTTTTTTCTTTTCTTTATTCACGCCGATTTTATAGAAAGTATATCCTACCACCGCGGTTACTGCGACAAAAAGCACTACCACAGAAACAATGGTGGAATCGCTTATATCCTTGCCACCGATAACAATCTTTTCGTTTTCTGAGTCAGATTCGCCTGAATATTCGTCCTCATTTTCTGAAGCGGATACCTCTGAGGATGATGTCTTTATATCCTCCGCCTTACCTGACGAAACTTTCCCAGAATTCTTATTCGAGATTACTTCAGCGTCTACCGTATCGACTACGGGTAAATCTTTACCTCGCGAATTAATAGCATCGCGAACATCAAGACTAAGGGTTGCATTTCCTTCCGCCACAGACTTAAAAGTCAAAGTCACAAGGTCAGTCCCTTGCGAGCAGTCTATGCCCTCCTCGCACAAATACACAAGAACTATTTTGCCTTCTTGGGTACTGTTTACGGAGATTATACCCTCCTCGGACACCGACTTTGCATCTCTGTACTCAATCAACTTTTCGTCAAAAGTAATCTCTGCCACAAAAGATGAAAGTTCGCATATACCCGAGCAACCAAGCGAGGTGTCAAACTTTCTTCCCTTATAACTCTCTGAATTGCTCAGCTCAAAACTTATCGTAGATACAGCACTTGTACACACATATCCCGACAACAAAATCGCAAAGGTCAGGAGTGTCACAATACATCGCTTAATCATATTATGAAGCCACCGTTGACACCCAATATCTGTCCTGTAATGAAACTTGCTCTGTCACTACACAAAAAAGCAACCGCGTCCGCGATATCCTTGGGAGTACCGAGTCGTCCCATAGGTGTATCTTCAACCAAAGAGGCTATAGTTTCATCGTCAAAATCTGACATCATATCTGTTGCCACCACTCCGGGACAGATACAGTTAACTCTGATATTGGAGGGAGCAAGCTCTTTAGCCAAAGCCTTGGTCATACCGATAAGCCCTGCCTTGGCGGCGCTGTAGTGTACCTCGCAGGAAGCCCCCACCTGTCCCCACATGGAACTGATGTTTACAATACTTCCGAACTTCTGATTTATCATATATTTCGCTACGGCACGACTGCAGTTAAATGCACCCGTAAGATTGGTACCAATCATCTTCTCCCAGTCGGCGTCGGTAATATCGGTGAAAAGTTTCTGCTCAGATATTCCTGCGTTATTTACAAGCACGTCTATACCCTCGAAGCCCTTTGCTGCCGCTTCAATTAGAGCATCTGCCTCGTGTGAATCGGTAACGTCTGCTTTTACTGCAAAAGCAGCAACACCGTAACCCTCTACAAGCACCTTAGCAAGTTGCTCGGCACGCTCTTTGTTTTCTTTGTAGCCAAGGACCACGTTGTATCCGCTTTTTGCCAGAGCCACTGCACAAGCGGCGCCAATGCCTCTGGATGCACCTGTAACGATTGCAGTTTTCATCACTTTTCCTCCTGCTGATAGTAAGGTCTGCCGTAAATCACGAAGATTGACAAAGCAGACCTTTTCAAATAACTAATTACTTTTTCTTGAAGCCGTCTTTCAGAGATACGCTACGGTTAAAGATAAGATTATCAGTTGTGCTGTCCTTATCCATACAGAAGTAACCGAGTCTCATAAACTGATAGCCTGTACCCATCTTTGCATCTGCAAGACAGGTCTCAACCTTACATCCTGTGAGAACCTTAAGGGAATCGGGGTTAAGGAAGTCGATAAAATCTCTGTCGCCTGCATCAGGATCGGGAACTGTAAAGAGATTATCGTAAAGGCGAACCTCTGCATCCTTGCAGTTTGAAGCATCTACCCAATGGATAGTACCTCTTACCTTTCTGCCGTCGGGGGTGTTACCGCCTCTGGTCTCGGGATCATAGGTAGCGTAAACCTCTGTTACGTTGCCTTCGTCATCCTTTTTACAGCCTGTGCATTTTACGATATATGCAGACTTAAGGCGAACCTCGTTACCGGGGTAGAGTCTCTGATAGCCCTTGATAGGCTCCTCCATAAAGTCCTCTGCCTCAATATAACACTCTCTTGTGAATGTGATTGTTCTCTTGCCGTCCTCTTCACGATTGGGGTTGTTCTCAACCTCAAAAGTCTCGGACATACCCTCGGGGTAGTTCTCGATAATAAGTTTTACGGGGTTAATAACCGCCATAACACGCTGTGCTTTTTCGTTCAGATCCTCTCTGAGACAATGCTCAAGGAAACTGTACTCTACTACAGAGTTAACCTTGGACACGCCGTTACGCTCTGTGAAGTTGCGTATGGACTGAGGAGTATATCCTCTGCGACGAAGTCCGCACAGAGTAGGCATTCTGGGATCGTCCCAACCGCTGACGTAACCCTCGTCTACAAGGGTACGGAGTTTACGCTTGGACATAACGGTATTGTTGATACCAAGTCGGGCGAACTCAATCTGTCTGGGCTTTGCAGGAACGGAAACGTTTGCAATTACCCAGTCATACAGAGGTCTGTGATCCTCAAACTCCAGAGAACAAAGGCTGTGGGTAATATGCTCCATAGCATCCTCGATAGGATGAGCGAAGTCATACATGGGATAGATAACCCACTTATCTCCCGTTCTGTGGTGAGGGAGTTTATTGATACGGTAAATAACCGGATCGCGCATATTGAAGTTGCCACTTGCGAGATCGATTTTTGCGCGGAGAGTCATAGTACCCTCCTCGAACTCGCCGTTTTTCATACGCTCAAAAAGTTCAAGACTTTCCTCAATAGGTCTGTCACGATAAGGGCTCTTTGCAGGAGTGGTCAGATCGCCTCTGTACTCACGCATCTGCTCGGCATTGAGTTCACATACATAAGCGAGTCCCTTTTCTATAAGTTCTACCGCAAAGCGATACATATCGTCAAAGTAATCGGAAGCATAGTAGAAGCGGTCATCCCAATCGAAGCCCAGCCACTTGATATCCTCCTGAATCGCGTCAACGTACTCTACGTCCTCCTTGGTAGGATTGGTATCGTCCATACGAAGATTACATACACCGCCGTATTTCTGTGCTGTACCGAAGTCGATACAGATAGCCTTGGCGTGGCCTATATGCAGGTAGCCGTTAGGCTCGGGTGGGAATCTTGTGTGTACTTTCATACCCTCAAATCTTCCGCCTACGGCAATATCATCGTCGATGAAATCGTGGATAAAGTTCGAAGCCATTACGTTTTCTTCGTTCATCTCAGCGTTCTTGATTTCGTCTGCCATTATTTTCAACCTTTCTTCAAAGATTTATTCTTAAACTTAACTTAATTTTTCAAGTCCGATTTCCATTCTGCGCAGGGACTCTTCCTTGCCGAGAATGTCCAGTATCTCTACTGCTCCGCCGGGGGTAACGGTCTTGCCTGCGACAGCAATTCTTGCGGGCCACATTACCGTACCGTTTTTCACCTCAAGTCGCTCTGCAAGAGATATGAGCATATCCTTGATGCTCTCACTGCTGTAATCTTCCAGCGCCTTAAGCTCCTCATAAACAGTTCTGAGAAGTCCGGGAGCATTCTCAAGATTTGTCTTGCTCTTTTTATTTACGAAGAGTTCCTTGTCATACTCGGGAAGTTCTCTCAGAAAATCTATCATAGGAGGAATGTCGGTGAGTTTTACGGTACGTTGCTGAAGTATCGCGGTGAGTTTATCTGCATCGTAGGGTGCATCGCCGAAAACTTCTTTGTAATAAGGTGTTGCCACCTGCGAAAACTCCTCGGCTGTCATATTGCGAAGATACTCGCCGTTAAGCCACGAGAGTTTATCGTAGTCGAACACAGAGGGAGATTTGCTTATTTCGTCAACGTGAAAAGCCTCGGTGAGTTCTTGCAAAGTGAAAATCTCCTGATTTGACTTGGGACACCAGCCAAGAAGTGCGATGTAATTGATAATCGCCTCGGGCAGATATCCGTCCTCTACCAAATCCTCAAAGCCTGTGGCACCGTGACGTTTGCTGAGTTTTGATACAGAGCCGTCCTCGTTCTTGCCCATAATGAGAGGCAGATGTACATATGTGGGGATCTCCCAGCCGAATGCTTCGTAGAGAAGATTATATTTAGGTGTGGAACTGAGGTACTCGCAACCCCTTACAACGTGGGTGATACCCATAGTGTGGTCGTCAATAACGTTTGCAAAATTGTAGGTAGGATAGCCGTCGCTCTTGATGAGAATCTGATCAGTGAGTTCTGCGTTGTCAACGGTTATCTCGCCGAAAACAGCGTCCGAAAAGGTGGTAGAACCCTCTGTGGGCATTTTCTGACGGATAACGTAAGGCACGCCCTCTGAAAGCAGACGGTCAATCTCCTCTTGAGGAAGATCTCTGCAATGTCCGTCATATCCGCCGCCTACACTCTCCTCAGAAAGTTCAGCAAGTCGCTCCTTAGTACAGAAACATCTGTATGCTTTGCCTTCTTTAATAAGTTGCTCCGCATAAGGCAGATACATATCCTTGCGCTCAGACTGAACGTAAGGGCCGTACTCTCCGCCTACATCAGGACCTTCATCGTGATTAAGTCCTGCTACTTTGAGTGTATTGTAAATTACATCAACTGCACCCTCTACAAGGCGCTCTCTGTCTGTATCCTCAATGCGAAGAACAAACTTACCGTTTTGAGATTTTGCGATAAGATACTCATAGAGAGCCGTTCTCAGATTTCCCACGTGCATAAAGCCTGTGGGGCTGGGTGCATAACGTGTACGTACTGTCATATTAAAAGCCGTCCTTTCGGAAAATTCCAACATTTATCCATAATAGCATATTATTAACTGTATTCTACCACATTTTTTTAAGTATTACAATTATTTATATAAATTTTTCTACAAAAAAAGCAGAGGTTTTATCCTCTGCTTTCGATTAATTTATAGCCTGATATATCATTCGTAATATTTCTTGTATCCGAGAACCAGAACAAGTATACCCGATGCGCCGAATACACCTACCACAAGCCACTGAATATACACAGGGAGCGTTGGAAAACACGATACCACACCATATCCCATAACTGCCAAAGAAAGGAGTATCACTCCGATTCCGAGCAGTCGGGAATACGCTGCGCGAAATACCTCGGGAACTTTGGCACTATCTTCTCCGTGGACAAATTCTATCTTTTTACCCGCCCAGATAACGATGCCGACTATCATCAGAAACAGTCCCATCACAAAAGTTATCCAGCTTATCATTTCTATTTTCATCACATTATCTCCCTAAGAGCATTTGTTATACTCGCAAAATCTTCAAGGCTTAATTGCTCTGCTCTCGAAAGAGGGCTGACTTGTGCTTTTTCCAAAGCAGAATTTACATCCTGCTTACTGAGATTCAGCATAGACGACAGAGAATTTGCCACTGTTTTTCTGCGCTGGGAGAACGCTCCTCTCACCACGCGGAAGAAAAGTTTTTCATCCGAAACATCAAGAGTTTGGGTACTATTTACGTCCAATCGGATAACCGCTGAGTCCACCTTAGGTGCAGGCATAAACGACCCTGCCGACACCTTGAATAGTAACTTCGGCTCGCTGTAATATCTCACCGCCGCCGTAACCGCACCTGCGGCTCTAGTTCCCATCTGAGCACAAAGGCGGTCCGCCGCCTCTTTCTGTACCATTACTGTAAGCGCCTTTATCGGGAGCCTGTCCTCAAGAAGTCTCATAATAACAGGAGAGGTTATATAGTAAGGCAGATTTGCGCATACTACAACATCCATCCCCTCAAATTCCTCGGCAATAAGTTTATGCAGGTCTATCTCCATAATATCACCGCTGATAATTTTTACATTATCGTGGTCCGAGAGAGTTTTCGCCAGAATGTCGGGAAGTCTTTTGTCGAGTTCCACCGCTACAACTTTTTTCGCAACTTTACACAGTTCGTTGGTTAAAACACCGATACCGGGGCCTACCTCCAAGACACCGCAGTTTTTATCTGCACCGCAGTTTTCTGCCATTTTTGGGCATACTGAGGGGTTTATGATAAAATTCTGTCCCAGAGCCTTTGAAAAAGAAAAGCCCGAACTTTCCATTATTCTTTTGATTTCACCTATATCTGAAAGCCTGTCCATAAAAAACCTCTGTGTTTACAGTATTCTTAGTCCCTTGGGATATTTATTCTTAAGTCTGCCGCCGCTTACCTTACCGAAGCCCATAATGATGCCCTCAACGGCTACTGCTGTGTAACCCTTAATGTTGCCCTCTACGTCTATTTCTTCGCCGTGGAGGTATTTTTTTACTCTTATGTCATCAAGGCTCAGGTTTACCACTTGTCTGAGATTGCTTATATCTGCACCCATAAATAAAGCGTGGGCAGGTTCAAAATAATTCTTCTTAACAGTACCTGCAAAAAGTCCTGCTCGAATGGAGGACGTTCCTCTCAAATCGGGACAATACTCGGGAAGCACAAAAACGTTGTCCCCGTGCAGTAAAAGTCTGCGATAAGGCGCCACGTCTATAAAACTCTCTGACAAAAACTCTTTTACAATAGCGGGAATTTTTCTCTCGTCATCAGGCTCGGTAATATGTTCTGTTCTGCTTATTTCTTGTGTGCTTCCCTTTTTCCTCAGTTTAACAGCAAAGTGTCCCTCACCGCCATCCATGGGATATATCCTCACGCCACAACCTTGCAAAGCGGTTCTGCCGAACGTCTCCTTTGATTTCACAAGTTCAAAGTCGGGGTTAAGCCGTAAAAATTCTTCTATGACACCCTCGTTTTCCGCCTGTGAAAAAGTGCAGGTGGAATATACCATCACTCCGCCCGGGCGAAGCGTTTTTTTTGCACTCTCCAGAATCTTAAGTTGTCTTACTGCACAGGCGTCTGAATGTTCGGGTGACCACTCTGAATAAGCGGACTTATCACGTCGAAACATTCCCTCTCCGGAACAGGGAGCATCGACCAGAATTTTGTCAAAAACTCCCTCAAGGGCAGTACATAAACTCTCGGGATCACTTGAGGACACCACCGAGTTGTTGACTCCGCAACGCTCAATATTTCCGAGAAGTATGTTTGCACGATTTCTGACTATTTCGTTACTCCACAGAAGCCCCGTACCCTGAAGATATGAGGCAAGCTGAGTTGACTTGCCACCGGGAGCGGCACACAAATCAAGGACTATATCACCTTTTTCGGGAGCAAGCAAAGTAGCCGCCGACATAGCCGAAGGCTCCTGAAAATACACCGCTCCTGCGTGATGCAGAGGATGATTACCCGTAAACTCCACACCCTCGGATATATAAAAACCGTCTTTCGAGAAAGGTGTTCTGTGGGTTTCGTCTATTCCCTCCACGAGTGAGAAGAACTTGTCCTCGGTACACTTGAGCGTGTTTACTCTAACGCCACGAAACGATGGCTTTTTATATTCATTTGTAAAAATTTCCAAGTCCTCGGGACTGAGAAGTCCGCTGACTCTGTCAAAAAAGTTTTTCACTGTATAAACCGCCGTTCAATGGATAAAATAAAAACAAAGGGAGGTGTTCAAAATGAATAATCAGAACAAGAACAGTAACAACCAGAACTATAACCAGAACAATAATCAGAACAGAAATAGCCAGAACAATAATCAGAACAACAACCAGAACAACAATCAGAACAACAATCAGAACAACAACCAGAATAAGAATCAGAGCAGATAAACTGCACTTTGTTACTATCCTCCGACAATCTCAGTCGGAGGATAGATCCTTAGTGTTACATATTGTTAAGCCGAAAATCAGTAGCCCAGTTCTTCGCCAACTATAATTACCTTGATTCTGTCTTTCTTACGCTGCTGAGCAGATACAACAAAGTTGCAACATATCCTGCCCTGTCCCTTACATCCGTCACACATAAAGGGATCATCCTCACAAAGTGACTTGCACTCTCCTTTTGCCTCACAATAGGAACCGGTATGCAGTCTTTTTGTGTTGAGAGGCGCCGCGATTTCCTTGACGCGTTTTACCGCCTCGTCGGTATTTGCAACAATTTTATTATAACCGCAAACAACGATTACACTCTTTGGTCCGTATAAAAGAGCTGCGACTCGGTTTGAGTTACCGTCAACGTTATAGAGTTCTCCCCTTTCGGTCAGAGCATTGGTACTCATAAGGTAAGCATCCGCGCTGAAAGCGCCTCTGTAAACCTGCTCTATTTCATCTGCAGTAATTCCCTCGCGGGCTCTGTCAAGGAAGTTATAATTCCCCGAACGCAGGAGTTTCTCTGCACCGATTTCTTTTAAGGTAACAGAACCTCCACAGGCAACGGTATCTCCCTTGCTCAGAAGACTCTCGACAAGCTTAAGTGCCTCCTCGGAAGTTTCGCAGTAATAGGGCTTCATATTATTGCACTCAAGATTTTCCATAACCTTTGAAATAACCGCCATATCGGGCATATTACTCATAGTCAACACTTCCTTCAAATATTCTATTCTTTATTATACAACATTCCCATAATAAATCAAGGATTCACAAAAGGCACGCCGAAATAATCAGCCACACTCTTAGAGAGGTTTCTCGCTATACCGTCGATGTTTTCTCTTATCCACTGAGCATCCCCCGGGTTATCGTGAAAAGCCACCTCTACCAAAGCAGCAGGAGCCTTTGTTCGGCGCACTTCTGCAAGACTTGTGGTAGGAATAGTGGTAACTTTTGACGGGTCGGGATAAAGTCCCTTGTAGTTATCCCTGATTACGTTTGCAAATCTCTCTCCGTTTCTGCTCTGGGGATAATAGTAAACCTGCACTCCCGTATTTTGTCCTGCTCTGTCCTCGGAGGAAGCGTTGGAATGAATTGCCAGATGCAAGTCGTAGTTTCCCCGATTGGAGTCCGCTATGGTCTTTGACAAAGTATCTTCGGGTTTGTTTCGGACAAACTCGATTCCGCTTGCTCTGAGATAAGGCTCCATAGCATCGGCAATAAGGTTCATATAATACTCCTCGTTACCTCCGCCATAGTAGGGATTTGACTCTTGCAGAGATGGACTTAAATAAACTGTCGGCATAAAAATTCTCCTTACATAGTTTTTTAAATTATACGATATAAAAAAATATTTATGCCTTGCCCATTATCCTATTTACAAGATATAAAATATATGCTAAAATAAAATCAGTAATAATTACTGATTTTAAAGAGGTGGTTTTATGGGCGGTCAGAATTACAGCAAAAAAAGACAGATGATACTTGATACCATTCGCAGTACAAACTCGCATCCCAGCGCCAAATGGGTGTATGAAACTCTCAAAGAACAGATCCCCGACCTGTCTTTGGGTACTGTTTACCGCAATATAAATCTCTTCAAAGAGCAGGGCGACATAGTAGCGATTGCCAACTTCGGCGGCGAAGAACGCATTGACGGAGATACCTCTCCTCACGCACATTTTGTGTGCAAGAGTTGTGGCTCGGTATACGATGTGCCCGCCACCCACTCTATGATGAACACTCCCTGCGATATGAGTGGTTTCGAAACCCACAACACCGTACTCACCTACTACGGAATCTGTGGTGGTTGCGGTAAAATATAAACTTTATTAAAGGAGATAATCACTATGAAAAAATGGGTTTGCTCTATCTGCGGTTACACCCACGAGGGGGATACTCCTCCCGAAAAATGCCCCATCTGCAAAATACCTGCAGAGAAGTTCAAAGAAACAGAGTCTGAGGAGTAATTCTCTCGGGCCTGTAGCTCAGCCGGGAGAGCGTACGGTTCGCATCCGTAAGGTCGAGGGTTCAATCCCCTTCAGGTCCACCACCAAAAAACCTCTTTTGTCTTTGAGGGCAAAAGAGGTTTTCTGTTTGATTGAAACGACCACCGCTTTGCGGTATAATCAGTTTAGCAAATAAGCAATTATACTCACTTTCACTCTGCCAACGGTTGATTTCTCCCTACTAAACCGTTGGTAGGTGTACTTTGCGAGTAATAATTGCTATGCTGTATGTGAAAGGAGGTTGCATATGGATCAATTGAAAATAGGAAGATTTATCGCCGAGTGCAGAAAAAAGGTAAATTTAACTCAAATGCAGTTGGCGGAAAAACTCGGTATCACCGACAAAGCAATATCCAAGTGGGAACGAGGTATCGCTATGCCCGATACTTCGATTATGCTTGAACTTTGTGATATTCTCGGCATCAGTGTAAATGAATTATTAAGTGGGGAGAAAATCAATATGGAAAATAATAATCAGAAAAACGAACAACTTTTGCTTGATATGGCGAAAGAATTAGAAAAGAAAAATAAAACAATTTGGACCTCTATGTGGGCAATTATGATTGTAAGTATAGTAGGCCTGATAGCAGGTCTCTTTGTAGCCAGATTTTTAATACCCGAAGGAGTTTGGCAGCTTGTCACAATTCTCGGACTTTGCGTCGTATTCTTGATACCTTGCTTCTATGCATTAAAACTCGAGGTCAGTGTGGGTGCTTATAAGTGCAAAAATTGCGGTCACGAAATTGTACCTACCTATACAGAGGCATTGAACGCAATGCATATGGGAACGACTCGGTACCTGAAGTGTCCGAAATGCAACAAGCGCACCTGGTGCAAAAAAGTATTGAAGAAGTAAGTTTCAATTTGTCGAACAGAACAGACACCTCGCTTTTGCTAATTTTTTCAAAACAAAAAGCGTCCGTTATCTTTACGATAGCGGACGCTTTCTTTATGTTTTTTGGATAATCAGGCGTTTCTGAATCTTGCGAGAAAATCTTTTGTCTGTTGATTCTGAGGATTACCGAGAACTTGCTCGGGAGTTCCCTGCTCGCAGATAAGTCCGTCGCTCATATATACTACCCGATTGCTGACTTCTTTTGCAAAAGCCATCTCGTGAGTTACAACGAGCATAGTTGTTCCCTCCTGAGCAAGAATCTTCATAACGCTCAGTACCTCGCCTACCATCTCAGGGTCCAAAGCAGACGTAGGCTCGTCAAAGAGAAGCATCTCGGGTTTCATCGACAAAGCTCTCGCAATAGCGACTCTCTGCTTCTGTCCGCCCGATATCTGTCTTGGTTTTGCGTTGATATAGGGCGCCATTCCTACTTTCTCGAGAAAATGCATAGCAGTTTCCTTTGCCTCTGCGCGAGATTTTTTCAGCACCTTGACCTGTCCGACGATACAGTTTTCAAGCACCGTCATATTGTTGAACAGATTAAAGGACTGGAACACCATCGAAACTTTGGAGCGATATTCGTTTATGTTTATCTCTCCCTTGGTAACGTTTTGTCCCATATATACTATATCACCGCCTGAGGGAGTCTCCAGCAGATTAATACAACGAAGCAAAGTCGATTTTCCCGAACCAGAAGCACCGATAATCGAGGTAACGTCTCCTCGCTCAACGGTGAAGTCGATGTCCACAAGAACCTGATTGTTTCCGAAAGCCTTGGATAAATGGTTTACCTGTAAAATTACCTCTCCCATTTTATCTACCTCTCTTCTGTATATCAGCGATTTTTCTTGCTTTTATCTTATCTGCTTCGGGGCTTTTCTCGTCAAAAGGAGAACCCTTGTCGGGATAAGAATAGGTTCCCGCAGTCATAGTCAGCGAATCTGTCTGAACGAGTTCATAACTCTTGTCTCCGTCCATCTTCTTTTCAACCGCTCTGAGTATAAAGGATGCCGCCAATGTCATTGTCAGATATCCTACCATCTCGATAACCGCTGAGGGGAAATACAGATATGTTGCTCCGACGGCTGCTCTGTGAGCCGCAAAAAACTCGGTAAAACTTATGATGAACATAACCGACGTATCCTTTACGTTGATTATGAAGTTATTGCCTATCTGAGGCATTATGTTACGTAATGCCTGCGGCAGAATAACGTTGGTCATAGTCTGGAAATGTGTCATACCGATTGCCTTTGCACCCTCGGTCTGGCCGGGGTCTATAGAGATAATACCTCCGCGTACAGACTCAGCCATATATGCACCTGTATTGATTGATACTACGAGAATTGCCGCTACCCATACGTTGGTGAACTTCACCTGACCGCCTGTAATATAAGGAAGTCCGTAATAGATGAAAACTGCCTGAAGCACCATAGGTGTACCTCGGAACACTTCTACGTAGACTCTCACTACTGCTCTGACTACCAAAAGCAACGCCTTCTTAAAAGCATTGTCGTTTTTCGAGCAAGGTATGGTCTGAAGTATACCACAGCAAAAACCGATAATACAGCCGATTACAGTAGCGACCAATGCGAGTATCAGAGTATTGAACATACCCTGAAGATAAGCCGCACCATAGCCGTCCCACAACTTTATAATATCATTTATAATATTTGACGAAGCAGTCATTAACCCTCGCCCCTTTTATCTTCTTTTATGTCTTAATCGTTATCAGTCACCAACGGGCTGGTATGTAATAGCCTCTGCCATAAGATCCTGGAAATCAGCCTCTGTCATGGGAGAAAGAACCTCATCAATAGCATCCTTGAGATAAGTGTTGCCCTTCATTACGGAGATTCCGATATTGATCTCTCCCTCGTCTACGTCAAAGCCGTCATCTGTACCTGTAAAGTCGAGAATCTTCATATCGGGATAAGCTGCAACCGCGCCCTGTGCTGTGGGCATATCGGTACAGATAAAGTCAACTGTGCCTGTCTCCAGAGCCATAAGCATCGCAGGAGCAGTCTCTGCAGCAGTCTGAATCTTGGCACCCTCTATCTGGGGCAGACAACTGTCATACCAGATTGTAGCGATCTGTGCTGTGCAAGTACCGCCTGCAAGGTCAGAAAGACCCTTTGCGTCTGCGAATTTGCTGTCATTCTTTGTAACACATACTATGGAAGCATAGTAATAAGGACCTGCAAAATCCACCTGCTCCATACGCTCTGTTGTCATAGACTGACCTGCGATAACAGCGTCAATAACGCCTGTCTGTACAGCAGGAACAAGTGAATCCCAGTCGGAACGTACAATTTCAAGTTCCCAACCGTTTGCCTCGCAAATCTTCTTTGCGATCATAACGTCATATCCGTTTGCGTATTCGTTAGAGTCCTTGATGGGAACTGCACCGTTGGAGTCATCTTTCTGTGTCCAGTTATAGGGAGCGTATGCGCACTCCATAGCAACGGTCAGAACGCCGTCCTCTACGCCTGTAGGAACTTCTCCTGAGCCTGAACAAGCCACAAGACCTGCCAGCATCATTACTGCCATAATCAAAGCTAAAAACTTTTTCATTTTTTCTTTCACCTTTCTGTTATGAAAATTTATCTTTACGGCCGCTGCCGAAAAGGTCGGTTAAATTAAGTCATACAATAAAAAAAGAGCCGCCAAAGCGACCCACGGAAAAATGAAAATGCATTATCGAGAAAATAAAATAATACAAAATCAAAATATATGACCATGGATAGCTCTTCACAAAATCTGTGACAGTCTGCAAGGTATTTCCCTGCAACCCAACACAACAGCCTCAGGCAGACAGTTGCATTTCGGTGGATTTCCCTTTCTTCCCGAACGGCCGCCTCGCCTTGACTTTCGTCTGTTTGGGAATACTGATGAGTTCCACGCCTCTATCTCAATTAAATTGGCACCATTATACTATGGCTAATCTGCATTGTCAACTAAAAATTTTTCTTTTACATATATTTCGCCGTAATCTATAAAAAACCGCCCTCTTAAAAATAAGAGAGCGGATATGAAAGCATAAAACTTATACGATTCTGATATTGAGCGTATCGGTAGATGAGGTAGGAACGGTTTTGTTAGAGGAGATAACAATTACAAGGTCGCCTTTTTTAACAATACCTGTCTCCTGAGCCTTAGCCATTGCCTGTTTGGTGATTTCATCACTTTCCTTGAGTTCCTCGCCAAGCACAGCGGTAACTCCCCATACGAGTCCCAACTTGTTGCAGACTTCTTTGGAGGTAACAACGCAGATAACGTCACAATCGGGACGGTACTTTGCCATAGCGCGGGCAACGTTACCTGTTTTACTCTCAACGATAATCGCCTTTGCGCCGATGTTGTCGGCTATAGTCTTGGCTGCATAACAGATATTCTCACGGAAAGAGTTCTCATCAGCACAATGGCAGAGTGCATCTCTCAGTACGTGGAACTCTCTGTGCTTTTCTGCCTCTGTACAAATGTCACGAAGTGTGCGAACACTCTCTACGGGGAACTTGCCTGCGGCAGACTCACCCGAAAGCATAACTGCAGATGTGCCGTCATATACTGCATTTGCAACGTCGTTAATCTCTGCTCGGGTAGGTCTTGGAGATGTGGTCATACTCTCAAGCATCTGAGTAGCGGTAACAACGTACTTGCCTGCCATTACGCATTTTCTGATTAAAGACTTCTGAATCTCGGGAATTCTGATAAAAGGAATCTCAACACCCATATCACCGCGGGCAATCATAATTCCGTCGCTGATACGAATAATGTTGTCAATATCGGACACACCGCTTTGATTCTCTATTTTTGAGATAATTTCCACGTCATCATAGCCGAGGCTGTCGATAAAGTCACGGAGTGTGGAAACATCCTCTGCACTTCTTACGAAAGAAGCGGCAACGTAGGTTGCTCCCTGTGCAAGACCGAACTCAATATCCTGTCTGTCGCGAGCAGATACGTAGGGCATATTGATATGATAATCGGGAATGTTTATGCTCTTGCGGTTAGAGAGTTTGCCACCTTGTTCAACAGTACATACAATTCTGTCACTGTGAGTAGACTTAACGCTCATGATAATCTTTCCGTCATCAAGAAGCATCTGCTGGCCAATTATATTCTGGTCTGCTTTGAACAGTTGTACCAAACGGGGATAGGAGATACTGACACCTTTCTCGGTACCCATACACTCATCTTTATAAAACTCAAAGTCCTGACCGTTTTCAAGTTCAACAAAGCCGTTCTCAAAGAGTCCGACTCTGACCTCAGGTCCTTTGGTATCAAGCAAAATCGCAATCTCTCTGCCACATTCGGCGGCGGCTTCCTTAACCATCGCTATATTATCTTTTATGTCGTCATAGGTGCCGTGGGACAGATTGATTCGAGCAACGTTCATTCCCGCCTGAACCATCTTGATAAGAGTTTTCTTGTTATTACAAGCGGGTCCCAATGTACAGATAATTTTTGTTTTTCTCATAAAAACATCTCCGTAAATAAAATTGCTATTGCTATAAATCTTACAGATGACGTATTTTCATCTAAAGAACCTTACCTATTTATAATACCACAAAAATACTGTTTTTACAATATAAGTAAAAATTTTATTCTCATTCTTATTTTCGACTGTAATTGCAGGAAAGAAGTTCTAATCATTCAGAAATTGCCGTCATTATACACAAAATAAGGATATTTTTGAAGGTTTTATAAAAAAAATTGCAAAAACCTTCCGTTTTCTCTTGAAATTTGTGAACTGCTGAGTTATAATCTCAATATGCTAAAAAGCGAAATTTTTGTGGAAGGAGCCGTGATACTATGGCACTGACAAATGAATATCTCCTTGATTTATTGGAGAGAGTTAAAAAGAGAAATCCCGGCGAGCCCGAGTTTATTCAGACAGTTACAGAAGTTCTGACATCTATTGAGCCCGTTGTAGAGAGAAGACCCGACCTCGTAGAGGCAGGCGTTCTCGAGAGAATCGTTGAGCCCGAAAGACAGATTTTCTTCCGTGTTCCCTGGTTTGACGATAACGGCAAGGTACAGGTAAACCGTGGCTTCAGAGTACAGTTCAACTCTGCTATCGGTCCTTATAAGGGCGGTATCAGACTTCACCCCTCTGTTAACGCAAGTATTATCAAGTTCCTTGGTTTCGAGCAGACTTTCAAGAACTCCCTGACAACACTCCCCATGGGCGGTGGCAAGGGCGGTTCCGACTTTGACCCCAGAGGCAAGAGCGACGGCGAAGTTATGCGTTTCTGACAGAGTTTCATGACAGAACTTCAGAGACACATCGGTCCCGACCTCGACGTACCCGCAGGTGATATCGGCACAGGCGCAAGAGAGATCGGCTATATGTTCGGTCAGTACAAGAGACTTCGTAACGAATTCACAGGTGTTCTGACAGGTAAGGGCCTCCAATACGGCGGTTCACTTATCCGTCCCGAAGCAACAGGTTTCGGCGCAGTTTACTATACAGTAGAGATGCTCAAAACTCTCGGCGAGAACATCAAGGGCAAGACAGTTGCAGTTTCAGGCTTCGGTAACGTTGCCTGGGGTGTAGTGCAGAAGGTAAACGAACTCGGCGGTAAGGTAGTTACTCTCTCAGGTCCCGACGGCTACATCTATGACGAAGACGGCATCTGCACCGAAGAGAAAATTAACTTTATGCTTGAGATGCGTGACTCCAGAAGAGATAAGGTTCAGGATTACGCTGACAAGTTCGGTGTTCCCTTCTATGCAGGTCAGAAGCCCTGGGGCGTTAAGGCAGATATCATTATGCCCTGCGCAACTCAGAACGAAGTTTCTATCACAGAGGCAAAGCAGATTGTTGAAAACGGTGTTAAGTACTACGTTGAGGTTTCAAATATGCCTACTACAAACGAGGCTGTTGACTACCTCAAAGAAAACGGCGTTGTTGTTGCTCCCTCTAAGGCTGTTAACGCAGGCGGCGTTGCAGTTTCAGGTCTTGAGATGAGCCAGAACTCTATGCGTTACAGCTGGAGTGCAGAAGAAGTTGACGCAAAACTCAAGGACATTATGAAGAGCATCTACAAAAACTCCTACGATGCAGCTAAGGAATACGGCATGGAAGGTGACCTGGTAGCAGGTGCCAACATCGCAGGTTTCCTCAAGGTTGCCGAGGCTATGAAGGCTCAGGGTTGCGTTTAATCCTTAAATAATAAAAAAATCAGACCGTTCCGAACTATTCGGAACGGTCTTTTTTTATCGTAAAGTATAATCAAATCACAAAATGGCGTAAAGATATATCCCCCTTAGCGCAGAAGTTCTTTGAGTTTTGCCAAAGTATCCTCGGGGTTGGCACGACCTCGTGACTCTCGCATAACAAAACCGAGAAGCACCTGCACCGCCTTTTCCTTACCGCCTTTATAGTCAACGACTGCCTTGGGGTTGGACTTCAGCGCATTCTCGCACAACATAATAAGGTCAGCCTCTGAAAGCGTCTGCATATCTTCACTACTTAATATCTCCCCTACTGATTTTCCGCTTCTGAGCATCTGCTCCAAAGTGTTCTTTGCAAGGGTTTTGCTGACTGCTCCTCTGTCCACCAAAACTACAAGTTCGGCCAACTGCTGAGGCTTCACAGTAACACTAAACTCCTCTTTCTCCTCTTCTGTAGAGAACATAGCAAAAATCTGTCCGATAATGTATTTTGCCGCCAATGAAGGGTTGCCCGAATCGGATACAACCTGCTCATAATATTCGGATATACGTCTGTATTTAGTGAGGTGTCCCGCATCAGTCAAAGACAGTCCGTACTGAGATACAAACCTCTGTGCCTTTACCTTGGGAAGTTCGGGAAGTCTGTGTCTTAAACTTTCGACTTCTTCCTCGGATATATACACCGCAGGTAAATCGGGATCGCGGAAAAACCGATAATCTTCGGTACTTTCTTTGCTTCTCATAGAATGTACCGTACCTGTGTCATCATCAAAGCGAAGTGTCTCCTGAACAACCTTTCCTCCCGCCTCGATAACTTTTATCTGTCTTTCATATTCGAACTCTATCGCTTTGACTATGTTGCTGACAGAGTTCATATTCTTTATCTCTGTTCTCACACCCAAGGGAGCATCCTCGGACTTTCTCACAGAAATATTTACGTCACATCGCATAGAGCCTTCCTGCATTTTACAGTCAGAGACACCTATGTATCTCATAAGTTGTCTCAGACTCTCCACGTAATCGGCGACTTCTTGCGAGGAGGTAAAGTCAGGCTCGGTTACAATCTCTATAAGCGGTACTCCCGAGCGGTTATAGTCAGCAAGCAAAGCGTTATCTCTGTGGATAAGTTTACCTGCATCGTCTTCTATATGAATACGGGTTATACCTATTTCTTTCCCGCTTCGAAGCGTAAGTTTGCCACCTTCGCACAGAGGTACGTCGAACTGAGAAATCTGATACGCTTTG
>JAZULM010000022.1:0-1563 GCA_045603105.1 Ruminococcus sp.
GTTGTTCTTGTAAACCAGACTGGGGTTTTGTGCTATTTTATGTAAACCGGAGTGTAAACTGATTACGAGAATGAAGAGTTCCTTACCGACGGTTACCGTCATACTGTATAAGTCCAAGACGTTGGCTAATGGTGAACATCCCATTATGCTGAGGCTGTGTTATAATGGGCAGAGGAAGTATAAGAGTCTCGGCTTGTCCTGCTCTGAGAAGATGTGGAATGAGAAGAAGGAGGAAGTCCGTTCTACTCATCCCTACGCTAAGAGTATGAATACTCTTATTCGTGCTGAGGTAGATAAGGCGAATAAGCGGATAATGGAACTCGAGCGTGATAAGAAGGATTATTCTGTTACCACTCTAATGAAGGACTTGTCTAAGTCTGCTCCGACGACTACATCCTTGTTCGATATGTTCGAGGAGCGTATCTCTTATTTCAAGACTACCCACTCTCACAATACCGCAACGGGGTATCGTACCTTGCTTAATGCTATCAAGCGTTATACGGAGGAAACTGACTTTGAATTATTCGAGATTGATACTGAATGGATACGTGCCTTCGAGGTGTGGCTTCGGGATAATTATAAGGATACCAGTATCAAGAAGTTCTTCGATTGCTTCAAGGCGGTAATGAACCGTGCTGTTGAGTTAGGGCATATAAAGGTGTCTCCGTTCGATGATTATAAGTTGATACGTCCTCTTGATACCAAGACGCAGAAACGTGCATTGAGCGTTGATGAGATGATGACATTGATGCGTTACTATATGAAGACGTATGGGTACGGTAATAAGCCGAAACCTAATCTCGAAAAGACTAAGAAACACTATTGGAATGCTAAGTTCCATAGACGTGCTCATACGAAACTCACTCCGATTGATGCGGAGCAGTTGTCATTGGCTCTGTTCATCTGTTCGTATATGTTTCAAGGCTTAGCACTTGTTGACTTGGCTGATTTGAAATGGGGAGACGTTAGGGATGTTGAGGTGATTGACAAGGAGAAGTATGCGAGAGATAGCGGTGAGTTCGGTGTTGACTATGCTAATGAACATAAGGAAGTTAAGGAATATTATGAGATTAACGTTGCTCGTTCCAAGACTAATAAGCCCGTTCGTATCCTTGTTGAGCAGATGACTATACTCCCGTTCCTTATCCCCTTTACTGAGGCGATAAAGGGCGTTCCTGATGATGAGGCGGATGATATGTATGTGTTCCCTATATACTCCGAACAAGATGATACTCCCGAAAAGAGGTTCGGACGTATGACGTATGCTAACTACCTTGTTAATGTTAATCTGAAACGTATAGCGGAGCGTTTGGGGATGAAACCTTTGACATTCTACTCTGCAAGGCATACCTATGCATCGGCATTGTATCACGCTAATGTTCCGATGGGGCTTATTGCTCAGAATATGGGAAGGAACCCAGCAGAGATAGAGACGTATCTGAAAGACTTCGATAGGGATAGTGTGATAGATGCCAATCAGCATCTGTATGTAACCTCAACGGAAGCTTATAAGGAAGGTAAGAAGGCAAGGCGAGAGCGTAGGCGTGCAGAAAGAATCAAAGA
>JAZULM010000023.1:0-20609 GCA_045603105.1 Ruminococcus sp.
GTAGCCATGTCGTTCTGTGAGCCAAGGAGTTGGAACCCTGGATTGTCTTCCTAAGACCGCTTGGCCTCCGACTTGTTCGTGAAGAAAACTGTCACGACAGAGTAGGTCTCTGGGTTGAAACAATCAAGGACAATAACGAAATTATCGAACCCCTTTCCGACAGACTTCTCGGCAGATACATCATTGATGATATCGTACATCCCGAAACAGGCGAAGTTCTCGCAAAGGACGATACAATGCTTACAGAGCATGAAGTTGAAAAGATTGTAGCGGCAGGTATTGAAAGAGTACATGTACGTTCTGCTCTTAACTGTCACGCAAAGCACGGTTGCTGCGTACACTGCTACGGTGCGGACCTTGCATCCGGCAATCCCGTAAACATCGGTGAATCTGTTGGTATTATTGCAGCTCAGTCTATCGGTGAACCCGGTACACAGCTTACAATGAGAACCTTCCATACCGGTGGTGTTGCTTCCGCAGAAGATATTACACAGGGTCTTCCCCGTGTTGAGGAACTCTTCGAAAGCAGAAAGCCCAAGAGCCTTGCAATCATCAGCGAAATCGACGGTGAAGTTCGTTTTGATACTATAAAGAACAACCGTCACGCAGTTGTATTCAATAAGGAAACAGGCGACGAAAAGCAGTACCTGATTCCCTTTGGCTTCAGAGTCAAGGTTCAGGAGGGTGACATCATCAAAGCCGGTGACAAGATCACCGATGGTGCAGTTAACCCCCACGATATTCTGGCTATCCTCGGTACACAGGCTGTTCAGGATTACCTCATCAGCGAGGTACAGAGCACCTACCGTCTCCAGGGTGTTGATATCAACGATAAGCATATCGAAGTTATCGTACGTCAGATGATGCGCAAGGTTCGTGTTGACGAGCCCGGCTCCACCGACTTCCTCGGCGGTCAGATGTACGACAAGAGCGAGGTTATCCACGCTAACAAGCAGATAAGAAAGCGTATCGAAGCAGGTGAAGAGGGACTTCAGGAGGCTCAGTGGACACAGCTTCTGTTGGGTATTACCAAAGCATCTCTTGCAACCGACAGCTTCCTGTCTGCCGCTTCCTTCCAGGAGACCACAAGAGTACTCACCGATGCCGCTATCAAGGGCAAGGTTGATCCTCTCCTCGGTCTTAAGGAAAACGTTAT
The DNA here is from genome assembly GCA_045603105.1 of Ruminococcus sp. Taxonomy (GTDB): domain Bacteria; phylum Bacillota; class Clostridia; order Oscillospirales; family Acutalibacteraceae; genus Ruminococcoides. The sequence goes on from JAZULM010000023.1 coordinate 1,157, forward strand.
CATCGGTAAACTGGTACCCGCAGGTACAGGTATGCGTCGTTATACCGAGGTTGAACTGGAGGAAAACTTCATTCCCCAGGCACCCCAGCCCTTTGATGAGCAGTAAATTTTAATATAGGAATTCATAATTCTTATTATCACAGGCTCCGTAGAGTATACGGAGCCTGTTTAATTTGTATTGATGTGAAATTACCCGAATTCCGAGGTGGGGGAGCGTCTTCAATTAAAGCCATATATAAATTGTATATATAAAACATAAACAAGACATACGTGCTGTCCTGCGATACAGGTTAACTCAAGATATTCGTTAATTTTCTGCAAATTTGGTGTTGACAAAAATAAAATTATTTGGTATATTAAGTAATTGTCGGATAATGCGTAAAAATGGCTTTCCGCAATGGTAATAATGGTCACAAAAACCGCTTTTATACTAAGTTTTTTGTGGGTATTACCAATAAATACATAATAGTTGTTTTAGTGGCTATAATATCTTAGCCCTTAAACATAAAAATTTTCAGGAAAGGAGAAATGCGTAAAATGCCTACCTTTAACCAATTGGTTCGTAAGGGAAGAGAAGTTACAGAGAAAAAGGCTAAGGCACCTGCACTTTTAAAGGGATGGAACTCTAAGAAAAACAGAGCTACCAATCATAACTCCCCTCAGAAGCGTGGTGTTTGTACTGCTGTTAAGACAGCTACACCTAAGAAGCCTAACTCTGCTCTGAGAAAAATCGCCAGAGTAAGACTTTCTAACGGAATCGAAGTTAGTTCCTACATTCCCGGCGTAGGCCACAACCTGCAGGAGCACTCAGTTGTTCTCATCCGTGGCGGTAGAGTTAAGGACCTCCCCGGTGTGCGTTATCACATCATCAGAGGTACACTTGATACTCAGGGTGTTGCAGGAAGAAATCAGGCACGTTCCAAGTACGGCGCAAAGCGTCCGAAGAAGGGTAAATAAGAAATTGACAGCTTAAAGAATAAATCATTCAGAGATTCATGATTTTTTCGTATCTGTATCTGATACAGAGCTTTATATATAGATAGAGCCTCTGTATTGGCGTACGGGAGTTTGTCGCTTTCGAGTACCTATGATATCTCAAATATTGTGAAGGAGGGAAGTAAAGTGCCAAGAAGAGGTTCAATTGCAAAACGTGATGTTTTGCCGGATCCTATTTACAGATCCAAACTCGTTACTCGTCTGATCAACAACATTATGCTCGACGGTAAGAAGGGTGTTGCCCAGAAGATCGTTTATGGTGCATTCGAAATTATTTCTGAGAAGACAGGTAAAGATCCCCTCGAGACATTCGAGGCAGCAATGGAGAACATTATGCCCGTTCTGGAGGTAAAGGCTCGCCGTGTTGGTGGCTCTACCTATCAGGTTCCTATCGAGGTTAGACCCGAGAGACGTCAGACACTTGGTCTGCGTTGGCTCACAAATTATTCACGTCTTCGTAGTGAGAGAACTATGAAGGAAAGACTTGCCAATGAGATTCTCGATGCAATCAACGGCGTCGGCGGCGCTGCTAAGAAGCGTGAGGATACTCACAAGATGGCAGAAGCAAACAAGGCTTTTGCACATTACAGATGGTAATAATTTTCGACGTTTAATATCAATTAGGAGGATTTTATGCCTAGGCAAGTATCTCTTGAAATGACAAGAAACATCGGTATCATGGCTCACATCGATGCCGGTAAAACTACTACAACTGAGAGAATTCTGTACTACACCGGTGTTAGCCACAAGATGGGCGAAACACACGACGGTGCTGCTACCATGGACTGGATGGCTCAGGAGCAGGAGAGAGGTATCACCATTACTTCTGCTGCTACTACCTGTTACTGGAAGAATCACAGAGTTAACATCATCGATACCCCCGGACACGTTGACTTTACTGTTGAGGTTGAGCGTTCACTGAGAGTTCTCGATGGTTCAGTTACCGTTCTTTGCGCTAAGGGTGGCGTTGAGCCTCAGTCCGAGACTGTATGGCGTCAGGCTGACAACTACGGCGTTCCCAGAATGGTTTACGTTAATAAGATGGACATCATGGGTGCTGATTTTTATCGTGTACTCCAGATGATGAAGGACAGACTTAAGTGTAATGCTGTTCCCATCCAGCTTCCTATCGGTGTTGAAGATACCTTCAAGGGTATCGTCGACCTGGTAGAGATGAAGGCTGAGGTTTACTACGATGACCTCGGTAAAGATATGAGAGAGGAAGAAATTCCCGCAGATATGATGGAACTCGCTGAGGAATATCGCGAGAAACTCATCGATGCTGTTGCATCCGTTGACGATGCTCTCATGGAGAAGTATTTCGGCGGTGAGGAAATCACAACTGCTGAGATTAAAGCTGCTATCCGTAAGGCTACAATTGCCAACGAGATGGTACCCGTTTGCTGCGGTACTTCTTACCGTAACAAGGGCGTTCAGAAACTTCTCGATGCTATCGTAGATTATATGCCCGCTCCCACAGACGTTCCCGACATCAAGGGTGTGGATTGCGATACTGATGAAGAGTGTGTTCGTCATTCTTCTGACGACGAGCCTTTTGCTGCTCTCGCATTCAAGATTGCAACTGACCCCTTCGTTGGTAAGCTGTGCTTCTTCAGAGTTTACTCCGGTAAGGTTGAAGCAGGTTCTACTGTATACAACTCAACCAAGGGTAACAAGGAGCGTATGGGCCGTATTCTTCAGATGCACGCTAACGACAGAAAAGATATCGATTGCTGTTATGCGGGTGATATCGCAGCAGCAGTTGGTCTGAAGAACACAACAACAGGTGACACACTCTGTGATGAGAAGGCTCCCGTTATTCTGGAGTCTATGGAATTCCCCGAGCCTGTTATCCGTGTTGCTATCGAGCCCAAGACCAAAGCAGGTCAGGAGAAGATGGGTATCGCTCTCGCAAAACTTGCAGAGGAAGACCCCACCTTCAAAGCATATACAGATGCTGACACAGGTCAGACCATCATCGCAGGTATGGGTGAACTCCATCTGGAGATCATCGTTGACCGTCTCCTTCGTGAGTTCAAGGTTGAGGCTAACATCGGTAAGCCCCAGGTTGCTTACAAAGAGACTATCCGTCAGGAAGCACAGGTTGACACCAAGTATGCACGTCAGTCCGGTGGTAAAGGTCAGTACGGTCACGTTAAACTCAGAGTTTATCCCAACCCCACCAAGGGCTACGAGTTCGTTAACGCTATCGTTGGTGGTGTAGTTCCCAAGGAATACATCCCCGCTGTTGACCAGGGTATACAGGGCGCAATGCTCACAGGTACCGTTGCAGGTTACAACGTTGTTGACGTTAAGGTAGAGCTTTACGATGGTTCTTACCACGAGGTTGACTCCTCTGAAATGGCCTTTAAGATTGCCGGTTCTATGGCATTCAAAGAGGCTATGAAGAAGGCGGATCCTGTACTTCTGGAGCCCATTATGAAGGTTGTTGTTATCGTTCCCGATGAGTATCTCGGTGATGTTATCGGTGATATCAACTCCCGTCGTGGTCTCCCCTCAGGAATGGAAGCAGACAACGGTATTACCCGTGTTACAGCTAACGTTCCTCTTTCTGAGATGTTTGGTTACGCTACAGACCTTCGTTCCAAGACACAGGGTCGTGGTCAGTATGTAATGGAGCCTAGCCACTATGCAGAGGTTCCCAAGAACATCGCAGAAAAACTTACAACTAAGAAAGAGGACTGATTTTAACCTCTTTTAAGGTTAACAACTTATAATTTTTAACAAATCTATTGCAATTTTTAGGCAAAATTGGTACAATGATTTTGTCTTAAGCCCTAAATATATCTTTTAAGGAGGATTTTCAAAATGGCAAGAGAAAAATTTGAAAGAAATAAGCCCCATATTAACATTGGTACTATCGGTCACGTTGACCACGGTAAGACTACTCTTACAGCAGCTATCACTAAGGTTCTTAACCTCGGTGGTGACGCAGAGTTCGTTGATTATGCAAACATCGATAAGGCTCCCGAAGAGAGAGAGCGTGGTATCACAATCAACACAGCTCACGTTGAGTATCAGACAGAAGCTCGTCACTATGCACACGTTGACTGCCCCGGCCATGCTGACTACGTTAAGAACATGATCACCGGTGCTGCTCAGATGGACGGTGCTATCCTCGTTGTTTCTGCTGCTGATGGTCCTATGCCCCAGACAAGAGAGCACATTCTTCTCTCCCGTCAGGTTGGCGTTCCCTACATCGTAGTATTCATGAACAAGTGTGACCAGGTTGACGACGAAGACCTCCTCGAGCTCGTAGAGATGGAGATCCGTGACCTCCTCAGCGAGTATGAGTTCCCCGGCGACGATACACCTATCATCAAGGGTTCTGCATTCCAGGCTCTCGACAGCGCTTCCAAGGATCCCAATGCTCCTGAGTATGCTTGTATCCACGAGCTTATGGCAGCTGTTGACAGCTTCATTCCTACTCCCGAGCGTAAGGCTGACCTTCCCTTCCTCATGCCCGTAGAAGACGTATTCACAATCACAGGTCGTGGTACTGTTGCTACAGGTAGAGTTGAGAGAGGTACAATCAAGACTCAGGAAGAAGTTGAGATCGTTGGTCTCACAGGCGAGAGACGTAAGGTTGTTGTTACAGGTCTCGAGATGTTCAGAAAGTCTCTTGATTACGCTGAGGCTGGTGAGAACGTTGGTGTTCTCCTCCGTGGTGTTCAGAGATCTGAGATCGAGCGTGGCCAGGTTCTTGCTAAGCCCGGTTCAATCAACCCCCACACAAAGTTCCGTGGTCAGGTTTACGTTCTGACTAAGGACGAGGGTGGCCGTCATACTCCCTTCTTCAACAACTATCGTCCCCAGTTCTATTTCAGAACAACAGACGTTACAGGTACAATCAGCCTTCCCGCTGGCACAGAAATGTGTATGCCTGGCGATAATGTAGAGATGGACGTTGAGCTCATCACTCCTATCGCTATTGAAGTTGGTCTTCGTTTCGCTATCCGTGAGGGTGGTAGAACAGTTGGTTCAGGCGCAGTTATCGCTATCAACGAGTAATTTCAGCAATCAAAGGTTAATATCCTGAGATTCACGAAATCCAATATCAAACAGTAATTATCGGTCTTCCGTTTCGGCGGAAGACCGATTTTTTTTGTAAAGATTATTGACTTTACTTTTTTTGAATCGTATTATAGATTCACAGGGTATACAAGGAGACGATATTTATGCATAATAAGAAATTTTTACGGTCACTTTGTGGAGCATTTGCAGTTGTTATATTTGCAGGGATAATGTTTGCAATGAATGTTGCGGGATCTGATGTTAATTTGGCCACAACAAAGGCAACAAATTTAACTATGAATGTTGGTGATACAAAGTATATTTATCTCGATGCAGACGACCCTGTTATAAGTGCTGCGTGGATAAGTACAGCGCCATTTGATGTAGAAATTATTGAGCAAAACTCTGTTTATTGCAAAGTGAAAGTTAATAATTATATCAGTAAAGCAACGATTCAGTGTAACTATACATGCCAGAAATATGATGAGCTTAATAATAGGATTTATGTTGTGCAGATGGCAGATTTTTTTAATATCACTGTAAATAAACCGAATGAAGATTCAAATACAGGAAATTCCGGTGGCAATACCGATACACCTGTTACTGTATTCTCAACAAGAGGTTCTTCAATAACCGCATATAACGGTAGTGCTTCTGATATAATAATTCCCGAGGAAATAGGTGGAGTAACTATTACTAAAGTCACAGATTTGGGTGGAGCAACTACTCTGAAAAGCATAACGATTCCCAGCAGTATTACAGAAATAGATTCGTCGGGTTTTTACTATTGTTCTAATCTCAGGTACATATATGTGAGTAGCGATAATCCAAATTATTCCTCGGTAGACGGAGTTCTGTATAACAAAGACCAGACAGAACTGGTTTGTTATCCTCCGGGCAGAACAGAGCAGGCATTTGATGTTCCAGCAGGAGTCAAGAGTATATCAAGATGTGCGTTTTATAATTGTGATAAACTGATAGATATTACTTTCCCATCCAGCCTTCGGAGTATAGGAGATAACGCTTTTGTGGATTGCTTTAATATCAGAAGCGTTGTTATTCCTGAGGGTGTAACAAGTATTGAGGGTTGGACATTTGATTATTGCTACGACCTTGAAAGTGTTGTGCTTCCCAAGGGTATCAAAAGCATAGGTAACTGTGCATTTAGAGATTGTAATGCTTTGAAGACTATCACAATACCTGAAGGCGTGGAGAGTATAGGCACATCTGCTTTTGAAAGCTGTTCCGGTCTTAAGAGTGTAGTTTTTTCCAAAGGAATAACAGAAATAGGTAGAAAAGCCTTTAAGTATTGTTCGGCTCTTGAGAGTATAATTCTTCCTGAGGGCGTAACGAAAATAAGTGAATATGCCTTTCAATACTGTTCTGCTCTGAAAGACGTTGTGATTCCAGCAAGTGTTAAAACCATTGATACGAGTGCTTTTTACGGTTGTGATATTAAAAACGTATATTATACAGGCACCAAAGAACAGTGGGAAGAAATAACAATAGGAAAGTATAATTCTGTACTGCAGGATCCGAATATCCATTACGAATATGTGGTGCCTGATGAGACTGAACCCCAACCCACCCAAATTCCTGCAACAACTATTTTTACAGAAGCGGTAACAGATGCAACAGAAAGTACAGAAGTTTCCACGACTGTAGAAACACAGCCCTCATCTGTTAACGAAACAACTCAAACCTCCTCTGAATCCATATCCGTCTCTGAATCTATATCCGATTCGGAATCTGTATCTGAGTCTGAATCTGTATCCGATTCGGAATCTGTATCCGACTCTGAGTCTGTATCCGACACAGTAATATTATATATTGTAGGCGATGCAAACGGCGACGGTAAGATAAATGTCAAAGATGCAACTGAGATTCAGAAAGCAGTTGCAGGTTTGCAGTCGTTATCAGAGAAAAATGAACTTGCAGCTGATACTGACGATTCAGGTTCAGTTAATGTTAAAGATGCTACAGCTATTCAAAAATTCGTTGCAGGTATGGAAACAGACCTCTCTATAGGCGAAGAGAAAAAGCAGTAAGAATGTACAAAAAGCCTGACGGTCCATTACCGTCAGGCTTTTATATATAAGTAATTATAATTTTGTAAGAGACAGATTATTTAGGTTTCGGTGTTTTTAACAATAATATTATTATAAAAATAGGTAAAATAATCATATTTATACTTGCAATTTTCTTTGGGATGTGGTAATATATTTGGGCGGTTAAAAATACCCATATGCGCTGCTAGCTCAGCTGGATAGAGTAACTGGCTACGAACCAGTAGGTCGAGGGTTCGAGTCCCCCGCAGCGCGCCAAGTCGGCAACTGGTACGGTTGCCGACTTTTTTTGATATATAACAAGGGATTTTTCTTTTACGGAGGAAGAAATGAAAATTATTGATTTTCACACCCATGTTTATCCTGATAAAATTGCACAGAAGGCGACACAGGCTATCGGTGGTTTCTATGACCTAAACCTTAGTAGGGTAGGGTCACTTGATAATCTCCTCAAACACAACGAAAAAGCAGGAGTTACCCATAGTGTTATCCACTCTGTTGCTACAAATCCTACACAGGTAAGTCATATCAATGATTTTATCGCTCAGTCGGTATCGAAGCATCCGACACGTCTGTCGGGTTTTGGTACAATGCATCCTGATTTTGAGGACAAAATACCTGAAATTGAGCGATGTATCGCTATGGGAATCAAAGGGTTAAAACTTCATCCCGATACACAGGAATTTAATTTAGATGACAAAAGAATGTTGGAACTATACGATTATCTTCAGGGAAAAGTTCCCATCCTCTTTCATTGTGGGGATTATCGATATGATTATTCTCATCCCTCAAAACTTGCAAAAATCTGCAGGATGTTTCCTCGACTTCAGGTAATTGGCGCTCACTTCGGCGGCTGGTCATTGTGGGACGAGGCAGTCAAGTATCTAAGCAGTATAGACTGTATGCTTGATACCTCCAGTTGTTCAAGTTTTGTGGGGCATAACAAATTCGAGTCACTTATCAAAACCTTTGGAGCAGACAGACTTTTATTCGGTACAGACTTCCCACTATGGGATACCGAGGAAGAACTCACTCGCTTTATGGCTGTGAGGATGAGCGACACCGACAGAGAAAAAATTCTCTACTCAAATGGTGCAGAAATTCTTGGACTCACGGACTGAGATGTCCTGAAATATATTATTTACGAGGTGCATTATGAAGAAAATTACTTCCTTGATTATAGCGGTTATTCTTTTGGTCGGAGTTCTTACTCTTGCAGGATGCGATAATAAAGAACCCATAACTCAAAATAACGTGACAAGTCTTGTTATCAATGATGATTTTACCGCTTCTGTATCTATGAATTCTCCTATTTTGGGAAAATGGAAAGAAATCTCAGGCAAAAGTGTTGCCGATGAGTACACTTGGTTTTTTATGAAATCAACAACTGTGCATTTTACAGAGAACTTTGACGGTGTGTTACAATCTAACGTATGTAATTTCAAGTTCAACGACGAAACCGGTGAACTCTCTTATTACGTTTACAGAGAAGATAAGGTGTACGATGTTATCGTAAAATTCAAGGGCGATAAGATGTTTGTTTCTTCCACAGAGGGGGAGGAACTCTATACCTTCGAGAGAATTGACTAACATTTTCAGATTTATTTCAAATAATAAGTCAGCAGTATTTTGTATATTGCTGACTTTTTTTGTTTTATTTCAGAAAAGTATTGATTTTTTAGAAACAATATGTTAGAATATGAGTGTGAAATAATTACACAAATAAATGCCCGTACACCTCGTATGATTTTAGATAAGTTAGCACAGACGCAAGTCAGTGTTGCCTTATACATATATTCAGGGTTTCATTCACCCTCCCTGAATATATGAAACAAAACAAAAGCACCTGTTATGAAAACAGGTGCTTTTGTAATATGCAAAGTTATTTAACTACAGAACATTGGTGGATGCCGTAATATTTAAGTGCATGTATAGTTTCCTCGGTGAGTTCTTCACCGCATACGGCAACGGGTACCGCCGGGGGACAGCTGACACAGGGAGAAGATAGCACTCTGCCTACGGCTTTTTCTGTAGGAATTATCTCAGCAGGAGAGAGTATGGCATCGCGTATACTCATAGTTTGTCTGCATTGTGCGAATTTAGGCGCAGGAGCGTCTTTTATCGGCTCACAAGGTTGCAATTCCCTCAGAGCATTTTTAAGTGCTGCGAGGCTATTTTCGTTGTTTTCGGGGCTTAGCATAAAGACTATATAATCAGGGTCAGCAAATTCGCAGAAAATGTTCTTTCCCTCAAGTATTTGTGCAACCTCATATCCTTTGTACCCATAGGGTTTTGTGGCTATGGTAATCCTCAGAGGATCATTACCGCACAAGGTAAATCTCATTTCTCTTAACTTTTCTTTCAAAGAGGAAACCTTATCCGCAAACCCAGACAGTTTCTCTTTGTATCCTATCGAAAGATATTTGTTACACATATCAAGTGACTGAAGTGTAAGATAAGAGGGACTGGTAGAGCCAAAGAGCGACAAAACATTCTTTGCCTGTGTTTCAAACAGAGCAGGTGCAGAACAGTTTATATGTAGATACGCACCACCTGTCAGAACGGGTAATGTCTTGTGTGCAGAGTCACAGCACATATCAGCACCCAAGTCAATAGGGTGCAAAGAGGGACTTAAAAATTTAAGGTACGCGCCGTGTGCATTATCAACTATAAGAAGTGCTCCGTGTTTTTTGCAGACCTGAGAAATCGCTTTAATATCGGCTATATTGCCAAGATAATCGGGAGAGGTAAGAAACACCGCCGAGGGCTTTTGTTGTGTGCACTCAAGGAGAATTTCGTCAAGTGCTTTGGGATTTATATTGCAACTGAGATATCCCTCGTTGCTTGAGGGGTTAAGCCACCTCACGTCAAAGTCAAGCAACGCTTCCGCTGAAAGAAAGGTCTTGTGGACGTTTCTGCTTGCAAGTATCAAGGGTGCTTCGCCCTTGTCCTTTGCATACATACATACCAAAGCGAGCATTGCTCTGATACAGTGCGAAGAACCCTCGGTAGAATAGAAGGTTTTACATCCGAAAAGGCTGCCGGCGTTTTCTTCACTTTCCTTTATGATACCGCTTGCCTCAAACAGACTGTCGGCACCTTGTATCTCGGTTATATCATACTTTTCAAAACCAAGAAAATCTGTACCCTTGTGACCGGGCATATGAAGTCGCAGGGCGTTTTTATCGCAATACTTTTTTACGAAGTCACAAATCGGAGTATTCATTATGAGTTCCCTTCAAAGGCTCTTGCTATTGCTACCATGAGTGCACATTCCATTCTCTTGCGGAACAACTCACAGCCGTACTTGTATACACCTGTGACAGAGCCCGTGGAGTGGTAGGCGTTAGCAGCACATCCGCCTGAGCAGTAAAGTTTAGCCCAACAGTCGCGACATTCTTCTCTGGCATATACGTTACAGTCAGCGAACTGGGACTGAATAGCCTTATTTGTAACACCCTGCCATATATCACCCAGACGGAAATTCTCGTCGCCGACAAACTGATGACAAGGATACAGGTCACCCCAAGGAGTAACCGCCATATATTCAGTACCCGAACCACAGCCCGAGATTCGCTTATAAATACAAGGACCGCCTGTAAGGTCAATCATATAGTGGTAGAAGGTAAAGGGGTCGCCCTCTTTGTCTTTTTTAAGCATAAGTTCTGCGAGTTTTTCGTATTGCTCCATCAAAATGGGCAGATCCTCCGAAGTCAGTTCTTCTTTATCTCCCGAGGCGCATACAACGGGCTCCATACTGAGTTCGCGGAAGCCGAGTTCGAGCATCTGCTCTATATCTTTGAGGAAGTCGGGGTTAGAGTGGGTGAAGGTACCGCGCATATAGTAGTTTTTACCGCCCCTTGCCTCTACGAGTTTTTGGAACTTGGGTACAATACGCTCCCAACTGCCGTTACCTGCATAGTCAACACGATATCGGTCGTGAACTTCTTTTCTTCCGTCAAGGCTGAGGACAACGTTGCTCATTTCCTTATTGGCGAACTCAATAACGTCGTCATCAATAAGCATACCGTTTGTGGTGAGCGTAAAGCGGAAGTTTTTGTTATGCTCTTTCTCAATAGAACGAGCGTACTCTACCATCTGTTTTACAACATCAAAGTTCATCAGCGGTTCACCGCCGAAGAAGTCAACTTCGAGGTTGCGTCTGCTTCCTGAGTTTTCTATCAGAAAGTCAAGCGCGCGTTTTCCTACCTCAAAACTCATCATAGCTCTGTCGCCGTGGTATTTGCCCTGACTTGCAAAACAGTAAGAACAGTTAAGGTTACAGGTATGAGCGATATGTATACAAAGCGCCTTCACAACTCCCGTGGTTTTTGCTTTAAGTTCACCTGCCATAGGTTCAAAGGTGTCGGCGGTGAACAGTTTGGAGTTATCCTTAAGACTCTGTATCTGATCGAAACATTCAAGTATATCTTCAGCAGAAATATCATCTCTGTCTGAATATTTTTGAGAGAGAGCGTTAATAATCTCGTCCTTTGTGTTGGACTCAAACATTGATATAATATCGTAGGCAACCTCGTCAACAACATGAATTGCTCCTGAGCAAACGTCCAGAACAATATTATATCCGCCAAGTTTATACTGATGTATCATAACAATACCTCTTAAATTTTAAATAGTATACAGATAAAAATGCCGCCCGAAAGGCGGCATTTAAGTTTGCAATTACTTGCTCTCGTTGTGGTTCTCGCACTCCTGATTAGCGATACCGCAGCTTGTTTTACAAGCGGACTGGCAGGAAGTCTGGCACTCGCCACAACCGCCATTCTTTGCGCTTTCACAGAGATTGCGGGTCTCAATTGTCTTGATATGCTCCATGATGAAACCTCCAATGAAATTTTGATGTAAAAATTTTATCATGTTTTACTGCTAAAGTCAATAGTTCAGCAGTTTATGTAAAAACTTATTTCTTCTTTATTTTGAAAATCTTTGAACGGAAGAGGATAAGGTTCAGAACTATAAAGTATGCTACAAGAAGTATCATTGTAAGCATTGGTTTAGTGGGAGCGATTGTCGCTACGAGCATAATGGGGAAACCGAGTGCTATAGCGGGGAAGTTCTGATATACCATATTATCCGCGGCAGGGGTTTTGAATTCACCGTCAATCTCGCGGAGCAGGATAATACCTGTGCTGGCAGTGCCTGTCAGCATACCGTACATCATAAGGAATTGCTCCTGAGTATAATCTTTGAAGAGTACCTTTGCGACAAGAAGATTGTAGAAATAAGTGATAATCAGTCCTGCAACTCCGAGGATAAGAATGATACCCCAGTATTTTTCGAGAATGCTCAGTCTTATAGCAGCGATACCTGCTACAACCATAAGGTCAAAGAAGAAGTTGCTGACTCTGGTCATCAGAAAGTCGTTTATATACTGGCGGTTAATTACTTTCTTTATGCGGAGTTTGTTGACTATTACTCTGATAAGAGTCGCGGACAAAACGCCGAGTAAGAAGTTAAATCCATAGATAGTTGCTTTCATACCGGGAATAGCAAGTCCCAGCAGATAAATAACGAAGTATGTAAGTAAATAAGCAGATACCACAAATGCAAGCTGAACAGTCAGTTTATCCATACTGCCCTGCATAGGGATTTCGTTGTCGCCCTCTACATTTTCTGCCTTGGCAGTAGAATCATCTGCATTTGTCAGGTTAATCTTATTCTTCTTTTTGAGAATATTAAGGTGAACAACACCGCCGATTGAAGCAGACAAAAAGCCAAGTGCCGCAATGGTAAGACCAAAGGTCTTACCACCTTCAAAACCGTAGTCGGTTTCGTAGATGTTGCCGTAGTTCATAGCCTGACCGGTACCCTGACCGTAGCCAAAGGGAAGCAGAACACCTGCTGCTGAGAAGAATCCCTTGATTATCATAGCACAAATGATTGTGATACCGAATCCGACGATAGCCTGAATAACGTATGTAGAAACAGTAGTGACACCTGTGTTGATAATTTCTGTGGTGCGTTGTTTTGAGAGTTTACCGCCACCGCTTTTGAAGGTAGAGGCGATGAAACCAAGGGCAAGAGCGTGATAGGTGATAGTCTCCAGAGTAGCAATACCTGAGCCTCCGAAGAAGTCTATATCAAAGAATACGTTTTTGGTAATCAGCTCGTAAACTGAGGAGATAATAAGGAGAATTGCACCGCCGAGTACAGAGGTGGGAATTAAAGAATACTTCAGAAATTTAACTGAGCGCTTGAGCATATTTGCCACAAGCAAACTTAAAAGCAGTACGGAAACGATATTGATAAAGCCCCATACATTAGAGTCCCAAAAATTTGTCATCTGCGTTACCCTCACTTATATTTTTATATCTATAATAAATGTTTACGTACTTAAGTGCGTTGAATCTCTTGTTGCCCTTAAACTGATAAACCTTGTCATTATAATATATGTTGAGTTTGTTTTTTCCCAGAACAACAGAGGCTGTAACCTTCTCAAAAGACATATCAAGAATTGTTGTATCCTGTGCCTTAACAATCATCCTGTCACCATAAAGTTCTACGGTACAGTTTTTGTTCATCGGTCTTTTATTCTTGTATAGGATAACTTCACTTAAGTCAGCTGTATCCACGTACATAGGTGTTTCGGTGTAGTCATTTGTATCAAGAGAATTTATAAACTCACACTGATAATCATACCACTGGGTGGTGTATTTATAGGGAAAGTCAAAGCCAACACCTTTGAGTTCCAAGGTGGGAGTATATCGTATCTGTCTGTGACATTTTTTACACTCAATAATATCTTTGTTACTCTCAAACGTACTGAGTCCGCAGTAAGGACATACGTACATAGCACGCTCTAAGTATTCAGCAGATTTTCTGTGTTTGTACTCAGAGTTTCCGTTGCAGTCATTAACGTAAAGTTCTGTGCGGATAATCTCGTTCAGTTCGTCGTCAGACATACTCTTAAACTCTTCAGGTTCTAAAATTCTGCTGGTGTAGCCTTTCATTCTGCCTCTGCGGATGACATCACTCCAACGGGGATGTATACCGTATCCGCCTTCTATACGGAAAAATGCAATAGGGAGCGCTAACTTCTTCGCAAGTTTTGCTATGGCGGGGTTAATATATACGTTATCGCCTGAGTAGGTACGATTACCCTCGGGGGCTATAGCAATACTGCCGCCCTCACGTGCTACTCTCATACAGTTGAGTATAGCGTGAACGTCGGTGGTCTGTTTTTTGATGGGGATAGGTGCCACCAAAAATTTGATAAGTGAGGATACAAATCCGTTAGAGAAAAGGTCTTCGCTTGCGATATAATAAACGGTCGAAGATGTGCCCATTCCAAGAAAGAATTGGTCAAAGGCTGTCTGGTGATTCATAAGTATCAGGTACTGACGCTTGTCGCGGATTTTGTTATCAAGTCGGAACCCGTACATAAAATAACTGTAGACACCTAATAAACCATAGGCGATGAACCGCACAACTTTGTGGCGGAACTTCATCCATTTTTTCTGCTTTTTCTTTTTATCGGTTTTCATAGGAGTAACCTCTATTCTGACAGAAAGTCGGGAAATGTATTTTTATACTACATTATTATGTTTATTATATCATAGAGTTTTTTTATTTACCATAGGAATTTTAATTTTTGTTTTTGTATATTTGACTCTTTTAACATAAAATATCGTCTATACAAAGAAAAGGCACCCGTGTCCCTTTTGGGGAACGGGTGCCTTTAGTTTATTCAGATGTTTTTATTACCAGTCAAGTCCTGCGAGCATCTTCTGGATAGCAGTAGCATCCTTGATGTTTACAGTAGTGCTTCGGTCGAAATCAGCCAGTATAATTTGTTCTCTGCTAAGTTCTACAAGAGAAGCGAGATATTTCTGAATTTCAGTAACATCCTTGATGTTTACCACGCCGTCCAAATTTACGTCGCCGAGTTCATAGTTAGGAGCGGGTTCCACTTTCTTTATCAATACATAGGTGCCGATAAACTCTGTTATGAATTTCACACGGTTGTTTTCGTATACAGCGTTCATATTAACGAGAGTACCGTCAGCCATAAGTTGATAAACTGTGCATTCCTCTTTTGCGGGGATAGATACAGTGAATAAACTTTCCTCTGTGGAATCAGGCTTAGATTCCTCGAAAGTCAATTCGTAGATTACGTCAACCTCTTCATCCTCAGCGATAACCTCGTCTATAGAGGCGATCAGGTTGCTGTCATCAATAACCTTAACAGCAAGACTGCCGTCTATATACGTCTCAATAGAAATGTCTGTATCCTCGTCTGTGAGTATATTCAGTTCTCTGAGTTCTAAGGTTGTAACCTCTATAGCTTCGGAATATTCACCCCAAATGCTCGAGCCGTCTTCGTTTTGTACGTAGGCTCTTACCTTGAACTTATACTCAGTCTCGGGTGAAAGGGAATCAATTATATACTGTGTCTGGCTTGTTGTAGTAACAACGTCCCAAGAGTCAGTAGTTGCATTGTATACAGATATTTCGTATCCCTGAGCAGATGCAACTTTGCTCCAACTCAGCTGAACCGAGGTAGCGGTCTGCTTGTGAGAAATTTCCTTTACAGAGTCAAGACTGATGGTGTAGGTAAGTGTTTTTGTACCTGTGTAATGTCCGATGAAGGATATCTTAACAGAGTGCTGACCGATAGTTACGGGTTCTGCATCGTACTCTACTATGTAGTCTACATCTTCGGCAAGGCTCTTGCCCTTAGAATCAGTTACTGATACTGTGGGGATAGCCTCTGTGCCGTCAGCTACAAACTCTGTACCTGACAGAGCAATAGTCTCGGGATGATAAACAACTTTCATATCCTCAATCTGATTACAGTGGTCACAAATGTTAACTGTGTAACCATCGTCTGTAAGTGATGCCTTGATACTGTTTTCGGTATAGGAGTGACCGTCACCGAGGTCAATGGTGAACTGGCTTACAGCCGAGCCGTAACATTCCTTCTCAACGGAATAATAGCGAACAGTAAGGGTGTTGCCATCGTTTGAGAAGTAGAACATAGCCACCATACCTGTAGCACCGATAAACTTATCCATGTGCTGAGGATCAATGAGCATCTGTGTAACAACGTTACAGTTAGTGGTAGTATCCTGGCGATAAACTATATCCTGCCAGGGATCGTGGCCTGAGAGTACCATTAACAGGTTATCGTGCTTAGAGAAGCACTTCTCCCACATTTCGTCACCGTTAAGTGCATTCGGATAGAGATCCGTCCAATAGGTAGCGGGATAACAGTCATTTGCATCAAGTGTTGTGCCGTCACGGTACATATACGCGTGAGTAATGGCAATTACCTTGTGATTAGGATGACTTTCAATAACCTGATTTGCCCATTCAACGTCTGCCTCGTTAGGAGCGAAGTCAATGGTAAGAATAAGGTAATCGGTTCCCTTAATACTAAAGTACTGATAGGAATTGGTCAGATCTCCCTCAGTCATAACACCATCCAGAGTTTTCTCGTAGTAGCCGTTGTTAAGGTACTGGTTGAAAGTTTCTGTTGAGTCGTGATTACCACGGCTGAGGATATAGGGGATTCTGTCGTTGAGTTTACCGATAGCATTGGTGGAAATAGTCCACTCCTGTTCGGTACTGTTCTGGGTAATATCACCCAGACCGATTACGTATTCAATCTTCTGAGATTCCTTGTTGTCTACAATCCATTGGTACAGATTATCCATAGCATCAGGATTGAATTCAACTAAGGACTGAGTGTCACCCACAACTGCGAAGGAGTAGTCGAAGTCACCGACAGGTTCAACCTCGCTCTCGCTCATCCACAAGGGGATGTAGTCAAGATCAATGTCGTTTGATGACTTGTCAAGTTTCAGACAATCTGTACACTGAGTTAGGTCGTAGGAAGCGTAGAGATTAGCGTCTTTGGTATCAACCGAACCCGAGTAGTCAGAAGCAATCTCTGAAGTTGTACGTATGTCACCCCACAGAGAGATGGAGTAAATTGTGCCGGGGAAGTAGTCCATATTACCGCATCTGTGTTCACCGCCCACAACCATCTTTTGCTTTTGTTCAAAGGTCAGATTGTCGGTTTTGGCGTCAATAGTCTGGCGGAGTTCACCGTTTATATAGCAACTGAGTGTCTTTGCCTCTTGGTCAATAACAATGCTCAGATGAACTTTTTCGCCTGTAGCAACGAATACTTCATTGAATGTATGCGCGTGTTTTGTAGTGTAGTTTGCTACGTCCCTGATACCTACGCAGGGGTTACCGTATTTATTGACATAGTATACCAGTGCAGCCTCAAAGCTATCATCACTGCTGAGAAGTGCAGAGTAGTAATAATCATTGAGGTCTTCTTCCTTAATAGAAAACTCTGCCTCAAAGGTCTGGGGAATAGAGGGGAGTTTCTTGCTGAGAACATACTTCTCATTGAGACTGAAGGTAAGTCCGTCGGCACTGTAGCAGTCTTTACAGGCAGTAACAGTAACTTTAATTGTATCCTTGTAGGTGCCGTCAGTTACTGTGATTGTTGCGGTACCTGCTTTTACTGCGGTGATAACACCTGTGCTGCTCACTTTGGCAACGCTCTTTTTGCTTGATGACCAGGTGAGTTTGCCTTCTCCCGAGTATTTGACGTCGGGAGTATAGGTGTCGCCAACCTCTAAAGCCAGGTTAGCAGGATTTGCCATCAGGTCATTATTAAGCATTCCGTAGGAATACTTGGCGTTGGCGATATGGTAGTAGTCACCGCCTGTTTCCTCTGTTTCATTGATAACAAGAGCAGAGTTTGTACGATAACTGAAGGCTACTGTGTAGAAGTTACAGGAAGTAAGCAGAGATACGTTGTGTCTTACACCGTCCTCCACGTAACTCATAAGGAAGTCCTTGGAGTGAACTTTTGAGCCGTCGGTAATGTAGCGGTATCCGATTTCTGTACCCAGAGCCAGTTGCTGAATGGCTTCTGTATCAAATCCGGGAACCTGAAGAGTTAGCTTATTGTTTATATTGGGGTTCTCGCAGTATATTTTTTCCAGTTTGTCCTCTAAGGTATCGCCGATATTAAATGTGCCGTAGCCATATTCATTCCAGGTAAGTTCTACGTAATCTTCAGACTGAGAGAACTTCTCGAGATATTTACAGAAGGGGTTATTTACTGTGTCCCAGGTGTCGACACTACCGCCGAAGGGAGTAAAGTAAAGTTCAAACACCTTGTCGGACTCAGATCCGAGATACAGAATCTGTTCGTCAGCAGGAATCTTATCAGCATTTCCGCTTGTAATAAGTTCATACTGTTCGTTATTTAATTGACGGACAAGGTCTCTCAACTCATAGATTTCTTCCTGCTCACGGTAATCCGCCATAAGCTGAGTGTAATTATATGTCGCCCTGTAAATCTCATCGTGGTCAGATATTATAACACCGGACTGGGCTTTGTTGTTACCGTTACAACCTTTGTAGTTGTTGTCGTCCAGGTTAGCACTGCTGAAGAATACTGCATTTTTATGCTCTGTGCCGTCTGTTGCCAGATAGTGAGATACCGAAGCACTCTTTACGTGCTGCATATCAGAGGTCATTTCGTTAATGGTCCATGCGACATTGGCACAGTCCATAAAGTCGGATACCTTTTTGCCGGGAGCATAGGAGTCATAGCATTCTGTATCAAGTGCTTTATTGAAGTATGTTTTAAAGTTCATCGCACTTCTGTTTTTAAGAGAATTTGAAGCGGGATCGTACTGCTTAACTGCATAGGAGTTAAGCTGATTGACAAGAGTTACTTCAATACCCATTCGTGCGGCTTCTGTCAGCATATAGGATATACGTACAAAGCCATGTTCGTCATAGTTTGTTCCGTAGAGAGAACGCATATATCCGTAATACTTACTCTCGGGAATAACACAGACAGAAGCAGTACAGGAAGTTCTGTAGGAAGTAAAGGTAATCTTTACGTCCTCGTCGGGATGAGCACGTTTGTACTCAATACACTGATAGATGAGAAGTCCCATACCGTTGTTAGGGTCGCTGGAGGATTCATTCGCAATACGGAAGAAAGCCTCAGCTGTAACGGTTTTGCCGTTTATATTTGCATAAGTTGTGTGTCCTAAACCCTGGAAGTTCTCAGGATTATCAAGAACAGGCAGGTTATCGTAATAGGATGTAATGGTATGGGAGTTGTTTTCTTTGATGTTCTCTGCAATCTGAGGCAGAATAACATCGAAGAAAGGAGCGTCCTGGTCAGTAGCGCCAACATAGTAGTTGCTGACAAAGGAGTTTGTCTCGCTGGGAGCCTTGTAGGTGCTTTTTGTATCTGCCTGGACGAGAGGAATGCTCTCGCCCAGGATGATTATGCACACTAACAGAAAAGCAGTAAGTTTTAGAAATTTTTTCATAATAGTCACCTCTTC
>JAZULM010000024.1:0-1742 GCA_045603105.1 Ruminococcus sp.
CTTAACTTCAAAGCGTGGCGCTCATTGTAGTAATCAAGGCAACTAATAAGACCTGCCCTGCCAAGCACCTCTTTTGAGATTGCTCGTGTTACACAAGTCTTGGTCACGACCCATTGGTATCTGTCTCCACAATACGATGTCAGTTTTGCTAAGTCTTGGGATACTCCGAGTTTTTGAAGTCCCCATTGTCTCTTGCTCGGCACCTTCCATTGTTTCCAGATAATGGTTCTTACTCTTGTTCTTAAATGCGCGTCAATATCAGATATCGCCGACTTCATATTTCCTAGCGCAAAGTAGTTTATCCAACCTCTTGTTGTTTGATTAATCTTCTCAATTCTTAATCCTAATTTCATTGAAGCCTTTCTTTGCGTCAAGGCTTTAAGCCTGCGTTTGAACTTGGCGACAGAGTCTTGGTGCGGTCTGGCTTTCCATTCAAGTGTCTTTGGGTCTTTGTAAAATCCAAATCCGAGGTATTTGACTTTTGTCGGTCTGACTATCTTAGTCTTTTCCGCGTTTACCTTAAGTCCGAGTTTTCTTTCTATCCAGGACGTGATGGAGTACATTACACGCTTTGCACTTGCTTCGCTCCTTACTGCAATTATGCAGTCGTCAGCATACCTTGCGAAGTGCAGTCCTCTGTTTTCAAGTTCTTTGTCCAGTTCATTCAGCATTATGTTGCTAAGTAATGGTGAGAGATTGCCACCCTGCGGCGTTCCCATTTCTGTATGCTCGTATCCTTCCGGGGTCATTACACCTGCCTTGAGATATTTGCGTATCAGAGATTCCGTGTCTCCGTCGTTAATCAGTATGTGAACGTAGCTCATTAGTCTGTCTTGTGGTACGTTGTCAAAGAATTTCTCCAAGTCTATATCCACAATCCACGTGTAGTCCTCATTTAAGTATTCAAGGACTTTTCTTATTGCCATCTCACAACTTCTATTCGGACGGAAACCATAACTGAACTCCGAGAAATGCGGGTCGCATATCGGTCCTATCACTTGTACTATTGCCTGCTGGATTACTCTGTCCATTGCTGTAGGGATTCCAAGTTTTCTCTTTCCGCCATTAGGTTTGGGTATCTCTACTCGTCTGACGGGTTGAGGCTTGTATTCTCTCCGTAGTATCTGCTCTTTTATCGTAGGCCAATTAGTCTTGATATATTCACCAAGTTCCTCTGTACTGACGCCGTCAACTCCGCCTGCACCCTTATTGGCACAGACCTTTTTATAGGCTTCGTTCATATTGTCCTTATGTAAGATTTTATCGAGCAGTTCCGACATTGCTTTGTGTGCTCTTCTCCTTTCTGCTCCCTCGGACTCAGCCTTATGTTGTGTGTTCGGATTTCATATACGTTTCATCCTACCACTGTCAGGCATGTCCTCAGGACATACATTTGCTTCGCACGGTTAAATTGTTCTGCCCTTCCCGATTACTCGGTACTATGGCTTCTGCTGACTTCTCACAGTTCGTTATTACTACGGTTCGTGCTCCGCCTGTGAGACCTCACGGGATAAGCCCCGAACCTTTCCCCGTTTACTCGCCTGATTTACGCATTGAAGTTACGGTTGCCTTTTGGACTTTGATGCGTTTGGCCATCTTATCCGTTCAATACGCCTTGATATCAGATTTCTGTTCGTCGAGCCACGGTTTCGCTATTGCTTCTTCTCGCCTGTACCTCACGGTACAAACCTTGCAAGTCGCTTTAAGGTTCGTCGGCAACTACGCCCCTCAGGACTTTCACC
>JAZULM010000025.1:0-97889 GCA_045603105.1 Ruminococcus sp.
CCGATTATGCTTGATTTTTTTGCCTACTATGGTATAATTTCCTTGTCAATTTATATAATATAAGGAGTGTATGAAAATGGCATGTTGCGAACTTAAGGCTTATACCGTGTCTGATATCAACTTTGTAAACAGACTGGACCCCAACGTTCAGATTAAGATTGGAAACAAGTTCTCTTATAACGTAAAGTACCCGACAGATCCCTCTAATACTGTATGCAGAGGTGAGCTTGAGCTGGAGATCGGCGATACATCAGACGACAGCAAACTCAATATAAAGGTTACTCTGGTTGGTATCTTTGCTTATGACCCTTCGGCTAAGAAAGAGGCAATCCACACCGAAAGTTTTAAGAACCTTTATCCCCTCGCTAAGGCGCTGGTTACTACCATTACCGCTAACGCCGGTATCAAGCCTATTATCCCGCCCAATGTCAATATAGACGACCAGGATATTTACAGAATCGAAGGCGGAAAACCCCAGTAATTTTTCACTTTTTTCTGACAATTCAATTGACAAAGCAACGGTGGTTGTGATATAATATCTACCGTTGCAAATATGCGGATGTAGTTTAGTGGTAGAACTTCAGCCTTCCAAGCTGATCGTGTGGGTTCGATTCCCATCATCCGCTCCATAAATGAAAAAGACATCCATCGGGATGTCTTTTTTGTTTATATAAATGATGGGAATCGAAAGGGCGTATAGAAAATGTCCCGGGGGGACATTTTTAGCCCGTCGCGATGATTGGCATTTTAAATTAGTCCCGTTCCATCGAACGATATCCCTATCACCTCTACACTAAACACACATCATCCGCTCCAAAAAGCAGAAACACCCCATATGGGGTGTTTCTTCTTTTTTTGATGGGAATCGAAAGGGCGTATAGAAAATGTCCCGGTGGGACATTTTTAGCCCGTCGCGATGATTGGCATTTTAAATTAGTCCCATTCCATCGAACGATATCCCTATCACCTCTACACTAAACACACATCATCCGCTCCATAAATGAAAAAGACATCCATCGGGATGTCTTTTTTGTTTATATAAATGATGGGAATCGTCTTGGTTTACTGATTATTGCCAAAAACTCGTTATTATGATATACTACTGCTTAGTTTATTTTGTGTTTAGGAGATAATATGAGCATTCTTAACGTTGAACATCTCAGTCACGGATTCGGTGACAGGGCTATATTTGATGATGTATCTTTCCGACTGCTGAAAGGCGAACATATCGGTCTTATCGGCGCTAACGGTGAGGGTAAATCTACTTTTATGAATATTGTAACAGGCAAGTTGATGCCCGACGAAGGTAGTGTTGAATGGTCAAAAAACGTACGCGTGGGATACCTTGATCAGCATACTGTATTAACCTCGGGTATGACCATTGCGGACGTGCTTAAATCCGCTTTTTCTTATCTCTTTGAAATGGAAGAAAGAATGAACAAAATCTGTGATGAACTCACAGATGCCGATGAGGAAACAATGTCTCTTATGCTCGAAGAACTCGGTACTATTCAGGATACTCTGACTTTGCACGACTTCTACGTTATTGATGCAAAGGTGGAGGAAGTTGCAAGGGCGCTCGGACTTGCTGATATCGGACTTGACAGAGATGTTACCGATTTAAGCGGTGGCCAGAGAACAAAGGTACTTCTTGCGAAACTGCTTCTCGAGAAACCTGATATTTTGCTTCTTGACGAGCCTACTAACTATCTTGACGAGGAGCATATTGCCTGGCTTAAGCGATATCTTATTGGCTACGAAAACGCTTTTATCCTTATTTCTCACGATATTTCTTTCCTCAATGAGGTTATCAACATTATCTATCATATGGAAAATCAGAAGTTGGACAGATACGTGGGCGATTATCATCACTTCGAAGAAGTTCACGCTATGAAAAAAGCCCAACTTGAGGCAGCCTACAAGCGACAGCAACAGGAAATCAGCGAACTCAAAGACTTTGTAGCAAGAAACAAAGCAAGGGTTTCTACCCGAAATATGGCAATGTCCAGACAGAAACTCCTTGATAAAATGGATGTTATTGAACTCGCTCACGAAAAGCCAAAACCTGAGTTTAACTTCCACATAGGACGAACTCCCGGAAAGTTTATTTTTGAGACAAAAGACCTTGTAATAGGCTACGACGAGCCTCTGTCAAAACCTCTGACTATCAATATGGAGAGAGGCAGAAAGATTGCACTGACAGGTGCTAACGGTATCGGAAAGACAACTCTCCTTAAAAGTATTCTCGGATTAGTCCCACCTGTATCAGGCACTGTGGAGTTGGGCGATAACCTGCTTATCGGCTACTTTGAGCAGGAGTTCACAGGCGACGGCACCAAAACCTGTATCGAGGAAATATGGAAGGAATTCCCCTCACTTAATCAGCACGAGGTCCGTGCGGCCCTGGCAAAATGCGGACTTACAACAAAGCATATCGAAAGTCAGGTCCGTGTACTCAGCGGTGGTGAGCAGGCAAAAGTGAGACTTTGTAAACTTATTAACAAAGATACAAACATCTTGCTTCTTGACGAGCCTACAAACCACCTGGATGTAGATGCTAAAGAAGAACTCAAACGCGCCCTTATAGAATACAGAGGAAGCATTCTGCTTATCTGTCACGAGCCTGAGTTTTATCTCGACGTGGTAGATGAGGTGTGGGACTGTACCAAGTGGACAACTAAAATATTCTAAAAATAAAATGCAGAGTGCAAAAACACTCTGCATTATTTTTTACTATATTATCAGATAACCTGAAGTTTGATAGCGTTATCCTCAACAAAAACGTGGACACCTGCGATACCGCCTTCGCCACGGAGTATCATCTCCTCGGCAATGAGTTCCTCTACTTCTTTACGAATTATACTGCGAAGATCTCTGGCACCGCTTTTGCCATCTTTAATCTTATCGGCAAAAACCGCACAAACTGCCTCGTCATAGGAGAAGGCTATGCCCTTTTCCTTGAGTGTATCTATATACTCACTGAGCATCAAAGAGGCAATTCTGATAAGATCCTCGCGCTCAAGATGACGGAATACAACAATCTCGTCAACTCGGGCAATAAACTCGGGACGGAGGAAATCGGAGAGTGCTTTCATAACCTTTTCTCTCGTAGCATCTGCTTCGCTCTTGGCAAAACCAAGGGCGTTTTCCTTTTTATCCGAACCCGCGTTACTTGTCATTACAATAACGGTGTTCTCAAAATTAACCGCTCTGCCGTGGGCATCTGTCAGTTTGCCTTCGTCAAGAATCTGAAGAAGTATATTGAGAACGTCGGGATGTGCCTTCTCTATTTCGTCAAAGAGAAGTACAGAGTAAGGACGGCGACGGACTTTCTCGGTTACCTGTCCTGCCTCGTCATAACCGACATATCCGGGAGGTGAACCGATAATTTTGGAAACGGAATGTTTCTCCATAAACTCGGACATATCCAGTCGGATAAGAGTTTCGGGAGTATCAAAGAGAAGTTGTGACAACACCTTTACAAGTTCGGTTTTGCCTACTCCGGTAGGTCCTACGAAAATGAAAGATGCAGGTCTGCGTCTGGGAGAAATCTGAACTCGGCTACGCTTGATAGCACTTGCGAGAAGTTTTACAGCCTCGTCCTGACCGATGATTTTCTCCTTCATCTGCTCCTCAATACCCGCAAGTTTCAGAAGTTCGTTCTCTCTGACGTGAGATGAGGGAATACCTGTCCAAAGCTCGATAACCTTTGCAAGGTCTTCCTCGGTA
Source organism: Ruminococcus sp. (assembly GCA_045603105.1). Lineage (GTDB taxonomy): Bacteria > Bacillota > Clostridia > Oscillospirales > Acutalibacteraceae > Ruminococcoides. Next base: position 3,730 of record JAZULM010000025.1, read on the forward strand.
ACGCTGGTAGAAAGTGCCTCCTCGGGTATCAGAGATAAATCTTCATCAACCTTTGCGATTTCGGTTTTAACCTCGGCAAGGCTCTCGTAATCTACATTTTCATCGGTGGTAAGTGCCTCTCTTTTGAGTTCGAGATTATGCTTATCCTCCATAAGTTTATCGTAGCGCTCACGCTCTTTGTTGCGAAGTCCTGCACAAGCACAGGCTTCGTCTAAAAGGTCGATTGCCTTATCGGGGAGAAAACGGTCTGTGATGTATCTTTCCGAAAAGATAACTGCCTTACGAATTATATCAGGAGCAACCATTACGTTATGGTGATTCTCGTAATACTCCTTGATTCCCTCAAGAACTTCTACAGCCTCTGCAATAGAAGGCTCCCCTACCTTGACGGGTTGGAATCGACGCTCTAAAGCAGAGTCTTTCTCAATGTATTTTCTATATTCATTAAAGGTGGTGGCACCGATAACCTGAATCTCACCTCTGGAAAGAGCGGGTTTGAGAATATTGGCGGCATTCATAGAGCCCTCGGAGTCACCTGTACCCACGAGAGAATGCACCTCGTCAATAAAGAGAATAATGTTGCCGAGGTTCTTAACTTCCTGAATAAGACCTTTGATACGGCTTTCGAACTGACCTCTGAACTGAGTACCAGCTACCAAAGCGGTAAGGTCGAGGAGGTAAATTTCCTTATTCTTAAGACGCTGAGGAACCTTACCCTCTGTTATTCTGAGCGCAAGTCCCTCGGCGATAGCGGTTTTACCTACACCAGGCTCACCGATAAGGCAGGGATTGTTCTTTGTACGGCGGGAAAGAATCTGAATAACACGCTCAATTTCTTTATCTCTGCCGATAACTCGGTCTATTCTGCCCTCTCTTGCTTTGCGGGTTAGATCCTCGCAATAAAGATTGAGGAACTTTCTCTCTTTCTTCTCTTTTTTCTCTTGTTTCTTTGCTTTTCTGGGATCGCCCTGAGGGGCTTCACCGGGCTTTTGGGGAGCACCGCCAAAGAAATTATTGAAAAATGAGGGAAATGCAGGCGCACCACCGGGAGTGAAATCATCGCCGTCTGCAGACTCGGCTTCCTCTATGCTGTCAAGGTCCATCGCTTCACTCTGCATACCCTGAATCATCTCAGAGATATCTCCGCCTTCTGCCATATTTTCCATCATAGAACCCATCTGATCCTCCATAGCGGCAAGATCTTCGTCAGAAATACCCATCTTGCGCATAAGGTCATCCACGGGCTTAATGCCAAGTTCCTTAGCACAAGTAAGACAATAGCCTACTGTATTACTGTCGTTCTGATTATTGGATACAAATACTACTGCGGTTCGTTTACCGCATCGTGAACATAACATATATTAACTCCTTATTAGTGACGTTATAGCCTTATTTATCGTCTTCACCCGTAGGTAAAGATTCTTCTTTTGCCTTTTTCATTATGGATCTGAATATCATATAGTACCTGATAAGGGAGTATATCATAATCACCGCAGTCAAAGACAGAAGTATCAAAGAAACAATACTGAAGTTTTCAACTTTTAGAATCAAGTCAAATACCACTATGGCAGCAACAGATACATAAAAGCAGATTGTACCTAATTTGCCGTACCACTCTGCCGCGAAGGGCATCAGTTTTTTTCTCAGCATTATGGATGCACCAACAAGCATCAGTAAATCTTTGATGGCGAGAATTATTATAACCGGTATTATCATCGGCTCTGCAACAGAGAGGCAGACACCTACAGCAAGAAGTGTGAGTTTGTCTGCAATAGGATCAAGCATTTTACCAAGTTGGGTTATCTGATTAAGTTTTCTTGCCAGAAATCCGTCTACACAGTCAGTAAGTCCCGATATAAGAATACATACTGCTGCCCAGATATAGTTTTCCTTAAGAAATAATATCACAAAAGGTACAATCAGCAATATTCTGATGTAACTCAGTATATTCGGTATCGTAAAGATATAGCGAAAATCAATCTTCTTTTCCTTATTCCATTCCATTTAATACGTCTCCTGTTAAATCATTTATTAGCCGACATTTGATTAATTACTTATTCCATAGGTGAGCGACTGCAACGTACTGAGCAGTTCACCGTTGTAAATAAGGGAGAAAATGTACGAACCTTCCATATACTCCTGACTGAGGAATGTCCATTCGTTTGAGAAAATGGGCAACAGAAGTTTAAATACAAATATTATTATTGTTACCACCAAAACGCCCTGTATCATCCCCAAAACTCCGCCTGCAAGGTAGTTGGCTACTCTTACCAAAGGAAGTTCAAAGGCTTTTGCGATAACGCGTGCAAGTTTCTGTAATAAAAATGATAAAATCAAAAACAATATGATACCAAGAATCACAGAAACAACTCCTGTGATAGCAGGCTTAAGAGAGTTTACTATTGTATCGGTGGCACCTGCTCCATCAGTAGCGAATGAATCAGCACACATTTTTTCCATAGTCTCGGACGACATACCGAAAAAGGTCATCACTGATACAAAAACTGCAGGCAAAGAGGATACCAGTTCTGAGGCGGCTTCTACTGTATTGCCAAGCCCTGTACCCTCTACAACGTTTATTACCATACCTTCGATATAACCTCTGATAAAGCTATCAAATATAAACCCCGACAGAAGTTTTGAGAGGAAAACAGCAAGTACCACAGATGCAAACAATGCCAAAGCAGAAAGTAATGTTTTGGCAGCACCGCGACTGGCACCGATGATTATAAATACTGCTATGATACAGAGAATAATTATATCGTAAAGCATATTTACCTCCTTACAGAGTTAAGCCTGTAATTTCGCTGAGTCCTAAAAGATAAAGTCCGTTAGTTGAATACAGACGAATCTGCTTACAATCGCTGTTGACAGAATGTGACTTGAGCAAATCACCGTTGTATCTGTATATATGGGCTGTGCTTGTATCTGATACAGCAACCCTGTCTTTGTAGGTGCTGACTGATATTACTGCACAGTCGGTTTCTATGGTCTTCTCGGTTTTACCCGAGGAATTTACATACTCAATGTTACAGTTTCTGCCGTCACCGCTACGGGATAGTGACAATGCGACAACACCTATATCGGTATTGATATCATAGGCGGTTAAGGTCATCTGACTGTATGACTTCTTTGTTACTTCAGAGAAACTTGATCCGTTGATGATATATGTTCCAGCCGAACCTACTGCACAAACAGATTTGTTCGAAAGAAAATCACAGTCAAATAAAACATCGGAGCGGATCAAGTGCTTTGCAACAGGCTCTTCTTTTTCAAAATCGAGTATATACACTGCGCTTACACGAACTCCCTCATCAGCAGACAAGCCTGTTACTACTGCTTTCGTTGCATTACTGTTAAGTGCCATTGAGGTAATATAATAATCAGAGAATGAGTAGGCATAACGTTTCTCATGCTCTGAGGAATATACCGTGAGTTTTGCGTTATATCCGTTAGCTTCCGTTACTAAAGCATAATCTCCGTCAGATGAAATATCTGCAAGCAGTATCTTATCCTCTGCATCACCGCTATACTCCTGTTTGATGCTTGAATAAATAGAATATCCTGTAGAATCAAGGTCGTAAACCAACGCAAGGTCTGAGGAAAGTTTCATTATGGGAGTGCCAAAGCCGTGCTGCTGAGAATATATCTTTTCACCCTCAGCGTCGAGGTACACAAAGCCTGTGTCAGAGGTATAACACAAGCCATCGGAAAAGGTACGAAAATTTCCCGAATCTACAGAAGTTCCAGAAACGGGAACGCTGAAAAGATCATCTGAGAAATTGTTTCCGATACATGTAGTGATGGATCCGAAGTTGAAATACACAAGTACCGCTACAAACAGCAGAACAATTATAGCACCGGCAACGATAAGTTTTTTCTTATCAAGTTTCGGAGATTCTTCCTGACTCTCATACTGATCCAGAGGCAACTGCTCGTAACTGAGCACCTGTCTGTCATCTTTTCTCTTGTTATCAACGCGATAGTGTCCGGCTTTTTTCTTACCGATTGGCATAACAAAATCTCCTCCCCTCATATATACTCAAAATATATTTTAAAATTATAAATTGTAGAATACTTCGTCAAGATATAAACCACAAGCGGGTGCTGTGGGACCTGCGGCGGCTCTGTCCTTGGCATCTATAACAGACGAAATAGAATCTGCAGGAAGTCCGCCTTCGTTAATTAAAAGTAAAGTTCCTACCATAATACGAACCATATTGTAAAGGAACCCGTCGGCAGATACAGAAAAATAAACCATATCCCCCTCGCGCCATACAGAGAAATCTGTGACATTGCGGGTAAAGTCCCCCGCTTCCCTCTTATCAAGTGTACAGAAAGAGGTGAAATCGTGAGAGCCGATATAGTACTTCGCGGCTGTATTTAGCATCTCAGCGTCTACTCTTCGGCGATAATAGAGCGCTCTGTCACGAAGAAACGGATCTCTTACCTGTGAATTATGAAGTTTATAAATATAGCGTTTACCCAAAGCGCTGTATCGTGCGTGAAAATCTAAAGGCACCTCTTTGACAGAAGTCACGACGACCTCCATAGGCAGATAACTGTTTACCGCCGCCTGCATTCGCTCGCAGGGTATGGGGTGGTCTGTTTTCATACTGATACAGAACATATTGGCGTGAACACCTGAGTCTGTACGGCTGCAACCTTTGATATCAGGGCAGTTGCCGATAACACGGGATACAGCATCCTGAAACACTTGCTGAACAGTTAAGGCATTATTTTGAATCTGCCAGCCGTGAAAGGCACTTCCGTCAAAACGTAGGGTAAACAGGAGATTTCTCTCCTTTTTTTCATTATCTTGTGTTATAGAAAGATGTTGCATAATATTACTCCTGCAATAGCAACTGACATCACAACTACTGCATAGGCATCTTTTTTTGTAAGATGAAGTTGTTTCATTCTTGTTCTGCCACTACCGCCCTGATAACAACGGCACTCCATTGCCATAGCAAGTTCATAAGCACGGCGAAATGCAGAAACAAACAACGGAATCAATATAGGAATCAAAGCCTTGATTCTTCTTATGAGATTACCACTCTCCATATCAGCACCACGGGCTTTCTGTGCAGACATAATCTTGTCGGTTTCTTCAAGCAGTGTAGGAACAAACCTTAAGGCTATAGTCATCATCATTGCTATTTCGTGGGTTTTGAGTCCGATATGGCTCAGGGGCTTGAGAAGTCTTTCCAAAGCGTCGGTTAAGTCTGTAGGCGATGTAGTGAAAGTCAGCGCTGAACTTATAGTTACAAGGGAGATTATGCGAAGTGCAACGTAAATAGAATTTCGGATACCGCTTTCGGTAATTTTGAACACCCAAAATTCTACCAGAGGCTCTCCTGTTCCGTAAAAAAGATTCAGCACAGCAGTAATCAGAATAACAAATATGATAGCCTTCATACTCCTTAGATACTGACCTACAGGCACCTTGCTGAGGAGGACTGTAGTTATCACCAAGGCCAAAACTACGCCGAGTGAGAAAAGATTAAAGGTACAGAAAATTAAAACGATAACCGCCATAAGAAGCAGTATCTTTACTCGGGGGTCAAGCTTATGGAGGAAACCGTTTGAGGGGTAATACTGACCTAAGGTTATATCGCGCATCATAGTTTACCCTCCTTCTTCAGGAGTGCAAGAAGTTCTGTGAATGCTTCCTCAACCGTAAGTATTCCGTCACTTAATGAAACCCCACGTTTCTTAAGTTCTGTAGTTATTTTTGTTATCTGTGGAACGCGAAGTCCGATTTTCTCGAGTTCCTCTGAACGGGAGAATACTGCCTGAGTAGTATCGAACATTTCGCATTTGCCACCGTTCATAACTAAAACCCGGTCAGCAATTCCTGCTATGTCCTCCATACTATGGGAAACAAGCAAAATAGTGTTGTTGCGAGATTTATGGTAAGCGTCAATCTGGCTCAAAAGCACGTCTCTACCCATAGGGTCAAGTCCAGCTGTAGGCTCGTCCAGAATTAAGATTTCGGGGTCCATAGCTATAACGCCCGCTATAGCTGCACGGCGTTTCTCTCCGCCTGACAGATCAAACGGTGAACGGTCAAGAAGTTCCTCGCTAAGGCCTGTAAATCTTGCGGCGCTTGAAATTCTTTTATCTATAGCCTCCTGAGGCAAACCCATATTTCGAGGACCGAAGGAGATGTCCTTGCGGACTGTTTCCTCAAAAAGTTGGCTCTCGGGATACTGGAACACAAGTCCCACACGGAATCTGACCTCGCGGAGGTTTTTCTTATTAGCATTGATATCCTCTGAACCGAGGTATACTTTGCCCTGTGTCGGAGTAATAAGTCCGTTGAGCATCTGCATCAGAGTAGACTTCCCCGAACCTGTATGTCCTATAACACCGATGACCTCGCCTTTGTTGATTTCTATAGAAACATCCTTGACTGCCTCTATTTCAAAAGGAGTACCCTTGCCGTATACAAGACTCAGGTTCTCTGTTTTCAGAAGTACATTACTCATAGCAGTACCTCCGTCAATAAAGCAACACATTCTTCCTCATCAAGAGGGAGTCTGTCGATTTTGAGTCCGCAGGCTGAAAGTTTCGCGCAAAGTTCAGTCGCCTGAGGTACGTCAAGACGATGACGGCGAATAAGTTCAACCTGAGAGAACACCTCTCGGGGAGTACCCTCGGTGAGAACTTTTCCTTTGTCCATTACTATAATGCGGTCGCTGTTTACGGTTTCGTCCATATTGTGGGTAATAAGCACTACCGTAATACCACGCTCACGATTCAGTCGGGTAATGGCAGACAAGACCTCTTCTCTGCCCTTTGGATCAAGCATAGCGGTAGGCTCATCAAGTACAATACAATCAGGTTCCATAGCAAGTATACCTGCTATGGCGATTCGCTGTTTCTGACCGCCAGAGAGTTTGTGGGGTGCGTGATGACGATAATCATACATATCCACCGCTTTGAGTGCTTCATCCACGCGACGGCGGATTTCCTCAGGCTTAACACCTAAGTTCTCGGGGCCGAATGCAACGTCCTCCTCGACAATACTTGCTACAAGCTGATTGTCAGGATTTTGCAGTACAAGTCCTACCTTGTGACGGATATCATATATCCGACTTTCATCGGAGGTATCGATGCCGTCAACATAAACTCTGCCACCTGTAGGAAGCAGTATGGCGTTTAAGGTTTTGGAAAGGGTTGACTTGCCTGAACCGTTGTGGCCGATAATAGAAACAAACTCGCCCTTTCTGACAGACAGAGTCACTTCGTCAAGGACATTCTTTGTAACTGTATTCTGTTGTACGTCCTCTTCGCTATCATAGTAAAACGAAAGCTGTTCTGTCCTGATATAATCCATTATAACTCCTTTATTTTCAATCTATATATTACCAAAATAAGAAAAACAGATTGTATATAAAGTGTAAATTAATATTTACTTTTTATTTATGAAACGTATAAGTACGCTCAGTTTTTCTGCCAGATTGCAGTGCTTCCGCAGGGAAGTACAAGTCCCGAGGCGGTAACGGGGAGTCCGATCTCGTCACAAGAAACTCTACCGCCCATTTTGGGAACGATTACGGAATTTAAGATATACTCCATTACCGAGGGAGAAAAACCTGCGGTATAGGAATTGAGAATGAAAAATTCTGCATCATCTGAGAGAAGTTGAGATGTTAATTCTATAAAAGAATAAATTTCTTCCTCTAACTTCCAGACTTCACCGCCCGGACCTCTGCCGTAAGAGGGCGGATCCATAATAATACCCTGGTACTTATTTCCGCGTCTGAGTTCGCGTTTTGCAAATTTAATGCAGTCATCTACAAGCCATCTGACGGGTTTGTCCTCAAGACCGCTTTCTCTTGCGTTATCTCTTGCCCACTGAACCATTCCTTTTGAGGCGTCCACGTGGCAGACTTTTGCACCTGCTTCAAGACAAGCAAGGGTTGCACATCCTGTATAACCGAAGAGATTGATAACATTGAGTTCTCTGTTTGCATTACGAATTATGTCCGTTGCAAAATCCCAGTTGACAGCCTGTTCGGGAAATACGCCTGTGTGTTTGAAACCCATAGTACGGACGTTAAAGCGAAGTTTACCGTATTTAATATTCCATCTGTCGGGAAGATTGCGATAAACCTGCCAACTTCCGCCACCTTTTTGTGAACGGATGTATCTTGCGTGGGCTTTGTTCCAACGCTCGTCCTTTTTCTCGGTATCCCATATTATCTGAGGGTCAGGTCGGATAAGTATAATATCTCCCCAACGCTCTAATCTTTCGCCACCTGAGGTGTCGATAAGTTCATAGTCTATAAAATTCTCAGCAACTCTCATCAGGAAAGTCTCTCCTTGATTACTGCTGCGGTTTCATTGGCAAGACGGGAAATTTCTGCGTAGTCCTCGCCCTCGAGCATAACTCGGATAATAGGCTCTGTACCTGAAAGTCTTACGAGAATTCTGCCTCTGCCCTCGAGGATATTCTCAACACGCTTGATTTCTTCTTTTATGTCCTTATCCGTATAGAACTTATTCTTGTTCTCGTTCTCTACACGTACGTTAATAAGAATCTGAGGATAACGCTCCATAAGGGTAGCGATTGAAGAAAGTCTTGCTTTACGACGGTTGATAAGGCTGAGAAGCTGTGCGCCTGTCAACTGACCGTCACCTGTGGTGGAATAGTCAAGACAGATAACGTGACCTGACTGTTCACCGCCTATGTTGTAGTCCTCAAGTCTCATTGCTTCAAGAACATATCTGTCGCCTACCTTTGTAGATACGAAGTTCATACCGTTTGCCTCACAGAACTTCTGGAAGCCCATATTGGTCATAACAGTACCTACTACAGTATTACGCTTGAGCATACCGCGACTCTTGAAGTCAGCGGCTATAATAGCGATGATGTAGTCACCGTCTACAAGTTCACCATTGTCATCTACTGCAAGACATCTGTCTGCATCGCCGTCAAAAGCAAGACCTGCATCTAAGTTGTTATCACGGACAAAACGCATAAGTGTCTCGGTATGAGTAGAACCGCAGTTTTCGTTAATATTGATACCGTCGGGATGGTCAAAGAGCATATAACACTCTGCACCGAGGCTTTCGAAAAGTTTCTTTGCAGTACGGGAGGCTGAACCGTTGGAGCAGTCCAGAGCAATTCTCATACCGCTGAGGTCATACTCAACAGTGCTTACAACGTGGTCAATGTACTCGTCGGCTGCAGAGATAAGATACTCTACAGAACCGAGGTCATCTCCTGAACAAAGTTTGTAAGGCATAGCGTTATCAAGAACAATGGACTCAATCTGCTCCTCGAGTTCATCGGGAAGTTTGAAACCTTCGTCGCTGAAAATCTTGATACCGTTGAATTCATAGGGATTATGAGATGCGGAAATCATAATTCCTGCATCAGCCTTGTATTTAGTTACCAGATATGCTACAGCAGGAGTAGGTACAACACCAAGAATTTTTACATTTGCACCTACTGAGCAAAGTCCTGCTATAAGCGCGCCTTCAAGCATATCGCCTGAAAGTCGGGTATCTTTACCGATAAGTATGGTAGGATGTTCCACTGTATCACTGGTGAGTACCATTGCGGCCGCCCTACCGATATTCATAGCAAGTTCACAGGTAAGTTCTGTATTTGCCACACCTCTGGCACCGTCTGTTCCAAATAATCTACCCATAATAAATCCTCCGTTTATATCAAAAATCTAGTTTTTTACTTTTTATTCACCGTCAAATAACGTAGGCTGACATTGTTCGCATACATTACCGGGAACGGGAATGCCCAAATGCTCGTAAGCGAGAGCAGTTACACACCTGCCTCTGGGGGTACGGCTGAGGAATCCAATTTGCATAAGATAAGGCTCGACAACGTCCTCGATAGTGACTGACTCCTCACCTATGGCGGCTGCGATGGTATCAAGTCCTACAGGACCGCCACCGTAGTTTTTAATCATAGCCAAAAGCATCCTTCGGTCGTTGTGGTCAAGTCCAAGATTATCAACCTCGAGTCTGTCGAGAGCAGTCTTGGCAACCTCGTAGGTGATGACGCCCTGTGACATAACCTGTGCGAAGTCGCGGACACGTTTTAAGAAGCGGTTGGCAATTCGTGGAGTGCCTCTTGAACGTGAGGCAAGTTCCATAGCACCCTTGTCCTCAATGGGAACGCCCATAATGGATGCGGAACGCTTAATAATCTCTGCGAGTTCCTCGCTACTATAAAGTTCGAGTCTGAGTACAACGCCGAAGCGGTCTCTCAGAGGTGCAGAAAGTTGACCTGCACGAGTGGTGGCGCCTACTAACGTGAATTTAGGAAGTGGCAGGTGGTAGGATGTCGCCATCTGACCTTTGCCCGTAATAATGTCGATAGCAAAGTCCTCCATAGAGGGATAGAGAATCTCCTCCACTGCACGGCTCATACGATGAATTTCATCGATAAAAAGCACGTCGCCGGGGTTGAGGTTAGTGAGCAAAGCCGCCAGATCTCCCGGACGCTCGATAGCGGGGCCCGAGGTGATTCGGATATTAACACCAAGTTCGTTAGCTATAATACTGGCGAGAGTTGTCTTACCAAGTCCCGGAGGGCCGTACAGAAGTACGTGATCCAGAGGCTCCCCTCTAAGTTTTGCCGCCTCTATATACACGCGGAGATTTTCCTTTGCTTTCTCTTGTCCTGTGTAGTCGTCAAAAGTCTTGGGACGAAGAGGATTATCTCCATCGGGGATATCTGAGGGTAATTCCGCGGTATCTACTATTCTGTTTTCAAAATCAAAATCGTCTGTGAATACGTTTGCAGTCATAATTATCTACCCATTCTTCTCAATGTCTGTGCGATAAGTTGTTCAACGGTCATAGCAGGGTCAAGTTGTGAAAGCACAGGGGTAACGTCGGCAGCAGAATAGCCGAGTACCGCCAAAGCGGCAACTGCCTTGGAGATATTGCCTGTGTCGGGGATAACCGAACCCGAAGCCGAAGACGTAATATCAGATGTGGAGAAACCTTTGAGTTTGTCTTTGAGTTCAAGTATAATTCTCTGTGCAAGTTTAGGTCCGACACCTGATGCTCTGGTCAGCGACTTAACGTCGGACGCTGCAACTGACATTGCAATCTGCTCGGGTGTCAACTCACTTAAAAGCGAGAGTGCCATCTTTGGACCTACGCCCGATACACCGATAAGGGTGCGAAAACTCTGAAGTTCAGACAAAGCGTAAAAGCCGAAAAGTTCCACCGCATCCTCGCGGACGTTCAGGTGAGTAAAGAGTGTGACCTCGCTACCGAGTTTTATATTGCGCTGAGTATTGACCGTAGTCTGACAGCGATAACCTACTCCCGAACATTCCACAACGGCAAAGCCGGGCTCCATATGAATAAGTGTTCCTCGTACAGAATAAATCATTTTCTACCTCTGAAAAATTACTTAACTGTTATTTTATACCTTCGGTCCTGAGTTTCATCCTGGCGGCGGTACCTGCTGCGTGTATATGACATATACCTACTGCCAAAGCGTCACACGTATCATCGTATCGTGGCATCTTGCTCAAATTGAGAAGTCGCCTTGTCATTTCCATAACCTGAGGTTTCTTTGCTTTACCGTAGCCTGTTACGGCGGTCTTTACCTGCAAGGGTGTGTACTCGAACACGGGTACACCCTTGAGTTTAGCCGCAAGAAGAATCACTCCCCTTGCCTCTGCTACCATAATGGCTGTTTTTTGGTTATTCTGAAAATACAGCGACTCAATTGCCATAGCATCGGGTTTGACAGAATCGATAAGTTCTGTCATATTTTCGAAGATAATCTGAAGCCTCTCGTCGAAGGGAGTATCTGCATCAGTTGTAATGGCACCGCAACAGTTTGCACTGTATGTATTGCCTTTGAAAGTGAGGGCTCCGTAGCCCACAATTGCATAGCCGGGGTCAATGCCTAAAACAACCATACTTCACCTCCGTAAATGTCCTCAGAAAACTTTGAAATCTGTCAACTTGGCATACTACACCAAGTTAATTTTGTTAATAATGTATTATAACATATATATATCAATTTAGCAACTTATATTGGGAAAAACTTTGGCCTTTTTTCGGACAATTTTTGATAAATTTCTGCTTTTACACAAGACCTATGTATTGCTATCTTTAATCTTGTAAAACGTCTACGGGATAAAAGGTCAGCAAATTGTCCATATAGGTAATCTCTGCTCTGTCGGTATACACCTTGTAACTGAAAGTATAGGTCTTCTTGAGTGTTCTGTCGGTTATATAAAAATGCTCGCTGTCTATTGCCAAAGCACCCCAAATCAAGGCCTCGCGTTCACCGTTTGTCCCACACACTGTGAACTCTGCTTCTGTGTCATAAAACGTTATCTCAGCAGTCATACCGCTAAGATTTTCGCATTGCCACGATCTGTTCAGAAGTTCATCCGAGGATGTGACGATTACTTTTTGGCACGAGGACAACACCACCACATTGATAAAGCATATCAGAATTACTGTCAGTTTTCTCAAATATATCTCTTCTTTACAAATTATTTTTGTCGGGGAGTTTACTTAAAAGTATTGAATTAAGGAACAAATAATGTATAATAAAAGTGAAAAGATTCAAAAGGGGTGAGAGATTTGCAAAACGAATATAAAGGCGAGAAAAATATATTTGATACAAACGGTCTCTTGCAAGCTGCCGGATGGAGCCGCTACCCCACACTTTTCTTTGACAAATCTCTGTGTAAAAACCGCTTTTCTCTCACAGAACGTGACAGTTATATGATTACAAACGACGAGGTGTCTATATATCTGTCTATTGCAGAGAGAGGCGTATCCGCCGAGGTAACGGCGATTGTCGCTGACCACAGTACGGGTACTGTTGACGCCAGAACGCTAAAGAAATATATGTCTTTCGGACGTCTTGATATGCCTTCTTCCAGCAAAAACGGAGACGTCACCTTTACTGACACACGGGTTGGTATGAATTTCTCCAACACAGCGCTTAAAAGATATATCCGCTGTGAATTTGTAAACTTCTGCAAAGAAAAAAATCTTTATATCAACATAATGCTTGAAGATACAATTGACGAAAGTCTTAACGTAGTTATTCCCGAAAAAAACAACCGCAGAGGCTTTTATCTGAAAAGGTTTATGCCTGCAATGAAAGCAAGTGGCGTTGTACGTTGCGGAGGTGCAGAGTATAATCTGACAGCTGACAAAACAACCGCCTTTCTTGACTGGCAGAGATTTTCTCTCAAAGAAAAAGCATATCATCATGGCCTGTACGCCGACACCACAATAGACGGCAGACAGTTTTCTCTGTGTCTTGCGGGTGGTATAGGCAATTCCTCTCGCGGTACTGAAAACTGCTATTTTCTTGACGGAGTTCTCCACAAGTTTGCATCAGTCAAAGCAGAAGGCAAAGAAGAACGTCCCGATAAACCCTGGAGGTTTACTGCAGGCACCGATGTTATGGATATTGTTTTTCGTCCTGAGATTAAATCAGGCCATCTTGTGTACTACAAAAACAGAGATAAAATGGTTATATTCGGTAAACTGACAGGATATATCAAGCAGTTAGGCACCGAAAGAATTGCTCTTGACGCTGTTCCCGCACACATTGAGTTTTCACTGACTTAAAGACATTTTAACTATATAGCAACTGCTATAAATACAAAAATCCCCTATGGTAATTTGAAATACCATAGGGGTTTTATTTTGCTTTGAATGTTTTATTTATTTGTGTATATCAAAAGGACAATATCAGTTATTTTCTGTTGTTACGAGATCTTCGTAAATAAAGGATGCAAGGTCATAACGTGCGCTATACCAATCGTTTACCAAAATAACGGAACCTGCTTCGTTAAAACCGTAACCCCATGTACCGTCAGAGGGCATGGAACACTGCTCGATATCGTAGGTAAGATATGTCAAGGCATTGGTAACAAGTGACTGAATCTCGGTTTTCTTGAGGTTAGTTGTAACCTGAGGTCCGATTTCGTTTACAATCTTTACAATCTCTGTAAGTGATGCGTCTTTGAGATTGGTCATTACAGCCTCGAGGAAATTACGCTGACGGTCTGTACGATCCCAGTCATCACCTGCAAAGGTCATTCCGCCGTAGTATCCGCCACGGTTTCTCGCATACCAGAGGGCCTGTTGTCCGCTGAGAGTTACCATACCCTCAGATGCGTAAAGATAGTCGCTCTGTCCGTTTTCCATTATCTGTGCATTGATATATGCAATCTCGGTGTCGGTTACGTAAAGTTCAACACCGCCCATAATATCAACAATATTCTTGAAAGTGGAGAAGTTAACTGTTGCGTAACGGTCTATTTTAATGCCATAGTTTGCCTCGATAGTCTGGATAGAAAGAGCGGCCCCGCCTACGGCATAGGCGTAGTTGAGTTTATGGGGATACACTCCGGGGATAGAGATATAGGTATCTCTGAGGAATGAAGTCATTTTGATCTTTTGGTGACGGTTATCTATAGAGAGAAGAATCATTGTATCGCTAAGTCCCTCGTCGCCATAGCGGTCTGTACCAAAGAGCATTACGTTAAGTACATAAGGGTCATTGAGAAGGGTTGTTGAAGTCTGATTATCAAACTGAGGATCACCTGTAAAAGTAGGATCCACATCCCCCGACGGGGTTACATGACCACCGGGCAAATCTTCATATCCGATAGAGTTGAGAGTGCCGTAGCCATAGAAACAACCAAAACCAAGAACGACGAAAAGCATCGCCAAAACTCCGCTCAGAATCTTTATAGTCAGAGTTTTGCTTCTTTTGGATGAAGTTTTTTCGCGGGGAGCCTTGGGAGTGTTACCCGATGAGTGTCTGCCGCCTCGGCTGCTGATATCAACGAAATCCATATTATCGTTATTACTCATATTATCCTTCTCCTTTTCATAAGGGTATTAGTCGGTGCTTATATCCTCGTAAATAAACTGAGCAAGGTCACGGCGGACTGCATCCCAGTCGTATACATAAATAACGTCACCGGCAAAATTCTGTTCGTATCCCCAGTTTCCATCTGAGGGCATAGAACATTGTTCTGTATCATATCTGAGATATGTAAGAGATCCTGCCACCAAAGACATAATCTCGGTTTTCTTAAGGTTGGTTGTAACATAAGGTCCGACCTCATTAACAACAGACAAAACTTCTGTGAGCGAGGCTTCTTTCATCTGATCGATAACTGCCTGCATAAACTTTCTCTGTCTTTCGGTACGATCCCAATCGGTACCCTCGTAAAACTCAACACCGTTGATTACATCTCCGCCTCGATTTCTCGCATACCAGAGAGCCTGTTGGCCGTTAAGTCTGACAACACCTTCCTCGGCGTCAAGATATTCTGTCTGATTATTCTGAGCGATCTGACAGTTAATGTAGAGAATCTCTCTGTCGGTGAGTTCAACCTCTACACCGCCTAAGATATCAACTATTGACTTGAACGCCTTGAAATCAACGGTTACATAACGGTCGATCTGGATACCGTAGTTTGCTTCAATAGTCGCCACAGAAAGAGGCACAGAGCCGTAACTGTAAGCGTTGGTCAGTTTAGTATGATACGAGCCATCGGGGTCGGGTACATAAACAAAAGTATCTCTTTGAAAAGAGGTCATCTTGATTTTTTGATGTACGCTGTCGATTGACAGTAACATCATCGTGTCACTTCTGCCACTTTCTGAGGAATTCTGATCCACACCGAACAAAAGTATATTAAGCACTCGGTTATTTGTCAGAAGCTGACCTTCCTCCATAAGTTGGGACACCTCGGGGTTTTTGTTTATCTCAACATAGTTTATGGGACTTATGAGTTTGTATGCATAAAAGCACAACGCTCCTGCCACAAAAAACAAAAGACAAAGAATCACACAGATAAGTTTTGTTGTGTTCTTTCTTTTTCGCTTTGAATGGCGGGCTGTATATCTGCGCTCTGATTTACTGCTATGAGAGGAGATCTCCTCATATTCATATTCATCGTTTTCAAAATGCACAGAGGGTTTTCTCGTAGAGGAATCGGCTCTGCGTTTATGGGGACGGTTGTCAAAACCATCGCCGTAATCGTCAGATGAATCTGAGTATCTGTCTCGGTATCTGTCTGCCATACTATCCTCCCTGAAAACTTCTTCTCAACATTAAAACACAATAAAAAACCACAGTATATTATACAACTGTGGCTTTTGTTTATTATTCTGATATAGAATTATATGTCGATTTATGGTACTTTTGTGTTCCTTATTGGAAAATTCTCAGAAACAGCACACAAAACTGTCACATTAGCAAACGATTATTCCAGTTCGTCCAGAGTCAGTTCGTAAGCAGGCAGGAACTCCTCCACAAAGACCTTGAGCGCAGGCAAGGGATTGGAATCAATGGCACTGCGGATTGTACGCTCGGCTTTCAGAAATTCAGAGTTACCCATACGGATTTCGCCGATACACTTCATAAGTGCGGAGAGTTTGTCCGCCGCCTTGACATATGGCAGAAGCTCCTGATCGAACTTGGAAGAATCGATCAGAGGCTCGTATTCCGAACGTAAATCTTCAGGGAGCAAAGAGATGAGTTTCTGCTCGGAAATCAACTCTATATTTTGATATGACTTGCGGATGTCATCGTTAAAATATTTGATAGGAGTGGGCAGGTCGCCAGTGATTATCTCGCCTGCATCGTGGAATATACCCATAACCGCCGCACGGTCAGCCGACAACTCGGTACCAAAGCGTTTATTGGATATTGTAACAAGCGCGTGAGAAAGCATTGCTACTTCTAAACTATGTTCGCTGATATTCTCAACGCGGGTATTGTTCATAAGTCCCCAGCGGTCTATGTATTTCATTCTGGAAAGCATTGCGAAAAAACTGCTCATACAAGTTACCCCTTTATAAAAAAATGGTGCATTTTGCAAATATATATGTTATACTATAGTGTATTATATACTAAGTTTTCTGTTTGGTAAAGATAAATTACTGAAATTCGGAGGCAATTATGAGTTTTGGTGAAAAAATACTTGCTTACAAAGACGATATTCTCAGAGATCTGGATGAACTTCTGAGAATTCGTTCCGTATATTCCGAGGATCCTCAAAAATGCAAAGAGGCTCTTAACTGGATGCTCAAAAAAGCTCAGGACTTCGGACTTGTTACCAAGAATATTGACGGCAAAGCAGGACACGCACAACTTGGAGAGGGCGGCAAATTGTGTGCAACCCTCACCCACCTTGACGTGGTTCCCTCGGGTGTAAACTGGGACTGTGAGCCCTTTGAACTTACCAAAAAAGACGGAATGCTTTACGGCAGAGGTGTAGCAGACGACAAGGGTGCTGCACTGATTACCCTTTATTGTCTAAAGATTCTCAAAGACGAGGGTGTAATCGGCAACAATACTCTCAGGGCGATTTTCGGCACTGACGAGGAGGTAGGTATGTCTGATATGGTGGCATACTTTGCAAAAGAGCCGATGCCCGATATGTCATTTACTCCCGATGCAGGTTACGGTATTTGTGCCGCAGAGAAAGGTATACTTCAACTTGAGATAAGTTCTAAAAGTCGCGACTCGTATCTGCTGACCGAACTCAAAGGAGGCACTGCTGTAAACGCAGTTCCCGACTACGCTTACGCGCTCCTTAACTGCACAGAAAACGACGATCATCAACTTATGCGACTTGCTGACGCCAAGACGGGCAAATTTGAGTTTCAGTATACTATTGACGGCCTGATGATAAAAAGCACGGGTACTGCTGCTCATGCTTGTGAGGCAAATTCAGGACACAACGCTGTGCTTGAACTCGTTGATTTACTTGCATCTAATTTTTCACTTGAGACCTTGGGCGGAGTTTGTTCCTTTATATCTACTCATATCGGACTCGAATATGACGGAATGTCACTTGGTATGAAGATGAGAGATTCTCAGTCAGGCTCTCTGACGGCTTGTCTTTCCACCATAGTGATTGACGATACTCAGGAAAAGGCGACTATTGATATTCGATACCCCGTGACATTCGGCGGCAAAGAGATAATAAGACGAGTAAAACATGCGGCAGAACTTGAAAACGTTGACGTTAAGATTCTCTCCCATACTCTGCCTCTGTGTCTTGACAGTTCCAAGCCGATTATCGGTATACTTTCGGATGCTTACCGCGAAGTTACGGGTGAAGAGGCTCAGATGTATTCCACGGGCGGTGGCACTTATGCCAGAAAACTCGGCGGTAACGGAGTAGCATTCGGCCCTGTATTCTCCGGCGAAGATGCAAGACTTCACAATGCAAACGAGGGCATCAAAGAAGACAGTTTTATGAGACACGCCGAGATTTGTCTTGAGGCTATGTACAGAATGTATATAGCAAAGTAAATTCATCACCTAAAACAGAAAGGGTGGTTATTTTGAGTCCTGAGAAAATTATAAAGGGGCAGGCAAAACACACACTTAGAGATAACAACTGGCCTGCTGCGGTAGGTGTAACGCTTACTCTTGCAGGTGTTATTATGGCTGCGGTTTATTTCATATCGGCAATCGACCTTGCGGTTAACAGCCTGATAAACTCTATCGATTTTGAGTCTGTACTCGGCTTTAATCTCGCCGAGTATCTTGGAGCAGAAGATTCTGAAATTACGGTATCTCTCTCTTTATACACTCTTATCCCCTGTGCGCTGTTGTTTATACCAATGCTTATGGGTGCATTCAGATACTTTTATCTTTTATCTAAAGACACCGATACAGATTACACCGAACTTTTTTACTATTATCACAAAGGCAGATTCTTCCCCTCAATGGGACGCTTTCTCGGAATAGGAATACGCTGTTTGTGGCAGTTTTTAGTAAGTTTTGCACCGGGATATATACTTTATCTTGTTGCAGCTTCAATCTCTTATGAGCAGGACAGCCTTGATTTTTCTGCCATAATATGTTATTTTATATCGTACACTTTGTTATTTGGTGGAATTTTGTTATTTACAAAACTTACATCAAAATACTTCTTGGCAATCTACCTTTTTATTGAGGATGAAAGCCTGACGGCATCTGAGGTTTGTGCACTTTCTGTTACATATACCGAAAGATTCCGCTCAAGTGTTTTGAAACTTACGTGGTCACATTTCCCCCATATACTAAGTTGTTTTCTGATTTTCCCTTGCTTATTTGTTATCCCCTATTTTATGACTTCCCTGGCAACATCTGCAAAATGGATGTTAGCACTGTATAATACAGAAGTTAAGGATGAGTAATAGTATGTTAGTTTCTTTATGTGTAATTGCATATAACGAGGACAAGGTACTGAATGGTCTTTTCAGAAATATTGCCGACCAGACATATCCTCACGAGAATATTGAGGTTGTGCTTGTGGACAGTGGCTCCACAGACCAGACACGCAGTATGATGGATGACTTCAGCAACACCGACTACAAATTCAGAAACGTTACCGTTGTATCATGCAAAAAGGTAAATCAGGCTTCTGCTTGGAACTGTGCTCTTTGTACCGCAAAAGGTGACGTTATTATCCGAATTGATGCTCACGCTCAGATTCCCCGCAGTTTCATCAGAAGATGTGTGGACAACCTCGAAGAAGGTGAGGATATCGTAGGTGGCGGCAGACCTAATATCGTTGATAACAGAACTCCCTGGACACTTACTTTACTTGCTGCAGAGGAATCTCTGTTCGGCAGTTCTGTTGCTGAATACAGACGTCCTACTGAGAAGAAAGAATACCACGACTCTCTCTTCCACGCTGCTTACAGACGAAAGGTTTTTGAGACTGTCGGCGGTTTTAACGAAAGTCTTGGCAGAACTGAAGACAATGAACTTCACTACAGAGTCCGCGAAGCGGGATTCAAGATGTGCAGTTGTCCTGATATTATTTCTTTCCAACATACAAGAAGCACTCTGAGAAATATGATAAAGCAGAAATACGGCAACGGATACTGGATCGGACTTACCTTCGGCGTTTGCAGAGGTTGTCTTTCTTACTTCCACTTTGTTCCCTTTGCATTTTTGATGATGCTTGTTCTGTTTATAATTGTGGCAGCCTTCGGATACCTTTATCCCCTTATGTTTTTGTGTCTTGCATACGGAATGTTTGACTTTACAAATACCGTTGCTTGCTTTATAACAAAAAAGATTCAGCCTCAGTTTATTTTACTGCCTCTGCTGTTTCCTTTGCTCCATCTTTCTTACGGAGTTGGAACTTTGGTAGGACTGCTTAAGATGCCATTTTGGAAGAAGAAGTTAGGCACAGCACCCTATGACCGTATCGAAGAAGTAAGACAGACTATGATAAATAACAGAGAAGAAGACTCTGAGACTAAGTAATATTATGGCTGAACATCTTAATTTGACTCCCGAGAAACTCCGTGAACTTCAAGTTTGCGAACTTGACGGACTTGTGTATTTCGACGAGTTTTGTCGCAGACACGAACTGACGTATTATCTCTGTGGCGGTTGCTTAATCGGAGCGCTTCGTCACGGCGGATTCATCCCTTGGGATGACGACGTGGACGTGCTTATGCCGAGACCCGACTACGAAAAGTTCCTCGAAATTTACTCGAAAGAAAAGCCGAGTGATCGGTTTGTTCTTCTCGATGACAGCACGGGTGAAACCTATAGCGGTAACATCTTCGCAGTTTTAAGCGATACAAATCACACTCTCGTAAAAGAATATCAGCAGGATATGGATATTCCCAAGGGGTTGCCTCTTGATATCTTCCCTATTGACGGACTTGCTGAGGGTAAATTTGCAAGACTTGTGCAATACTTCTGGACTATGGTGTACTCTCTGTTTCGTTCACAGATTATACCCGTAAACCAAGGCTCTGTGCTGAAACTCGGAAGTAAAATTCTGCTCGGGATATTCAAAAGCAAAAAACTGAGATTCAAAATATGGAAGTATGCTGAAAAGCGTATGACTCGCTACAGTTTTGACGAAAGTACCTGTGTAGCAGAACTTTGCGCAGGCTTCTACTTTATGAAAAAAGTATATCCCAGAAGCATCTACGACGGCACCACAGAACTTGAGTTTGAGGGGCATAAATTCCTTGTGATGAAAAACTACGACGAGTATCTTCGTATTCCTTTCGGAGATTATATGCAACTCCCCCCCGAAGAGGAAAGAATACCCCACCACGATATTATTCACCTCGAACTTAATAAACCTTGTAAATAAATGTAAAAAAATCGGCATTCCCCTGTGGATATGCCGATTTTTGTTTTGAAAAACTATTGACAAATATTCTTTTAAGTAATAATATATAAAAGAAATCTTTGAGGCGGGGTGTAAATCCCCACCGGCGGTATAGCCCGCAAACACTGCATTCGGCGGTGCCGAACAGGTTAGATTCCTGTGCCGACGGTATAGTCCGGAGGAGAAAAGATGGAATGCAAGACTTATATACCATATCATACTAAGTCTTGCAAGGTTACCCTTAAATCTACTCTCTGTGATTTCACAGAGAGTTTTTTATTCTCAGGAGGGATGGTATTATGAGTGAAGCAAATAATAAAAACAAAGGATTTTTTACTACGCGCAACATTGTCAGTTGTGCTATGCTCTCTGCATGTGCCGTTATTCTGATGCAGTTGGAGTTTGCCGTTCCCTTTATTGCACCTCCTTTCTACGAATTTGATTTATCCGAATTGCCTGCACTTATAGGTGCTTTCTCAATGGGACCTGTGGCAGGTGTGGTAATAGAACTTATTAAGGTGCTGATAAAACTTATCACCACCAACACTATGGGTGTAGGCGAACTTTCTAACTTTATACTCGGATGTGTATTTGTTATTCCTGCTTCCCTTATCTACAGACAGAAGAAAACCAAATCAAGAGCCCTTGTATCATTGATTATCGGCGGAGTTTTGATGTCTGTGCTTGCAACGTTTATCAACGCTTTTGCAATGATTCCTCTTTATGCATCATTATTTGAGATGCCAGTGGACACAATTATTGCAATGGGTACCGCTATCTTCCCCTTTGTTGACAGTATGTTTGACTTCTGTCTTGTGTGTGTATTGCCCTTTAATCTTATCAAAGCTTTTGTGGTGTCGGTGATTACCATATTCATCTATAAGCCTTTGAGTGTGCTTATTAAAGGTCTTAATTGACAAAATCAAACAAAGTGATATAATAACATTAATTTTTACAGAGTAGAAACTGTGCGTAAAGTGCCTGTGGGACGGGGAGTTGCCTGCAGGACGAAGGACAATGTATAGCCTGTATACTTTGTCTGCGGTACAGCATTCGCATCCCGCTGAAATCAAAACTATATGTGGGACGGACTCTCTGTGTCTGTCCCCTTTTGTTTTATCAGCGATAATTTGTGAGGATAGATATGAACTCATTTTTCGCTAAATTCAAAGATTCCGCTTCTGAGCTTGGCAACATCAAAAGTGTAAGCATATGTGCTATGATGTTGGCGCTGAGGGTAGTGGTAGGATACTTCGCTAACTTCACTCTTGCAATAACACCCAACGCCAAGGTGGGTTTTGCATTTTTGCCCGTGGCACTTGTTTCCATAATCTGCGGACCTGTCTGCGCAATGATAGTCGGCGGTCTGGGTGATATATTAAGTTTTCTGATTATGCCGATGGGCGGATACTTTTTCGGCTGGACGCTGAATGGTATGCTTGTGGGTATGCTTTACGGAATTTTTCTTTATAAGAACAATTGTAAGCTTATCAATCTGATAATCTGTGAGGTGGTTATCGGAATATGTGTTGAGATTTTACTCGGCTCTCTATGGCTTAAGATACAGTTTGGGAACGCCTTTTGGGTGATGACCACCACAAGAGGAATCAAGGCACTTATTTCGCTGCCGATTGAGGTTTTGCTTATATACTTCTTCACAAAACTTTTGAAACGTATCCCTTTCTTATCAAGTAAAAAACAATAAACTAAACCCCGCTTAATCTAAGGTTAAGCGGGGTTTTTCTATGCTTTTATGATATTCTTTTGTATCAATTATCCGTTAAGGGCTGTTTTGACAGATTCCAAAACAGATTGGAGAGCATCGTCTGTCTTGGATATATCCTTACCGCCTGCCATAGCCATATCGGGTTTACCTCCACCGTTACCGCCTGTGACAACGGCTGCTGTCTTGACTACGTTGCCTGCTTTGATACCCTTTGCAACGGCATCTTTGCCACAAGCACAACACAAGGTGAGTTTGTCGCCGTTAACTGAAGCGAGAAGAACTACTGCTGAAGGCTCTTTGTCGGTAATCATAGAACACATATTGCGAAGCATATCCGCATCTGCGCCTGTATACTTCTCGGTGATAACCTTTACACCCTCAACGTCTGTGGCGCTGTCAAGAACACCGCCTATTTTGAGAGATGCAACCTCACCCTCGAGTTCGCTGATTCTTCTGTCCTTACTCTTCAGTTCTTCGGAAAGTCTCTCACAGCCTGCGGGTAAATCTTTGATATTGCCGATTTTAAGCGTTGAGCAACTGCCTGCAATAAGGCTCATAAGATTATTGATCATCTCGAGGACGCCGTCGCCTGTACGAGCCTCTATACGGCGTACGCCTGCGGCAACAGAACCCTCACTACGAATCTTGAAAAGTCCGAGTTTTGCGGTATTGTCAACGTGAGTACCGCCACAAAGTTCTATAGAACTGTCGCCTGCTTTAACAACACGGACAACGTCGCCGTACTTCTCGCCGAACAGAGCCATAGCACCCATTTCCTTTGCCTCGGCAATAGGCATCTCGCGGGTAATAACGTCTAAGGCACAGAGGATATCCTCGTTAACAAGAGCCTCAACGTCTGCTAACTCCTCTGCGGTGAGAGCAGAGAAATGTGTGAAGTCAAAACGAACTGCAACGTCGTTTACAAGCTGACCTGCCTGCTCAACGTGATTACCGAGAACCTTTCTGAGTGCTGCCTGAAGCAGGTGTGCTGCGGTATGATTACGCATAATAGCCTGTCTGCGGTCTGTATCAATGGATGCCTTTGCACAGTCATCGACTGCAAAACTACCCTTCTTCACAACACCTGCGTGCAGATATATGCCTGCGTGGTCTTTGGTAGTGCCTGTAACCTCAAACTCGGTGTCGCCGATGGTGATAACACCGGTATCGCCAACCTGACCGCCACTCTCTGCATAGAAGGGAGTCTTATCAAGAACTACTACAACCTTGTCGCCCTCTGATGCTGCAATCTCGCGCTCGCCGTTTACAATAAGTGCGAGAATTTTTGCATCGCAGGAATAATCTGTGTAGCCTATAAATTCGGTTGCTGATATATCTGAAAGGTCTACGCTATCGGACACCCAAGCATCTGCGCCTGCGTTCTTGCGGGCATCACGGGAACGCTTCTTCTGTTCTGCAAGGAGTTCGTAGAAGCGGTCTGTATCAACAGAGATGCCTTTTTCTGCAAGAATTTCTCTTGTAAGATCTACGGGGAAACCGAAAGTATCGTTGAGTTTGAAGGTATCCTCACCTGAGAGGACCTTAATATCGCCCTTGTTTATGATTGCATCGAGCATAGCAAAGCCCTGCTCAATGGTCTTTGAGAAATTCTCTTCTTCAACACGGATAAGTTTGGTGATGAACTCTTCCTTATCGCGAAGTTCGGGGTATGCGGACTCATTTTCCTTGATTACTGTGGAGCAGATTTCGTGGAGGAAAGGTTTGTTGTAGCCTAAGAGTCTGCCGTGACGTGCTGCTCGACGGAGAAGTCTTCTAAGTACATAACCTCTGCCCTCGTTGGAAGGCATAACACCGTCGCCAATCATAAAGGTTGTTGAACGGATATGGTCTGTAATAACTCTGAGGGAAATATCACTCTTGTCATCTCTGCCGTATTCTACACCTACTACAGAGGAGATGTGTTTCATAATATTCTGTACTGTATCAACAAGGAACAGATTATCTACACCCTGCATCACACAAGCAAGACGTTCAAGTCCCATACCTGTATCGATATTGGGATGTTCAAGAGGAGTGTAGTTGCCTTTGCCGTCGCTTTCGAACTGAGTGAAAACGAGGTTCCACACCTCAACAAAGCGGTCACACTCGCAACCTACTTTACAGTCAGGTGAGCCACAGCCTTTTTCTGCTCCTCTGTCAAAGTAAATCTCGGAACAAGGACCGCAGGGACCTGAGCCGTGCTCCCAGAAGTTATCCTCTTTGCCCATACGTACCATATGTGTAGGATCTACGCCAACCTGCTTTGTCCAGATTTCGTATGCCTCGTCATCGTCCTCATAAATAGAAACATAGAGAAGTTCCTTGGGCATCTCCAAAACTTCGGTAAAGAACTCCCAAGCCCAGGCGGTAGCCTCTTTCTTGAAATAATCGCCGAAAGAGAAGTTGCCGAGCATCTCAAAGTATGTGCCGTGACGTGCAGTAATACCTACTCGCTCTATATCGGGAGTACGGATACATTTCTGGCAGGTTGTTACCCTTGTTTTAGGAGGTGTAACCTCACCTGTAAAGTACTTTTTCATAGGAGCCATACCGCTGTTTATAAGCAGAAGGCTGTTATCGTCCTTGGGGATAAGAGGGAAACTCTGAAGTCGGAGACATCCCTTGCTCTCCATAAAAGAGAGGAACATCTCACGAAGTTCGTTAAGTCCTGTCCACTTCATAAAAATCAATCCTTTCAATATAAAAAATAAAAATTTGCAAAATAAAAAAACTCCTGTCCCAAATAGGGACAAGAGTAAACTCCTGCGGTACCACCCTGATTGACATACTGTATACAATATGCCCTCTCGGTATCTTTAACGCAGATTTACGCTGTGTTCATCACACAGAGCTCAGGGGTGGCCGATATCTTTCACTTGCAAACACCTTGCAGCCTAGGGGTGTTCTCTCTGAGGCAAGGAACAGGATATCTCGTCCCGTCACAGCCGATTTGAATATCCACTTGGTATTATAACTTCTATACGCTGTGTTGTCAAGGAGTTTATCAGTCATATTCAGACGGAAAAGTAAAAAGGGCTTCAAAGTGAAAGCCCTTTTTGATTAGTCTTCGGTTTTACGTTTTACCCTCAGGAATGAGCCCTCGGGAATAGGTTTTTCACAGTAAAGTTCAAGACGCTGCATTGGATGAGGAGTAGAGTCTACTTCTTCCCCGTATTCGTTTACAAGTTTCTGTGCCTTCACTGTAAAGGGGATTCCGCTTGGTGGAAGAATGTCTATTGTATCGCCCAGATAGAATTTATTTCTCTGGGTAATAATTCCGCCGAAGTCACACTCTTGCTCGCAAAGTGCAACCAAATCGTAGTGTCTGATGTATCCTCCTGAGGAGGTAGTCTGTCCCGGAGTTGTGCCGAGATAAAAGCCTGTACTGTATTCTCTGTGGCTTATCTTCTCGAGTTCTTCTTTGATAAGAGGTGAGGTTTTGTAATCGTCACTCAGTCCGCTCTCAAAGTAAGCATCCAGAGCCTGTCTGTAGGCGTTTGTTGCCACAGCGCTGTAATAGGCGGTCTTTGCTCTGCCCTCGATTTTGAAACTGTATATGCCTGCTTTTACAAGTTCGGGAATGTAATCAATCATACACATATCGCGGGAGTTATAGAGATAGGTACCGCCGTCTGCCTCTAAAGCAGGATAGAAGTTGCCCTCTCTGTTTTCTTCAAACAGATGATACTTCCATCTGCAAGGCTGTGCACAATCACCACGGTTGGGATCTCTGCCCGTCAGATACTCGGATATAAGGCATCTGCCTGAAAAAGACACACACATAGCACCGTGAACAAAACATTCTATTTCGAGTGCTGAGGGAATCTCTGCTCTTATCTGCGCAATTTCTTCAAAAGAGAGTTCTCTCGCAAGCACCACTCTGTCGGCACCCATATTATAGAATGCTTTGGCGGTTTCGCTGTTGACAATACCCGCCTGAGTCGACACGTGGCGTGAGGTATTGGGAGCGTATTTCTTTGCTAGTTCAAACACGCCCAGATCGGCTATGATAAGGGCATCTACGCCTGCACTTTCTGCAAAAGACAGAAAATCAGGCAGGAGTTTTATCTCGGGTTCACGAGGAAGCACATTGCAGGTAAGGTAAAGTTTTTTACCCATAGAATGTGCGGTCTTAACAGCTCTTGGCAGAGATTCTTCATCGAAATTTTTGGGAGAAGTTCTCATACCAAACTGCTGAGCACCTACGTATACTGCATCAGCGCCAAATCGAAGTGCCGAAATCAGCGCCTCTTCGTCACCTGCAGGAGATAAAATCTCGGGTTTTATAATCAAATCGTTCATTTAGTTCAGTCCTGCTCTGGAAAGATTATACATATGTTCGCTGTAGTCAGAAGCATAATAAGCCGTAACAATACCGTCTGCGTCTGTGCCGTGACAGAAGTAGAGGTAGCTGGTTTTATTGGGAGCAACTGCTGCCAGAAGTGAGTCGGCACCGGGCGAGTTGATTGCTCCGGGGGGCAGGCCTTCGGTATCATAGGTTTCATAAGTACTACTGAAGGTTTCTCTGAGTTCCTCGGGTACCGAATCAATATTTTTGTAAGGATAGAATGCTGTGGAGTCCATTCCGAGAGTATGAACATCATACTGAGGTCCAAAGGAAAGTCGGTTGTGAATTACGGAGGAAACGTTGTACATATCCTCTACATCCATTGACTCGCCCTGAATTATGGAAGCCATATTTACAATCTCATCCAAAGTATAGTTATGAGTATCGTTAATGATATCTATTATGGAAACGGGCTCTGAGTAACCTGCCACATCATATTTGGTTTCGTAGACTTTAACGTGGAAGTTATTAAGGAAACGCTTAATTGTAAGGTCGGGAGCCTCATCTACGTAGAACTCGTATGTGTCGGGGAAAAGATAACCGTCGAGTTTATAGACGCGGTCGGGATTCTCGGGAATATCTGCGAGGAAATCAAAGTCCTCATCAAACTCATCGCTGTTACAGAGGCGGAGAAACTCATCCACATCGTAGGTGACGCCTGCCTCATAAAGCTGATTTGCCAGATCCTGCACGTTGGTACCCTCGGTAATCTGAACCGTAATTGTAGTCTGGCGGTTGCCTGTAAACTGCAAATGGTTGAGTATTGCAAGGTAATCTCTGTCTCGGGCGATCTGATACACACCCGGCTCTACTTCGTCAATTTTACCTGTAATATCTGCAAACAAGACAAAGAAGGTCGTGAAGTTGATAACGTCCTTATCCTTTAACTTGTAGGCTATATCCCTGATACTGTCATCTTTCTCAACCTTAATGGTAGCAAGGGTGGTATCCTCGCGGGTAATAGCAAGGAAATCGTTGCTTCCGATAATCAGGAATTGAGAGGCAACAACAGACATAACAATAACAAGGGCTATCCACGCAAAGCGATAGACCTTTTTATTTCGTCCTGACTTGATTTTGCTGATTTTCTTATCTTCCTTTTTCTGTCGACGAAGTTCCTTTTTACTTGCACGTTCAATCTGTGCCTTGGTGTTTTCGTCAGAAAAAGAAGTAATCTCATCAGAAAAATCAGACTCGGGCTCTGTAGCAACGTCTTCGGCATCATCCGAAATGTTAAGACGGAAACGATCTACACGTTCCTGTCTGTAACGCTCTACTTCTTCCCTGTTGGGATTGTATCTTTGGTCAAAATTATCTGTCATATCAGCACCCCCATAGGTAGTGTTTTATGATTTATCGGCCGTATGACGTACATATCGGTCTGTTATCAAAAGTTGCACACGTAAGTCGTGAGGCTCTTTTGGAAGTTCCCAGGTAATGAAACTTCCGTAGCACAGTCCGACGCTTATGCCGTCATAATCCGAAAGAAAACGGTCATAGTAGCCTCCGCCTGTTCCGAGTCGGTATCCCTCGGGATCAAAACTAAGCCCCGGTACAATACAGATTGACTGAGAAAAGTCCTCAAGAAGTCTGCATCTGTCTTTGATCGGTTCCATAATACCGCCGAAGCCTTGCTCTAAATCATCCTCAGAAGTTATAAGGTAAAAGTTCATTTTACCCTTGCCCTCACACTTTGGTACGGCTACCGCTTTACCACAGGCAAAGGCGGCGTGAATTATCCCCCTTGTCTGTACCTCGTGTTCAGAAGAAACATATATAAGCAAGGTCTTTGCATCCATATATTCCTCTGTGCAGAGGAGCCTGCTGGCAATTTCTATATCAAGACTTCGTTTATAATCTCCTGTCATTTTATCCCGCATAGCGCGGTAGTGGATACGAAGCCTCTTTTTTTCGTCTTTAAGTTTACTCATGACACTGCATAGCTGAGGCAACAGACTTTGCACATTCTGTGCCACAGAGTTCCTCTACAATCATTAAAGCAAAATCGTACGTACATCCCGGTCCCTTACCAGTTATGACTTTTCCGTCTTTGACCGAAGGCAAATCTGTTGCAAAAGCACCGATAAGTTCACTTTCAAATCCGGGGTAACAGGTGGCCTTTTTGCCATTGAGTATACCAAGATGTCCAAGCACCTCGGGTGCGGCACAAATAGCGAAGATATAGCGGTCGTTATTCGCGCAGTAACGGACAGAGTCACAGACAATGCTTGATTTCTCCAGATTGACTGTACCGGGCATACCTCCGGGCAGGAACACGCCCTGCATATCTTCTTTTACTATATCAGTATCGAGAACATCTGCGGTAACTGTTATTGCGTGAGCGCCTGTGACGCTGAGGGTTTTGCCCTCGGTAACGGCGACTGTTTTAACCTCTACACCTGCACGGCGAAGAATATCTACAGTAGCAATTGCTTCTATTTCTTCAAAACCTGTAGCTAAAAAACAGTATAACATATTTCCTCCTATGAAGTGTTACATCTCTATACCGAGAATTTCTTTTGCGACCTTGTATACATCCTCGGCGATTGCCTCTATGGTTCGGGGATTTTCACCGTCACTGCAAGGTATTATATGCCAACCCTGATTCTCGGCAGCAAAGAGAGCACTCTCCCGACTGGACCTGAGGAAGTCAAGGTTTTTCTCGTGTAAATCTTTTTTGGACTCGTCACCTTTGTATCTGCCTGTCATAAGTTTCTGAGAAACTTCTATGGGCATATCGAGGTAAATAACTCCGTCAGGAACGGGGAGTCCAAGTCGGTTATACTCAAACTCAGAGAGCCAATTTATAAAGTCGCACCACTGCTCTTTTGGGAGTTTTGATGTCATATAAATCATATTCGAGGTGGAATATCTATCCAGCACGAACAAGGTTCCCTTGTCGTAAGATTCTTTCCAATCTTTTAGGTAACTTGCCACTCTGTCGACTGCATAAAATGACGCTGCTGCATAAGCGTTGACACAAGCGGGATCCTCGCCGAATTCACCCTGAAGATACATCTTAACAGGAGCAGAAGCGGGACTGTCGTAATCGGGGAAAGATAACTTCTTGACAGAATACATTGCTCCGAGTTTTTCCATAAGAAGCTTGGACTGGGTGTTTTTACCCGAGCCGTCCAAACCCTCTATAACAATGATTTTTCCTTTGTTCATCACATTATTTGCCATAGCCGTACATTTCTCTTACTTCTTTAATCTTACCGCAGGTCATACCGCCCTCGGGACATGCGCCACGCATACAAGAGGGACCGCTTTTTCTGAACATATGAGGAGCGACTTCTTTGCAAAGGAGAAGCATCTGTCTTGCCACTTCTCTTATCTCCCACTGAGCGCGGTTACAGCAACGATGTGCAAAGAAATTCTCAAGGCTTCTTACGTTGAATGTACAGACGATTTTAGTAGTACAAGCATTAGGCAGAATATACCTGGCGTCCTCGTTTGCCTTCTTGATAAAAGCAGAACACTGTGATTTGTTCACAGCCTTGAACTCTGCGATAATCTCGGCATCTGTACCTGTATATTCCTCACCTGTGAACTCGCGGATATACTTAACACAAAGAGCGTCGCGGATATCGGAATATGCCTTCTTCTGAAGTTCGATAACGTCAGAGTATACCTGCATACAATGGGCATCCGCCTCTATTTCGGGAGGTGTTACAAACTCAAAGCTGTTACCGTCAACGTATCTTTGAGACTGCTGACTGTAAGAAGCAATACGATGACGGACAAGTTGATGTGAACAAGCACGGGAGATTCCCTCGATACCAAAGGTAAATGATGCGTGTTCAGTCGGACTTGCGTGTCCCATATCTGCCAACATATTGATAAAAGACGCAGTTTTTTCCTCTGTTAAGCCGTCTCTGATATTCTCTATTCCTGAGGGAGAATAGCAGAGTTTTGCTGCTGCTGCGACTAATTCCTCGGGTGAAGGTGTATGTGCCAGAAGTGTAACTTTTATCGCCATTATAACCTCTCCTTGCTTATTATATATTTACAAAAAATATACTTATCCATTATCGGTTTACATTATATCACATTGTATAGCAAAAATCAAGAAAGGCAGCCTTTGAAATTCAAAGACTGCCTTAGATGTAAAATGATATAAAAAGGTCTTATTTATTTTTATCCTCGTCGTTTTCGGACAATTTTTCTGAGTCAGACTGTATCTGTGCCAGTACGTCACGAAGTTTCTCGGGTAAGGGAATTATTCCTGCGGCGTTTTCAAGAATCGAGAATCCCTCGTTTGCGATAAAAAACAGAATGGTCATCTCCCGAAGAGGTAAGCCCTCGGGCAAAATATTTTGCAGAGATACAGCAAGTCCCACGATCAGAAAAATAAACACCTTTTTGATTATTCCTCTGAAACCTACAGAGCTTGAGAGTTTTTTCTGATATACAGCTTTTACAACACCTGTAACATAGTCTATTACAATCAAGGTTACAAACGTAATTAACAGGCTGTCAAAGCCTCCCAGAAAGGAACTGATAAAGCCTCCTACTCCGGCTATAACTGTAGATGTCACAGTCTTTATCCATGAAAGGTTATCGAGGAAAAATGCAGTTAGTCGGTTCATTCGGTTATCACCCGCTTTCACTAGTCAATTCCTGCGGTTTTCTTCTGGATAGCGGTTACGTCTTTAACGTCTACCCTACCGTCACCGTTGATATCCCCCATAAGCGGATAACTTTTCTTAATGAGCAGATATAATGTGTTTATAAACTTTTCGTCTGCAACACCGGTCTGCTTGTGTCCCATAATCTTTTGAAGTGCTTTTATCGCACTTTCTGTTCCTGCAGAAAACTTGTTATTGCCTAATGTCATATTGTAGTCAATAACACCCATATCATCAGCAATCTGAATAAGGTATTTGAGGCAGAGAACATCCGCACCTTTGTCACCTTTTTGAAGTTTTGTTTTGGTATCAGACACATCCACCACACTCCAGTCAGGTCTGTAATAGCCGTTGATAACACCGCTATAAAGGGCGTATTTTCTCTTTGATACAACGGATGTATCGTTTGTTCCGTTTGTATTGCCTTCAACTGTATAGACATATTTGCTGTCTACCTTGTAAACCACTCCCACGTGGTCTGAGAAATACTTATCCTGACTTTCGTATCTGCCTTTGCCATTCCAGGTAAAGAGAATTATATCTCCCACTTTAGGTTTAGTGTTTCCCTCATACCATTTTCCAAAGTTTTTGGAAACTCCAAGTCGGGGAAAGTCGCCTGCTCCGTCACACTTGCAGACAATTTTGTCAAGAATATTAACTGCATTTGATACATAAGAAACAAACACCGCACACCAAGGGACTGCTTTGGCGTCGTAGCCGTAAAACCATTCTCTGAATTTGCTCGCACCCTGCCCTACATAAGACAGAGCCTTTTTTGCAAATTCCTGATTTTTATTTGTTGCCATAATTCACCTCTTAATTCTCAGAGTTATTTTCTGATTCCCACATATCTTCAAGTTCGACTTTTCTTTCGTCTGAAATTTCTGTCCAATCATCTTCGGGAGCATTCACACCAAGAAATACTTTGTCGCTTACAACCTGTGCTTTTTCGTTATAGAGCCAATACCCCTTACTCGGAATTATGACTCTGATTCCGTTAATGTTTTGAGTAGTCATCTTGTTCCTCCTTTATGCAAGCGTCCAGTTTTTGCCTGTAATTGCGTCAAGTTGTGCTTGTGTCAAATTTGCCTTAACGGTAGCGTGAAGTGTTAAGGTCTGAACTGTACCGCCTGTTAAATCTGCTAAGCAATCAATTATCGACTGTATACTCGCACTGCTTAACTTTGATGAACTTTTGAACGATAACTCCGTATTAATAATTCCTTCAAAAGTTACATTCACTAAAGCTGAACAGCCTGCAAAAGCATTATAAAATTTTGTTGTTTCGCCTGATATAATCTTCCTTATAGTTACTAATGCTGAGCAATAAGCGAACATATAGTTACACTCTGTACACTGAGAAACATCAATATCAACCTTTGTATCTGTAATCGCATTATTCTGATAAAAAATATAAATTGCACCCGTAGAGTGGACCAAAGGCTTAATTGTATATTTTGGGTTATATATATTATCCTTCCACTTACTATTAGCAAATGTGTACTGATAATTTACAGTACCGCCTTGTCCATAATTTTGGAATGTATCCCAAAAAGTATCATAGAAACTATCTCCGCCTGCGGATATACTGTCCACTTTACTTGCATAGGTATCTAAAGTGTCGGTATCTGATACTTCTACACCCTTATTGATTATCGCTGTTTTAAGGTCAGATTTTGCACGCTCTAATCTCTCTACTTCTGTTGCTATATTCATTTAATCACCGCCTTATATACTTGCAAGGAAAGTTTCCAAGCCGTTGAGAGTAGTGTTGACGTCATTAAGGTTAGAATAGATCTTGTTAATTTCATTTGCGATTCTATCTATATTGCTTGTTACCACCTTATTCTGAACAGGTTTTTTTGAAGTTGTAGATAGAGTAGGATCCACATCATCTTCCGTGATGTAATTTTTACTGATTCGTGTAAATTCACCGTTAGGTACGAGATACCCCACATCATCCTCATCATCTTCGTATACAAGATTAAGGTTAAGTCGCCAGATACCGCCTTTGCTGAGATTTACAAATTCAAAGATGTATGCTCCATCGCCCATACTTGCCTTAAATCCTGCACATCTGCCCGAGCCGGCCCAAGTGTTCTTGTCATCTGCTAAATCGAAAACATACAGTACGTTTAGGTCACACTCAACCGCTAAATCGACCACATCGGACATACTTGTACGTTGTGAGGCTGTACTGATACCCCTATACCTTTTAACTTGGGTAAGGTCTGCGGCAACCAAGTTAATTCTATCTTTAACATAATCAATTGCACGTGTAACGGTGTCATTTCTGACTGCATTCATTGAGTTAGAATCAAGATAAATGTCATAAGGACAATTAAAAATAATAGAGCCGTTACTGCGGGAATAATAGTAAACGTTGCCGGATTCTGTGTGGGTAAAATATACGCCATTTTGTCCTACGTCAGCGACGCCTATGTATAGACCTCTGGGTAGTGTTCCTGCATTATTTGTCTCCCAAGTGCCGTCTGACCAAGCGTAAAACAGAGTTCGCGCGGGATTGTAGTTAAACTCCTCGTTTGCAAGAATTCTGTTTATCTGAGCAGAGGTGTATTCCTTGGCTGCATTGGTCAGTCCTTGCATCAGATAAATACATTCCCAATACATTCGGTCAAGTTCATTTGGAGTTACTGCTCCATCTTTAATCTTATCCGATGTAACAGCGTTGTCTGCTAACTTTTCTGTTGTAACAGCGTTGTCTGCTAACTTCTCCGACGTTACCGAGTTATCGCCAATCAATTCTTCAGTAAGAATACCGTCGCGAATTGATTTATAAATCTCGTTGAGAGTTTTCTCGTATTCCAGAAACTCTGTACTCTGTGTCCTCAGATAATCAGCAAACTCAGGACTGTCTCCTACAATAAATGTATCGGCGTTAGTGTGATATACTACGTCCTCATCGAGAAACGCTTTGATCTGAGCCTTAACAATACCATTTTTGAAAATGTGCTCAAACAGTACGTTCCAAGTGAGCATAACACCCTCGGGTGTGACCTTTGAGGGTAATACGAAATAATTTACTGTGCCATCGTCAAAGGTAAGGTATAGACGATATACGCTCTGTGCCGAGGTTTCATCGGCTACCAAAAATTTAATAGTACGAGCGAGGTTATCTCCTGCAAAACCGATAAATCGTTCGTTTTCAGGAATGGTAAGTTTTCCATTCAGAATTGTAATCATATAATTACACCTCCGAAAACAGGCATAAAAAAAGGAAAAATTGCATATATTCATGCAATTTTTCCTGATTTAAATAAAATTTATTACAGTAGTTTCTTAAGGAATTGTCCTGTATAAGAACTCTCACAAGCGGCAACTTTTTCAGGCGTGCCCTCACAAACGATGGTACCGCCACCGTCACCACCCTCGGGACCTAAGTCAATAATATGGTCAGCGGTTTTAATAAGGTCAAGGTTATGCTCAATAACTACAACTGAGTTTCCTTTGTCCACCAGAAGTTGAAGCACGTCAACAAGTCGGTGTACATCCGCAGAATGAAGTCCTGTGGTAGGCTCATCCAGAATATAGATTGTCTTACCTGTAGAGCGACGGGAAAGTTCGGTTGCAAGTTTAACTCTCTGAGCTTCACCGCCCGAGAGTGTAGTTGCAGGTTGACCGATTTTGATATATCCCAGTCCCACGTCGTAGAGAGTCTGAAGTCTGCGTTTAATTTTGGGTATTTCTGAGAAGAAAGCGAGGCCCTCCTCTACAGTCATTTCAAGAACATCATATATAGACTTGCCCTTGTATTTTACCTCTAAGGTTTCGCGATTATATCTTCTACCCTTACACACATCACAAGGAACATAGACGTCTGGCAGGAAGTGCATCTCAATCTTAACTATTCCGCCACCTTCACACGCCTCACATCTACCGCCTTTTATATTAAAGGAAAAACGTCCCGAGGAAAAACCTCTGAGTTTTGCCTCCTGAGTT
The DNA here is from genome assembly GCA_045603105.1 of Ruminococcus sp. GTDB lineage: Bacteria > Bacillota > Clostridia > Oscillospirales > Acutalibacteraceae > Ruminococcoides. Next base: position 39,532 of record JAZULM010000025.1, read on the forward strand.
TTTGAGAAAAGTTCTCGTATATCCGTAAACATACCCGTATAGGTAGCAGGATTGGAACGAGGAGTACGTCCTATGGGGCTTTGGTCGATATTGATAACCTTATCAAGGTTTTCTATTCCCTCAATAGATTTATGTTTACCTGCTCTGACTTTGGCGCCGTTGAGGTCATGGGCAAGTTTTTTATAAAGTATCTCGTTAATCAGCGAAGACTTTCCTGAACCCGACACACCCGTAACACAAACAAACTTGCCCAAAGGAATCTCTACATTGAGATTTTTGAGATTGTTCTGTGTGGCTCCCGTTATCTTAAGTTTCAGTCCGTTGCCCTTACGTCTTTTTAAGGGGACTGACACCGAACGTTCACCACTGAGATATTTACCGGTAACAGAACGCGGACAATTTATGATGTCCTTTACAGTTCCGCTTGCTACTATTTCTCCTCCGTGAACTCCTGCTCCGGGGCCGATATCAACAATATGGTCTGCAGAGAGAATGGTATCCGTATCGTGCTCAACAACGATAACAGTATTTCCCAAATCGCGAAGATGCTTCAGTGTGCCGAGAAGTTTCTCGTTATCTCTTTGATGAAGTCCTATACTCGGCTCGTCAAGAATATACAGAACGCCCATAAGCGAACTGCCTATCTGAGTAGCAAGTCGGATACGCTGACTCTCACCGCCCGATAAGGTTCCTGCACTACGGGACAGAGTAAGATACCCAAGTCCCACGGACTTGAGAAAACCGAGTCTTTCTTTAATTTCCTTGACTATAGCACCGCCAATAAGCATCTGACGTTCTGTCAGAGAATGTGTGTCGATAAACTCAAGACACTTGTCCACAGACATATCGCAAAACTCTGCTATATTCATATCGCCAACGGTAACTGATAAGGACAATTTGGAAAGTCGCTGTCCGTGACATTCGTCACAGGGAATCGCAGACATAAACGCCTCGATTTCTTCTTTTATCCAGTTGCTCTGAGTCTGATGAAAACGTCTTTCGAGGTTATTTATAACACCCTCAAAGGGAGCATAATACTCTCCCCCTGCATAGAGTCCATTTCTGACTAAGTGTATTTTTTCTCCGTCTGTGCCGTAGAGAAGTTTATGAACTATTTCTTCGGGCAAGTCCTCTATTGGGGTATCAAGAGAAAAACCGAAATGTTCGGCTAAACCATTGTAGTACATAGTGGCTATGGTGTTACCCTCCATAGCCCAACCGCCTGCCTTGATACCGCCCTGATTTATGGACTTACTTCTGTCGGGGATAACTTTGTCGGGGTCTATACGCATAAATACACCAAGACCTGTGCACTTAGGACAGGCGCCCTGAGGTGCATTAAATGAAAACATTCTGGGAGAAAGTTCATCAATACTAATACCGTGCTCGGGACAAGCGTAATTCTGAGAAAAGAGTATATCCTCCCCACCCTCAACCGAAAGAAGAATCAGCCCGCCTGACATTTTCGAGGCAGTTTCCACACTATCGGACAGACGAGAGCGGATACTTTCTTTCACCACAAGTCGGTCTACAATTATTTCTACGTTGTGTTTTTTATTCTTTTCGAGAACTATATCCTCGGATAAATCATAGATTATTCCGTCCACTCTGACACGAACGAAGCCACCCTTACGAGCAGAGTCAAGTTCCTTTGTATGTTCACCTTTACGGCCTCTGACTACAGGGGACATAACCTGAATACGTGTTCCCTCGGGAAGTTCAAACACTCTGTCTACAATCTGATCCACAGTCTGCTGGGTAATTTCTCTACCACAAACAGGACAATGAGGCACACCGAGTCTTGCATATAAAAGTCGGAGATAATCGTAAATTTCCGTAACTGTGCCAACTGTTGAACGAGGATTCTTAGACGTGGTTTTCTGGTCTATAGAAATCGCAGGAGATAGTCCGTCAATATTGTCTACGTCGGGTTTATCCATCTGTCCCAGGAACATTCTCGCATAAGAAGATAAACTCTCGACATAGCGACGCTGTCCCTCTGCATATATGGTATCGAAGGCAAGAGAAGATTTTCCTGAGCCTGAAAGACCTGTCATTACAACAAGTTTATCGCGCGGAATATCTACGTCAATATCTTTGAGGTTATGTTCTCTTGCACCTCGGACAGAGAGAAATTTGTCAGACATAATAACACCTCCCCAGTATTTGATATAAGTCAGTTGAGGCGGATAGCAATATCGCCATCCGCCTCTTAATGTTTAATTAAACTTCTTCGGAATCTGTTTCCTCATCGATTTCAGTTTCCTGAGGTTCTACAAAAGTACCATCCATCATCGATGAGAAGTCAGCACCTGACATCTTCTCGTGCTTGATGAGATATGCTGCAACCTGATGGAGTTTATCCATATTGGCGCTGAGAATTTTCTCGCATTTTTCGTAGCCTTCGGTAATGATACGGTGAATCTCAGCGTCAATTTTTGAGGCTGTGTCATCGGAATAATCCTTGACCTGTCCCATATCTCTGCCGATAAATACCTCTGTACCGCCTGACTGATAATTGATACAACCGAGCAGTTCAGACATACCGTACTTTGTAACCATTGAGCGGGCTGTTGAAGTTGCTCTTTCGATATCGTTGGATGCACCTGTAGAGATGTCTCCGAGAATAAGGGCTTCTGCAACTCTTCCGCCCAAGAGAACAACGATATCCTCCTCCATTCCCTTCTTGGACTGATAGGACTTATCCTCTGAGGGAAGATGCATGGTGTAACCGCCTGCCATACCTGTAGGAATAATGGAAATCTGATGAACGGGATCCTGAGTTTCGCAGACATAGGTTGCGATAGCGTGACCTGCTTCGTGATAAGCGGTCAGTTTCTTTTCCTTGTCAGACATAACCTTGGACTTCTTCTCGGTGCCGACTACAACCTTGATTGTAGCCTCCTCAACCTCCTGCATTGTGATAGCCTTTTTGCCTCGTCTTGCGGCAAGAAGTGCGGCTTCGTTCAGAAGATTTGCAAGGTCAGCACCGGTGAATCCAGCGGTTGTCTTTGCGACTGTTTTAAGTTTTACGTCGGGAGCAAGAGGCTTCTTTCTAGCGTGAACCTTGAGTATAGCCTCACGTCCTGCAACGTCGGGATAACCTACTGTTACCTGACGGTCAAATCTGCCGGGACGCAGAAGTGCAGGGTCGAGAATGTCGGGACGGTTGGTAGCGGCAATAACTATAACGCCTTCGTTTGCGCCGAAGCCGTCCATCTCGACGAGCATCTGGTTAAGAGTCTGTTCACGCTCATCGTGTCCGCCACCGAGACCTGTACCACGCTGTCTGCCTACGGCATCAATCTCGTCTATAAATATGATACAAGGTGAGTTCTTCTTTGCGTGTTCAAAGAGGTCACGAACACGAGAAGCACCAACACCTACAAACATCTCAACAAAATCTGAACCTGAGATAGAAAAGAAGGGTACTCCTGCTTCGCCTGCTACTGCTCTTGCAAGGAGAGTTTTACCTGTACCGGGAGGGCCGACAAGAAGTACGCCCTTGGGAATTCTTGCACCCAGGTCGTTGTATTTGCCGGGGTTTTTGAGAAACTCAACTATTTCTTCCAGTTCTTCCTTTTCTTCGTCAGCACCTGCTACATCTTCAAAGGTAGTCTTACGCTTTTCATCATTGGTATCCTTGAACTTGGCTTTGCCAAACTGGAACTCTTTACCACCCATTCCGCCTGAACTCATTCTCCTCATAATGAAGAACCAGAACAAAACGCCTACAGCAATGAGTATTAAAATGGGAACAAGGTCCAAAAGGAAAGAATTGTTGGTAGCAGGAATATAGTCATACTCCAGAGGTTCATCGTGGCTCTCGTTGTATTCGAGAATGTAGTCGTTTACATCAGTATAGAACAAATCTATACTTGCGAGTTTGTAATTGACCTCTGTGAGTCCATCGTCATCTTTATCTTTTGTTTCGGTATCTCTCTGGGGAAAAAGCTGAGCTATGGGATTGGTGCTTTCGGTCTTATTCTTTTCCTCAAACGCCTCTATAGCCTCATCCTTTACCTTCATCTCAAGAGCACCTGTACCTACGTTGACAGAAAAACTCTCTACCTGCTGTTCTCTGAAAAAGCCTACGATATCGGAATACTTGTACTCTTTCTTAGCGTTGCCGTTGCTGAATACAACAGACATAAGCACAATAATCAGAATCGGTATACCGAAATACAGCAGAAGTTTTTTGACTGATAATTTATTCTGCAAATCATTCACTCCTTAAAGTAGTATGGATAAATTACTGTGAATTATAAATAAACAGAGGGCTTCAACACTCCTATGTATGGAAGGTTTCTGTATTTCTCGCCAAAATCAAGTCCGTAGCCGATTACAAATTCATCGGGTACTTCTTTGCCGACGTAATCTACGGGAATCTCTACAACTCTGCGGTCAGGTTTGCTGAGCAGAGTACAAATCTTAACACTTGCGGCATTCTTTGCTATGAAATATTTGAGTATGAAATTAAGAGTATTTCCACTATCGATAATATCCTCAACAATAAGAACATCATAGCCATCCAAAGGTTGTGAAACGTCTTTGACGATATTGACTCTGCCTGATGAAACAGTGCCCGAGCCATAACTTGAAGCACAGATAAAATCTATGCTGCAATCAATAGAGAGTTCCTTCATAAGGTCAGCCATAAAAACAACGCTACCCTTAAGAAGTCCTACGAGCAAAAGTTTTTTATCCTTATAGTCTTCGCTTATTTTAGCCGCCATATCTTTGACTATGGCTTTGATTTCCTGTTCAGATAAAAGTACGTACTCACAATCTTTATGCATTATTCTATCCCCTTTTTACCTCTATTATAATACCCTTGGCAAAGTCATCGGCGGGTGTACCCTGCAGGGATACTCCCACGTTCTCTGCCCACAAAACTGTTGTTCCGTCGGCAATTACAAGCGAGGCTTGTCTTAATTCCGAGGGAATTTTTAACTCATTCTGGAGTTTTCGCAGAGGCTTGGTGATATTCCTCCCTACAATTGTAAAGGTATCGCCCTCTCTGCGTGTACGAAGTACAGCACCGGATTTAATTATATCATAATCAAGCACTGAACTTGCAAACTTTTTGTAAATTTCCTTATCTGTGATTTCTCTGATGATATATTCCTTGCCATCGTGGTAGATGCTCATGGGAACACTCAACTCAAGAGAAATATTCTCATCTGAATTTTCTTTGTTTTTAATTCTGAACACACCCTGAGAGCAAAGGGCAACCCAATCTCCCGGAAGTGTTACTGCTCCGCTTTGATGCAAAATCTCCTGACAAAGAGATATGTGAACGTTCTCAAAACTAACGTTCTCTTGTCTGAGTATCTGGGCTAAGGTGAACCTCTGAAGTGCAGGATGAAGGTGTAGGAGTTTTTCGCTACTGTACCCATATTCGCAGGCACAGTCCTTCATAGCACTTTGAGAGCATTGCGTCACAAAATCTTCAATCTCGGTCAAATCAGCGCGGAGTCTGTGAAAATTCTGGTCAAAACCCGAATTGATTTCTTTAAGCGCAGGAATAACACCAAGTCTGATTTTATTTCTGCTGCAAGCATCCTCGTCAAAATTTGTACTGTCCTGTACAAACTGCAACCCCTCTGAGGTACAGTATTCCTCTACCTCAGCGCGGGTAACGTTAAGCAGAGGTCTAACTATGAAATCTCGTTTATACGGGATAGAGTTAAGTCCTCTCAAAGTAGTACCGCGTGTGATATTATAAAGCATTGTTTCCTCTGCGTCGCTGATGGTATGAGCAGTAGCCACCAAGGCATTATGCTCCATAGACAGTTCTCTGAAAAAATCATATCTTGCTTCTCTGCCACAGAGTTCAACGCTTTTTCTCTGTTCTTTGGATAAACTATCAACGTCAACGCTTTTTACAAAGAGTTTTACATTCCATTCATCACAAAGATTACGGACGAATTTTTCATCCCTCAGAGATTCCTCTCCCCTAAGGTTGTGATTTAGATGTGCCGCCATAATTTCGAGCGATAATATTTCTTTAAGAGAAATAAGGCTATGGAGTAGAGATACTGAATCGGCTCCTCCCGAGAGGGCGACAATTATTCTGTCTCCACGGCGGACACCACAGATACCTGTCAGGGTGCTTAGTACCTTATCCCTCACGGCCTGACTCCACAGAGGTAAATCTCATAAACTCGCCCTGCCAATGAAGTTTTACTGTACGGGCTTCACCGTGACGGTTCTTTGCAACTATACATTCAGCAGAATTCTGGTCTGCTGTGGGAGATGCTTCGGGTGTTCCCTCTTTAGCATAGTAACCATCTCTGTAAAGGAACAGTACGATATCTGCGTCCTGCTCGATAGAACCTGAATCTCTCAAATCGGAAAGCTGAGGTCTGTGGTCTGTACGCTGCTCACTTGCTCGGGAAAGCTGTGACAGACAGATAACGGGAACATTGAGTTCCTTAGCCATTATCTTGAGGTTACGGGTAATCTCGGAGATTTCCTGTACGCGGTTTCCGTCAGAGCGTCTGCCGGTAGACATAAGTTGCAGATAGTCGATTACAACTAAATCTACCTTGCGAAGTCGTCTGAGTTTAGCCTTCATGGAAGGAACTGTGATACCGGGAGTATCGTCCAGATACATATTCATCTTGGAAAGGATATCGCCGCCTGCAATAACACGCTGCCACTCGGCGTCGTTGAGTTTGCCTGTACGAAGTTTTGTACCCTCAACCAAAGCCTCTGTGGACAGAAGTCGGGATGCAAGTTGCTCCTTGGACATTTCCAGAGAGAAGAATGCTACTGTACGCTTCTGAGGTCCTGCTACGTGCTTTGCAATATTAAGCGCAAAACTTGTCTTACCCATACCGGGTCGGGCTGCCAGAAGAATTAAATCGGAACGGTTAAGTCCCGTAATAACTCTGTCAAGATCACCGATACCTGAGGATACGGGCTTGAGTTCAGGATCATCCTTATTGAGTGAATCAAGCCTGTCAAAGGTCTGGAGGATAATCTCGTCTATACGCTGAAGTCCTGCGATATTCTTGCCTTGTCTGATGTCAAAAATCATCTGCTCGGCATTATCTACGAGCATATCTGCCTCGAACTCGCCTGCAGTTGCTTTGTCGATAATCTGTCTGCCTGCATAAATGAGTTGGCGGATGTCGTATTTATCGCGAACAAGACGGGCATAAATCTCTACGTTTGAAGTAGAGGGACAGTTATCGCACAAGGCTACAAGGTAGGTCTTGCCCTCGGTAGGGTCAAAACTCTTCTCGTGGCGAAGTTCCTCGTAAAGAGTTACAAAATCAATGCTTCTGCCATGAGTAAACATTGTGAGCATTGTGCTGTAAATCAATCTGTGCAGAGCGATATGGAAATAATCTGCCTTAGGCAAAATTTCTGCAACTCTGCCGATACAATCAGGCTCAAAGATAACTGCACCCAGCACCGCCTGTTCTGCCTCTGAACTATAGGGCAGATTCAATCCGTCATATTCAATTTTCGGAGTATTTTCGGTCATTATACTCTCCTCCGATTTATATTTATTTTCTGAGTTAAGCGAGTTCAATTACTTCTATTTCAATAGTGGCAGAAATACCTGTGAACAGTTTGATTACTGCAGAAGAACTTCCGCAAGATTTGATGTCTGACATAGAAATCTTGTGTCTGTCGATTTCCACACCGAACTGATTCTTGATCTCCTGCGCTACATCTTTGTTGGTAACTGCGCCGAAAAGTTTACCGCTTTTTCCGCATTTAGCCTTAATAACAAGTTTTTTGCCGTCAAGACTTGCCTTTGCCTTCTCAGCAGCGGCAACATCCTGATCGTGCTTATATTTCTTGGAGTTCTCAGCATTTTTGAACTCGCTCATTACCTGGGCTGTAACCTCTCTTGCAAGGCCCTTGGGGATAAGGAAGTTTCTAACATAACCGTCAGAAGCGTTTACCATCTCGCCTTTTTTACCCAGAGATTTAACGTCCTGTAATAATACAACTTTCATAATATATCCTCTTTTCTATGTGTGATCCTTTTTATTCCTCACTGTCTATGGCATCCACTAACATTCTGACAGCACTTTCAAAGGACTCACCCTTAAGTTGTGCTGCTGCCATAGCGTGGTGTCCTCCGCCACCGAGTTTCTCCATTATAAGCTGAACGTTACGTTTACCGTAACTTCTCGCTGAAATGTTGATAGTGTCCTCGTCTGTGCGGAATACAACAAAGGAAGCGTTAACGCCTTTAAGTCCGAGAAGTTCGTCAGCCGCCTTGGAGGCTATAAGACGAATGTCCGGTATTTCTTCTTCGGTGATAACAATAGCACAGCGCTTGTAGATTCTTGCTGTTGAAACCAGCTTGTATTTATTGCGGTATATCTCGATTGAATCAGAAAAAAGCTGGCGGACAGATATTGTATCTGCACCGTGTTTTTTGAGGTATGCCGCCGCTTCAAAGGTTCGTGAACCGGAATTGATAACAAAGTTCTTAGTATCAAGAATAATTCCCGAAAGAAGTGCCTCTGCCTCGGGTTTTTTGAGATTTACATCCGAGAAACAATCGATAATCTCAGTACACATTTCTGCAGCCGAAGAAGCGCTTGGCTCGTGGAAGAAAACAGAGGCGTTTTGTAAATGATCAACACTCATTCTGTGGTGGTCTATTACAACCGTTCTCTGACAACTGTCATAAAGTTCGCGACTTTCGATTCGGTTTTCTGACTGTGTGTCTACAATGATAAGCAGTGTTTTGGGTGTTATCTCGGGGATAAGTTCCTCGGGAGCAAGGAACACTCCCTCTCCGCACTGAGTTTTATAAGCATCTATAAGGGACTTAGCCATTGAAGTTTCATAGTCAACAGCGATATAAACATCTCGTTTAAGTGCTGTAGTTATTGCACCGTAAAGTCCTATGGCGGAACCGATACAGTCAAGGTCAGAGAACTGATGTCCCATAATAATAACCTTGTCGCTGTCTTTTACAAGTTCGGTTACAGACTGTGCGATAACACGCACGCGTGCTTTGTTCTGACGCTCTCCGCCCAAAGATTTTCCACCGAAGAAACTGAAATCGCCCGACTTAAGGATTGCGACCTGGTCACCGCCTCTGCCCAAAGCCATATCAAGGGCTCTCTTGGCTGCGGTCTGACTTTTTCTCAGGTTCTGCTCTCCTCTGCCTATTCCGACAGAAATGGTAGCACCTATATCGCCTACACGGATTTCTCTGACTTTTTCGAGAATGTCAAACTTGCCTTCTTCGAGTTTTCTCAGTTCTCTTTCTTCAAAGATAACCATATAACGACTGCTGCTCATTTTGCGATAGAGTCCGTTATACTCTGATGCCCATTTTGAAAGCAAAGATTCTACCTGAAGTGCAACCTTGGCAGCTTCATCCTCGTCCTCACCGTTTTCGAAGGACTCGCGGTTATCAAGCACAATCAAGGCTACCGACTGGCGACTGTCGAGATACTCACGCTCTGTATCCTTGTAATATGTATCGTCAAAGAAGTAGACCACAAATCCTTTGTCCAAAGGATTTGCGTATACTGTGAATTTGCTCTGCCCTACTTCTATATCTGCTCCATCATCAGAGCAAAGTTCAGAGGCGCTTCTGCCTTTGATTATCATAGATACGGGCATAGCGTACATAGGTACGCCACCTGCAATCTTTTCGGTAAAAGCAGAGTTGTGCCAGAGAATTTCTTCATCCTCGCCCAAAACAGCAACAGGGAACCCGAATCTCTCCAGATACTTTTTGTCTACACCTTTTGTGCTTTCAACCATTACACGAACGGTGTTTCTGACATATTTGTTGTATCTGAAATATATAAACAGTGATACAGCGATTGAAACAAGGGCAACTGCACCATAAATATAAAATAGTGTATTATCGTAGAAAAGGGAAATAACCGCAAATATCGCTGCTGTCACAGCAAACAGCATTAAAAACGGCAATGCTTCCCAATTTTTCTTTTTCATACTCATTCCTCCGCCACAGACCACTATGGACTAAAACGTGTCGTTATACCTCCATCAATATAGGAAGTATCATAGGATAACGGCGTGTCTGAGCACTTATATGGTGTGACACAGCATCCTTGATTTTGTTCTTGATAACTCCCCATTCGTGGATGTTTCTGTCTGCACAGTCCTCCAACACATCAAGGGCTATACGACGGATCTCGTCCAGTAGAGTCTCGCTTTCTTTAGCATATACAAAACCTCTGGTAACTATATCGGGACCGCTGATTACGTGGCCGTCATAAACATCCAGAGAAGCAACTATAATAATAAGTCCGTCCTGTGCGAGATGTCGGCGGTCGCGAAGAACTATGCTTCCTACGTCGCCTACGCCTAAGCCGTCAACAAAGACCTTACCCGCAGGGATACTCTCTGTTTCCTTGATATAATCGGGATGTATCTCGACACAACTGCCTACGTCACCTATATATACGTTTTCCATCGGAACACCCATAGCAACCGCAAGCTCGCGACTCTTTCTCAAGTGCTTCTGCTCGCCGTGTACAGGAATAAAATACTTAGGCTTTGTAAGACAATGGATGATTTTAAGTTCTTCCTGACATGCGTGGCCTGAAACGTGAACTTCGTACATAGACTCGTAGATAACCTCGCAACCACGCTTGAGAAGTTCATCTACAACGTTGCCGACTGTACGCTCATTACCCGGAATGGGGTTAGCGGAGATGATTATACAGTCACCCTCGCCTACCGACACCTTTCTGTGGTCAGAATAAGCCATTCTGGACAATGCAGACATAGGTTCACCCTGACTGCCTGTGGTAATAAGTACCACCTGCTCAGGCAGGAATTTCGGGAGCATATCGATATCGATAATGATACCCTCGGGTATATTGAGATAACCGAGTTCTGAGGCTACCGTCATATAGTTAACCATACTTCTGCCCGAAAATGCTACTTTTCTGCCGTACTTCTGAGCACAGTTGATAATAGACTGAACTCTGCCAACGTTGGATGCAAAAGTAGCGATAATTATTCTCTTGTTGATTGCACGTTTGAACAGATTGTCAAAACTCTCGGACACAGTCTGCTCCGTAGGGGTAGAACCCGGTCTGGAGGCATTGGTACTGTCTGACATCAGACAAAGTACACCTTCGTCGCCAAGTCGTGCAAAAGCGGACAAGTCTATAGGCTTACCCCAGGTGGGAGTATAGTCTACTTTGAAGTCGCCTGTATGGATAATTGTACCTGCAGGTGTGTGAAGTGCTATAGCAAGAGCGTCGGGGATGGAATGATTGACGTGAATAAACTCAATCTCCATACATCCGAGTTTAATCTTCTGTCCTGCTTTTACTGTAACAAACTGAGCAGGCTTGGGAATACTATGCTCTTTGAGTTTGTTTTCGATAAGTCCGTTAGTGAGCGCCGATGCATATATGGGTACGTTCACTGTACTGAGAAGATAAGGCAGACCGCCTATATGGTCCTCGTGACCATGAGTGATAACAATACCTCTGAGTTTATCTTTGTTCTGTTCAACGTATGAGAAATCGGGTATAACAAGATCTACTCCGAGCATATCGCCATCAGGAAAAGCCATACCGCAATCGAGAAGCACCATATCATCCATACACTCAAAGAGTGTCATATTCTTGCCGATTTCATTAAGTCCGCCCAAAAATGCCACCTTGACAGGGGGAACGTAAACGGGTGCAGGAGCAGGTTTCTTCTCTGAGGGAGATTTGCCTGAGGAGTGATAGGGCTTTTTATGGCCATTGTCTGAATAGCCGCTTTTTTTCTTGCCGTAACTTTTCTGAGAGCCCTTTGCTTTGTAAGAAGCCTTTGCTCCCTTGCTTTTATTTTTTTTAGCAGAAGGAGTAGTTTGTTTTTCTTTTATAGAATTATTTTGACTCACTTTAATCCTCCAATCCGTGTAATGTGTTTTACTTTGACATCAATTATTCGTTGTCGTATATCGAGTACAGGAAGTCGTCCACAAACCACCTGTAAAAAGTCCGTAATTATAAGTCATATATCTAAAGTAATAAAATACTTAAAAAAGGATATATGTACCTAATATAGTTATTCAATTTATTTTACCTTTTTATACTTCTTGTGTCAAGGAGTGAAACACATTTTCAGGTGTTTTTTGGTAATCTTATTATTAACAGAAAATAACTAAAATAATCTATGTAAACAGTTGCAATTGAAAAATTCGGTGTTATAATATAGAGTGGTATAAAAAAATATCTGTTAGCACAGGCTAACATCAAGTCTGTATGGGCTTTTGTGCTACTTTTATTACACCGATATACGGAGATGAGTTTACTTTGAAGCAGGTTGAGATTTTTACTGACGGCGCTTGTTCGGGAAATCCCGGTCCCGGTGGCTGGGGAGCAATACTTCGCTACAAAAACACCGAGAAAGAAATCTCAGGCGGAGAAGCAAACACCACCAACAATCGTATGGAACTTATGGCAGTTATCAGTGCCCTTGAACTTCTGAAGGAACCCTGTGAGGTAACCCTTTACTCCGACTCTCAGTACGTATGTAATGCACTCGAGAGAGGCTGGGCAAAAAACTGGCAGAAAAACGGTTGGATGCGTAACAAAAAGGAGCCTGCTCTTAACCCCGATTTATGGGAGCGACTTCTGAAGCTTTACGACACCCACAATATAACAATCGTCTGGGTACGAGGCCACGCGGGACATCCCGAGAATGAGAGATGCGATAAACTCGCTGTAGCACAGTCCCAAAAATATATGAACTAAAGGGCTAATCTATACTTTGATTAACCTATGAAACGGATAACACAAGGAGAATTATTATGCAGATTTATGCAGATAATGCCGCTACTACCTCTTTATCACCCGAGGTACTTCAGGCAATGACCCCATATCTCACCGAGATATACGGAAACCCCTCAAGCCTCTATCAAATCGGCTCTTTGGCAAAAGATGCAGTAGAGGAATCTCGTGAGAAAATTGCCAACCTCATTGGTGCTAAAAATTCAAATGAGATTTACTTCACCTCAGGCGGTTCCGAAGCGGACAACTGGGCTATTAAGGGCGTTTGCCGTATGATGGCTCAAAAAGGCAAAAAACATATTATCACCTCTAAATTTGAGCATCACGCTGTACTCCACGTATGCGAAGCGCTCAAAAAGGAAGGTTTTGAGGTAACATACCTTGAGGTTTACGAAAATGGTATCGTAAAGGCTGAGGACGTTAAAAACGCTATCAGAGAGGATACTGCTCTCGTTACAATAATGTACGCCAACAACGAGATAGGTACTATTCAGCCTATCTCTGAAATCGGCAGAATCTGTCGTGAGGCAGGAGTTCTCTTCCACACAGACGCTGTACAAGCCATTGGTAACGTTCCCATTAACGTTGAAGATGAGAACATCGACCTTCTGTCACTTACCGGACACAAGTTCCACGGCCCCAAGGGATGTGGCGCTTTGTATGTTCGCAGAGGTGTGCGTATTCAGAACCTCATCGACGGCGGTGCTCAGGAGCGTTCACGTCGTGCAGGTACGGAGAATGTTGCAGGTATTGTAGGTCTTGCTAAGGCTCTCGAGATTGCAGTTTCAACTATGGACAGCCGAAGAGACCGACTTACAAAAATGCGTAACCGACTTATTGATAGTCTGCTTAAGATTGAGCGTTCACGTCTTAACGGCGATCGTGAGCACAGACTCCCCGGCAACCTTAATATGTGTTTCGAGGGTATCGAGGGCGAGAGTCTTTTACTTCGACTTGATATTGCAGGCGTCAGCGCATCTTCTGGTTCTGCTTGTACATCGGGCAGTCTTGATCCAAGCCACGTACTGCTTTCTCTGGGACTTCCCCACGAAATTGCTCACGGAAGCCTCAGACTGACATTCAGCGATAATAACACAGAAGAAGAGATCGATTATCTGATCAAGGTGATCCCTGAGATCGTTTCTTATCTCAGAAGTTTCTCTCCCCTGTGGGACAAGATAATTAGCGAGTAATCAATATATAAGGAGGAATATCATGGCATATTCAGAGAAGGTAATGGACCATTTTGCCAACCCCAGAAACGTTGGTGAAATTCCCGATGCAGACGGTGTCGGTGAGGTTGGCAACTCCAAATGCGGAGATATTATGAGAATGTACATCAAGGTTGAGGGTAACGTTATCGTTGACTGCAAGTTCAAGACCTTTGGTTGCGGTGCTGCTATTGCAACAAGTTCCATGGCAACCGAACTTATCAAGGGCAAGACCATAGACGAGGCACTCAAGCTTACTAACAAAGCAGTTATGGAAGCACTGGACGGACTCCCCCCAGTTAAGGTTCACTGTTCCGTTCTTGCTGAGCAGGCTATCAAGGCAGCACTTGCTGATTATTACACAAGACTTGGTATTGACCCCACTCCCATTGTTGGTGTTATCAAAGAATGTGACCACGACCACGGTTGCGGTTGTGAGAGTTGCAGTTAACACATAATAAATACAAAATCAAAAGCCGTCCCGCTTTGACGCGGAACGGCTTTTTGGTAAGCAAAAATTTATGGCATTACAAAAAATGTAGTGATTTATTTATTACCTTTGATACGGCTTAACTCCTCGAGGAAGGTGTCTGCATCCTCAAAATTCTTGTAAACGGAAGCGAATCGGATATAGGCAACTTTGTCTACTTCCTTGAGTTTTTCCATTACAAGTTCACCGATATACAGAGAAGTAACCTCTCTGTCATAACCACTCTGAAGTGATGACTCAATCTCATCCACCATATGCTCTATCTGTTCTACAGAGATGGGGCGTTTCTCGCAGGCTCTGAGGAAACCTGACATCAGTTTGCTTCTGTTGAAAACTTCACGGGATTTGTCACGTTTAACAACAACAATGGGAACAGTTTCGATAACCTCATGAGTTGTGAAACGCTTGGCGCAACTTAAACATTCTCTGCGACGACGGATACGCTCTCCGTCATCGGCAGGACGTGAATCGATAACCTTGCTTTCTTCAAATCCGCAAAAAGGACATTTCATATTAATACACTCCATATATAGTATACATTTTCTTCTATGGAAATTATAACACAATATTTAGGAATTACAAGTTACTATTTTTTAAGAATGGTTACATTATGTATAGAATTGCCCTCATACTCATAGTAAAAGTTTACAACCTGCTAACAAACACAAACCCTGCAGAAATAATCTGCAGGGTTTAGTTAAAATATATATTATTTTTTGCTTAAATTAAAATCGTTCACAGCAATCAGCGACACGATTACAAAACCGACTATTCCGATTATGTAGCTAAGTAAGAACTTGCCGAGTTCCACCGAAGTATCATAAAGGCTGATAAATTGAACAATCCACAAAAGAAGGCCTACAATGGTGAGTGTAGCGTCAGGTCCCTTCAACGCTCTGCGAACATATACCGCCATAAGCAAAAGTGTACCCGCAATTCCTGCACCGGTAGTGGAGATAAACTTCATAAAAGTTATATCCTCCACAAAAACAAATTGTTCGTTTCTTGTGTCCGGCATAGTGCCGTTAATAATATTAAATACTAAGATAAGAGTCTGTATAACAATAAGTATAATACCTACAGTAAACAAAAACTGTCCGATACTTTTTCTTTTCATAAAGCACCAACCCTACTAATAATATCGCGGAAAGGTCACTTTCATATTACATCAATAAATATCTTTTTGTCAATAAAAACATTGCACAACTTACAAAACATCGCGCTAAATAAAAACGGCACACGGTTTCCCCGTGTGCCGTCATATTTTCAGTTATCTGTTCGAAAACTTACTATAGTAAATAATTATTCAAATTATTTGCCGATTTCTGAATCAGGAAGAAGACCTACGATCCACTTCTGGATAGCAGTAGCATCTCTAACGTCAACTGTCTTGTCACCGTTTACGTTACAAGCGTCAAAGTTAAATTCTCCTGTTCCAAGACCTGCAATTTCCTTCTGGATTGTAGTAGCATCCTTAACATTAACTACGCCGTCGCCGTCTGCATCACCAAGAGGCTGTGTAGTTACAGGAGGAACTGTGGGATTATCTACGGGAGGATTTGTGGGATTATCTACAGGGGGATTTGTGGGATTATCCACGGGAGGATTGGTAGAATCAGGAGTGGGAAGTGTGGGGAATGTGGGATCTACTTCGCTGGGAGTAGGATTGAAAGCATAGAAAGGACAATCCCATAAGCCTACAGTCCACTTGCCCTCTGTACCTGAAGTATCCTTCATGTACATACCGGTGCTCTCGGTAACTGTAATGTCTACAGTCTGGTTGGATCCGCCACCGTTACCGTTGTTAATAATAAAGCCTGTGTACTCCTCGGGAACGTAAGCAACGTACTGTGCCTGTCCATACTGGTTGTAACGAGCAAGTTTCATCTCTCTGCCGGGCCATGCCTGCTCACACTCGTCTGTGCCTGCTTTCCAGCAGTAGTAGTAAACCTTGCCCCAGTTGGAGCTTGAATCAGCGGAGTAAACAATTGTGTTGTAACCCTCTACCTCGGGATAGTTCTCGTCAATAACCTCAACATCCCAGGGATCTGTGGGAGGAGCGGGGAACTCGGGATAAGCATCCTCAGCATAGTAGATACAAGCAATACCTGTTGAACCGATAGAACCTGTAAGAATCTGATTTGTAATTTCAAACTCGTTACCTGTGATAGAGTCGATATATTTACCATCAGGAAGAGTATAAGTCTTCATATTAACGTTCTTGGTTGTACCGCCAAGGTTTACAAGAGTTGCACCAAGGCTACCACGTTCGATGATTGTTACCTTGTCAACAGTCTTGTAGTACTCGGATGCATCGCCGAAGAAGTTGTCGAACTGGTTAACAGCCTTAACCTCGGGAAGTGCCCAAGAAGTAACGTTAGCATCACCGAGAGTGATGTTTGCACAGATAGCCTCGATAGCTGCACGGTTTGCACCTGTAGCATCGTTAGGACGAGCAAAGTATACACCTGTGATCTTCTGTCTTGCAGCTGAAAGTGCCCATATCTTATTTCTCTGCTGAATTGTCAGAGATGATGTACCACCGTCAATGTATGTATCGTGGGACTCGTTCCACTGGATAACGTTCTCTTTTGTGAAGTTAACTGTTGTGGGATCACAGCCCTCTGCCTCAGACTGATAGTAAGGTGTGGGGTTACCGGAGTTGCCGTTGTTGCAAACAGCATCCTTGATACCCCAGTAAGAAGAGGAGTCTGTAACGTCCATAAGTTCTGTGTACTCACAGAAGGGACGACCGTCACCGCACTTGTTGAGGATTTCGCCGTATGCATAGCACTCAACGTTGGGTCTGTTTTCTCTGAGCTTAAGGAGTGTATCCTCCCAGAAGTCAGAGGGGAAATATGTATCGTGAGAAGTCTCGATGTGCTTTGCAGCGTCAAAACGGAAGCCATCGGTACCTGCATCTACAAGCTCAATAAAGTAGTCGTAGATAGTATCCTGAACGAGCTGTGTCTCAGTCTTGAGGTCAGGAAGACCTGATGTACAGTGCTGAGTCAAGTCCTCTTCGATATCGTAGTAAGAGTACTGCCAGTCGTTCTCTTTATATGTCATCTCTACCCAAGGAGAGTGGAAAGCCTCAGCCGCCATAAGTTCGGGCTCGAACTCCCATGCTCTGGGGTTAACGTGATCCATAGGATTGGAAGAAGTATTAGTATAAAGCTTTGTGTGATCGTCATCTGTACCCATGTGGTTGATAACTGCGTCAGCAATAACCTTGAGGCCGAGTTCGTGTGCCTTTTCGCAAAGTTCAATATACTCTGCCTTTGTACCGAGAGCATTGTCCTCAGACTCGTTAAGCTGGAAACCTGCGGGCTGATAGAACATCCACCATCCGTTGGGTGCTACGCCGTTAACAGGAGGTTCACAAACCTTAACACCCTTTGTGGGCATCTTGATTTCGTTGGGAGGAGAAATCTGAAGAGTTGTGAAGCCCTGCTCAGCAACAGTCTCGAGCAAAGCAATTGCATTTGCATAAGACCAGTTCCAAGCCTGGATAATCTTACCTTCATCTACTGTTTTAGTAAGACCGTATTTGTTCTCGGGTTTGATAGATTCCTGGTAAATAGCGTATACGTTATACTCGCTTGAAGCTGCTGCTGTAGGAGCAAACGCAATAGCCATTACACAAGAAAGCACAACTGCAACCGCAAGAACTACGCTAAGTAATCTTTTTGCTTTCATCGTAAAAAGCCTCCATTAATAAAATATTTGTACCCGTCTGCACTAATTCTGTGTACAGACAAGCGGCGGCAACACAGACCGCCACATCATACATAAGTATTATATAACAATGTAATCAAAAAGACAACAGTTTTTTGCCATAATTATGTACCTTTTTTATGAAAAATTATAAAATCGGATTAAATTTAATAAAAAATAGAATTTTGCCTACTTTTTATAAAAGAATTTATTATGATTGAAAAAATACTGAACCTGTGATATACTTGACTCATTCTAAGATTAAGGCGTGATAAAAATGAAAAAATGTGACTACTGTGCAAAAGAAATTAGTTACGACAAAATGTACTGTTCGGATGAATGTGAAAAATTATGTAACTCTTACTATTCAAAACGTTCAAACCTGCAGAAACTTCTTTCTACTGCCAATATCATCGGTACCTGTTTGATTGCTGTGGGAATTTTTGTATATGCTCTCAACAATTTAGTAGGCGCTCTTATGATGGCTGTGGGCGGATTTTGTGTAGGACTTATCACGGTTTTGCTCCCTACTCCCACAGATAATATGATAAAGAAAAACAAACTTCATAAAGCCATAAAATTCACCCGCATAATGGGTATTGTACTTTTATGCTTCGGTGCCGTATGTCTTGTATGGGCATTATTAAAAATATAATTTTTTTGAATAAATAAACTTAAGCGGTCAAAACTAATAGAGCAAATATAAATAGGAGGTTTTGTATATGCTCGACAAATTAGCTTTGACCCTTCTTATTGTAGGCGGTATCAACTGGGGCAGCGTTGGTCTGTTTCAGTTCGATATTGTTGCCTGGATATGCGGAGGGCAGACAGGTATTGTCTCAAGAATAATCTATGCTATTGTGGGACTTTGTGCACTGTGGGCGATTACCTTTCTGTTCAGAGAACATGCAGTCACCCGAACTCCCGACAAGGGCGAAGCATTTTCTGACAGCATCTGATATATAAAAAGGGCGAAAGCATAACGCTTTCGCCCTTTGATGTTTTATTTGATTATGCGTTTTTCTCTACCAGAGCCTTTGTATCTCTTGCGATAACAAGTTCTTCGTTTGTTTCGATAACCCATACAGGAATCTGGGAATCATCAGCAGAAATCTTACCTGCAACGCCTCTGCAAGCATTGTTATTAGCCTCAACGTCAATATTAACACCGAGGCACTTGATATACTCGCAAACTTTCTCGCGAAGCTGAGGCTGATTCTCGCCAAGACCTGCACAGAATACGATACCGTCACAACCGCCCAGTGCTACATAGTAGCTACCGATGAACTTTGCGATCTGATAGTAGAGCATTTCGTGAGCAAGGTGTGCGCGTTCGTTACCCTCCGCTTCAGCAGCAGAAACGTCACGGTCATCAGAAGATACTCCGGAGATACCCAGAAGTCCGCTCTTTTTGTTAAGCATCTGGCTCATTTCTTCGGGTGTGAAGCCCTCTTTCTCTGCAATAAATGTTACAACTGAAGGGTCAAGTCCGCCTGAACGTGTACCCATAAGGAAGCCGTCAAGGGGAGTAAGTCCCATAGATGTATCTATAACCTTACCGCCGTCGATTGCAGTAATGGAAGAACCGTTACCGATGTGGCAGGTGATAAGTTTCAGATCTTTGATATCTTTGCCGAGTTTCTTAGCCATTTCACCTGATACGTAACGGTGGGATGTACCGTGGAAACCGTAACGGCGAACCTGATACTTCTCGTAATACTCATAAGGTACTGCATACATATATGCCTTGGAGGGCATTGTGGAATGGAATGCTGTGTCAAAAACTACAACCTCGGGTACAGAGTCACCGAATACAGAGAGGCATCCTCTGATAGCCTGAACATGGCCTGAATTGTGCAAAGGTGCGAGAGGAATCAGACTCTCGATACCCTCGATAACCTTCTGATCAACAATTACGGACTCGCTGAAAAGTGCGCCACCCTGAACGATTCTGTGACCGATAGCAGAAACCTCTGAGAGGTCCTTGATAACGCCTACTTCACTGTCAAGAAGTGCATCCTTAACCTGAAGGAAAGCGGTAGTATGGTCGGGCATATCGACTTCCTTTGTCATCTGTCTGCCATCAGCGGTTTTGTGACCGATAAAAGAACCTGTGTTGCCTATACGCTCACAGTTACCCTTAGCAACCATCAGCTCATTGTCCATATCAATAAGCTGATATTTAAGTGAAGAACTGCCTGCGTTGATTACAAGAATTTTCATAATTCTTCCTCCATTTATTGAAATAATCATAATTTACGACTATAATATATAATAGTACAATATGTTAAAACTTTCAAGTAATTTTTTGAAAGGAGTTGAGTTTTTGATTACAGGTGCTTTAATATGCGAATATAACCCTTTTCACAAGGGACACGAATATATGCTGAATAAAATCCGCGAGGACGGGTGCGACTGTATCGTAGCCGTCATGAGCGGAAGTTTTACACAGCGCGGTGACGTGGCGGTTTTGTCAAAATTTAATCGATGCAAAGACGCTCTCCGAGGCGGTGCAGACTTAGTTATTGAGTTGCCTACCCTATGGGCAGTAGCCTCTGCAGGAAGTTTTGCAAAAGGCGGTACGGATATAATTAAGGCTCTCGGGAATATAGACCGAGTATACTTTGGAAGCGAATGTGGAGATATAAACACTTTGAAACAAGTCGCTTTGGCTACAGAACACCCCAACGTAAACGAGTGTGTTAAAGAACTTATGGATGAGGGGATGTATTACCCTGCAGCGCTCGAAAAAGCTGTGAGAGAAAACTGTGGCGATACTCTCGCTGATATAGTCACAGAGCCTAACAACACCCTCGCTATTGAGTATCTGAGATGTCTCAAAGACAGCGGTATTGAGGTTCGTACCATTAAGAGAAAAGGTGTTGCTCACGACAGCGGTGAAGTATCCGATGGTTTTGCCAGCGCCTCAAAAATACGCAGTATGATTTCTGATGGTATGGATATAAGCGGTCTCCTCCCCCATACAAACGAAAAAGTAAACAACCCTGCCTTTACAAGTTACGCCGAGAGGGCATTTTTATATGCTCTGAGAAAACTCTCACCCGAAGATATAGCAAAAATTCCCGATGTTACTGAGGGACTCGAAAACAGAATATATGAAAGTATCAGAAAGAACTCAAGCGTTGAGAGTATCATCTCGGATATAAAGACCAAGCGTTACACTCACGCAAGGCTCAGAAGAATTCTTAATTGCGGATTGCTTCATATCACAAAGGAACTCTATGAAAATTCTGTCCCCTATATCCGTATCCTTGGGTTTAGCAGTACAGGAGAAAAGTACGTTCGGGAAATGTCAAAGAGTTGCACTTTGCCTATAATTATCAACGTGGCAAAAGATATGAAAAACCTCTCAGAGGGTGCAAGAGAAATTCTGAGTATTGATATATCTGCTACAGATATTCGTACTGTATTTGAGAAAGTTCCATCGGACTGCGGCAGCGACTTCACAACGGGACTTATTAAAATTTAACGCAAAAAAACACAAACGCCTTCACAAACTCACTTGTTGACTTAACAAGGATTGTGAAGGCGTTTTATTATTTGAGTTTATACGGGATATGTCTTGTTGTTTGTATCAAGCATATCGGAGTTAAGTCCGAGTTGAGACTCACGGCGCTTTTTGAAGAAGTCTGTGGCTACCTTGGGGAACATAGCGTAGGAAAGTACGTCTTCCTCCTGCTGTGTGAAGGGTGCTGCTTCCTCGCGAAGTTTATCAAGTTCGGGAGCAATAAGGTCTGCGGGTCTGCAGGTTACAGGCTCCATATCGCCGATAATCTTCTTGCGAAATTCCTCGTCAATCGGGACGGGAGTTGTACCATACTTACCTGCTACCATATCTCTGAACTCGTTGGTACACATCTTGTAGCGTTCACCCATAATAACGTTGAACACTGCCTGTGTGCCGACGATCTGAGAAGTGGGAGTAACCAGAGGAGGATAACCTGAGTCCTCGCGAACACGGGGAACTTCCTCTAAAACCTGAGTAAGCTGATCCTCTTTGCCTGCCTGCTTAAGCTGAGAGAGCAGGTTTGAAAGCATACCGCCGGGAACCTGATAGATAAGAGCGTTTGCATCTGTTGCAAGCATCTTGGGATCGATAAGTCCCTCGCGGATGTATTTCTCACGAAGAGTCATAAAGTACTCTCTGATTTCTGCCAATGCGATAAGGTCAAGGCCAGTATCATACTCTGTACCCTGGAGTGCTGCTACCATAGACTCGGTAGGAGCGTGGGATGTACCAAGTGCCAAGGGGCTTATAGCGGTGTCGATCATCTCGGCACCTGCTTCGATACCCTTCAAAAGGCACATAGAAGCAAGTCCTGATGTATAGTGAGTATGAACCTGAACGGGAAGCTGAACCTCAGACTTGATCGCCTTTACCAAAGACTCGGTGTTATAGGGTGTCAGCAGTGCTGCCATATCCTTGATACAGATTGTATCGGCACCCGCCTCAGCAATACGCTTGGCATAGTCAACGTAGTATTCATCGGTAAATACGGGACCTGTGGTGTAACTGATTGCTACCTGTACCTCTGCGCCTTCTTTCTTGGCAGATTTGATAGCGCTCTCAAGATTTTTGATATCGTTAAGAGCGTCAAAGATACGGATAATATCAATACCGTTTGCAACAGAGCGCTGAACGAAATATTCCAGTACATCGTCTGCATAGTGACGGTATCCAAGCATATTCTGTCCACGGAAAAGCATCTGGAGTTTTGTATTCTTGCAGTGATCCTTAATTGTACGGAGTCTCTGCCAAGGATCTTCATTCAGAAAACGAAGACAAGAGTCGAAAGTCGCTCCGCCCCAGCATTCCAGTGAGTAAAAACCGATTTTGTCCATCTTATCCAATATGGGAAGCATATCGGAGGTGGGCATTCTTGTAGCAAGAAGAGACTGGTGAGCGTCGCGCAGACCTGTCTCGGTAATTTTAATCTTCTTTGCCATAGGTATCACCCTTAGTTCATTGTAATAAGAATTGCGCCTGTCTCAACGTTTGCGCCCTTCTCAACATTGATAGAAGCAATAGTGCCTGCTACGGGTGCAGGAATCTCATTTTCCATCTTCATAGCCTCAAGAATAATAAGAGCCTGTCCCTCAGAAACCTGCTGTCCAACTGAAACGTTTACTGCGAGGATTGTGCCGGGCATAGGAGCAGTAACCTGTGTACCGCCCTGAGATGACGCTGCCTTGGGTGCTGCGGGTGCAGGAGCAGGAGCGGCTGCGGGTGCAGGTGCTGCTGCAGAAGTAGCGGGTGCGGATGCACCGAGTTCCTCTACCTGTACATCATAGGAAACGCCGTTAACTGTAATGCGAAGATTTTTCATAATGAGACCTCCTGATTATATAGTGGAATGTTTCTTGGGCAGAGAGGACTCCCTCTTACCCTCGAGAATATCCAGATAATTTATTAATTTAGTGCGGATTGAAGTGTTGTCGGCAACATCGTCGATGTAACCTGCCTGTGCGGCATTTTCTGCAGAAAGTTCTGTGCTGATGTATTCATTGATCTGAGCATCTTGCTCGGAAACAGAACCTGTCAGTTTGTCACCAAGTACAACATAGGCGGCAGCCTCGGGATTGATGGGAGAAATAACCGAACCAACCATACCGATAACTGCATCTGAACGTGAGCCTTTGCCTGCAAGTGCCATATATACGGGGCCTACTGCTTTGCCATTGATAACAGACAGTTTAACAGTAGTAGCCTCAGCATAAGCGGAGAGGACTGTCTTGGCACCATTGAGGCAACCGAAACCGCAGGAATCAACCATAGTTATAACAGGGATTGAGAATGCGTCACAGAAACGGACGAAGGAAGCGATCTTCTTGGAAGTTTTGCAGTCAAGTTCTGTACCCAGAGTCTTGATACTGCCCACTACCTTGCCACCAAGTCTGCAAAGAGAAACCTCAGCGCCCTCGCCTGCTTTCTCGTAAAGTTTGAGTTCACTGTCTTGGTCGAAAAGTTCGCCATCAGCAAAATCTGCCACAGGTGCACAAGTGAGGTTGTTTGCAGGAAGGTAAGAAATAAGTTCTGCAACCTTATCAACTGCCTCAGCAGCGTCCTCTGCAATAATTGCTGCTTTTGAAAAGCCCTTGCACTCGCTGTCAGCAGAAATAGTAAGACGAGCATCCTCGCTCATCACGATAAAATCTGCATTAGATGCTAAAAGTGCGGTAGATGCCACACAGTCACCAAGTACAACGGAAATCTGAGGAACAACACCTGAAAGTCTGCCCGAAGATGCAAGTAAATCTCCAAGTGAATCCATAAGCATATTGCCCTGAGTAATCTGAGCAGAACTTCCCATATAAAAGCCTACTATAGGACAGCCTGTCTTGAGTGCCATAGCATAAAGTTTCTTGAGTTTTTCTGCCTGTGCAACGCTCATTGCACCACCGCATCTGCCCTCGCACTGTGCGAAAGCATAAACCTTCTGACCTGATACTGTGCCACAAGCGGCAATAGCCTCTGCAGGTGTGTCCACAGACTGTGCCATAGGCAGAAGTTCTGTGTAGATACCGTCATCAAAGAGCAGAGTTAAAAGTTTCTCTGCAGGAACACGGTTTTTGTTACTGTTTGTATTTCCAATGCCCATAAGAAATCCTCCAAAGCATTTTATAAAATATCCACTTTTTATTATACAGTTTACAAAGCGGAATTACAAGTCATTATTCATTGTTTTTTCTGAAAATCCCAAAAGAAAAAGGAAATTTACTCTTTTTTAGCGGAGCAACCTTTACATCCTGAACAACCCTTTGAAAAAAGCTTGCTCAGATACAGTATATAGTAATCTCCATGTATGAAAAATCCGAACTTCTCAAGCAAGGGCAGGTAGTCCTCTCTCTTTGTGCATAAGGTTAATATACCCTCGCCCAAAGCAATGGCACCTACCGAACGGATAAGAGCGTCCGCGTGAATGAAAAGTTCATCGGAAACACTGCCGTCAGGAGAAGGCTCTACACCTGTTTCCATAGATAAAATCTCAAAAGCGGACTGATTTTTGCAATATGCAATGTGTCCGCGTTCTATATCGTTGTCTTTGTAAATAAGCAGTGTTGCATTCTCGGGAAAATCTTTGAGTCTATGCTCATCACTGCAGGGTAATATAGAAAACATATTCTACCTCAAAAATTACACATTCTGTCCTCACTGAATATGACGTGAGGGGTTGGGGTCTGCCATAAGTTTTTTCACTTCTTCGGGTGTCAGATCGCGCCAATCACCTTTTTTTAGCATTCCAAGTTTAACTTGTCCGATAGCGATTCTGCGCAGTCGTGCAACCTCAAGTCCCAGCATCTCGCACATACGGCGAATCTGTCGGTTTCTGCCTTCACGAAGGAGTATCTCGAGCACGACTCTGCCCTCCTGACGGGAAATAACTCTTACTTCTGCGGGAGCAGTCTTTCTGCCGTCGAGCATCATACCGTCCTCAAACTGAGCAATCATATCGTCAGTTACCGCAGGACGAACTGTTACTCGGTACACTTTGTATATATCTTTCTTGGGGTGCATTACCTTGTTGGCAAAATCTCCGTCGTTTGTAAATAAAAGCATACCCTCGCTGTCTCGGTCGAGTCTGCCGACGGGATATACTCTCTCCTCGATATTAGATACAAGTTCTGCTACACATTTTCTGCCACGTTCATCGCTCATCGTTGTTACATAACCGCGGGGTTTGTTGAGCATTATGTAGCGATGTTTCGGCTTTGCACTTGCGGTTACACGGCGTCCGTTTACAAGAACCTTGTCCTTGTAAGGGTCGACCTTGTCCCCTATTTCAGCTCTGACGCCGTTAACCTTAACGGCACCCGAGCGTATCAATTCTTCTGATTTACGTCTTGATGCAACACCACAATCGGCGAGCATTTTTTGCAGACGAACATAGGTATTCTTCGCCATAATAATTCCTTTACCGAATAATTTTGTGTAATATATATTCAATTAAAAAGCCACGTCCATAATCTTTTTAGAAAAGATTGCTTTGATTCCTTTACGTCTTCGTTGATAAAAATCTCATTTTCAAGAATAACCTCATCGTCAACCGTGTAGGTTATCTTGCCGATTTGCTGTCCTTTTTTCAAGGGTAGTTTTATACTAACAGGCAGGGTAATCGAGGTTTCGACTAACTTCGCATCCTCGACTTTTAACAAGGCTTTTCTCTCCTCTGCCACACTCAGGTTTACACTCCTGACACTTTTATCTGAAAAAGAAAATTCTTCGAGGAATTCTCCTTCTTCTGACACAAGAGCAAGGTATTGTGAAAAGCCGAAATTATAAAGAGATTTGTGATCCTGCCAATCGTTACGATCATTGAAGGTAACTGCCACAAGACGGAGTCCGTCCTTTTCGCTACAGGTTACCAGGCACCTGCCCGTACTTATTGTGTAGCCTGTTTTACCGCCTATGCAATACTCATACTCAGACAAAAGACGGTTGTGATTATTATATGTAACACTGTGTCCACGAGGATACAGAAAGTCCACGGTTACACTTTTCTTCAAGGTAAGTTCTCTGAAACTCTCGTTTTCCATCGCATAGGACATCAACATCGCCATATCAAGTACGGTCGAATAATGCTCACTATGAGACAGGCCGCTTGGGGTTACGAAGTTTGTATCATTCATACCTATTTCTTTTGCTTTTTGATTCATCATCACAGCAAAATTATCTATACTGCCGCCTATGGCTATAGCCGCAGCGCTAGCGGCATCATTGCCCGAAACAGTCATCATCCCTGCTGCTAAATCAGAAAGCCGTACCTTATCCCCTACTTTGAGATACATAGAACTGCCCTCTGTAATCATTTCCTCGGTAAACTCCACCTCTTTATCGAGAACAGAGGCTTTTTCCAAAGTGATAAGCGCAGTCATAATCTTGGTTGTACTCGCCATACCCATTCGGGTATTGATATTGCTGCCCAAAAGCACATCCCCGCTATCAGCACAGTACAGCACATAAGCCGAGGCTGAAGGCGTAACAGATGCGTCGGTTACATCCGACGGGTTCGTTGATGCGAAAACACCAATACAACTTGTCAGAGTCAGTACCAATGAAAGAAAGAAAGCAAAAAAACATTTCATAAACACACACCCCGATACAAATTATGTTCGGGGTATGAGGTTTATTCATTAGAGTATTTCGTCGTCGCCGACCTCAGGAGAAGCGGGTTTTTCTTTGCTGAAAATGTCCTTAACCTTATCAAAAAGATCGGGCACCATACCAACAATACGATCAGCGGGACCGTCATAATTGCTGATAGGAACGAACTTAACGTCGCCCTTAATGATAGCCAGGAAACCCACAGGATTGATAGTAACACCTGCACCTGAACCGCCACCGAAACCAGGAGCAACGTTCTCTTTCTTTGCTCTTATATCAGAGCCACCTGATGCAAAACCGTAACTTACCTTAGACACGGGGATAATAATTGTACCATCGGGAGATGTGATAGGCTGTCCGATGATAGTATTTACATCCACCATACTCTTGATTTTTTCCAGTGTTGTGTCCATAAGACCGTTAATAGGATGTTCGCTCATTTTATCTTCTCCTTTGCTTATTTGGATTTTCTGTTAATTACAAGAAGCAGTTTTCTGACCTCAGATCTGCACTCTATAACTGAGGCGATCAGTTTGCTCAGTTTTATGCTGATCTCAGCATCTGCTTCTATTTTTGATTCAGCGCCCTCTGAGTAATCTGGGGTAAGCTGAACATTATAGTCCTTATATTCGGAAACGTTATCTAAAATTGCTCCGACTATGGGATATACTACGGAATTTGCCCAACCGTACATGATCGCCGTACCTGCTGCATCCTCACCTGTAATATTGAGTTTAATCTCAAGGTTTTTCAGTATCGACCTGCTGAGAATACTCACAATAAGACTCCACAGACTGCTGACGGTTGTCTGCAATATCTGTAAAAAACCCGAAATACCATTTTCCTTACAGATATTCTGTAGAGAACTCTTTTTATCTTGGTCAGGCTTTTTTTCTTTTTTAGAATTTTTGTCTTTTTTCTTTTTTGATTTTTCTGCGGGGATAATATCAAAAGTCATCCAGAGAAAATGCAAAGTACAATGCATCTGTCCCTCGGTGTCATCATAGCGGGCTTTTACTGTTACACTAAAGTTAAGAAGTAAAACTATAAGCCCGATTACCCCTACTATTGCAATCAGTGCATATATCAAGGGCATCCTCCCCCTACTAAAAAATCACAATAATACTTACTCTGTATCTGTGTCAGCGAGAGGCTTTGTTGCTTCCTCTATTATCTCACCTACAGTAGCTGAAATCATAGCATCCTGAACCTCGTCCTCAGAGGACTCGACCTCACCATTTTGATTCAAAGAATCGCTCTGGAAGATACTGAGTTGTGCATCATCGCCCTCATCTTCGGAAGATTCCACCTCAATATCTGCTTTGCCCGCGGGAATCTCGGGAAGTTGTGACAAATCACTGATACAGAAGCATCTGAGGAAGTTCTCGGTTGTTCCGTAAATAAGAGGTCTGCCGGGAAGCTCCAATCTGCCTTTTTCCTCAATAAGGTCCTTGGTGGTAAGGCTTCCAATTACGCCCGAACAGTCAACACCTCTGACCTGTTCTATAAAAGCTTTTGTTACGGGTTGGTTGTAGGCAACTACTGCGAGTACCTCCATAGCTGCCTGAGAGAGCGGTACGTTTCTTCTCAGATCCATAGCGGTACGTATCTGAGGAGCATACTCCTCGCGAGATACCATCTGATAGGAGTCGTCAAGTTTTATTATGCTTATTCCGCCCTGACGGTATTCATAATCAGATATAAGTTCGTCTATATATTTTTTTGTTTCTTTCTCTGTAAGTTCCAGCACGGGTGCAATTCTTGATACAGGCACAGAATCACCACTGGCGAAAAGTATTGCCTCGATTGCATTTTTCATATTCTTATCGCTCATGTCTGTCCTCCTCAATCATTCTGACGTTTGCATTCTCGCCGTCACCCTCGATAATAACTCTTTTACCCTTTACCAGTTCAAGGACTGCAAGGAAGGTTGCCACGAGGTCACTTTTGCCCGAACAAGCCTCAAAGAGTTCTGAATATCTGACGCTTTCTTTACGCCAGAGGTTTCTCATAACACGAATAATTCTGGAACTGACGGAAATAATCTTTTTCTCAACAATTCCCGAAAAAGCCTCTCGTTTGGGAGGAAGTTTTCTCTTACCTCTTCCCACCGCATTTACGTAAGCCTTCGCTATATCTATGGGGGGATGTATACGATTATATGTAAGGTCAAACTCCACAGGTGAAGGCTCGCGATAAAACCTGTCGAAGGACACCATCGGCTGAAGTTTCGCGGCAACTTGTCTGCAGAGTTGGTACTCTATAAGTTGTCCCTGAAGTTCGGTTTTGAGTTGTTCTGCCTCTTCCTCGTGTTTGGGAAGAAGAGATACTGACTTGATATATACAAGTCTTGACGCCATTTCCAAAAACTCCGAGGCTATATCCATATCCTCGCTTTGCATGGCGGTTATCTGCTCCATATACTGCTCAAGAAGTACCGATATCTCAATATCGCAGATATCGACTTTATTCTTAGAAATAAGAAGTAAAAGCAAATCCAAAGGCCCTTCGAAGACGGGCAATTTATATTGTAAAACAGCGGTATTTTCCATTACCCGACCCTCCTTTGGCGGTAAAATAAAAAATCAGATTAAATCGAAAAGAAGAAACAGAGTCTTACTAAAAAGCCTGTGAGTGTACCAAGCAGTCCGCTAAGTGAACCCGAGAGTATAAGCACATAAATCAGAATAAAGAACATACTCTGATATCTGTAGCAAAACTCGACTGCCTTATCGGGCAAGAAAATGAACATCACCTTACTTCCGTCCAACGGAGGAATGGGAAGAAGATTGAAAACTGCCAAAGAGGCATTTATACTCACGTAGTAGTAGAGAAAATAAAAGATAAAATTACCTACTCCGGTCATAAACAAATCGGGTGTAAAATAAACCAAAAACAACAGAATTGCTCCGCCGACCATACCGCACAGGATATTTGACACGGGACCTGCCAGAGCCGTAAGTCCCATATAGAGTTTAGGCTTTTTGAAGTATCCGGGGTTGATGGGTACGGGTTTTGCCCATCCGAATCCCAATAAAAGCATACAAAGGGAACCCATAATATCGATATGCTTAAGAGGGTTAAGAGAAAGTCTGCCTCTGTATCTGATAGATTTATCACCGAGAAGATATGCCATTCCAGCGTGGGCAAATTCGTGGACAGGCAATATCAGAAATATCATAAGTAAAATAACGGCGACGTGAGACAGGATATAATCAAATCCCACATTTCCGCCTAAAATATCAAATAACATTTTTACCTCCCAAACATGAGAAACTTATTATTTAATCATAAACCGAATCAAGAAAGAAGGTTTTTGAAAGGTTCGATAAAATATCCGAGCACCTTATCGGCTGTATCGATAATTAAACCGTTAGGTGCTCCTATGGTCAGAAACAGGAAAATGAAAACACCTACGCTTAATATAAGCTCGTTGTTACGAAGAGCCTCTGAAATATTGCGAGAGAACAGAGAAATAGAGAACTCTCCCAATGAACAAGGCAAAACGGGAATAATACTCACTATGGCTGATGACATACAAGTAATTGTGAGATAATACATCATAGCGCAAAAGAAAAAATACACATAAGTATTCCACTTTGCATCTACGGGTGGGTTGTATCCCGATATTATCCCAAAGGGATTGAACTGAATCAACGCCAGATAAATAAAAAGTGATATCAGAGAAAATAAGAAATAAGATACGGGACCTGTAATCGAAGAAAGAAATAAAGCAAGTTTAGGAGTTCTGAGTTTTCTTTCTGTATATTTGAGAGGCTGAGCAAAACTTATGTTAAGAGTCAAGGCAGAAATAAATCCTATCGCATGAAAAACACGTTTTGGTTTGAATCTCAGATAGCCCTTTCCTTTAACGCTGTAATCTCCGAATCTGTATAAAATGGAGTATCTGATGAAGTTGTGAACATAAGAAATAAATAAAGAAAAAATAAGAGAAGCTGCGACCATTCCGGCGATAAGGGCAATAAGTCCGTTTATATCACGAAGATAAAAATCAAGGTTTTTAATAATTTTATACATCGGGTTCTCCTTAAGAAACATCATACTTTTCCATTATATACAACTAATCCATTATATTATATAATAAACCTATAGAAAAAACAAGAAAAGATTTTCAAAAAAACTCTTGCATTTTGCAGACTTTTCTGTTATGATAACAGAGTTACAAATGAAACTATGTAATTAAGGAGGTGCAGAAGCATGGCAAAATGTGATTTCTGCGGAAAGGACGTTAAGTTCGGAATTAAGGTTTCTCACTCACACAGACGCTCCAACAGAACTTGGAAGCCCAATGTACAGAGAGTAAAGGCTGTTGTTAACGGCACACCCAAGCACGTTTATGCTTGCACCCGTTGCTTACGTTCAGGTAAAGTTCAGAGAGCTATCTGATTTCTCTGTTCTGATAAAACGGTGATTAAGCCCTTCGATTACTCGAAGGGCTTTTTACTGTTCAGAAATACCTCTCACCTATACTAAAAACAAATATCATCACATAACCAAAGGCGGTTGAAACCTTCAGTTTCAACCACCTTTTTATTATAGGAATATTATTCTGTTTATTATACCTCATCCCCATCTACAGGCGGTTCGGTAGGAATAGTAGAAACATATTCCTCATTAAGAGCCTCCAGGTCGGGTTTTTCGGTATAAATAGTCAGATACTGACCTTTGTTTACTGCTTCGTAGTCGTTGATAACGATCCAGATTTCAGGTGCTGTGATTCCTGTATAGTCATCACTCTGGGGTGAGCCGTTATTGGAAATAATAACACAGTATTCCTCACCCTCGGGAAGTGCTGCATCAATTGAGAACCAACCGTCACCGTCATCCATCATAGCAACACCGGGCCAACTGCTGAATGCATTTCCACCTGTGGTACTCCATGCCCAGAGGAAAGGCACATAGGTTTCCTCCGGATTAAGGTGTGCAGCGTGAATCTTGTATCCTGAACCTGAATAGGTGTAATAGTAATCTACAAAACTTGCACCTGCAGGAACCTTACCGCTTGCATTCTCGGGAAGAGTATCGCTTACAACATACAGTTCTACCTTTGCAGGTTCGGTCACATAGTCCTCGCCCACTCTGTATTCCTTAGTGATGGGAGTTGCAAGGGAAACTATTGTGCCGTCTTCTTTCTCGTAATAGTAACGGGTTGTAATTGTTCCGATACTTACGGACATTCCTGCCAGATGTTTCTGAAGCATTGTTGCGTCCTTAACGTTTACAGCGGTACTGTAATCATAATCAGCAAGTGCAACCTGCTCATCAGAAAGTGTAACAAGGGATGCCACGTACTTCTGAATAATGGTAGCATCGCTGATAGAAACTCTACCGTCACCATTTACATCGTTGTTAAGAAGTGAGGGTGCCTTGTAAAGTTCATACTTATAAGTCACTACGATGTCTTCCTCGGTGAATACGCCCTCGGCGTTATCAGATGCGCCTACATAGTCATACTCAAGTGATAAAGAGGAGTCCTGAGCGGTAACGTAACCGTTACCTGCCTGTCCTGTGATAACCTGAGTTGTGAGAACTTTACCGCTTTCGCTGTCAACGTGATTAACTGTAACCTTGCAGTTGCCTGACTTAAGACCTACTGCTTCGTAACTTTCTCTGTCTACTGCAATAAGTGTGCTGGAGGGAGCAACCTCAAAGGTGTTGCCCTTAACTATCTCGATCTTATCAAGACCTGCTGTAGAGTTGTTGGCAATAACTACCCACTCATCAACAGATTTATCAAGGAGAGTTACGGTGTTGTACTCATCGTGCAGAGAGTTGTGAATAACTGCAACCTTCTTCCACTCACCCTCTGTATCGTTCTCTACAGTATAAGCAACGTAGTCTGCGATTGTTGCGAGAGAGTCGTTGAGCATATACTTACTTGCATATTTCTTGGTGCTTTCTGTGAAGGGAGAGAATGCTTTACGGATATCGATAAGTCCCTTGTAATAAGAAACCAAATCTGCGTTTGAAGCTGTCAAAGACCAGTCCATCATATTGAGCTGTGCAGAGGAACTATAACTGTTATGATCGCCGTCCTTGGAACGAGCCATCTCCTCACCTGCAAGCATAAAGGAGATACCCTGTGAGGTCAGAACTATACCTGCTGCAAGTTTATTCATCTCGATAAGGTCAGCGTATCTCTGTCTGTACTCTGCATTAACGCCCTTAGTTGAAGCAACAAGGCGGTCATAGAGAGTGTGGTTATCGTGGCAGGACGCATAAGTTACACACTGAGAGGGAGCGTAGGCTGTCCAGGTGCTTCCTCTGCCTACTGTGTTTGCACGTACGCCGTATGCGATACCGCTGTATACACTGCAGTCGCCCTGTGCAAAACCTGTGCCTGTATTAGCAAATACGTTACCCTTGATAGCGTCACGGATTTCGTCGTTGAAAAGACCTACACGCTCAGAGAGGAACTCTGAATAGAACTGTCCTGCGCTTACTGTGTCGGCACCGGTACAGGTAGTTGTATCAAAAACTGAAGATGCTGCAGACCAACCCTCACCGAAAATGATAAATCTTTCGTCAATCTTATCAAGTTCTGCACGGATGAGGTTCATAGTCTCTGCATCGTGAATACCCATAAGGTCAAAACGGAAACCGTCTACGTGGTATTCCTCTGCCCAGTATAAAACAGAGTCAATCATAAACTTACGATACATAGCACGCTCGGATGCGGTATCGTTAGCACAGCCGGAAGCATTGGACCAACCGCCTGCCTCGTTGAATCTGTAGTAATAATTGGGAACTGCCAACTGGAAGTTGGATGTGTTAGTAAAGTATGTATGATTGTAAACTACGTCCATGATAACGCCGATACCTGCCTCATGGAGAGCCTGAATCATCTGCTTACATTCGTTAATACGAACATTACCGTCATAGGGATTTGAGGAATAACTGCCCTCGGGAACGTTGTAGTTCTCGGGATCGTAGCCCCAGTTGTACTGATTAGTAAGATCCTGTGCCTCGTTTACAGTAGCAAAATCGTAGAAGGGGTTAATCTGAACATGGGTAATACCAAGTTCTTTGAGGTAATCGATACAGGTGGGAATAGAGCCCTCACCGTTTACGGTAGTACCCTCTTCGGTAAATGCAAGATACTTACCTCTGTTTGCTTCTGACACACCTGAAGTTTCGGATGCAGAGAAGTCACGAACAACAACTTCCCAGATGATTGCATCTGTCTGCTGGTCAACGTAGATATGTGTATCCTTGTCCCAACCATCGGGATCGGTAGAATCAAGGTCAACAACCATTGCTCTGTCACCGTTTACACCCGCTGCCTTAGCATAAGGATCAACGAAGGTTGAGGTTGCTTCCTTTTCTGTTACCAGAGAAACGTTGGTAGCAGTATAGGTATAGTATACGTTCAGAAGATCGCCCTCAATGGTAACTGACCAGGTACCTGTCCATTTATCATCTGTCATATCTTTGGACATTTCGTATGCACCTAAGTCCCCAGCGCTCTCTTCGTCATCACTGCCTGTTGAATAAAGATTTACAGAAAGTGCTGAAGATGTAGGAGCCCAGATCTTAAATGTGGTAGCCTCGGGAGTGTATGTGCATCCAAGGTCATCACCACTATAGGCATACTGTGCATCAATAGCCTGTGCAGCAATCTGGTATGATGTGGGAACAGCCTCGTCCTCAGAGGCCTCTGTATCAGGCTCTAAAGGGAGAATAACTTCTGAGTCTGTGTCCTCTGCGCTGACAGACACCATAGTACCTGTAACAACACCGCAAATCATCAGAACTGCCATTAAGAGTGAAAGTAATCTTTTGAGTTTCATCGGATTTTCCTCCTTATTTATTTTGTTCATCATCCCCCTCAGGGACAATGTAAAATTACTCATATACATTATAACTCTAACAAACAAAAAATTCTATAGCAAACTTAAAAATAGTATACACTTTTATCAAGAAGATAAATAAGGGACAGACCGAAGTCTGTCCCTTAGAAAAATTATTAAATTATCGGGCAAATCAGGGAGTGATTTCATCCTGTTCTACAAGTATCAGAGCACTTGTACCGGGAACACAGATAACTCGGCTGTATTCGCCGATAAAGTCTGTGCCCGCCTCCTGATTGTTAACCAGTGCATCCCACCAACCGTCAAGTCCGTGTGAAGCGAGGTCAAACTTCGCCTGTTTGTCAGAGCCGTTGAAGAGCATCAGGACACATCTGTTCTTGCCGAAAATCTCACCCTCCAAGGTGTAGCCAACACCCGTAGGATTATCCATAAACAGCCACATACCCTTGCTGATTGAATTCATAGTATCGTCACGAAAAGGTGCGATCGCTTTGCGAAGTTTAATAAGGCCCTTGTAGTATTCTACCAGATCCGCATACTCTACGAGTCGATTCCAGTCAATTCGGTTGAGTTGTGAGGAAGATTTATAGGTATTATGCTCACCGAGTTTCGTACGAGCCATTTCTTCGCCAGCAAGTAAGAATGCCATACCCTGGCTTGTGAACATAATTGCGGCGGCAAGTTTATTCATCTTAATAATATCCTCGTGGCGCTTGGCGTACTGAGGATGGTCGCTATGAACAGAAGCACAGAGTTTATCGTACATTGTACGTCCGTCGTGACAAGAGGAGTAGTTAACCGCCTGAGAAGGCACTCTTGCCCAGAAATCTGTTTCTGCACGGATACCTCTGAACACCTGATCACGCTTTGAGCCGTTCTGAATAAAACCTTTGCTGTGTGCATCGAACTCGTTACCCTTGACAGCATCACGGAAGTTGTCACAGAAAGCACCCACATTATCGGGTAAGTGGTGCATATTCTTCTGATTAGCCATAATGGTACCGGGTTCACAAGCGGTGAACATATCCCAAGCCTCGCCGTAGGTGAGAATCTTCTCGCCATTCGGGAGAGTATTGAGAGCGGTTCTGATTTCGTTCATGGTATCTACATCGTGAAGTCCCATAAGGTCGAATCTGAAGCCGTCGAGGTGGTATTCCTCTGCCCAGTACATAACGGAATCTATCATGAACTTGCGATACATTTTATGCTCGGAGGCGGTATCGTTTCCACAGCCTGAGCCGTTTGACCAACTTCCGTCAGCATTGTATCTGTAATAATATCCGGGTACGGAAATATCAAACCAGGAATTCTCGCCGAGGTAGGTGTGATTGTATACAACGTCCATTACAACAGCAATGCCTGCATCGTGTAATGCCTTAATCATCTGCTTACACTCGCGGATACGAACCTCACCTTTGTAAGGGTTAGAGGAATAACTGCCCTCGGGGACGTTGTAGTTCACAGGGTCATAGCCCCAATTGTACTGATCCTCGGGAGAAGACTCGTCTACAGAGCCGAAGTCGTAGAAAGGATTGATCTGAACGCAGTTTACACCAAGTTCTTTGAGATAATCTACGCAGGTAGCGATCTCGCCTTCTTTACCATCGAGAGTAGTATGCTCAGTAAAAGCAAGGAACTTACCGCGATTTTTCTCGCTGACACCTGAGGACTCGCAGAATGAAAAGTCTCTGACGTGAACTTCCCATACAATGGCATCGGTAGGACGATCAAAAAGTATACGCTCATCCTTATCCCATCCCTCGGGGTCTGTAGTATCAAGGTCAATTACCATTGAACGCTGACCGTTGACACCTGCTGCTTTTCCGTAAATATCTGCAGTTTCCCTCGTACCGAAATATGGGTGTGAAACAAGATAAGTGTAGTATACTCCTGCCAAATCGCCCTCGACAGTATAACTCCATACTCCGCTTATCTCGTCTTTTTCCATAGGATAGGTGCCGATTATTCCGGCTCCCGGTTCACTATCGCTTCCCGTTTTATACAGGCGAAGTTTTACACCCTCGGCAATAGGCGACCAGAGTTTGAATGTTGTGCTGTTCTTAGTATATAAAGCACCAAGTTCACCGTCAAAATAAAACTTGTCGAGTATGGCGCCGGACGTATTAAGAATTTCTTTGTATTTTGTCATAGATACCCCTCGCGAAAATGGAGAACCTTTTTTATCATATTATTCTCCAATAAAAACACTCGTGTATTATACCACAAATACTGTATCAAAGTAAAGAGGTTAACTACTGCAAAAAAAGTTTTTTATTACCAAAATTTTACTTATTTTTAAAAAAAATAACTAAAATTCAGTTATCTTATGAAAAATAATACTCGGCTACTTCCTTAAGTTCTTCTTCAATCTTCAGAAGTCGATTGTATTTTGCAGTACGCTCCGACCTGCAGGGAGCACCTGTTTTAATCTGTCCTGAGGAAACCGCCACCGCTATATCGGCAATAGAAGTGTCCTCGGTTTCACCCGAACGGTGAGAGATAACGGTCGTATATCCTGCTCTGTGTGCAAGTTCGATTGCTTCGAAAGTTTCTGTC
Organism: Ruminococcus sp.; assembly: GCA_045603105.1. Taxonomy (GTDB): domain Bacteria; phylum Bacillota; class Clostridia; order Oscillospirales; family Acutalibacteraceae; genus Ruminococcoides. The sequence goes on from JAZULM010000025.1 coordinate 77,220, forward strand.
AGAGTACCTATCTGATTGACTTTTATCAGTATGGAATTTCCGCATCCCTTTTCGATACCTTGTCTGAGTCTTTTAGGGTTCGTTACGAACAAATCGTCACCTACAAGTTGAACTGTATTCCCGAGTTTTTCTGTGATTTTCTGCCAACCGTCCCAGTCGTTCTCTGACAAGGGATCCTCTACAGATATAATCGGGTACTTTGCACACAAGCCGTCAAAGTATTCTATAAGCTGTGAAGATGTCTTGCTGACATTTCTTTTAGGCAGTAAATACATTCCGTCCTTGTACCACTCGGACGCGGCGGCATCGAGAGAAATCTTTATATTCTCTTCGCTCAAATTTGCCCTTTTTATTGCTTTCAAAATAAACTCAATTGCCTGCTCATCACTTTCAAGGTCGGGTGCAAATCCACCCTCGTCCCCTACCGCCGTAGATTTCCCCGTACTTGCAAGTATATATCTGAGGCTCTGATAAACCTCACAACACCAACGAAGTCCCTCAGAAAAACTTTTCGCTCCAACAGGCATTATCATAAATTCCTGAATATCTATATTATTCGAAGCATGGGCTCCGCCGTTGAGAATATTCATCATAGGCACGGGAAGTCGCTTTACAAAAGGATTGCCCAGGTATCTGTAAAGCGGTACGCCAAGATACTGTGCTGCTGCTTTGGCTACAGCAAGAGATACTGCAAGTGTTGCATTTGCTCCGAGTTTGCTCTTGTTATCGGTAGCGTCCATCTTCAGCATAACTTTATCTATAGTAGTCTGGTCAAGTGCTGACCTGCCAAGAAGTGCGTGTCCCATAGCGCCGTTTATATTACTGACTGCTTTATTAACACCTTTTCCGCCATAGTCCTCCCCTCCGTCACGAAGTTCAACCGCTTCATATTCTCCCGTTGATGCACCTGACGGCACCATCGCACAGCCTGTTTGTCCCGACTCGAGAGTAACCTCGCAACACACTGTGGGGAAACCTCTTGAATCAAGCACCTGTCTGCCCTTAATGTCTTTGATTGTGTAATCCATAATTATCCTCCTTTTTCTTAGCATTTACATTAACTTCGGTAATATTCCGCACACAACTTTGTGTCTTTGGATATTATTTAATAGGAAGGAGGTTTTATATAATGGATACTACTATGTATACCGTACGTGAAGGAAACACCTTGTGGGGAATTGCAAATCTGTTCGGCACTACTGTAGATGAAATTAAGGCTTTGAACGATATTGATCCTGATAATATGATTTATGCCGGACAGGTTCTGACTATTCCCGTAGACAGACCCCGCGCTCCTATGTACTATGTGGTACGCCCGGGTGACACGCTTTACTCTATAGCCCGTCGCTACGGCATAACTGTCGATGAAATACTCAATCTGAACAAACTTGGAAATCCCAATCTGATTTACCCCGGACAAATTCTGATGCTCAAAAAATAACTCCTATATTCAGCAGGACAGTCATTACGCTAAAAGCACGCAGACTGTCCTGCAGTGTTTCAAGCTCATTCAAGAATCAGGTAAAATTTGCTTTTTTCGAAAAATAGTGCTATAATTTTTCAAAATCATATAACCTCGGGTGATATTATGATAAAGATTTTATCTTCATTATTTCTTAAGGGCGTGGATATAACCACAGAAGCAGGTCGTCGTGCCTACGGAATGCTCTGCAGTTTACTTGGTATCGGGCTTAACATACTACTGTTTACAGGCAAGATTACAGCAGGTGCTCTCTCGGGTTCCATAGCCATAATCGCCGACGCCTTCAATAACCTCTCGGATGCAGGCTCCTCGGTAATTACTCTGCTAGGCTTTAAGTTCGCAGGTATGAAGCCTGACACCAAACACCCATTCGGTCACGGCAGAATCGAATACATCTCGGGACTTATAGTTTCCTTTGTTATTGTGATTGTCGGCTTTGAACTTCTCATAACTTCAATAGGCAAAATCACAAATCCTGAGCCTCTCAGCGGTAATCTTTTACTCTCTGCTATAATACTTGGTGTATCTGTATTAGTTAAGGGATATATGTTCTTTTATAACTTAACCGTGGGCAAAAAAATCGGTTCGGCGGGAATGAAGGCAACTGCCTTTGACTCTGTATCTGACTGCATAGCCACTACCTTTGTACTTTTATCCGTTATTATAGGCGGAATATGGGATATAAACTTAGACGGATGGTTTGGTGCGGCAGTATCGCTTTTTGTACTTTTCGCAGGATTCAAATCTGCAGTGGAAACTATCCAGCCTCTGCTGGGTACACCCGCAGAAAAGGAACTTGTAGAAGAAATAGAAGAGTGTGTTATGAGTCACTCGGTGGTAGTCGGTATCCACGACCTGGTAATACACGATTACGGCCCGGGCAGAAAAATGCTGTCACTTCACGCAGAGGTTGACGGCAAGGGCGATATATACGTTATCCACGATGAAATCGACCACATTGAGCATGAACTTAAAACAAAGTTCGGCACAGAAGCGGTTATTCATATGGACCCCATAGAAACCGACAACGAAATTACCAAAGGTTATCGTGACAAGGTTAGTTTACTTATCAAAGAAATACATAAGGACGCCACTATCCACGATTTTCGAATGGTACCCGGCCCTACACACACCAATCTGATTTTTGATGCGGTTATCCCCTATGATGTCACAGACTGTGAGGATGTCATTAAAGCAAAAATCAGCGAGTTGATATCATCCAACTGTGAAAACTGCAACGCGGTCATTGTTATAGACAGACCTTATACATCAAATTGTTAAACGAAATCCCGAGTGATATCACTCGGGATTCTTTATTCAGCGTACTAAAACATTTTATTGACATAGAGAGGTATAAATGCTATAATTTTACTCAAACTTCATAAGCATCGGAAAATGGTGCTTTTGAAGCTTTTTTATTATATCCTGGAGGGATATGGATATGACGATTATAGATATGCTTGAAAACAATGCCAGAGAGTTCGCATCTGACGTGGCGCTGGTAGAGATCAACCCCGGTCAGCCCGAAACCCGCAGACTCACATGGCGTGATTACGACCTTGTTGAAAGCGAGAAAAAATACTTCCGCAGAGAGATCACCTGGGGTGTATTCAACGAGAAAGCAAACCGCTTTGCCAATGCTCTTATAGCCCGAGGAATCAAGAAAGGCGACAAGGTTGCTATACTTCTTATGAACTGCATAGAATGGCTCCCGATATACTTCGGTATACTCAAAACGGGTGCTTTGGCTGTTCCCCTTAATTTCAGATATTCCAGCGATGAAATCGACTATTGTCTTACTCTGGCAGAATGTGATGCTCTTATCTTCGGACCTGAGTTTATCGGCCGAGTTGAGGATATCGTAGCCACCATAAGCCGTAACCGTCTGCTTATTTTTGCAGGCAGTCAGGGTATGGGATGTCCTACTTTTGCAGAGGACTACAACGATATGACTATGGACTGTTCCTCACGCTCACCCAGAGTTCCGATTATCGAGGACGATTTCGCTGCTATTTACTTCTCATCCGGTACTACAGGTTTCCCTAAGGCTATTTTACATAAGCATCAGAGTCTTACTCACTCTTGCCGTTGTGAACAGAATCACCACAGTCAGACAAGAGATGACGTGTTCCTCTGTATTCCGCCTCTTTACCATACGGGCGCTAAAATGCACTGGTTCGGAAGTCTTCTCGCAGGAAGCAAGGCGGTACTGCTCAAAGGCACAAGACCTGAATACATACTCGATGCCGTATCTAAGGAAAAATGTACAATAGTATGGCTGCTTGTTCCCTGGACACAGGATATACTCAATGCTCTCGATTCGGGAGAACTGAATAAAGACGACTATAACCTTTCTCAGTGGCGACTGATGCATATCGGCGCTCAGCCCGTTCCGAGAAGTCTTATCAAGCGTTGGAAAGAATACTTCCCCGATCATCAGTACGATACAAACTACGGTCTTTCTGAATCTATCGGCCCCGGCTGTGTTCACCTTGGAGTTGAGAACATTCACAAGGTAGGTGCAATCGGCAAACCCGGTTACGGCTGGTCTGTTAAGATTGTAGACGAGAACGGTAACCTCGTAACAAAGGGCGATGTCGGTGAACTTTGTGTTAAAGGTCCCGGCGTTATGACCTGCTATTACAATGACGAACAGGCAACAAATGCATCTATCCGTGACGGATGGCTCTTTACCGGAGATATGGCGAAAGAAGACGAGGACGGCTTTATCTTCCTCGTTGACCGTAAGAAGGACGTTATCATCTCGGGCGGTGAGAACCTCTATCCCGTACAGATTGAGGACTTCCTCCGCGGTCACAACGCCATAAACGACGTAGCGGTTATCGGTCTCCCTGATGAACGTTTGGGCGAAATCGCTGCTGCTATAATTGAACTTAAGGAAGGCTTCAGTGCTACAGAAGAAGAAATCAACGAATTCTGTAAGGCTATGCCGAGATACAAGCGTCCCCATAAAATTATTTTTGCCAAGGTTCCCCGTAACCCCACCGGCAAAATCGAAAAGCCCAAGCTTCGCGAGATGTATGGTGCCGCAAAACTTGTTGATACTCAGAACAAATCTTAATTATCTATATAACGCAAAAGCGGATACAGAACTTCTGTATCCGCTTATTTTATATTCTGAGTATTGGTCAGATATCTCTGACTCTTGTTTCACAGTACTTGCAACGAACTATGTTCTTTTCCTCGTCTACAATTCTGAATGCCTGAGCAAGTTCCTGCTCTGTACGAGTGATACACTTGGGATTTTGACAAACGTACTTACCCTGAGCCTCATCACTCAGAGGAGTGGGACGGACTGCATCTGCACTTATGCCCTCAGTTGCACCCTCTAAAAGTTTAAGGATAAGTGCCATTCGCATAAACTTTCCGTTTAACACCTGCTTGAAATAACAAGCACGGCTGTCATAGTCCACCTCGACAGAAATCTCGTTTACTCTGGGAAGAGGATGGAGAATAATCATATCGCTCTTGGCTGTCTTAAGTTTATCGGTGGTGAGTATGTAGCTATCCTTAAGACGCTCGTACTCAGCCTTATCTTCGAATCTCTCACCCTGCACGCGAGTCATATAGAGGATGTCGAGCTGAGGTATGGCTTCTTCGAGAGAGTCACACTCAACATAGGAAATGCCGTTTTTCTCCAGTACCTCATAAATAAGGTAACTGGGGATTTTTAATTCCTTAGGAGAAACAAATACAAACTTAACACCATTGTATCTGGCAAGTGCCGTGCATAGAGAATGGACTGTTCTGCCGTATTTGAGATCACCGCAGAAGCCGACGGTAAGGTTATCAAACCCACCCTTCTCTCGTCTTATTGTGAGCAAATCCGCCAGAGTCTGTGTAGGATGATGATGTCCGCCGTCGCCTGCATTGATAACGGGTACCACACAGTTGCGGTCAGCAACAAAGGGTGCACCCTCGATAAAATGGCGCATTGCAATAATATCTGCATAGCAGCCTACAACTCTCGCTGTATCGGCAACACTCTCGCCTTTGACCGCAGAGGAGTTATCTCCGTCACTAAAGCCGATTACAGATCCGCCAAGTTCGTGCATAGCCGCCTCGAAAGACAGTCTTGTTCGTGTAGAAGGCTCAAAGAAAAGTGTCGCTAACTTCTTGCCCTTACAACTCTCACGATATTTCCACGGATTTGCGATTATATCCTCGGCAACGTCCATCATAGAATCGAGTTCCTTTGTTGTAAGTTCGCTGATATCTATAAGTCCTCTCATATTTTCACCCCTATAGCAATACTTCTGCATTGCATAAATTCAGTAAGAATTACTGTGCGGTAATCCAGCTCTCATCAGAGGGATTATCTCTGAACTTCTTAAGTCTTAATACATCCTCTGCCTTGATATAACCGGACTCAGCAGCCTCGGATGCCACTGCGTCAAGGTTTGTGAGGCTTACGTTCTTAACGTTAGCGGCTGCGAGTCTGTCCAGACCTTTCTGCATACCGTAGGTAAAGATAGAAACAATACCCAGAACCTCGGCACCTGCTTCGCGAAGTGCGTCAACAACATCGATAACGGAACCGCCTGTAGAGATAAGGTCCTCGATAACTACTACCTTCTGACCTGCTTTGAGTCTACCTTCGATACGATTCTGTCTGCCGTGGTCTTTAGCAGAACCTCTGACATAACCCATAGGCATACCGAGAAGATGTGCTGCGATAGCGGCATGAGCGATACCTGCTGTAGAAGTACCCATAAGTACCTCTGCGTCGGGGTATTCACGCTTTACTGTGTCGGCAATAGCCTGCTCGACAACGTTTCTCTGCTCGGGAGATGTGAGGATAAGACGGTTGTCACAGTAGATGGGGCTTTTGATACCGCTTGCCCAAGTAAAAGGCTCGTCGGGACGAAGGAATACTGCCTGTATTTCAAGTAATGCTTTTGCAACTTTCTTTTCCATAATAATAAATCCTTTCTATGTTAAGTTTACAACTCTTGCGTATATTAGCCTACGAACTCTGCAACGCATCTCTTGTATGCGGCAACGGGATCCTCGGCTGCTGTTATAGGTCTGCCTACTACAATGTAGTCAGATCCGATTTCTTTTGCTTTTTCGGGAGTGGTAACACGCTTCTGGTCGCCGACATCTCCGTCTGCAAAACGCACACCGGGAGTAACTGTCATAAAGTTTTCACCACATTTGCTGTGTACCTTACCTGCCTCTAAAGGTGAGCATACTACACCGTCAAGACCTGCCTCTTTGGCATTCATTGCATAGTGCATAACTACCTCGTCGATGGGAGCATCTATAAGAAGATCCTGCTTCATGGCTTCTTCGCTGGTAGAAGTAAGCTGAGTTACTGCGATAAGCAGAGGACGGGTGCCGTCTTCTCTTGTGAGGCCTTTAATAGCAGCCTCCATCATAGCCTTTGTGCCTGCTGCGTGTAGATTTGTCATATCAACATCGAGGTTGCGAAGCACAGACATACTCTTCATAACTGTATTGGGAATATCGTGGAGTTTAAGGTCAAGAAAAATCTTGTGACCTCTCTCCTTTATTTCTCTGACAATATCGGGGCCTGCTGCATAAAACAGTTCCATACCGATTTTTACGAAAGGCTTGCAATCTGTGAATTTGTCAAGAAATGCAAGACACTGCTCTTTGCCCGCGAAGTCACAGGCGATAATTACGTCCTTACCCATTGTGTGCGCCTCCTATAATATCATTTAAATCTTTAATACCGTATTTTTCCATTACAGCAGGTAATGATTCAATAATGTTCTTGCAGGCATAGGGATCCACAAGGTTTGCGGCTCCTACCTGTACTGCGGTTGCACCTGCAAGCATCATCTCGATTACGTCCTCAGCAGATGATACACCGCCGATACCGATAATCGGGATATTTACTGCCTCATACACAAGGTATACAAGGCGAAGTGCCGAGGGGAATATTGCAGGGCCTGAGAATCCGCCCATTTTGTTGGCGATTACAGGCTTCTTTGTCTTGAGGTCAATTCTCATTCCGAGGAAGGTGTTGCAAAGGCTTATACCGTCTGCGCCTGCCTCCTCTACTGCCTTGGCAATAGGAACGATGTTCGTAACGTTTGGTGTGAGTTTGATGTATACAGGCTTGGTGGTAACTGCCTTTATCGCGCGGGTAATTGCCGCTGCCATCTCGGGGTCTGTACCTAATGCCATACCGCCGCCGTGAACATTGGGACAACTTATATTGACCTCAATAATTCCGACACAATCCTCTTTGTCGATTTTTTCGCAACAAGCCACGTACTCCTCTATACAGAAACCGCTTATGTTAGCAACTACGGGCTTGTGGAACACCTCCCTCATTTTGGGGAGTTCTTCGCTTATTACCTTATCGATTCCGGGGTTCTGAAGTCCTACTGCGTTGATCATACCCATAGGGGTTTCTGCGATTCTCGGGGTAGGATTACCGAAACGAGGCTCTAAAGTAGTACCCTTGAACGAAAAAGATCCTAAGATGTTGATATCGTAAATCTCTGCGAACTCGTAGCCGTAGCCAAAAGTACCGCTGGCAGGGATTATAGGATTGTCAAGTTCAAGTCCTGACAAAGTAACTTTTGTGTTTACCATATAATCTCCTCCTTTGTAAGAACAGGTCCGTCCTTGCAGATTCGCTTATTGCCGTATTTGGTTTTGCAAGAGCAACCCATACAGGCACCGAACCCGCAACCCATACGCTCCTCGAAACTATACTGTCCTGAGGTTTTGCTCTCGTTATAGACAGCCTTGAGCATTGGCTCAGGACCGCAGGTATAGATGTATGTGTAGTCTGTGAGATTCTTCATTACATCTGTAACAAAGCCTTTTGTACCAACAGAGCCGTCAGCGGTTGCAACGTAAACCTTTGCTCCCAACGCCTTAAACTCTTCTTCGTAGAATATCTCTGTCTGAGTGTTAAAACCCAGAATAACAGATACGTTTTTGCCCTGGGCAATAAGTTGTTTGCAAAGTTCATACATAGGCGGTACACCTACGCCTCCGCCGATAAGCAGAGGAGCGTTTTCGCTTAAGCTTAAATCGTAGCCGTTACCGAGACAAGTGAGAACATCAAGTTGTGTACCTTCAGTCATATGGCTCATAACCTCTGTACCCTTGCCCACTACCTTGTAGATAATGGTCAGAACATCGCCCTCTACCTCGCATACGGAGATAGGTCTGCGAAGATACAGACCTTCTATAAGAATGTTTACGAACTGACCTGAGGCTATGCCTTCGCAGTCGCCTTGAAGTGTCATTTTGTAAACGTCTTTTGCTATTTTCTCATTGGAGAGAATTTTGAAAATTACCTGTTTCATAGTTTGTTAACTCCTTTTTGTAGGGGCTATTACTCTGCGTCTATTGTAGAAATTGTGAGAGTTGTTTCCTCCAAAACATCGAGGAGAACTCTTACTGTGTCAAGAGCTGTGAACATGGTAACGTTGTTCTCGGCTGCGCAGGTACGGATTTCGTAGCCGTCTGTAGCCTGACTCATAGAGCCGATATCACGGGTGTTGATAACGTATGCGATATGGCCCTTGCGGATGGCTCTGGGGATATCCTCTGAACCGTCGGAAATCTTGCCCATCTTGTGAGTACGGACACCATTCTCAATAAGGAAGTTTGCTGTACCCTCGGTAGCCTGGATGTTGAAGCCAAGCTGATAGAAACGCTTGATAAGAGGAAGTGCCTCATCCTTGTCCTTATCTGCAACAGTTACCAATACTGTGCCGTAATTCTGAACAGTCATACCTGCTGCCTGAATTGCCTTATACATTGCACGGTTGAGTTTTTTATCGTAACCGATAGCCTCACCTGTGGACTTCATCTCAGGAGAGAGGTATGCGTCAAGACCTTTAATCTTATTGAATGAGAACACGGGAACTTTTACGTACCAGCGATTCTTCTCTGTGGGATAGATAGTGAATATTCCCTGCTCCTTAAGGCTCTTACCCATAATTACGTTTGTTGCAATATCGGCAAGTGAGTAGCCTGTTGCTTTGCTGAGGAAGGGTACTGTACGTGAAGAACGGGGATTAACCTCGATGATATATACGTCTTCTTTATCGTCAACGATGAACTGAATGTTGTAAAGACCAACAATACCGAGTCCGAGTCCGAGTTTCTTGGCATATTCAAGGATAACGCCCTTTACTTTATCAGAAATACTGAATGCGGGATATACGCTTATTGAGTCACCTGAGTGAACACCTGTACGCTCAACAAGTTCCATAATACCTGCAACGAAAACATCCTGTCCGTCACAAACAGCGTCAACCTCGACTTCTTTACCCATAATGTACTTATCTACGAGTACGGGCTTATCCTCGTCTATTTCAACGGCGGTACGGAGGTATCTGCGGAGTTGTCCTTCGTTGGCAACGATCTGCATTGCTCTGCCACCGAGAACGAAACTTGGACGTACAAGTACGGGGTAGCCGATTTCAGCGGCAGCGTTTACACCGTCTTCAATGTTGGTAACGGCTGTACCCTTGGGCTGAGGGATCTGAAGTTCTGCGAGTATACGCTCGAAACTCTTTCTATCCTCTGCTCTGTCGATAGCCTCAACATCGGTGCCGATAACCTTGACACCGCGTCTGCCGATAGGCTCAGCGAGGTTGATTGCAGTCTGTCCGCCTAAAGAAGCGATTGCTTCATAAGCGCCCTCGAACTCAACAACGTTCATAACGTCTTCAGGAGTCAGAGGCTCAAAGTAAAGTTTATCGGCTGTGGTATAGTCGGTGGAAACTGTTTCGGGGTTGTTGTTGATGATGATAGCCTCTACACCTGATTTGCGGATAGTGGAAACCGCGTGAACGGTAGAGTAGTCGAACTCAACGCCCTGACCGATACGGATGGGGCCTGCGCCCAGAACTATTGTCTTTTTGTTATCGGTTACAATTGACTTATTCTCACCCTGATAACTTGAATAGAAATAAGGGATATATGCGCCTGTGTGACAGGTGTCAACCATTCTGTAAATGGGGAATATTTTTTCGCTCTTACGGATTGCAAAAATCTCGTCATCAGTCATACCCCAGAGTTTTGCAATATACTTATCGGCAAAACCGATTTTCTTTGCTTCCTTTAAGGTTGCGATGTCGTTTTTATTATCTCTGATAACCTGCTCAAAATCTACGATCTTCTTGAGGCTCTCGAGGAAGAGTTCGGTTATCATTGTGATTTCATGGAGTTTCTCGACAGTTACACCACGACGGAGAAGTTCAGCGACTGCGAAGAAGTTGTCATCGTGGAATACCGAGATGTAGTTCTCTATTTCTTCGGTAGAGAGTTTATCGAACTTAGGCATATAGAAGTGGCAAACTCCTGTCTCCAGAGAACGCACACTCTTGAGCAGACATTCCTCTAAAGTTGAGCCGATACCCATAACCTCGCCTGTTGCCTTCATCTGAGTTGACAGTTCGTTGGAAACTGTGGGGAATTTATCGAAGGGGAATCTGGGAAGTTTTGCTACTACATAGTCAAGGTCAGGCTCAAACGCTGCGGTTGTGTTTGCGATCTGAATATCCTCAAGAAGCATACCTACTGCAATTTTTGCGGTAACTCTTGCTATGGGATAACCCGAAGCCTTGGAAGCAAGTGCAGAGGAACGGGATACTCGGGGGTTAACCTCGATAAGGTAATACTCTGAACTCTCGGGATTAAGTGCATACTGAACGTTACATCCGCCCTCAATCTTCAGCGCTTTGATAATCTTCAGCGCAGAGTCACGGAGCATTGTGAAATCGTGGTCATTCAAAGACATAATGGGAGCAACAACCATAGAGTCGCCTGTGTGAACGCCTACGGGGTCGATGTTCTCCATACCGCAAATCATAATTGCATTATCGGCGGAGTCACGCATAACCTCAAATTCGATTTCCTTGTAACCCTTGACGCTCTTTTCGATAAGAACCTGTGACACGGGAGAAAGACGGAATGCGTTGATACCTTTCTCTATGAGTTCTTCTTCATTATTGGCAAAACCGCCACCTGTACCGCCGAGGGTAAAGGCAGGACGTAAAACAACAGGATAGCCGATTTCCTTGGCGGCTTCCTTTGCCTCCTCGAGATTATATGTGATACGGGAGGGAATTACGGGTTCGTTGATACTCTCGCAGAGTTCTTTGAAAAGTTCTCTGTCCTCGGCACGCTCAATACTCTCTGAACTTGTACCAAGAAGTTCAACGCCACATTCCTCAAGGATACCTTTCTTCTCAAGCTGAGTTGCCAGGTTAAGACCTGTCTGTCCGCCGATACCGGGAATAATCGCATCGGGACGCTCATAGCGGAGAATTCTTGCGATATATTCCAGAGTAAGAGGCTCCATATATACCTTATCTGCAATAGTGGTATCGGTCATAATGGTTGCGGGGTTGGAGTTGCACAGTACAACCTCATAGCCTTCTTCTTTGAGTGCAAGACAAGCCTGGGTGCCCGCATAGTCAAACTCAGCAGCCTGTCCGATAATAATGGGACCTGAACCGATAATAAGAATTTTTTTGATGTCTTTACGTTTTGCCATAATATTTACTCCTTTCACATCATAGGGTAAGTTTCGTAATTTATTTTTATTATTCGTTATCCTTCCATACAATTGTGCCACCGCACATTGTCAGACGGCATTTACCGAAAACTTTTTCTCCCGCAAAGGGCGTTGCTCTGCCTTTGGATAAGAAATCGTCGGGGTTTACTGTATATTCTTCCTGCAGATTAAAGACGGTTAAGTCGGCACTCTCGCCCACCTTTATAATACCGCCGATACCAAAGCGTTTTCTTATGTTGGTATTCATTAAGTCCACAAGATTTTCAAGGGTTATGATACCCTTTTTAACAAGTTTTGTGTATAGTATGGGGAATGCGGTTTCAATTCCGACAACTCCCATAGCGCTACCCTCGAGACCTTTGCTTTTTTCCTCGGCGGAATGAGGGGCATGGTCAGTAGCGATCATATCTACCGTGCCGTCCTTGATACCCTCGATAAGGGCCTCTCTGTCAGCAGATCCTCTAAGCGGAGGATTCATTTTGAAGCGTCCGTCTTCCTGCAGGTAACTGTCATCGAGTACCAGATAGTGAGGACCTGTCTCGCAGGTTATGTCCACTCCTCTTGCCTTGGCGCTTCGGATCGCCTCTACAGACTCCTTAGCGGAGACGTGGCACACGTGATAAGGACAAGTCGTATCTTCAACAAGTTTTATATCCCTCTCAATAGGCAGGTATTCACTCTCTGAACATATACCTCTATGCCCGTGAGCAAGGGCGTATTCGCCTTTGTGTATATATCCGCCTTGAAGCAAGGAATTATCTTCACAATGGGCTACTATCATTTTGCCGAGTGACTTTGACCTAAGCATAGCCTCTCTCATCATATCCTCTGACTGAACACCTCTGCCGTCATCGGAGAAAGCGATTACGTCCTTCGCCATACCATCTAAATCAGCAAGTTTCTCACCAAGTTGTCCTACCGTAATAGAGCCGTAGGGGTAGACGTTTATTACCGCATCGCGACCAATTATATCCAACTGTTCCTTGAGATGCTCTACCGAATCGGGTACGGGGTTTAAGTTCGGCATTGTACACACAGCGGTATAGCCTCCTCGGGCTGCTGCCTTTGAACCGGTGAGAATAGTCTCTTTATAAGAAAAGCCCGGCTCACGGAAATGCACATGCACATCCGCAAAACCGGGAAAGATAACACATCCGCTATAATCGAGAACACAGGCGTCAGCACTCTGTAAATCGTTGCCAATAGCGACAACAACAGAACCGTCAACGAGAATATCAGAGTGGATAAACTCGCCGTCGGTGTAGACTTTTGCCCCTGTAAGTAAGTACTTCATAATTCTCTCCTATATGCACTGATAATATTTTTATGGTTTCAAAAAATACCCAAAATATGAAAAAAATCCTGTCGCAGAGCGCACGACAAGATACAGTAACATAGGGCTCACAGATATACCTCGGGTATACTATGGACGTATATATACACAAATCTTGTCGGCATCTCTGTACCGCTCTTAAAGATTCATTGTGATAATAATAACACTCTATTGTAATAATGTCAATGCCACAAAAGAATTATAAGTAAAAAATCATAAAAAAATCTTATATAAAATATGGGAGGGTAGCAACTCAGCCACTCTCCCATAAGTTTACTTTTTAATTGTATATGAGGTGACACCGAGAACTGTCTCGCCGTCAATCTGAAGTGCTGTGGGGATGCTGAACTCAACAGTTATCTCTCTGCCACACAGAAGTTTGGTCATCTCTGTATGTTTAATATGCTCACCCTTGAAAAGTTTCGGGAATACCATAAGGGTTTTCAGTTTACCACTGCCGTAAATAATACAACTTGTAAGGTTTTCTCCCATTCTGTCCTGAGAGGGTGCAACCTGCATACCGCCACCGTAGTATCTGCCGTTCATACCTGAAGCAAGCCATACGTGCTTAAACTCAAAACATTCGCCGTCTACAGTAACCTTTGCATCGGGACACTTGTATCTGAAAAGCAGAAGTTTTATAGATATTGTAGTATAATTGGGTACCTTACCCTTTGCCACTACCTGGTCTGCGACCTCACAAGCCATACCGTCAATGCCGAAGCCTATACCGTTTATAAACCTTCTTGTTTCGCCGTTAATCGTAACTGTGGGAAGATTTGCGATATAGTCATTGAGGAGAATCTTGTTACCCTCCATCTTATCCTCTACATCGCGCAAAAAGTCATTACCCGTACCCGATTTATACAGATATATATTACAAGCATACTCAAGTCCGTATGTATCGTTGGCAAACCTGTTCAGAGTACCGTCACCGCCACAAAGAACGACCACATCCTCGCGATTTCTCTTTGACATAAAATCTTTACTATCCAGACCGATAACGCTTATAAGTTCGCAGGGAACGCTTTCTTCACTCTGTGCCTTTTTTGCAAATTCTTCTCCCCTGCCTGCACAGGCAATAGGATTATAAAGGATATATATCATATTATCACCTTCCCGAAAAATTGATACAATTATATCACATGTATACCAATTTGTCAAAAAAGGTCGAACTTTTTACAAAATAAAAGAGAATGCAATATATTCACATTCCCTTTTAATCAATCTGTATTATCGTTTGTCGGCTACGAGGTTATTAACCCACACACCCTTGGCGACAAGTATATAACCTACAACACATTTGAGTATATCAAGGCTCTGTATAATCAGAAACATAGTCACAACATCGATACTTGTAAACCTCGAAAGTGTGAACGCCAGAGTTATCAGCACTACCCATACGTATACGCTGTCAAAGAGGAAGGTAACTATAGTTTTTCCTCCCGAGCGAAGTGTAAAATACGCTGTGTGAACAAAGGCGTGGAAAGGCATCATAGCCGAACTTATCAGCAGACATTTTGTTGCAATTTCCTTGACTGTATCGGTCGTATTGTAAATTTGCGGGAATACGGGTGACAACACCGCCATAACCGCACCGACCACAGTACAGATTAAAACTGTGAAAAAAATAAGTTTTCTGTCCTCGTCTTTGGCTCTCTCGAGTTCGCCTGCACCAAGAAGTTGTCCTACCATAATGCTGATCGCACTTCCGAATGCAAAGAATGCACAGAAGAAGAGGTTGGATACCGTGGTGCTGATATTCATAGCCGATACCGCCTCAAGGCCTCGGGTTGAGTAGCACTGAACGAGTACCGCCTGTCCCGTAGACCAGAGCACCTCGTTAATCATAAGAGGAAAACCTTTTCTCAATATTCCGCCCATAAGTGTTTTCGGAATATGCATACTTCTGTATGCGCCTACTATGAAGGGATTCTTTTTTCTATTGAGATGTGTCCAGAGAACAACAATTAAAAACTCGCATACTCTTGCGATTACAGTAGCAACCGCCGCACCTAAGATTCCGAGTTCAGGTAAACCGAGTTTGCCGAAAATAAGCACATAGTCAAGAGCGATATTCACAGCAACGGCTACCATACCACCCACCATGGGAGGTACTGTTCTGCCCGTTTCACGCAGGGTTCCCGCATAAGCCTGAGTCAGCGCAAACAACGGAATCTGCAGAAGCATTATTTTGAGATATTCCTTGCCATACACAAGGGTTGCAGCCAAATCGAGGTTTTCCTCTCCTTTGTGCAAAAACAGTGAGATAAGCTGTGTATCAAAGAGCATAAACAGTCCTATGCTCAATACCGACATAAGTGCGACTATAATAATTTTTGCACGAAATGTCGCCCGAACGCCCTTGTGATCACCTTTGCCAAAATACTGTGCGGTAAATATTCCCGCACCCGATACTCCGCCAAAGATACACACGTTGAATACAAATAAAAGTTGGTTGATAATTGCGACACCCGACATCTGCTCGGTGCCGATCTGACCAACCATCATATTATCCACGAGGCTGACAAAGTTGGTAATAACCTGCTGTACCAATATAGGCAGAGTTATTACAAGCACTTTTTTATAAAATTCTTTTGTTCCTATGTATTTTCTTAAAAACATATCCTACCCATTCAATCAGGCAACCTGCATAAAACAGATTGCCTGAATCAAACTTTAATAATTTATCTTTTGTATTTCTCAGCCAAGGCAAGTACATCCTTTGTAAAAGCCTCTAACTCCTTATTAGGTATACCCGAGGAAGCCTCGGCAACTTTTTTGAGCACGCTGACAGCATCGCCAAGTTTTCGAAACACCGCACTGCCACGTGAAAAAGAGACATCATAAGAGGGCTTTTTCGCAACACGTACGCCTTCGGCAATAAAGTCAAACTCACCTTTTTTCAGGTCATAAACCGTACCGCTGAAGGGTGCCATAGCCTCTAAGCCCATATCCTGCTTAAGGCTAAGCGCAAATTCTGTTGCAGAAGTGTCCTCACCGTGATTGACAAAAATCTGCGAAGGCTTTTGCTCCATACTGTCTACCCAACCGAGAAGTCCCTCTTTATCAGCGTGTCCGCTGATACCTGCTAAAGAGGCAATACGGGCATTAACGGCAATTTCTTCGCCGAAGATTCTTACACTCTCCGCTCCGTCAAGAATTCTTCTGCCCAGAGTACCCGCTGCCTGATATCCTACGAAAAGAACCGTACAGTTTCTCCTCCACAGATTGTACTTAAGGTGATGACAAATTCTGCCTGCTTCACACATTCCGCTGGCAGAGATAATCACCTTAGGTGTATTATCGGAGTTAAGCATTCTGGACTGCTCCGTAGTAACGTAGGTTTTTAGTCCCGGGAAGACCAAGGGATTTTCGCCCCTGAGCATAACTGCCTTTATTTCCTCGTCGAAACAATCTGTACTGCATTGCATATAGATACTGGTCGCTTCGTTGGCAAGTGGCGAGTCAACATATACGGGAAATTCTCCGTGACCGGTAACCATTCCACGATTCTTAATCTCGCGGATAAAGTATAGAAGTTCCTGAGTTCTGCCTACTGCAAAAGAAGGTATAATCAGGTTTCCCCCTTTATCGAGTGTTGTCTGTATATAATCTGCAAGAAGTTCTATTGTGTTCTCCCGATGCTTTTCGTGAATACGATTGCCGTAGGTGGACTCAATCACAAGGTAATCACAGCCGTCAACGGACAAAGGATCGTTAATAATAGGCTGGTCTGTATTACCCACGTCACCGCTGAAGATTATCTTCTTGGTAATATCACCTTCCGTCAGCCACAACTCTATACAAGCGCTACCAAGAAGATGACCTATATCTGAAAAACGTATGGTAATATTCTCGCTGATTGTCGTCGCCTGTCCGTACCGGAAACGTCTCATAAGTCTGAGCGCACCCTCTGCGTCCTCCATAGTATACAGAGGCTCCACCTCGCCCTTACCTGCACGGCGGGTTTTCCTGCTCTTGTAGTTTGCTTCCGACTCCTGAATATGAGCGCAGTCCCTGAGCATTATCTCACACAAATCACAGGTTTCCTGAGTAGCGAATATCTGACCTCTGAAACCGTTTTTATAAAGCAGTGGTATATGTCCCGAGTGGTCCACGTGGGCGTGAGTTAAAAACAGATATTCTATTTCTGAGGGATGCACGGGCAAAGAAACGTTTTCAAAAACATCTGCACCCTGGGGCATACCGCAGTCCACAAGCGCATAAGTTCCGCCTGCCTCAATTAACGTGCAACTTCCCGTAACTTCGTGACAAGCACCTATAAAGGTAATTTTCATAACATCATCCTCCGCTGATAATGGCTTAACGGACTAAATATCAACCGTCTTTCAAATCTTTAACGAGAAGATTCTCGGGCTGAGGCGCTTCAATAAAGGCAAAAAGTTCATCCAGATCGTCAGTCGTCTTATAAAGCGCATCACAGGCAGAACGAACAAAGCCTTTATCCACTGCCGCTTTCATCATAGCATTAAGTTCATTGTAGTAGCCTTTTATATTATAAAGTGCTATGGGCTTATTATGACGGCACAGTTGTCTCAGCGTCATAATCTCAAAAAACTCCTCAAAGGTACCGATACCGCCGGGGACAATTATGAAAGCGTCAGAGCGGTCTTCCATAATCTGTTTACGTTCACGCATAGTACCGGTCTCGATAACCTCGTCACAGTAAGGGAACACCGCCTCGATATCTTCATTTTCAAAGAAACTGGGAATAACGCCCACTATATATCCGCCCTGCATCTGAACGCCTCTTGCAGCAGCACCCATAAGTCCGTTACCGCCACCGCCGAATACCAGAGAGTGACCACGTTTTACCATTTCTTCTCCCAATTTTTCGACCTGCTCAATGTACTCAGGGTCAATCTTCGGTGAAGCCGCACCAAATACGCATATTTTCATAGTAAAACTCCTTTATATAAATTAGTATAAGGTTATTTTTCTCTTTGTATTATATCACACTAACAAATACATAAGCAACAATTCAAATGTAAACATTATTAAAACAAAAGGTCCCGAGTATTTTCGGGACCGCATCGCCAAAACTTCATAATAGTATTATATCTACTAAAACTCAATTTTATGAGTAATTTCAAAAAGCTTTTGTTCAGTCCATATTAAAAAAGAAAACCGAGGTGTTACCCTCGGACTTTCTTAATAAAAATTATACGGAAAACATATTCAGAAAATTATGAGATACGGCTCAGATACTGGCAGTACACATAAACGTTTTGAATCTTCTTTGCCTCTACTCCGTCATCTGCCTGAATAATAGGCTGGGTTTCGGAAGGAGTAACGTAAAGTTTGAATACAATGGCATCCTGCCCGGGACGCATATTGCGGATACGCTTGTATTCAAAATTACGCTTAGCGCAACCAAGATAATCGAAAATAACCGTCTCGATATCGGGGTTGGAGAAACAACGGAGGATATCAGATTCATCGTAAATATCCACCAGATGTTTAGCATCCTCAAAGGGTAAGTTGTAGCACTTGAACTCGCCTTCGTTAAGTACTGACATCATAGAGCTGTTGTCGAGTAACAGCAGGGGTAAATCCTTGTGTGTAAACATAAATACAAGCCTCCTTAAAAAAACTTAAAACTTTCTTGTTTGAGTAAATTATAATCACTTTTGCATAATTTGTCAATACTTCTTGCATTATTTTTAATGTTTTTTTATTTTTTGTATTATTTTTGCAAGTTTACATATATACGTCTTGCATTTTATACAAAACTCATCTTTCTTATTTATGCAAAGAGCACATAGATTATTACAATAAAAAAAGAACGAAGTTTTCACTTCGTTCTTTTTGGGAGTTTTGAACTTAATGGCACGAATGAATGTGCCTGAAAACTGAGGTGTTTACGTTTTATTTAAGAACTTCGACTGTCTGTATTGTTCGGCTTCGGGGATAT
This sequence comes from Ruminococcus sp., assembly GCA_045603105.1. Taxonomy (GTDB): domain Bacteria; phylum Bacillota; class Clostridia; order Oscillospirales; family Acutalibacteraceae; genus Ruminococcoides. The sequence continues at coordinate 96,517 of JAZULM010000025.1, forward strand.
CCACCCATTCAACGGTCTTATCAAAATTCTTTCTAACTTCTTCTTTGATTTCATCCAACGAGACGGCAAAAAATTCTCTACGCGCGTTAATTTTATTTAATTTCTTAGATTCGAAAGCATTATGTAAAGCTGTTTCTAATCCAGGCGCATCCTCCGTGAAAATCATTGCGTGAATGTCAAAATTGAAAGGAACTGAAGCATCACCCAATTCGTCTACACGTTCCTGAGGATCGAGCCTTCTTGTCATTCCAATTTTATAGACATTTTCTCCAAATGCTCCTATATTACTTATGATATATACATATCCTGCTTTGCGATTTGCTTCTCTGTAATCAACATCTTCAATAGCTTTTGAAGTATCGTTAATTTGACTTTCTAATTGTGCTTTCTTTTCCAACAATTCTGCGGTTTCGCCATTCTTCTCAATCTGTGCCAGAACAGTTTTTAACGCATTCTCATAATGTGTTTGCTCTTTTTTGAGACGCTTTCTTTCCTCTTCAATTTCCTTAAGCACTTTGGCTTCTTCACGTTCTTGGGCTCTTAATTCTTTTTGACGTTCCTTTTCTTCTTGCTTTTTTTGCTGATAATCCAATGCAAGTTTAACTTCGTCAATTTTTAATCGAACATATCCCGGTGAAATACCTATTGCCATAGTTTTTCCCAATTTAGATATTTGTTCACTAATTTTTTCTATTCTTTCAATTGAACGGTCCAAATTCGAAACCTTAACATTAGCAACAATATCATCACACTCAACATTAAATGCACGCAATAGCAACTTCTTATAATTGTTTACCATTGTGCGCCCTTGAGAAGCACTACCATTTACCTGCCAATTTGTATTACCATAAGCTGCATTATCGTTCTTAATACATTGCTTTTGTTTATCTCTTAATTTATTCAATTCTTCTTTGTATAAGTCGGAATTCGCAAACTCAAAAGTAGGTTTATATAAACCATAATCCAATGCATTAATATCCACTTCAAAAACAGCAAGTTGTTTGCGCTTTTCTAATATTTCATGGTCAAGTTTGCTGACTTGTGTGCTCAAGGCACCAATTTTGTCGTTGTTGTCATTGATAGTCTTTTCTAATCCTGCAATTGTTAATTTTAGACTAGTTATTTGTTGATTAAGATTTTCAATATTTCTTTGTTCAGGTAAGAGTAAACCCGATAATCTTTCCACTTCAGCTTGTAAAGCTTTTTCTTTTTTAGACGGTCCAAACAATCCCATTTTTAACTCTCCTTTATTTATTCAACTTGCTTTTCGCAGTTTTGATTGAAGCAATCAACAAAATACGAATGGTTGAGCAGGTTTTATCAATAGACTTATATGTTTCCTCATCAATAAGGTCCGTTTTCAAAAGCATTTC
>JAZULM010000026.1:0-66730 GCA_045603105.1 Ruminococcus sp.
AATATTGTTGAAAAAGGTAAAGTTTTGTTGTATATTATATGTGAGCGGATTTTTGAGGTCCGATTTGGAATTATAAAATGAGGAGTTAATATGAAAAATATAAAGACTTTAATCGCACTTTTATTATGTGTACTGCTTGTGTTCTCGGCATTTGGTTGCCGTAGAGGTGGCGATTCAGACACATCTGATACTAATGCTACCGGCACAGAGATTGTGGGTACTGAGACTACAGGCTCAGAGAATACAGATACAGAGTCTACCGACTCGGGCGTGACCGACACAGAGGTTGCTCCTACTGAGCAAAACTCCCCGAATGACACACCTCAGTCTAATGACGGCGGGGAAGTGGTCAACCCTCCTGCAAACACTCAGGTTAATACCCCGGGTGCCGTTTCTGAGAGTGCCAAGGTGAAGTCCGACTACTTTGACAACGTTGCTTTCGTCGGCGATTCTGTCAGCCTTAAACTCAGTTACTACGCAGCGTCCACAGGTTGCCTCGGCAAGGCTCAATTCTTTACCGCAGGTTCTCTGGGTGCCAACAATGCTCTGTGGGAGATATCCGATGAATCCGTTCATCCTTCCTACAGAGGCGAAAAAACTCTTATCGAGGACTGCATAGCACTTTCCGGTGTAAAACAGGTTTATATAATGCTTGGTATGAATGATATCGGACTGTATGGTGTAGAGGATACCATCAAAAGTTACGAAACTCTCATAAGCAGAATCCTCAAGGAGTCACCTGACGTGAAGATTGTTATCCAATCTATGACGCCTATGACCTCTACCAGCACCATTCTCGGCAGTTCTCTCAATAACGAGAACATCAAGTTGTATAATCAGAAACTCAGCGACCTGTGTGCAGCCAAAGGCTGGGCATTTGTCGACGTTGCGTCTGTTATGTATGATGCACAGGGTGTGAACCTGAACCCCGATTATTGCAGCGATCCCGTAGGACTTGGCGTTCATTTTACAGAAGCAGGCTGCGATGCATGGGTAGAGTACCTGAGCACACATACACCTTAACATTGTGAAGGATAGGGAAATTATGAAGAGGATAATAAGTTTATTTTTAATTGTTCTGACGCTTGCATCATTTACTGCTTGTGTGAGCGGTAACTCAGAGAGTACAGTTGATATTGCAAAAGTCAAAGACAGCATCATCTCAGAACTCTCTATGGATGGCGCTATGGATTTGGGTACGGACAGACTTCTTGACCTTTATGGTATCGAGTCGGATGACGTAGACAGTTCCGCTTGCTTTGTTACAATGGACGGCGTGTTCCCCGATGAAATCATTATGGTGAATGCAAAAAGCGTTGACGCTGTAAGCCGTATTAAGGAGAAACTTCAGAATCGTCTGGATGAGGTAAAGGTACAGTCCCAGAGTTACGATCCTGAAAACTACGCTATGGCGCAGGAATGTAAGGTTATCACTCAGGGTATGACAGTCGCTCTGTTTCTTTCACCCGACCACGAGGCTATGGAGAGTATCTTTGAGAATGCTCCCGCACTCTCCTGATTTTAATACACAAAAAAAGGCTCCCAAATTCGGGAGCCTTTATCTTTTGCTTCAATTAATCAGATGACAGTGTTGGTTTCTGTGTCAAAAACTACATAGTTATAACCTGAGACGATTTTTGTCCAGCGGTCATATTCGCCGTCACAATTAGGATAGTTGTCCTTATATGTATATTCAGGGAAGCCCAGCATAATGCGTGAGTTTTCAGCCTTGCACATAACCTCAGAGAATTTGCCGTCTCCACCATCAGGAAGCGCAACGGATATACTTGCAAGAATATTATCCTGCATATCATAGAAGACTACCTCGCCTTTTTTTGCTTCGATAGTGACAACAATGTTTTCGTTGGTAAACTCGATGGCAGTAGAGGATATATGTCCCGCGGCGAGCTGAATTTCTTCGCCTGTGGGACGATTTTCGCTATTGTAATACTTATCACATTTCATAGGCTGTAACCTCACATTCGCAAAATAACTTACATATAGATTATAGTATAACTCGTAAGAAAATGCAACAAAAATCCCCACCCGATTCTCGAGTGGGGATAATTTCATAAATGTAAATTTGCTTAACCTTTACAGATTAACCCTTTGCATTGTAGTCAGCGTTCATAAGGTTTACTGCCTTGAACATCTTGTGCAGATAAACGAAGGGACCTACAACGATGAGAGCGCCCAATACGTTCCAGAGCCAGTAATCAGCTGCGCTGAAGTTATAAGCGATACCACGTCTGTTAAGTTCTGCACCGATTCTGTTGGAGATCTTGTGTGACCAAACGATTCCTGCAATACCGAGAGTGATAGGTGCAACAATGAAGGTCAATAAGCAGTAGTGCATGGTCTTCTTGCCGTCGTATCTTGAAGCAACGATGTTGATGTCGTTAGAAACTGCAGACATAACAACCAGACCATAGATACCAAAGGTGATAAGTGAAAGTAAAATTGTTTTCAATAAACCTTTGTTTGTCTTAAGCTGTCCAACGGGAGCGGGATTTACGGTGTTTACATTGTTTTCCATAATGGACTCCTTTCTATTGACCAATTTGTGAATTATTTGTTAACTGGTCTACTTGCAGAATACCATATATAGCGTCTTTTGTCAATAAATTTCGACAAAAATCCCCACCGATTTCTCGGTGGGGATGATTTGTTTTGCTATACTGCTATATATTGCTTTCCTTACAGATTAGCCCTTGATAGCTGCACGTGGCTCACAAAAAGTAGAACCCAAATATAGAACGACATTCATAACTATTCACCAAACACTAGCGACAAGATTATTTGTACCATATTCTAATTGCACATTTGTTATAGTTGGAGCAGTCAGCGACATTACATTCTCTCTCCACTTAAAATCGCCCTTGTATTTCAAGTCTATCTGTGCAGTTCCTTCAAACTCCCAAGATAATCTCTTTTTACGCTTAACAGATCCTATTTCTTCGCCGTTAATGCGAATGGAAACCTCTGACACTAAAGGTAAAGGCATTGTAAAACCATGAAAAATAATGGTTCCCTTTTGTGTTGTATCAGCTTTTTTGCTTGGATTATTATAAAACTCTTTACCTTCATATATTTCTTCAGTTCCGTCCATATAAATGACGTGAACATAGTCTATTTTAGCGTGAACAATAGAATTATTATACCACATACCCTCCGAATAGCCTTCCCGTTTTTGTCCTGCTGCTATGGGTCCGGTAATCATAACACCATATGAGGTATGTCCTTGAACGGTACAAGATACTTGATCTCCCACAGCATTAAAAGGTACCAAATAAACAGTTGCATATTTGATTGTTTTTCCTGCTATGTTTTCTAAACAAATCTCTGCACCAATATTACCGACCTCATCGGGACCATCTACAAAAACAGGAGCAGGCTCTGCTCCCATAAGGACAGAAAGCGATGAAACTGAGGCCATAGTATATGTTTCGTGTCCAACTTTGACCACATTTACAAATAGCTTATTCGGTGAACCAAGGGTGTGTATTGGAATATTTTCTCTGCAATCAGCAGATGTTTCATTTGCATTGTTTGTGTTCTGTTGATATTCCTCACCACGAACTTCTTTAACTATTTTCTTGATTTCTTCAGTGGAATACCTGCATCCACAACCCTGGCACACAAACAATCCATTTTCTTTGATAAAATCTGTACTTTCACATATTTCGCACACAATTTTCTTCATCAAAAAATCCCCTTTTTATTTTATTATATCATAGTTTTATAAAAAGTCAACAATGCAAAAGTCGGCACCGATTTTTCCGTGGGGATGATTTGTTTTGCTATACTACTATATATTGCTTTCCTTACAGATTAGCCCTTGATAGCTGCCTGTGCTGCTGCGAGGCGAGCGATGGGAACACGGAAGGGTGAGCAAGATACATAGTCGAGGCCGATCTTGTGACAGAACTCAACGGATACGGGGTCGCCGCCGTGCTCACCGCAGATACCGCAGTGAATCTCAGGACGTGTAGCCTTACCCTTAGTAACTGCCATCTCCATCAGGCTACCAACACCTGTCTGGTCGAGCTTTGCGAAGGGATCGTTCTCGTAAATCTTTGTATCATAGTAAGCGTTGAGGAACTTACCGGCGTCATCACGGCTGAAGCCGAATGTCATCTGAGTAAGATCGTTAGTACCGAAGCAGAAGAACTCAGCCTCTGTAGCGATAGCATCTGCTGTGAGACAAGCTCTGGGAATCCCCATCATTGTACCACCTTCGTACTTGAGCTCTACACCTGCTGCTGCGATTTCTGCGTCTGCAGTTGCAACAACTACGTCCTTAACGAACTTAAGCTCCTTAACTTCACCTGTGAGAGGAATCATAATCTCGGGAACAATGTTCCAGTCAGCGTGTGCCTTCTGAACATTGATAGCTGCACGGATAACAGCCTTTGTCTGCATCTTTGCAATTTCAGGATAAGTAACTGCAAGACGGCAACCACGGTGACCCATCATGGGGTTGAACTCGTGTAAAGAAGCGATAAGAGCCTTGATGTCTGCAACAGACTTGCCCTGTGCCTGAGCGAGTGCTGCAATGTCAGCTTCCTCTGTGGGAACGAACTCGTGGAGAGGAGGATCGAGGAAACGAATGCAAACGGGGTTACCCTCAAGTGCTTCGTAGAGAGCCTCGAAGTCGCCCTGCTGATAGGGGAGAATCTTCTCGAGAGCAGCCTCTCTTGCCTCAACTGTATCTGCACAGATCATCTCACGGAATGCAGCGATTCTGTCTGCTTCGAAGAACATATGCTCTGTACGGCAAAGACCGATACCCTCTGCGCCGAGCTCACGAGCCTTCTTAGCATCAGCAGGTGTGTCAGCGTTTGTACGAACCTTAAGTGTTCTGAACTCGTCAGCCCACTCCATGATTCTGCCGAACTCACCGGCGATCTCAGCATCAACTGTGGGGATGATACCGTCGTAAATGTTACCTGTAGAACCATCGATGGAGATGAAGTCGCCCTCGTTATAAACCTTACCTGCGAGTTCAAACTTCTTATTCTCTTCGTCCATCTTGATTTCGCCGCAACCGGATACACAGCAAGTACCCATACCACGAGCAACAACAGCTGCGTGAGATGTCATACCGCCACGAACTGTCAGGATACCCTGAGAAGCCTTCATACCGGTAATATCTTCGGGAGATGTCTCAAGACGAACAAGAATAACCTTCTCACCGCGCTCGTTCCAAGCCTCTGCGTCCTCAGCAGTGAATACTACCTTACCGCAAGCAGCACCGGGAGATGCGCCGAGACCCTTACCAGCAGGAGTTGCAGCCTTAAGAGCAGCAGCATCGAACTGGGGGTGGAGAAGTGTGTCGAGGTTTCTGGGGTCGATCATAGCAACAGCCTGCTTCTTATCGATCATACCCTCGTCAACCAGGTCACAAGCAATCTTAAGAGCAGCCTTAGCTGTTCTCTTACCGTTTCTTGTCTGGAGCATATAGAGTTTGCCGCCTTCGATGGTGAACTCCATATCCTGCATATCTCTATAGTGATCCTCGAGTCTTTCGCATACTGCAAGGAACTCTGCGTATGCCTCGGGGAACTTGTCTGCCATCTGAGCGATAGGCATAGGAGTACGAACGCCTGCAACAACGTCTTCGCCCTGTGCGTTTACAAGGAACTCACCCATGAGGCCCTTTTCGCCTGTTGCGGGGTCACGTGTAAATGCAACACCTGTACCACAATCGTCACCCATGTTACCGAATGCCATCATCTGAACGTTAACAGCGGTACCCCAGCTGTAGGGAATATCGTTGTCACGACGGTAAACGTTTGCACGGGGGTTGTCCCATGAACGGAATACTGCCTCAACAGCACCCATGAGCTGCTCCTTGGGATCTGTGGGGAAGTCCTTACCGATCTTGTTCTTGTACTCAGCCTTGAACTGACCTGCGAGAACCTGAAGATCCTCAGCTGTGAGTTCGATATCCTGAGTAACACCCTTTGCTTCCTTCATCTCGTCGATAAGTTCCTCGAAGTACTTCTTACCAACTTCCATAACAACGTCGGAATACATCTGGATAAATCTTCTGTAGCAGTCCCAAGCCCAACGAGCGTTGCCGGACTTCTCTGCCATAACGTTAACAACATCCTCATTAAGACCGAGGTTGAGGATTGTATCCATCATACCGGGCATAGAAGCTCTTGCACCGGAACGAACGGAAACGAGGAGAGGATTCTCCAGATCGCCGAACTTCTTGCCGGTGATCTCTTCCATCTTTACAATGTACTCCATGATTTCAGCCTGGATCTCGTCGTTGATCTTACGGCCGTCCTCGTAGTACTGTGTACATGCTTCTGTAGTTACTGTGAAGCCCTGGGGAACGGGAAGACCGAGAGATGTCATCTCTGCAAGGTTAGCACCCTTACCGCCCAGAAGCTCACGCATTGATGCGTTACCCTCTTTGAAGAGGTAAACAAACTTGTGGCTCATTTCAAAAACCTCCTAAAAATGTGTGTAATATGCAAAAGCCTTATGTATTTTGGCTTTGCTTTTTGATGTGCAGGTCGCATATAGACCATGCCTAAACAGTATTATAACAAATGTAATCAAAAATTACCATATTTTTTTTAATTTATTTTGTCATAAAATGTTACCAATATTCGCCGAAAGAAATGGACAATTTGTCTAATGGTAACAAAGATGTGATTTTTTGTCCTAATGACTTGAAAAATTTGTGTTTTATGAGATAATATATACAACTATTACTGTATGAGCGAAAACTGCTTTAAAAGATGAGGTGTGCCTATGAATAAGTGTGCTGTTATTCTTGCCGGCGGCGAGGGTAAACGTATGCAGAGTGACAAACCTAAAACTCTCTGTGAGGTTCTCTCAAAACCTATGCTTCGCTGGGTGCTTGATGCAGTTAAAGAAGCGGGTATTGACGATATCTGTATAGTCAAGGGTTATCGTGCAGAATATATCGACGAGTACGTGGCCACACTGCCTTTTGCTGTGGAGACTGTGCTTCAGAGCGAGCGTCTCGGTACAGGTCACGCAGTTATGATGGCAAGAGAATTTCTCGAAAGTAGAAAAGGTTCGGTAGTTATTCTGGGCGGTGACGCTCCATTTGTCGATGCAGAAACCATCTCAGGCTCTTTTGCTCAGCATATAGATTCTCAGGCTCAGGCTACCGTAATAAGTGCCAACGTAGATGACTCTACAGGCTACGGCAGAGTTGTGAGAAACTCAGACGGTTCCTTAAATGCCATTATTGAGCACAAGGACGCTTCAGAAGAAGTGAGAAAAATCAAGGAAATCAACTCCGGTGCTTATTGGTTTGATACAGAGGCTCTGCTCTCTGTACTTGACAGAATTACATCTGACAACAAAGCGTGCGAGTATTATCTTCCCGATGCACTCAAACTTATAATCGCTGACGGAAAGCGTGCGGGTGCATTTGTGGCGGCTACAGCCGACGTGGCATTGGGTGCCAACGATCCTGCTCAGCTTCAGGAACTTAACCGGATAGCAATAGAGAAGGGATATAAACCCGAAAACTAAAATTGAGAGTTTATTATAGACTCTTTAAGTCAGTAGTTAATTAATTTTACATATTTTCAAAATCCAATTAACGAAATCAGAAAAGGGGAAAATGAAATGAATTTTCACGGTAAAGACATCAAAATCTTCGCAGGCAACTCCAACCCTACAGTTGCTCAGGGTGTAGCAGGTTGCCTCGGACTGCCTCTCGGAAAGAGCAGTTGTAACAAGTTCAGTGACGGTGAGATTGCGGTATCACTTCACGAGTCTGTTCGTGGTAGTGAGTGCTTCATCGTTCAGTCTACTTGCACACCTGTTAATGACAACCTTATGGAGTTGCTCATTATGATTGATGCTATGAAGAGAGCATCCGCTGCAAGTATCACAGCAGTTATGCCTTACTTCGGTTATGCTCGTCAGGATCGTAAAGCAAAGGCAAGAGATCCGATCTCAGCAAAACTTTGTGCAGACCTTATTACTGCAGCAGGCGCTGACAGAGTTCTTACCATGGACCTTCACGCAAATCAGATTCAGGGCTTCTTCAATATCCCTGTTGACCACCTTGTAGGCGCACCTATGCTTGCAAATCACATGAAAAAGAAGATCGGCAAGAACGTTGACGATTATGTTGTTGTTTCTCCCGACCTTGGTTCAGTTACAAGAGCAAGAAACTTCGCCGCTAAGATTGGCTGTCCCCTTGCTATTATTGATAAGAGAAGACCTAAGGCAAACGTATCCGAGGTTATGAATATCATCGGTGACGTTGTAGGCAAGAAGGCTATCCTTGTTGACGATATGATTGACACAGCAGGTACACTTTGTAATGCTGCTAAGGCTATCGTTGATGCAGGCAGCACAGAGGTTTATGCTTGTGCTACCCACGCAGTTCTGTCCGGTCCTGCTATTGAGAGAATCGACCAGAGCGTAATCAAGGAACTCATCCTTCTTGATACTGTTCCTGTTCCCGAGGAAAATATGCTTGATAAGTTCACAATTCTTCCTGTTGCTCCTGTATTCGCAGATGCAATCGAGAGAATTTACGCTGACAAGCCTGTTTCCACAATCGGTCAGTAAGCAGTAGTTTACTTTTATAACGAAAAATCGACAGGGGGCGGCGCTTGCCGTTCCCTGCGTTTTGCATTTCTTTGCATTTAATAAATTTTGTTTCTTTTTTGCATAGACTTGTTCTGTGCATACTAAATATATTAGTGTGGCGTATGCCACTTTTTCGAGGGAGATACTTATGTTTTTTAAGTCAAAAAACAAAACTTCATCAGCGGTAGACTATATTATTGTAGGTCTGGGAAATCCCGGCAGACAGTATGAATGTACCCGACATAACTGCGGTTTCGAGGCTATTGACATACTAGCACAGAAAAACAACTGTCAAATGAAGAAAATTCGCTTCAAATCTACCACGGGCGAGTGCAATATTGGTGGTAACAAGTGCCTTCTGATGAAGCCCTCTACCTATATGAATAACTCAGGCGAGGCTGTAGTTCAGGCGATGAATTTCTACAAGATTAAGCCTGAGAACGTTATCATAATCTTCGACGATATTTCTCTCGACGTGGGACGTATGCGTATCCGTATGAAGGGTAGCGACGGTGGCCACAACGGAATGAAAAATATCATTTATCTCACAGGCTCAGATATGTTCCCAAGAATCAAAGTAGGAGTCGGCAAAAAGCCACATCCCGAGTACGACCTCAAAGACTGGGTGCTGAGCAGATTCTCTCAGGCTGAGTCAAAGATTATGAACGAGATGTATGAAAAAGCAGCCTCTGCCGCGGAACTTATTGTTCAGGGTAAATCTGCACAAGCGATGCAAAACTTCAACTGAGGCTTCTGAATTTATATATATTTCTTTGGAGGAATTATGAAATTTCTCTGTGATTTAATGCAGTCCTCTCCCGATTTTATTAGGGTGCTGGGTGCATTATCACCACAAAAAAACGTTGCCCTGTCAGGACTTACGGGCATACACAAAGCAAATATGATATACGCGCTCTGCTCTTTGAAGAAAAGCAGGGCTTTTTGTGTTGCCTCTGATGAGCGTGAGGCTGCACAACTTTGTGAGGATCTACAGTCTATGGGTATGAACGCTATGGTGTATCCTTACAGAGATTTTAACTTTAGAGATATAACAACCCGTTCCAGAGAATACGAGCATCAGCGTCTCAAGGTACTTGGGCATATACTCTCGGGAGAGTGTGACTGTGTTATAGCCTGTATGGACGCGGCGGCACAGTATACTCTGCCTGCTGAGAGCCTTTCTAATGCAACACTCAGACTTCGAATGGGTGAGAGTATCAATATGGACAAATGCGTGTCTGCACTAGTACTGCTCGGTTACGAAAGATGTGACCAGATTGAGGGTGTGGGACAGTTCTCAAGACGTGGCGGAATACTCGATTTTTACTCACCCGACAGTATTGAACCGATCAGAGTAGAGTTCTGGGGCGATGAGATTGACTCTATTAACTACTTTGATATTACCACTCAGCGCAGAGGTGAAACGATAGAGGAGATTACACTTGCTCCTTCTTCGGAGATTTTTATATCCGACAGAGAGGAACTTGCAAAGGCAATAGAGAAAAAAGCCTCACTTTTGCGCTCGGAAAAAAATCACAAAGCAAAGGAAGTTCTGCTCAAAGAAGCGGAAAGTATCCGTAACGGACTGCACCTTGCGTGTCTTGACAAATATATAGAGTTGCTTTACTCAGGGGTTGCCACCTTGTTTGACTATATCGACGAGAGTTTTATCTGTTTTATTTCGGAGGAAAGTGCCTCTAAAGACAGGATGTCCAACGTAGAGTTTCGTTACAAAGAAGATTTGGTAGACTTCTTTGCCGAGGGTGTGCTTTGCCGAGGTTTCGATAAGTATTCGCTGTTTTTTAATGAAGTGATGGAGATTTTGGCACAAAAGGGAGTAGTGTACCTCAATAACTTCTCACACGGCAGTCTTTTACTTCCTGTGTCTGAACTTGTGAATTTCTCAGCAAAACAACTTCCTCCAATAACCGGTACTGTGTCCGAACTTTGCGAGGACTTGGATGCGATTGAATTTGCCTCGTCCTGCGTGGTAATTCTTGCAGGAACAAGCAAGGGCGCCGAGTGGCTTCACCGTATGCTTTCGGAAAAAGGCTACCCCGCACAGAAGGCAAAATATGAAGACAAACTTTCAAGAGGAAAGATATATATTATGGAGGGTACACTCTCTGCGGGTATGGAGTATACCGCCGAGAAGTTTTATTTGTTTGCACAGAGCAAACATCAGTACACTCCCGAACAACGTACCCGCCGTACCCCAAAAAACGGACAGGAAATATACAGTCTGTCTGATCTGAACGTAGGGGACTACGTGGTGCATACCGCCCACGGTATCGGTATTTTTCAGGGCGTCACCAAGATTGATACCCACGGCATCGTCAAAGATTATATAAAGATTTCCTATGCCAAGGGGGATGTGCTTTACGTTCCCGTTACTCAGCTCGATTTGGTCTCGAAATATATAGGTCCCAAGGAAAACTCCGCTGTAAAAATCAATCGTTTGGGCGGAGCAGAGTGGAAGAAAGCAAAGAGCAGAGTAAAGTCCGCTGTCCGTGATATGGCAAAGGAACTGATTGCTCTTTACAGCGCGAGAATGAATGCCGAGGGCTATGCTTTCTCTGATGATACAGAGTGGCAGCGAGATTTTGAACAGAGTTTCGAGTACGAGGAAACTCCCGACCAGATTCGTTGCAGTGACGAAATAAAGGGGGATATGGAGCGTCGCGCTCCTATGGACAGACTTCTGTGCGGAGACGTGGGTTTCGGTAAAACGGAAGTAGCTCTGAGAGCCGCTTTCAAGTGTGTCAGCGACTCAAAACAATGCGCCTTACTGTGTCCCACAACGATTCTTGCCTGGCAACATTATCAGACTGTACTCAAGAGGTTCGAGGGCTACCCGATACGTGTGGAACTTCTGTCGAGATTTCGTAAACCCAAGGAGCAACAGGCGATATTAAAACGTCTCAAAAGAGGCGAGATCGATATGATAATCGGTACCCATCGCCTTGTGCAAAAGGACGTAGAATTCAGAGATCTGGGACTTGTTATTATCGACGAGGAACAGCGATTCGGTGTTGCACACAAAGAACGATTCAAAGAAATCTGCAAAAACGTAGATGTTCTGACTTTATCGGCTACACCCATACCCAGAACTCTCAATATGGCTTTAAGCGGTATACGTGATATGTCTGTGCTGGAGGAGGCTCCCTCTAACCGATATCCTGTTCAGACTTACGTTTTGGAACATAACCACGCTATCATCAACGAAGCTGTACGCAAGGAACTTCGCCGAGGCGGACAGGTGTTTTATCTTTATAATAACGTAGAGGGTATAGAGGCAAAGGCTGCCCGTATACAACAGGCAATTCCCGAGGCAAAGGTGGGTGTCGGTCACGGTAAAATGACCGAATCACAGCTTTCCGACGTGTGGAGGAATATGCTGGAGCAAAATATCAACGTTCTGGTATGTACAACTATTATCGAAACTGGAGTTGACGTTCCCAACGCCAACACCCTTATTATTGAGAACGCCGACCGCTTCGGACTTTCTCAGCTTCATCAGATAAGGGGCAGGGTAGGACGTTCTGCAAGACGTGCTTTTGCATATCTTACCTTTGTTCCCGGCAAATCGCTTAGCGATATGTCATCGAAGCGACTGACCGCAATCAGAGAGTTTACCGAGTTCGGTTCGGGTATGAAGATTGCGATGCGCGACCTCGAACTCCGCGGAGCAGGCTCGGTGCTGGGTTCAAGTCAGCACGGCCACATGGAGGACGTAGGCTACGATATGTACTTAAAACTCCTTGACACAGCAGTTAAAGAAGAACGAGGCGAGGTTGCTCCCGACAGCGAAGAAAAAGACTGTCTGGTGGATATCGCTATCGTGGCACATATCCCCGAGAGTTATATCGAGAGCCTTTCTCTGAGACTCGATGTATACAAACTTATAGCCGATATCCGTACCAAGGATGACGCGTCTGATGTTTACGATGAACTAATTGACCGTTTCGGCGATATTCCTGATTCCGTTATGGGACTTATAGACGTAGCACTTATCAGAAACTGCGCCGCCTCGGTAGGAATATACGAGATTAAGCAAAACGACACCAATTTGCTTTTGTATCTAAATGATGTGAAAAATCCCGAACTCTATTCTCTTATTGCCCGCTCAGAGGGAGAGGCACTGCTTTCGGCAGGAAGCAAGCCTTACGTATCCCTTCGATGTCAGTCGAAGAATAATAGCCTCAAGGTTCTTCGCCGTTTCTTCGGGCTTAAATAAGATAGTAGAGAAATCTGACAGTTTAGTGAACATCACCTTAATTTTCAGATATGTGTTGAATTTTATCGAAAACTTGTGTATAATTATATAGTATGTTTCTTAACTCTTAAGAAAAGGACGGTTTTTACTATGTATAATTTAAGAAAAATTGTAGCAGTATTACTTGCTGTTGTTATGGTAGTCGGCCTTGTCGGTTGTTCTGCAATGCCCAAGACTTCCTCTGTTCAGTGGAGTTATAAATCTGATATTCGTGAGTATACTGTAGGTGTCTATATGTACTCTCTGTTCTCTGCGTATAATCAGGCGTATTCTGTTATATCCGAGGCTCAGGGTAAAGAATTCGACTCAACAAAGTCCATTATGGATGTTAAGAGCAGTTTTGACGAAACAGGCGAAGTTTATACTGCCAGAGAGTGGATTCTGAAAGAAGCAGATTATATCACAAAGAATCTTATAGCTCTTGATAAGTTAATGGCTGATAAGGGTGTTACCATTGATGAGGCTACCTATAATTCAGCAAAAGAACAGGCAAAGGCTGACTGGTACCTTGGTTCTTATTACGAGGAGTACCTGGCATACGGTTACTCAGCCACACCCTATAAGGATGTTCTCGAGCCCTTTGGCGTTTCTTTCGGAAACTTCTTCTACTCCACATATCTCGCAAGTCTGAAACAACAGGCTATTTTTGACCACATCTACAACAAGGGCGGAGAGAAGGAAGTTCCCGATTCTGAGATGAAGGACTACTTCGAAGATAACTACACAAGTTATTCTTACTTCACAGTAAACCTCTACGAGAGCGTTAAGGATGATACAACAGGCGAGACTGTTAACAAAGCCCTCGACAAAGACAAGACAAAAGAAATCAAGGATAACCTTACACTCTATAAGAATATGATTAAGGAAGGCACATCCTACAAGGACGTAACCGGTGTTTACGCAGCTTATGCAAAACTTGAGTACAATCCTTCCATCAGCAATATCGAAAATCTCGAGAACACATCTCTTGGTAAAGAAGTTGCCGATACACTTGCAAAAATGAAGTCAGGCACCGCTGAAGTTGTATACGTAGGACAGGAAAATACTCAGGTTGCCTACTTTGTATACAAGAACTCTATTGCTTCCGAAACAAAGAAGTATATTGAGAGTGAAGCAAACTACGATTCACTTCTCTCTTCTATGAAGGGCGAGGAATTCCTCGACTATCTTGATGAACTTACCGAATCAATTGCATGTGAAATCAACAGCAAGGTAATTAAGGACTATACTCCCGAGATATTCGAGGATGAACTTTAATCATTAATCAATCTCTTAAAACCTATGGTTTTTTTACTGAGAACTCAAGGAGGTTTATCGGTGAAAAAAATTAAATTACTTACAATTATATCTGTGCTTATGTTAGTGATATTTGCTTTCGGTATGGTATCAGTCGGTGCAGAAACAACTCCTGCAGAGCCACCTGTGGCTCCTGTTGTTACCGATCCTGTGCAGGATCCTGTTATGACAGACCCCGTAGCATCCGAGCCTGCTACCTCTGCTACAGATCCTACAGATATGACTTATCCCACAGATTATTCAGATCCCACAGGTACTATGTCTGTGGCGACAGAGCCTGAGACTGTTTATACACGTCCTACAGAATACGACGAAGATTACGAACCCTCTACCTACTCCGATTACGTAAGCCCTCCTCCCGTATATACCCCCGGTGATCAGGACTTCGAGAAAAAAGATTGGGAAGAGATTCAGCTTAACATCATGGGCGGAAATTCAGGAGTCGGTGATTTCTCCGATATTCAGAACGACAACTCAAAAGGTGACAAGAATTCTCCGTTGTTGCTTGTTCTTTCCATTGTGTTCTGGTGTCTTGCACTTTCTGCGCTGACCTTTATGGTGCTGTATAATCCCGACAAAAAGAAGGCAGTAGCAAAAGCCCCCCAGTCTACGGAAAAGAAGGTAACCCGCAGAAGTTCCGTATCGAAACATCTTGACGATTATAACGATGGCTTCTAAGTAATAAACATCGCTCCCGAGTGGTTTCACTCGGGAGTTTTTTTATACCTGAGATTATATATGCTATAAGGGTTTGCGGAGGATAATTATAGAGGAAAAAGTAAATTTTACTATATTTCTGTAAAAGGTTGTCAAAAGGGCTACAGATGTGGTATAATATTTATGAATTTGCGTAATTTAACATAAAGGTTAATTGTTGCCTGTCAGAGTGTCAGTATCGGGCAGAGTAACAATACGAAGGAGTATTTGTTTTGAAGCGATTATTAGCATTAATACTTATGACGATTCTTGTAACGGTGCCTGTAACCGCCTTAGCAGCACAGAATAATCAGTTAAGCCTCGGGGCTTCTGATTTTGTGCCGAGACTTACAGCGCCCTCTTACAGCAATCAGTATTACTACAGTAATCTCAATATATTCTGTTCTATCGGTTATGGTATGCCTAACTGCACAGCCTACGCTTGGGGAAGAGCCTATGAACTTCTCGGCTCCAGACCGAAACTTTCTGTGGACAGCGCTCATTATTGGTACGATTACAACAAATCAAATAATTACTATCCCTACGGAAAAACTCCCAAACTCGGAGCGATCGCCTGTTGGGATAACCCCTACGGCGGACACGTAGCGGTGGTAGAGAAGATAACGTCAAAGAAGATAACTATGTCCCACTCGGCCTACGGCGGTGAGATCTTCTATACAACCGAGTGTTCGGTGAATGCGACTAACGGCGGAGTCAGTTCCTATGGCTGGAAGTTCGAGGGATATATTTATATTCTTGACGGAGAGGTGCTTCCTGCAGGCGATATATACAAAGTAAATTCAGATAACGGCATTAACCTCAGAAAGGGTGCAGGGACAAGCTATAGTACCCTCACCGCTATTCCTCACGGAACAGAAATTGTAGTTACAAAAACTGCCAAGGCAGACGGTTATACCTGGGGTAAAACCTCATTTGACGGATTCAAGGGTTGGTGTGTGCTCGATTTTTGTGACCTGATTTACAAAAAGCCTGCGGAAACAAAACCAACCGTACCCGAAACAATCGCTCCGCCGGTACCTGAGACTACTCTACCGACAGAGCCTCCCACAGAGCCTCCTACCGAACTGCCCACAGAGGCGACTTCGGCTGAGACTGTAGTAACCGATCCCACAGAGGGAGTCGACGATCTGCCGATTTTCGGTACAACGCCCGACAATACAGATCCGTCGCTTCTTCCCACAGATAAAGTGGAGTCACCGCTGATTACGGGGGATGTGAACAAAGACGGACGGGTTACTGTAGCAGATGCTACTACACTCCAAAAATACGTCGCAGGAATGAGCGTTTCTATTGATATAGAAAATGCCGATATTAACAGTGACGGAAAAATTACCGTTGCTGATGCTACATATATTCAGAAAATACTTGCTTCTTTAGTATAAGTTAGCATATAATAAGTTATTATATTAAATTCCATACCCCAAAACGGGGTGCCTATAGAAACGGAGCGATATATTATGCAACATACCGATATTAAATTAGTCCTCGAAGATAAGGCGTATCTCGGCACAGAGGTTACTATCTGCGGATGGGTACGTACCTCCAGAGAGTCCAAGAATATGGCTTTTGCTGAGATGAATGACGGTACATCTCTCACTCATATTCAGATCGTTATTGACAGAGCGACCACCTCTTATCCTGATACAGCGCTTAAACTCGGCACTGCCCTTAAGGTAGTAGGTGACGTGGTAGAGGCTCGTCAGGGTTCTGTGGAGATTAACGTAAAATCTATCGAGGTTCTCGGCGAATGTCCTCCCGAGTATCCTCTGCAGAAAAAACGCCACACTCTGGAGTATCTGCGTACGATTCCTCACCTGCGTGTCCGCACCAATACATTCAACGCCGTGTTCAGAGTTCGTTCTGTAATGGCGGGTGCTATTCATAACTACTTCCAGAGTAGAAACTATGCTTACGTAAATCCGCCCCTCATTACAGGTTCCGACTGTGAGGGTGCAGGTGAAATGTTCAAGGTAACTACTATCGGCTACTCTCAAGACTATAAGAGCGAAGAAGAATATTATGCAGATGACTTCTTCGGCAAGAAAGCAGGTCTTTCTGTATCCGCTCAGCTTGAGGGTGAGGTTGCCGCTATGGCATTCGGTAAGATTTACACCTTCGGACCTTCTTTCAGAGCAGAGAACAGCAACACTCCCAGACACGTCGCCGAGTTCTGGCATGTAGAGCCCGAGGTTGCTTTTGCAGACCTTTTCGATATTATTGCTATTGCTGAGGATATGATTAAGTCCGTAATAAAAGAGGTTATGGATAAGTGCCCCGCAGAGATTGCATTCTTTGAGAAGCACTTTGAGGCAGGACTTACCGATAAACTTAACAGTATCGTAAACGAGAAGTTTGAGATTCTGGATTATACCAAGGCTATCGAGCTTCTTAAAGAAAGCGGTAAGGATTTTGTTTACCCCGTAGAGTGGGGTGCAGACCTGCAGACAGAGCACGAGAGATACATTACCGAGGAAGTTTTCAAGAAACCCGTATTCGTTATCAACTATCCCAAGGATATTAAGTCTTTCTATATGAAGCAAAATCCCGACGGAAAAACTGTAGCTGCTACAGATTTGCTTGTGCCCGGTGTTGGTGAGATCATCGGTTGTTCTGAGCGTGAGGCAGATCTCGAGAAACTCCTCGACGCTATGAAGATAAGAGGTATGAACGAAGAGGACTACACAGATTATCTTGATCTGCGCAGATTCGGTTCTGTTCCTCATTCAGGCTTCGGCCTCGGCTTTGAGAGAATACTGATGTACGTTACAGGTATCTCCAACATCCGCGACGTTATCCTTTATCCCCGTACAGTAGGTAGCATCAGATAAAACATACTTAATAAAACAGAAACCACCGCATAGGAGTTTAAGTCCTTTGCGGTGGTTTTTTATGCCAAAATCAATACTTTTGTCAACAAAAACATTGTTGACAGCATATACTATTGGTGATATTATACAATTGAGTAAAGAAGTTGTGAAAAAATATGTTAATATTTATCATACACTCTTATTGGATTCGTGGTATGGAACCTTAACTACAAAAGACGTAACCAAGATTCAATTGAATTTATCGGAACTGACCTGAAAGGAGGCTTTTTATGATAGCTTACATTAAAAAGCACATAGTGATAATTCTTTTATCGGTACTATTGTGTTGTTCTTTCCTAATAAATATATCGGCAGTATCGGTAGATACAGAATATAAATACGATGAAATTATTGTTGAGAAGGTGGTTAGGGATTACGATTTGGAGGATCAGGAATTAATCATTTATTATAACGAAATATTTGAGCACTATTTCTCTGATACCGTTTCCTCGCAAGATGAAAGTATACCTGAATATGTTTTAATATACCTTAATACGAATATGGGCTTGAGTATGCCGTCAGCAGATGTTTTCGATGATTATATTCTTAAAAACACATCCATAGGATATCCCTTCGCATACGGATACGGCTTATATATTCCGTCAACCGAAAAGGTGTATGACTTATCATATGCATATAATAAACTTGACATAAAGGGAATTGAAGCTGTATTTACAGAAGCCAATATAGGTGAGCTAATCGGGGATATGGACAAAGACCGAAAAATAACTGTAAGGGATGCTACATATATTCAGAAGTGCATTGTCGGAATTTTGGAGTATGATAAATTCGATTATATTGATGCCTTTGAATATCAAGAGAAGCCTCCTCTTCTGTACGTTTCAGATTTCAATCGAGATTGTGAACGCAACATCAAAGACGCAACCGCAATTCAGAAATACATCGCAGGGATAGCATAAAAAAGCATAATTTTAAAAATATAAATAATATGTAAGGTATTATATAATCAAGAAAAGATATATCTATCAATTGAAAGAGGTGATTATTTATGAAAAAAATACTGTGCCTAATTTTAGCGGTTCTATTGCTTACGTCCGTTGGAATTGCAAGTGTCAGCGCAGATACCCTGCGTGAAAAGGTAGAATCAGCATTTTCCGAGTACTGTGCTCAGTATGAGGAACGCTATAGGGAAGTCCTGATTGGAGATATAATTGCCAGTTCTGACGAAGCAATATTCTTTGTGGGGTACCCTGAAAAGTCCGCCTTTGAGCCCTGGGAAATTAAAATTTATGTTGGAGATTGGATTATCACAAACGCAAATGCTCAAGCCAATCCTGTGTCCGCAGTTTATGTTATGATTGAAGAACAGATTTATACCATAGAGGGAGCCTATGAACAGAAATTAGTAACAGACCTCAGCCCCTTATATGAACTTAAAAATTACACAAGGGGCTCTGTAGGTGAGGGCGAATTAATGAATGGCCCAGATATATATCTTATTGGTGATGCCGACTTTGACGGTGAGCTTACTGTAAAGGATGCAACTGCCATACAAAAGCATTTGTCGGATATAGAAAAAATCGATTGTATATATTGTGATTGGGTTTTTGATATGGATAGCAATTACAGAATGAACATCAAAGACGCAACTGCAATACAGAAACACATCGCAGGGATAGCAGAATAAAAAAGCATAATTAAAATAACAAAACCACCGCATAAGAGTTTAGGCTCTTTGCGGTGGTTTTTATTATGTGCGTTTAATTATAGATTACTCATAGTGTATCTGGGTTTTGCCGATGTCATCCTTGACGGTGATTCCTGCTGTGAATTTCTGTACGGTTGTAGCATCTACAACGTTGACTACCTCGTTGTGGTTGGTGTCGGCAGCCATCTTTTCTCTGTCGCTGAGTTTCACCAGAGAAGCACTGTATTTCTGTATCAAAGTAGCGTCCTTGACGTTGATTTTACCATTTAAGTCAGCATCACCCAAAAGGTAGACGAAAGGTTCGTCTATATCAAAGGGCGGTGCAGTAGACATGGGTTCACTTTCTATGGTGCTTTGAGTGTTTTCGGTAGCATCAGTAGAGGATGTGTTTTCTGTTGAAAAGTCAGGATTGCTTTCTTCGGGTGCAGTAGTGCTTTCTGAGGGCTGTACTATAGAGGGATCAGTTTCTATGGTAGTGCTTTCAGAAGTTGTTGTATCCTCGGGAACAGTAGTTTCCTCTACACTTGTGGAAGGCTCTGTTGCATCTGTTGAAGGTTCTGTCGGAGGCTCGCTTTCGTTTTGTGTAATAGCTTTGATTACAAAGGTACCGCCGATATTGTTGTCAGAATATATGGTCTTGTAGAAGTCCATAACGTCCGTCATCTCGTCGTTACAGTAAATATAACTGAGACCGCGCTGAGCCTGAGGATAGAATATGTATCCTGTACCTGCATTGTTGAGCCATTCAGATACTCCGATGGAACTGAGAACCGGGGTATAGCCGATTTTATCTTTGTTCTCGTTATGATATGTGGAACTGTCTATAGTAACAGCGATTGCGCCCTTACCCGAGGGGAGAGTGGTGTCCTCAATATCGACACAGTGGTATCCCGCATATGTGACGGTTCCCTGCGAAAGTTTTGTCCAGAAGTATTTTTCTGTGGTGGGAATGTTGCCATCCATGGGAATATAGTAAACCGAGTAGTCAGAGCCGACGCTTGTGCTTTCAAACATCACCTTATCGAGATTGCGGTTTTCTTCCTCAAAATCAAAGACGTTCATATATGTAACTTTAAGGTTGCCGTCGGGATCTGCGTAGTCAAATTCATAGGTGGCGCCGTCCATCTCGTTTTGATACAAGCGCATATTTTCATTGATTACTTCAAAGTCTGTGAGCGCATAGGAAGGTCCGAAAATCTCGTCAAACACCCATACGTCCTCGTAAGATATCCAGAAGTAACCTCCGAGAGTGTTGACGTAGTCGCCCCAGCTGTTCTTTATAAGCCAGGCTCCGTTATTTTCAGGTATACCAGAGGCACTTCCCTCGAAGTTTTCCTTAGGGTAATTATCGTCCCAGCCTACACAACTGACACAATGACCTGAAAGTTGAGCCGGTGTATATTCATCGTTGGCACAGTAGAATGAAGTAGCGTCGGCGGACAGATGCTCAAGCGAGGCATTGTAGTTACAGGTTACTGCGCCGTAGGTGTATATGAGTTCTTTGATCGAAGAAGCGGAGTTACTGCTGTTAAAGTATATCGCTTCGGTGAGTCCGTATTTCGGAGTTGATGTGAAGTTATCATAATCGGACTGAGTGCTGCTTTCGGGGAAATCGCTTTCGCTAACGGGACCTGACCAACTGGTAAGATATCCCAAAGGAATGTAGGAGTAACCGGGATCTGTAGCGGATCTCTGCCATCCTGTACCGTCCTCTCTGACTGCACCCCAGTAACTTGGGTGGAACGGAGCGAAGGTCTCTACCTGATAACCCTTTGAAAGCAGGAGAGTTTCCATAGTTGACAGAGTGCCGTATGCCCAGCAGAGGTATGAAACCTGATCTCTGACAGGGAGGGTATAACCCAGAGTGTCGCTTCGAAAACTCGCGGGAAGTTCGATGTTTTCCGAATTTTCAGAGATCATATCGGTATTAGGCGAGATGCCTATTGCTTCAAGTCCTGTTTTAGCCCTAAGTGGAGCTAATTCTTTATTTGCTGCATTTACGCAGAATACCGCAGAAATAATGAGCAAAGCGGACATAATTAAAGCTATTATTTTGTTGGAGATTTTCATACATATCACTCCTTAGAATTTCTTTTTTTATTATATCATTCACTCTGAGTATTGTAAAGAATATTTGCTTTGTATGTGCTGATAATAAAGAGGAAAGAGGGGATTTGTGATGGAACTCAGAACAGACTTGGCGGTAGAAGCTAGGGAGTTGATGGAAGAGGACATAAAGGACGTGGACTATTCAAAAGAGAACCTTAAGGGCTTGTGTGTGGAAAGACTTCATATAAAAACAAAACGCGCAGGTCAACTTATGGGCAAAGACCAGGGCAGATACGTGACTGTTACGTTACCGCCTTTGACAGATAACATCAAGGATACCGACGAGAGAATAGAGGTTATATCCGAGGAAATAAGACGGCTTTTGCCTGTGAACGGCTTAGTTCTTGTGGTAGGACTCGGAAATGAAGATATAACCCCCGATGCCTTGGGGCCTAAATGTGCCTCAGGGGTTCTTGCTACAAGACATATTTCGGGCGAAGTGGCACGAAGTACGGGACTCGATAAACTGAGGTCGGTGGCAGTCCTCACAACAGGAGTAACAGGTCAGACGGGAATTGAAACAGGAGAACTGATATTAAGCGTGGTCAAGCGTATTCATCCAACGGCGGTTGTGGTGGTGGATGCCCTCGCCTCGAGAAAACTCGAGCGACTCGGATGTACCTTGCAGATTTCCGATACGGGCATATCCCCCGGAGCAGGAGTGGGCAATCACAGAATGAAGATTTGTTCCGATTCTCTCGGTGTTCCCGTCATAGCCCTCGGTATTCCTACGGTAGTGGACGCTGTAACGCTTGTCAGCGACCTGCTATGCCCCGAGGACGGAGTGGAACAGTCCAAAGTAAAGGACAAGGTGTCGCCAAAGGGACGAGCGATGGTTGTCACTCCGAGAGAGATAGATTTGCTTATAGACAGAGCATCAAGGCTTTTGGCGTTATCCGTAAATCTTGCACTTCACAGAGGCGTAGATTCTTCAGAATTACTGTGTTTACTATGAAAAATCCCCCGAGCAAAATCTCGGGGGATTCATTTTATTTCAGTTCAACAATGGTCACACCGGCCTCACCCTCGCCAAAAGTTCCGAGTCGGAAACTCTTGACCGCTTTGTGGTGTCGTAAAAAGTTCTGTATCTCTTTGCGCAGTACTCCCGTACCTTTGCCGTGAATAATGGTCAGAGAGCGGACGTTTGTCAGTACCGCGGTATCAATAACTTTGTCAACCTCTATAATCGCTTCGTCAGCGGTATAGCCTCGTACATCTACCTCGGTTATAGGCCGGGTGTCAATTCGGCTTTGACGCTGATTTCTCTCGAGAGGTTTGCCCGATACCGATACCTTCGATTCCTCTATAAGGCGCAGGTTGTCAAGAGGAGTTCTCGTCTTGATGATTCCTGCCTGCACAAGAACTGTTGATGCGTTCTGAGCAGGAGTTTCGAGAACGGTGGCTTTCTTGTCAATATCCACCACAAGGACAGTGTCGCCTGCTTTGAGAGGTCTGGGCAGGGTATAGCCGTCTTGCTTTTTCGCTTCCTTTATGGGGTCGGCGTCTTCTTCCATCTGGCGGATGCTGTGGCGAAGTTTTGATTTATCCTCAGAACTCAGTCCCGTTTTTTTGGCTTTTTCGAGTTCCTCGATTAAAGCATCCGCCTGTGCCTTGGTTCTGGCGAGAAGCAGAGATGCCTCGTGTTTTGCTTTCTCGAGTTCATGCTCTGCCTGAGTGCGGACACGTTTAAGTTCTTCTTCAGATGCTTTGCGGTCAGCCTGAGCCTTTCTGGTGGCTTCTCTTGCAATTTCGAGTTCTTGTTCAAGTTGATGACGCTGGGTATCAAGACTTTTGACAACATCTTCAAACTGTCTGCTTTCTGCAGATACAAGGGTAGAGGCTCTCTCGACTATACTGTCCTCGATTCCGAGTCTTGAAGATATAGCAAAAGCGTTGCTTCGTCCGGGAACACCGATAAGGAGTTTATAAGTAGGTCTGAGGGTTGATACGTCAAACTCACAACAGCCGTTTTCGACTCCCTTAGTCTTAAGGGCAAATTCCTTAAGTTCAGCATAGTGGGTGGTGGAGGCGATTTTTGCTCCTTTTTCACGCAGACGTTCGAGTATTGCTACTGCAAGTGCTGCACCCTCTACGGGGTCTGTTCCTGCACCTAACTCGTCAATAAGCACCAGACTGCGCTTGTTCGCTTCTTTGAGGATAGAAACGATATTTGTCATATGTGCAGAGAATGTAGACAGGCTTTGTTCAATGCTTTGTTCATCGCCTATATCTACGAGAACTTTGTTAAATATCGAAATCTGACTTCCTTCCTCAGCGGGAATCATAAGTCCGCACATAGCCATCAACGTCAGCAGACCGATAGTTTTGATAGATACGGTTTTACCGCCTGTGTTGGGGCCCGTAATAACTAAGGTGTCGAAATCTTTGCCGAGAGATATATCCGTGGGTACGGCGGTTTTTATATCGAGCAAAGGATGTCTTGCAGATTTGAGTTCAATAAGCCCTGTTTCGTTGATAATGGGCTTTGTGGCCTTCATTTTGTATGCAAGTCCGGCTTTGGCAAATATCAAAGATAATTCCACTAAAGAATTATAACTCTCGGTTGCAGTATCAGCGTGAGCACCTGCCTCAGCGGATAATTCAAAGAGTATACGCTCGATTTCAGCGCTTTCTTTAGATTCAAGGACACGGATATCGTTGTTAGCCTGAACAACACCCATAGGTTCGATAAATACCGTAGCACCGCTCGATGAGGTGTCGTGGACAAGTCCGGGTACCGAGCCTCGGCACTCTGCTTTGACGGGTACTACAAAACGTCCGCTACGCTGAGTGATTATGGCATCCTGCAGATATTTCTGATAAGTACTGGAACGAATAATCTTTTCGAGAGTTTCTCTTGCTTTAGAGGCGGCGATACGCATCTTTCTGCGAATATCGTAAAGAGTAGTGGAGGCATTGTCCGAGATTTCCTCTTCGCTGAGGATACAGGAGGTGATTTTGTCCTCAAGATACTTGTTATCTGCCAGTCTGTCAAAAAGCAGATCAAGTGAGGTTTCCATTCCTGCACAGTGGTTGTACCAGGTTTTAACGCCTCGGGTTATGCGCAGAGTTTCGGCTATGCCCAAGAGTTCCTTTGGGGACAGGCATCCGCCTGCCTCTGCTCTACGAAAAGCATTGGACATATTCTTAAGTCCGCCGAAAGAGGGCGCACCGAATCTTCCCGACAGTACGTAGGCATCATCTGTCTGAGAAAGTGCCTCGTCAATTTCGAACCTGCCGGTCATAGGCTCTATCTCTAAAGCCCGTTTCTGTGCATCCTCACAGCCTGCCTGCATAGACAGAAGTTGCAAGATTTTATCAAGTTCCAACGCTTTGTGATGTTTGTTCATAGTTTTGTCCTCAGGGGTTATGTAACCTTATGAATTTATGGTTTTGAAAAAGTGCAAAGTGGAGAAATCACGCTCCAACACCTTGCAAATGTAACTTTCTGTAATATAACTCAGTTTTTCGAGAGATTTCTCCGAAAGTGTAAAGGAAAATACCTTTTTATTTTCTGAGTACACAATATGTCGCATAGCGCGGAGAATACCTATGTCAATTGCTACCGAAGAGGGGGAGGGGGCTTTCTTAAAACACTCAGAACATTTTATGGAGCCGCCATCGAGCAAAAAATACATTTCTTCGTTTTCAAACGTACCGCAATCTTTACACATTACAAGGTCGGGCAGATATCCTGCCATAGCCACAAGCCTCAGTTCCACACACGCTTTTATTATGAGAGGGGGCTGAGTTCCCTTGCTCAAAAGATGTAAGGCGTTGAGTACCAGAGATAACTGCTCAGAGCATTCTTGTTCTGTGGGGCAGATATGAGCCGCCAACTCGCAGAAATATTGAGCCAGAGCAATTCTCGACACGTCTTTTCTCAGGTCAAAGAACATCTCTATAACCGAGGCGTCATCAATGACGTAGGCGTCCTTGCCCGAGTATATGCCAAGTTCTGAGTAACACAGCAAAGATGTGGGGGCGCTTTTGGGGTTTTTGATGTTTTTTGCACCTCGTACAAAGGCGCGGATTACCCCCATATCCCTGGTCAGCACAGTTACAAGGGTATCTTTTTCACCGATATTCTGTTGTTTGATGATAAGTCCCGTTGTCGATATTTTCATATTCTCTGTTATTTATATCTGTACTGTCTTTTGAAGTGTTGTTTCTGAAACTGATATATCTGAGATAGTCCTGTACTTTTCCTGTTGAAGTAAATACCTGCCAAGCATCTGTTTCGTTCATAATATCACCCAATAAAAGTATAGCGGATATATGGCGTGATATAGAGGGGAATTTGTAGATGTTAAATATTTACACCAAACGGAAAAGTTTTCTTTTTATTCGAAGTCAGAATTGTCAAAGCCGAAATTACGGAGAAGTCCGTCGCGGTTTCGCCAGTCCTCTTTTACCTTAACCCAGGTCTGCAGGTTTACTTTGCAGTCAAAGAAGTTCTCCATATCGGCTCTTGCTTTTGAACTGATTTTTTTGAGCATAGAACCGCCTTTGCCGATGATGATGCCCTTGTGGGAATCTCTCTCGCAGTAGATGGTAGCCTCAATATCGAGAAGTCCGTCGTCACGCTGACGCATTTTTTCGATCAGGACAGCGGTGCCGTGGGGAATCTCTTTGTCAAGGCACAAAAGAAGTTTCTCTCGTATCATTTCTGCTGCAAGTTGACGCTCGGGTTGGTCTGTGAGTGTATCTGCTTCAAAGAAGTGACCGCCCTCGCTTGTGAGTTTCTTGAGTTCATCTATAAGTTCGCTTATACCCTCGCCTTTTTTAGCACTGACGGGTACCACAGCGTCAAAATCATAAAGACTGCTGTAGTCAAGAATGGTCTTCATTATAGAACTTTTTTCCTTAATGATATCCACCTTGTTTATAGCAAGCACACAGGGGAGAGAGAGGCTTTTCATTCTCTCTATAAGTTCACGTTCTGTGTCGGAGATTTCCTCTGTGGCGTCTACCACCAGCAAACATGCATCCGCTCCCGACACGCTTTCGTTTACCGAGCGCACCATATATTTTCCAAGCGATGTTTTTGCTTTGTGCATACCGGGAGTATCAGTGAAAACAAGCTGAAATTCACCCTCGGTATATACGCCCATAATACGGGTACGGGTAGTCTGGGGCTTGTTAGTAACGATGGCAATTTTCTCGCCAAGTATTCTGTTGAGTATAGAAGATTTTCCGACGTTTGGTCTGCCGATAATAGAGATAAAGGCAGAGCGGTCATTCATATTCATATTCTTGCCCTTTCGCAGTTAGTGTTATGTAAGTTTTCTCTTTAAGATACAACGCCACACCACAGCATGCGTGCGATGTGACGAAGATTGTTTCAGAGATTATGTTTTCTTTTTGCGACCTGAAAAAACAATAAACAGTACCGACAAAACGGCCGATATACCAAGGGGAACAAACCACAAAGGGCTTGCGATGAGTTTGCTTATTCCAAGCCACAAATTGCCCGTGATAATAAAAAGCCACACAGAAACCGCCACAGCACCTATAGACAGTACGAGTACGGACGCCGCAGATATATCCTTTATGCGTTTTATACGTTTGTCAATTTGGGTGGAGTAAAGGTCACAGAGTTCTTCTATGGCGGTGTTTATGAGTTCTGCGAAGATAACACCCGCTACGGTTACTGCCAAAACTGCATATTCCGTTGTGGTGAATTCGCCAAGATATGCAAAGAGGAATACATAGAATGCCGCCACAAGGTGAAACCTAAGGTGTCCCTCGGACTTAACGGCGCTGATAAAACCCTCTGTTGCATAGCGGAAACTGTTAATCTGTTTTTTCATTATTCTTCGTCGATTACGTAGGAAGAAGATGCGGGAAGTCCAAGCATATCCATAACTGCTTCTTCTTTTTCGCGCATACGTATTCTCTCGAGATTATCCTCGTGGTCGTAGCCCAAAAGATGAAGTACGCTGTGGCTTGTGAGGTAGCCTACCTCTCTTTGGAGAGTATGGCCGTAGATGTCTGCCTGTTCTACTGCTTTTTCCATAGAGATAACAACATCGCCTAGAATCTGTGCGCCTGTCTGGGGATCGATATCGTACTTGCCGTCTTCACCGCTCATACCGAATGACAGAACGTCGGTCTCAATATCCTTGTTTCTGTACTGAGCATTAAGTTCCTTAATCTGAGCGTTATTAACAAAAGAAACACTGATTTCCGCAGGGCCTTCGAAGTTCTCCATCTGAAGAACTGCCGTACAGCAACGTCTGACAAGCATTCTCAGTCCTGTGGGGATTGCAACATCCTTCTGACGGTTTGTGATAATAACTTTAATCTTATCTTTTGTCATGTTTATTCCTACTTTCGTCAAGTTTTTCGTATGCTTTGATAATATCCTGTACCAGTCGGTGTCTGACTACATCCTTTTCGCTGAAGGTACAACTCGCTATATCGTCGATACCTTTTAGCACCTTGATACATTCCTTGAGTCCCGAACGGGCTCCGTTTGGCAGGTCGATCTGAGTTATATCGCCTGTGATTACCATTTTTGAGTTAAAGCCCAGACGTGTCAGAAACATCTTCATCTGTTCTGTGGTGGTGTTTTGTGCTTCGTCGAGAATGATAAAACTGTCGTCGAGAGTTCTGCCTCGCATATAAGCGAGAGGAGCAACCTCGATGTTGCCTCTTTCAACGTATTTCTGATATGTCTCTGCGCCGAGCATATCAAAGAGTGCGTCGTACAGAGGTCTGAGATACGGGTCAACCTTGCTCTGTAAATCGCCGGGGAGAAATCCGAGTTTCTCACCTGCTTCTACAGCAGGTCTTGTGAGAATGATTCTGTTTATCTGCTTGGCTCTGAAAGCGGTAACCGCCATAGCAACCGCCAGGTAGGTTTTACCCGTACCTGCAGGGCCTACACCGATGGTGATGGTGTTGTCGGCAATACACTTGCAGTACCTTTTTTGTCCCAAAGTCTTGGGCTTTATGGGTTTACCCTTGGCGGTTATGCAGATGCAGTCACCTACCAGAGTCTCTATTTTTTCACCTGACCCTTCGTTTACAAGGGAAATGCAGTAACGAATATTTTGTTCCGAGAGAGTTTCTCCGCGGTTTACAAGCATAAGCAGACTCTCAATAACTCTGCATGCTTTCAATACGCTTTCGGCTTCACCGCTTACCTTGAGTTCGCTGTCACGACCTATAACCGATACGTTGTACTCGCGCTCGATAAGGCGGATGTTCTCGTCAAAACTTCCGAATAAGGCAACAGCCTGTTCCATTCTGTCAATGTTAATTATCTGTTCCGTAAAAATTACTCCAATACTCAATAAATTATATATATTATAAGTATATCATATTGTTTTTTCAAAATCATTATTTTTTTGCAATTTTGTGCAATATTAAGTATTTTTCGTAAAACTTGGGAAATATATCCCGATTTTTGTTTCATAAAGCATCAGTCAGCAGGCAAAAACTTTGATTTTTATTGAATTTTAGTATTGACAAGAGGGGTGTAACTGTGTATAATTGCAAAGGTGTAAAGAAAAAAACTTTACAGACGTACTCATTCCGAAGCAAAATTAGGATGAGGAAACACTTTTTGATTGATTATTTCAGGGAGGCAACTATGGATAAAAATATAGAAATCTCTCTGTTATTCGATTTTTACGGACAACTTTTAAGTCCCAAACAGCAACAGGCAGTCTCTCTTTACTACAACGATGACCTGTCACTCTCGGAGGTTTCCGAGGTTATGGGCATTACCCGTCAGGGAGTGAGGGACCTCGTAAAGCGTAGCGAGAGTGAACTTTACCTTTATGAGGATAAGCTGGGACTGTACGGCAGGTTTGAGAGAATCGGCGAATATGCCCGAGGCATACGTACCCTTGCCGGAGATATCTCAGGCAGTTGCGACGAACACACAAGTTCCGTTTTGAGTGAAATCATTACTCTTACTGACAGGCTCATTGAGCAGGAGGCATAATATGGCATTTGAGAATTTGTCGGAGAAAATCACCGGCGTATTCAAACGTCTTAAGAATAAAGGTAAACTTTCAGAGAGCGACGTCAAAGCCGCTATGAGAGAGGTGCGACTTGCACTTTTAGAGGCAGACGTTAACTACAAAGTTGCCAAGGACTTTACTAACAAAATCACCGAACGTGCAGTTGGCGAGAAAGTTATGGAAAGCCTCACTCCTGCACAGATGGTTATTAAAATCGTCAACGAGGAACTGGTGGCTCTTATGGGTGGCGAGTCTACCCGCATAGAGTTTTCTTCCAAACCTCCTACGGTTGTTATGATGTGCGGTCTTCAGGGTTCAGGTAAGACTACCCACTCGGGTAAACTTGCAAAAATGCTCAAAGCCCAGAATCACAGACCTCTGCTTGTAGCCTGTGATATCTACCGTCCTGCTGCTATTGAACAGCTTAAGGTGGTGGGCAAAACCGCAGAAGTTCCCGTATTCGAAATGGGCAAGGAAGACCCCGTGAAGATTGCTGAGTCGGCTATCCGCCACGCTCGTGACTATGGTAACGATATAGTTATTCTTGATACCGCGGGCAGACTTCATATCGACGAGGATTTGATGGGTGAACTTGAGCGTGTTAAGAACGCTGTAAACCCCGCAGAGATTTTACTCGTTATCGACTCAATGACCGGTCAGGATGCAGTTAATGTTGCCAAGAGTTTCAACGAACTCCTTGATATAACGGGCGTTATCCTTACAAAACTTGACGGCGATACCCGTGGCGGTGCCGCACTTTCAGTCAAGGCTGTAACAGGTAAACCCATTAAGTTCGCAGGTACAGGCGAAAAACTCTCTGACTTAGAGGTTTTTCACCCCGACCGAATGGCAAGCCGTATTCTGGGTATGGGCGATGTACTAACTCTTATTGAGGAGGCTGAGCAGAAACTCGACCAGGAAAAGGCAGAGGCACTTGCAAACAAGATGCTTGCAAACAAGATGGATTTCAATGATTTACTTGCACAGTTCGATGAAATTCGCAAGATGGGCCCCATCAAGGGCATCCTCTCAAAACTTCCGGGTATGAATCAAAAACAACTCGACGATTCAAACATTGACGACAGACAACTTGATTGGTGCAGAGCCATTATCTTGTCGATGACTCCCGCAGAGAGAGAAAAACCCGCACTTATGAATCCCTCGAGAAAACGCCGTATAGCCGCAGGTTCAGGCCGTTCTGTTGAGGAGGTTAACCGCCTTATCAAACAGTTGGAACAGATGCAGAAACTTATGCGTCAGATGAACTCAAAGGGTAAAAATGGCAAACGTCGCAGAGGAGGCTTCCCACCCATGGGCGGATTCGGTGGCGGAGGTACAGGCAGTTTCGGTAACTTCTGATACCCCGACAAACATTTAGGTTATATTGCCGACAATGGCTTATAATATATATCATTTTAATTTTATTTATGGAGGTAAACACCATGGCAGTTAAAATCAGACTTCGCAGAATGGGTGCTAAGAAGAGACCCTTCTATCGTGTAGTAGTTGCAGATTCCCGTTATCCCAGAGACGGTCGTTTCATCGAGGAGATCGGCACATACAATCCCCTCGCAGAACCCGCAGAGGTAAAGGTTGACGCAGAAGCAGCAAAGAAGTGGATCGCTAACGGCGCACAGCCCACTGATAAGGTTAAGGCTCTGCTCAAGGCAAACGGCATCATCTGATTGCAGGAGAACTTTGATGAAGGACTTACTTACAATTATCGCTAAGGGCCTTGTTGAGGCTCCTGAGCAGGTAGAAGTTACAGCAGACGAGCCTCTCGAGGACGGTACTGTTGTATATCACATTCACGTTGCTGAGGACGATATGGGCAGAATTATCGGTAAGCAGGGCAGAATCGCCAAGGCTATCCGTACTGTAGTTCGTTCTGCAGCCATCCGCAAGGATGTTAAGGTACAGGTTGAAATCGACTGATTGATACAAAGTATCTGAATTTTTTAAGGGCATATAGCATTATGAAGTCTTTGGGCTTTGTGGTGCTATGTGCCCTCTTTTTATGTGGTCGCAATTTGACAATGGAAGGCATTTTGTATATACTGATTAATTGAGAAATACTTTGAATGAGGTGTTCTTATGTCAATTTGTAAAGATAACAAAATATCAGGCAGAGTCCTTGCTTTTCTGCTTATTATTTCGCTTTTGTTTACTATGTCTTTTTTTGGTGCAGTCTGCACCAAAGCAGATGAAACCGCGCCTTCGTCAGACGCAGAAACAAAAACACTCGGATACTTTGAGTATATAATCGACACAGACGGGGTTTGCATCACAGGGTATACAGGCGACGGCGGAGACGTTTCCGTTCCCAATATCATTGAGGAAAAGTCTGTTGTGGCTATCGGTGACGAAGCGTTCTGGTATTGCGAGCAACTTACTGCCATAGACCTGCCCGATTACCTTGAGTATATCGGTGCGAGAGCGTTCCAGGGATGTAAGTCGCTGACAGGAATATCTCTTCCCGACAGCGTGGTTGAAATTTCCGACGCCGCCTTTGAAGGCTGCAGCAGTCTTGCAACCGTAAACATTCCCTCAGAACTTATTTACGTGGGAGCCTTTGCGTTTGACAATACCCTCTGGATTACAAGATTTGAGGATAACGACTCCATTATCTTAGGAGGCAGACTCTTCTACAAATATAAGGGAAGTTCTGAGATGGTGACTATCCCCACAGGGGTAACAGGTATCAGCGGTAATGCTTTTGCTTCTAATCAGACTCTCTCTTACGTTACCATTCCTGATACAGTTATGTTTATCGGCGATTACGCATTCTATAATTGCCCAAAACTTAAGGGTGCATCTATCCCCGACGGAGTGTATTATATGGGTGCATATTCCTTTGGATACACCTCTGTCAGCGCAGACGGTAGCGGTAACACCGTAGACGACTTTGTGCTTTATGTGAACGAGGGCACCCTTGGTGAGGAGTATGCCAAGGCATACGAGATTGACTACAAGACACGTGCAAAGAACCCCACCCCCGATGAGATTCCCGATGCAGAAACCTGCACAGCAAAGGAACTTGAAAAAGACTCAGACGGCAATGTAAAAGGCAAGTGGTTCTCTAACAAGAACTCCGTAATTGCTCTTATTATCATCGTTGTATCCTGTACGTTAATAATCGGCGGACTTTATACTTACTTCGCAATCTCTGAGAAGAAGATAAGAGATAAAAAGAAAGCAGAAAAAGCAGAGAAAAAGGCTAAGAATAAAAAGAAATAATCTTTTGGATGAGTGATATTTATGCTGAAAGAATATCTTGAAATAGGAAAAATTGTGGGCACTCACGGTATAATTGGTGAGTTGAGAGTCGAGTGCTGGTGTGACAGTCCTCAGTTTGTGGCACAGTTTAAGAATCTGTACCTCAAAAAAGGCGAAGAAAAACTTGAGGTTAAAGCAAGGCCCCACAAGAATATTGCCCTTGTAAAAATCAAGGGAGTAGATACCATTGAACAAGCAGAATTGCTCAGAGGCAAGATTCTGTATATGCGCCGAAAAGACGCAAAACTTCCCAAGGGCAGTTACTTTGTTCAGGATCTAATCGAGCTTTCGGTAAAAGACGCAGACACAGATTTTCTCTACGGCACTATTACCGATGTTCTGAAAACAGGCGCAAACGATGTTTATGAGGTAAAAGACGAAAGCGGTAAAGCATATTACCTGCCTGTTATTCCCTCGGTAGTAAACAAGGTATGTCCCGATAAAGGATATGTTCTTATTACACCTATGAAAGGTATATTTGACGATGAGGATTGATATAATAACACTGTTTCCCGAAATGTGCGAAGCGGTGCTTTCCGAGAGTATCATAGGCAGGGCCAGAAAAAGCGGTGCTGTTGAAATTGTCTGTCATCAACTCAGAGATTTTGCTTTTGATAAACATCGCAGAGTGGATGACGCGCCTTACGGTGGCGGTATGGGTATGCTTATGATGGCAGAGCCTATTGCTCTTTGTTTTGAGGATATATGTGCAGAGCTTGGCAAAAGACCTCATTTTATTTATATGTCACCAAAGGGCAGAACTCTCAACCAACAAGTAGTTCGGGAGATAACCGAAAAGTATGAGAACGTATGTATTCTCTGCGGACACTACGAGGGTGTGGATCAGAGAGTGCTTGATGCTCTTGTGGACGAGGAGATTTCAATCGGCGACTTCGTGCTCACCGGTGGCGAACTGCCTGCGGTAGTGTTTGCAGATGCTTTGTGCAGAATGCTGCCCGGAGTGCTTTCCAACGAGGAATGTTTTGAACTCGAGAGTCACTACGGCGGACTTTTAGAGTATCCCCAGTATACCCGACCTGAGGTGTGGAGAGATGAGAAAGTCCCCGAGGTACTCCTCAGCGGACACCACGCAAATATCGAAAAATGGCGCCGTGAACAAGCGGTTATTGCTACCGCCCGACTTCGTCCCGATATGCTGGACACCGCTCCTTTGACAGATAAGGAGAGAGTGCTTGCCGAGAGCGTGATACCTACAGAGAAAATCGACGCTTGACACACCTAAGCATATATTGTTATTTTGCACAAGAAAACTAGCCTTGAATTTGTTGCAAATGTATATCAAAACAAAAATGTTTTTATAATGTTGACCTTTATAGTTTTTGTGGATATAATAACAAAAAACAAACAATTCTGTTGACCTTACAGAGTCAATAGCTTATGGCTAAAAGAAATTTTGTGGTAAGATAAGAGAGGGTATTTCCATGTACGGTAAGGATGTTTTAGTTCAGAATAAAACAGGTTTGCACGCCCGTCCGGCAACTTTCTTCATTCAGAAGGCAAACGAGTTCAAGTCTACAATCTGGGTAGAGAAAGAAGAGAGAAGGGTAAATGCTAAGAGTCTTCTTGGCGTTCTGTCACTGGGTATCCTCGGTGGCACAACCATCAAGATTTTTGCTGACGGCTCTGATGAGACAGAGGCAGTCGAGGGTCTTGTAACTCTCGTTGAGTCCGGTTTTTCCGAGTAATCAATGAACTGTTTGGGCGGAGTACATTCTCCGCCCTTTTTTGTTATTTACATAAACGTATATATCTTTTGAGGAGGTGATTCTGTGGGAGATAATCTCAGACGACTGAGGGAAAAAGCAATGGCGCTTCCCTTAGAGAGTGGCGTCTATATTATGAAGAATAAAAGCCGTGATATAATTTATATAGGCAAGGCAAAGAAACTTCGCAACCGTGTCAGTCAGTACTTCGGCTCACAGAATAATCACTCCGAAAAAGTTCGTCAGATGGTGTCCTTGGTCGAGGACTTTGAGTATATAATCACCGACAGCGAGTTCGAGGCGCTGATTCTCGAGTGCAGTCTTATCAAACAGCACAGACCAAAGTATAACATTCTTCTTAAAGATGACAAAGGCTACAGTTATATCAAGGTAAGCTCTGAGAAGTGGCGGAGAATTTCCTGTGCACTGCAAAAAGAAGACGACGGTTCTGTATATATCGGCCCTTATAATTCAAGTTTCCTTGTAAAACAAGCGGTAGAGCAGGCGAACTCCGTTTTTATGCTTCCTAACTGCTCCAAGAGATTCCCCGAAGATTTTGGCAAGGGCAGACCTTGTCTTAATTTTCATATTAAAAAATGCTGTGCTCCTTGTACGGGCAGAGTGAGTTTCTCCACCTATAACGAAAGGGTAGAGAGTGCACTGGAGTTTTTGACAGGAGGCAGTACAGAGTCGCTGAGAAAACTTACCGCTGAGATGCATAAGGCATCCGATAATCTTGATTTTGAACGGGCGGCGTCGCTTCGTGACAGTATAAATGCTATCAAAAAACTTGCACAGAAGCAGAAGGTTATCCGTTCGGACATTAAGGATCAGGATGTTATTGCATATTTCCGCTCAGATGAAAAAGGTTGCTTTGAGGTCTTTTCATTTGAGGGTGGCAGACTCTGTGACCGACAGGACTTCATTGTGGATGTGCTGGAGGGAGAAGTAGCAGATAGAGAAGATTTTATCACAAGCTACTACTCAAGCGGCAGACGTATTCCGAAGTATATTACTTTGGATTCGGATGTAGAAAATCTCCAGTTACTCGAACGTTGGCTTTCTGAGAAAAGCGGTCATCGTGTGTATATCACAGTTCCCAAAATAGGAAATCAAAAGAAACTCTGTGAAATGTGCAGACAGAATGCCGCCGAGAGAGTCGCTCAGCTTAATGGCGGTACAGGGCGAGAGTTGTCCGTACTTTCAGAACTTCAGAGTTTACTCGGACTTGAGAAAATTCCCTACTATATAGAGGCCTACGATATTTCCAACCTCTCAGGGACAGAGAATGTAGCGGGTATGGTGGTTTTCGAAAACGGAAAACCTCTGAAAAAGGCATACAGAAAATTCAAGATAAAATCTTTCGCAGGTCAGGATGACTACGCCTCTATGAACGAAGTCCTTAGACGCAGATTTGAGGAATACTTTGCTCACAAGGACGAGGCGGAAGGCTTTGGCAGACTTCCCGACCTTATACTCCTGGACGGCGGTATGGGACAGGTATCGGCAGTTAAGCCCTTGCTTGAGGAGTTTTCTCTGGACGTTCCTTTGTTCGGAATGGTCAAAGACCATAAACACCGCACCCGTGCTATTACGGGGGACGGAGAGGAAATCGCCATAAGTTCCGTAAAGCGCGTGTATAACTTCGTAAGTTCGATTCAGGACGAGGTTCATCGTTTTGCGATCGGTTACCACAGAAACAGACGAAGTGCTTCGATGCTCAGAAGTTCTCTGACAGATATACCCGGCATCGGGGTGGAAAGAGCAAAAATTTTGCTCAAACACTTCGGCAGTATCAGGAATATATCCACAGCGGAACTTACAGAACTTGAGAATGTTCCGAAAATGACCAGACCGTCAGCCTTGGCGGTATACAGATATTTTCATCCCGACAAAAATACACAAACTGATAAATAACATATATTATAGAATCGAGGCATAATATGAGAGTAATTACAGGTACAGCCAGAGGCAGACGTCTTGAAACCTTATCCGGTGAGGAAGTCCGTCCTACTACAGATAAGGTGAAAGAGGCAGTGTTCTCTGTTATACAGTTTGATATTGAGGGCAGAAGTTTTCTCGATTTGTTCGCAGGTTCGGGACAGATGGGAATAGAGGCTTTGTCCCGAGGCGCAAAGTCGGCATGTTTTATCGACTTGAGAAAAGATGCTGTTTCGGTTATCAGACGAAATCTCTCATCTGTCGGCTTTGAGGACAGAGCAGAAGTAAAATGTGCAGACTCTCTTATGTTCCTTCGCACAACTACAAGTCGCTATGATTTGGTGTTTATTGATCCTCCTTATAACAAAGGCCTCTCTCAGAAAGCGCTCGAACTTCTCCCAAATGTTATGAATCTTACGGGAACTATTATCTGCGAGGTTGCTTTGGAGGAGGAACTACCCGAGAAAACAGGAGAGTTTTGTCTTGACAGAACATATCGCTATGGTAAAATAAAGGTGTGCATATACAGACGTCCCACAGAGGACTGATATCTTGGAGGTGTTTCCATGAAGATTGCAATTTGTCCCGGTAGTTTTGACCCCGTTACCCTCGGTCATCTGGATATTATATCCCGTGCCTCAGGGCTTTTCGATAAGGTTGTTGTTGCGGTGCTTTGCAATACGGACAAGAATCCCAGTTTTACGGTTGAGGAGAGAATGGAATTTCTTCGTGAAGTTACAAAGGGCTACAATAACGTCGAAGTAGACAGTTTTGACGGACTTTTGGTAGATTACGCAAAGAAACAGGGTGCCGTAGCAGTAGTAAAAGGCCTCAGAGCGGTATCCGACTTTGAATACGAATTCCAGATGTCTATGATAAATAAGAAGTTATATTCTCAGCTTGAGACAGTCTACCTTAACACAAGCCAGGATTATATGTATCTCAGTTCAAGTGTTGTTAAGCAGATTGCTTCATTCGGAGGAGATATTAGCAACTTCGTTCCCGAAATAATTCACGATAAAATAGTTGACAGACTAAAAAATATATGAAATAATAAGGGTGTATAATCAGATATTAACATAGGAAAGGGCGATATATAATGAAAAGAGTAGAAGAATTACTTAACGAGCTTCAGGGCATTTTAGAGGAGGCTAAGGCAGTTCCCCTCACAGGCGGCAAGTCTTTGGTCGACACCGAGCAGGTTATGGATATCCTCGACGAGATTCACGATTCACTTCCCTCAGAAGTTCGTCAGGCTAAGAATATCGTAGCAGACAGATCTCAGATTATCGCAGAAGCAAGAAAAGAAGCAGAGGATATTATCCGTC
This sequence comes from Ruminococcus sp., assembly GCA_045603105.1. Lineage (GTDB taxonomy): Bacteria > Bacillota > Clostridia > Oscillospirales > Acutalibacteraceae > Ruminococcoides. The sequence goes on from JAZULM010000026.1 coordinate 37,781, forward strand.
AGGCTGAGGAGAAAAAGAAGCAGATCGTTGACCAGAGCGAAATCGTTCGCGCTGCTCACGCTCAGGCTAATGAGATTATGAACGACTGCAAGGCTAAGACCGCAGATATGCGCAAGGCTGCTTCTGATTTTGTAGAGGAAGTTATGAAGAAGACTGACGAAGCAATTACTGCTCAGCTCACAGAACTGAGAAAGACTCGTCAGAATATCAAGATGACTCAGAAAACCGGCGCAGGTACAAACGCAGATATTTAATTTTATAAAGCATAGCCGTCCCTGATTAGGGGACGGCTTTTTTTATATCATATATATTCCTATTTGCGCCACACAATGAGATAGCGTTTTTTGGCACCCGGCATTTTTATCGGGGCGAAATATTCATTTAAATTTTGGACAGGTACGTTTGAGTATCTGTCCTTTTTTGTTTGTGATAGGCGGGGGAATGTAATCTTTGTAACCTTTCCGAAATAGTTACAGAAACCGAACAAGTGTTCTAAAAACCTGATCGTAGTGGGATTCAGGGGAAAATGGCCGTTCTTTTTGTATATTATGCTTCAAAAAATGTCATAAAAATTGGTAAAAAAATCGTAATCAATGTCTTGCAATCTTGAAACTAATAGGTTATAATATACATACGGTGTCATTTGGTGACTACAAGTGTCAAAAAATGACTCGGTTTAAGTCGAAATTAACAGGAGGTGGGGAATAGTGTTTACAGGTATTACAAATCAGAGTCTTGACAGCAAAGGTCGTGTTATATTATCCCCGTCCTTCCGCGAAGAACTCGGCGAGCATTTCTATGTTACCAACGGCTTCAATAAAAAGTTCCGTTGTGTGCAGATTATGTCAGAGCAACAGTTCGAGAAGTTCCGTGACCAGATTCGTAATATGACCGCGGACAATGCTCTTAAGTTCCAGTACTTCTTTATTGCTCCCGCTTCACGCACATCTGCCAACACTCAGGGCAGAGTTCAGATTCCTCAGGCGATTCGAGAACTCTCAAGACTCGAGAAGGACATCGTCGTTCTCGGTATGGATAACCGTATTGAGGTCTGGGACAAGACTACTTACGAACAGTTTATGGCAGAGAGTATGGAGGAGTCGTTCACAGAGGCTCTGGAACTGTTGAGGCTGTACTGATATGGAGTTTAAGCATTTACCTGTTTTACTTAACGAAACAATAGAGGGGCTTGCTGTTAAACCTCACGGTACATACGTTGATGGGACAGCAGGTGGCGGAGGCCATTCCTCAGAAATACTCAAAAGACTAAACGGCGGTAAACTCTATTCTATAGACAGAGACCCCGACGCGATAAAAACAGTAACCGAAAGATTCAAAGGAAACCCTGCTTCGGTAGTGGTTGAGGGCAGATTCGGAGATATGAAAGAACTCCTCAAAAAAAGAGGAGTCGAGTCTGTTGACGGAGTTTTGCTTGATATAGGAGTTTCCTCTTATCAGCTCGATACTCCTCACAGAGGGTTTTCATTCCACGAGGACGCTCCTCTGGATATGAGAATGAGTCAGCAAGGAGAAAGTGCCAAAGATCTCGTAAACAATCTCCCGTACGGCGAACTCGCAAGAATAATCGGTACCTATGGCGAAGATAAATATGCGTCCTCTATAGCAAGGGCGATAGTAAGATACAGAGAAACAAAGGAAATAGAAACAACGCTGGAACTTGCGGAGATTATCAAGGGTGCCGTTCCTCAGCGTGTAAGGAGAGAGGGACATCCTGCCAGACAGACTTTCCAAGCAATCAGAATCGCGGTTAATGACGAGTTCGGAGAACTGGAGAGGGGACTTGACTCAGCATTTGAAATGCTCAGTCCCGGCGGCAGACTAGCGGTGATAACTTTCCACTCTATAGAAGACAGAATCACAAAACAGAGAATGCAGAAATGGTGTACAGGCTGTACTTGTCCCGCAGATTTCCCTGTTTGTGTCTGCGGCAACATGCCCAAGGCGAAACTTATAAGCCGAAAGCCTGTTGTAGCAGGGGAGGAGGAACTCAGCCTCAACCCCAGAAGCAGAAGCGCAAAGCTTCGTGTATGTGAAAAACTGTAACAAGTACAGTTAAGGTGTATGAAAGAAATAATCTAAAGGGGAAATACAAATGGCTTACAGTGCGTATATGGACAGAGGCTATGACCTGAGCCTTTTTGAGACCAGCGGAACCTCCGCAAAGGCCGTGGCACCTCAGAAGCAGAAGAAAAAGCAGCGTACAGACAACATTGTTACTCTGCCCCATATTACATATAGTAAGGAAAACCGCAGAAAGCATAACATCGGCTCTCTGATAGTAGGTTTTACTATGGCAACTGTAATTGCTCTGGTGGTCGGAATCATTATTCACGGTCAGGTTCAGCTTGCAGAACTTAATCAGAATATTGCTACTGCCCAGAGCGAACTGGAATATTCTAAGAGTTACTATGTTCAGATGCAGGCAAAGGTTGAGTCCTCTCTGTCCACAGCGGCTATAGAGGAGTATGCCCGTACAGAACTTGGTATGTCCAAGGCCACTAATCAGCAGAAAGAGTATATCAGTCTGAGTGGTGGCGATAAAGCTGAAATATATACAAAGAGCAACAATACAGTATTTACCGAGATGGGTGAGTTCTTTGGTTCTTTGTGGTCATAACATACCCGTTTGTGTAATAAGTATGTTATGTGAGGATGAGAGTTGAGATTTTAGTCTTAACTCTTTTTCTGCTATTATTAAGGTTGATTTTTTCGGGAGCAATGCTTCCTTTTTGATAAATTCTGGTATGGAAGGAGTTAGCATATATGGCAAAAGGTGTAAAACAAACCTTCAAAAAAAGGTCCAATACATTACTTGCGATAATCTTGATTCTGGGATTGGGCGCAGCCATTTCCAGACTGGGTTATCTGCAGATATTTATGGCAGACGAACTTCAGCAAAAGGCCGTTGACCAGCAACTCGCAGATACAGTAATATCCGCCAAACGCGGTACGATATATGATGCTAACGGCAAGGTGCTTGCAGCCTCCGCATCGGTATGGAGAGTTGTTCTTGCTCCCGTATACTTCGAAACAGACGAAGAAAGACATATTGTAGCACGAGGCTTATCGGAAATTCTTGAAGTTGACGAGGACAAGATTTTTGAGAAATCTCAGCAGAAGAGTTACTACGTAGAAATAAAGCGTCAGGTAGAGAGAGATACCCGAGAAAAAATTCTCGAGTTTGTTGATAAAATCACCGAGGAAAATGACATTAACGGCAACTGTATTTTCCTTATTGAGGACTATAAGCGCTACTACCCCTATGGCGACCTGGCATCATCTGTTATCGGTTTTACAGGTTCGGATGATCAGGGACTTTCGGGTGTGGAGTTCCAGTATGATGATGACCTGACGGGTACACCCGGCAGACTTATCACCGCCATAAATGCCCACGGAACGGCGATGCCTTTCCAGTATAGTCAGAACATTGACGCAATAGACGGTTACAACCTGACTCTGACAATAGACGAAACAATACAGTCTATTGCTGAGAAGTATATGGAGCAGGCTATTATTGAACATTCCGTATACAATCGTGGTGTGTGTATCATTATGGAGGTTAATACAGGAGCGGTTAAGGCTATGGCTTCAGTCGGAGGCTTTGACCTTAATAACCCCTTTATGCTTCCAAAGGAAATTCAGGAAGAAATAAGTAAACTTCCTGAGGATAAACAGTCCGAGCAGGAATATATTGAACTTTCAAAGATGTGGAGAAACAAGGCGGTAAGTGATACGTACTACCCCGGTTCTGTATTCAAGATGTTTACTGCGGCAATGGCGGTGGAGGAAAATCTTGTGTCAGAGCAGTCAAGTTTCTTCTGCTCGGGTGCTCACACCGTAACAGGTCAGACTATGCATTGTCACCTGCGTTCGGGACACGGCACACAGACTTTCCGTGAATGTATCAAAAACTCCTGCAACCCTGCTTTTATGCAGATTGGTGAAAAAATTGGTGCCAGACTTTTCTGGCAGTATTATCAGGCATTCGGTTTTTCCGAGAAAACAGGTATTGACCTTCCCGGTGAAGGCAATGACATCTTCTTCTCCGATGACGGCACAATGCTCCCCGTAAACCTCGCAACAGCATCTTTCGGACAGAACTTTGCTGTTACTCCCATACAGGTTGCAACAGCGGTTTGTGCTATTGCAAACGGCGGATATATAGTTCAGCCTCACGTAGTATCTCAGATTACAGACAGCGAGGGCAACGTAATGTCCACAACCTCTACCGAGGTTAAGCGTCAGGCAATTTCTACCGAGACAGCAGGCCTTATTGCCAATATTCTGGAAGAAAACGCAGTATCGGGATCGGGTAAAAACGGCTACGTTGCAGGTTACAGAGTAGCAGGTAAAACAGGCACATCCGAGAAAAAGAACGACTCTAACGGCGACGGAATAGACGACTATATTGCTTCGTTCTGCGGATTTGCTCCCGCAGAGAATGCAGAGGTTGTCTGTCTGGTATTCTTCGATACTCCCACAGGAGCCGCCTACTACGGAAGCCAGGTAGCAGCCCCCGTTTATGCACAGATTATGTCCGAGGTGCTACCTTATCTCCAGGTGGCTACTCAGTATACAGAGGAAGAACTCGCAGAACTCGACAAGACAGCAGGTACATACGTAGGACTTACTGTTGACGAAGCACGTCGAATTGCTGAGTCCGAGGGCTTCACTACTTCTGTCAAGGGTAGCGGAGACACCGTTTTGGCACAGGTTCCCTCGGCAGGTACCAGTATTCCAAAGAACGGAAACGTGGTTCTGTATACCGACGAGGAGAGTGCAACCTTGCAAGTAGAGGTGCCCGACCTCACAGGATACAGCATTTATGATGTTAATTATCTCAGTACACTTTACGATATAAATATCAGTATTACAGGTGTAACTAATTCTGCGCTGAGCTATTCCTCGGCACAGAGCATTCCCCCGGGCACAATGGTTTCTCCCGGTACTGTTATCAAAGTTACGTTTACTGCCGGAGGCCTCAGCGACTAAGCCTCGGCAAGGAGGAAATATGATTTCTGATAAATTGATTTTTTACGGCGACAGAAAGGATGCCGGGGTTATCGGCAGTTTTGTTGATAAATGCAGTGAAGTTCTGGCTCTTGAGAGCAAGGATGTTTTGGTTATAACCGACGAGGAGTGTTGTGTTAATACCGACTCTCACAGTGTTTCGGTTGCGGTTGTACCCTATGAATCAGAGTGCATACTTTCTGAAAATGCAGAAAAAGTTTCCTATTCTGTAAAAGACAGCAGTGCGACTGTTTCTGCGCTTAATCTCCAGCGCAGAGAAAACTGCAGTTGCTTTGAACTTTTGTATAAGCCCTATATGGGCAGAGTATATATCCCGAACGGCAGCGACTATACCGCCAAACAGATTCTCATATCCTCGGCGGTGCTGGTAGCTTTGGGTGCAAATGTACAGAAAATTATAGAAGTAGTCAACGAAAAATTGGGAAAATAAAGGACGGGATAAAGTATGGAAAACTGTTTATGGGCGTTAGGTGCAGCAGTAGTTGCCTTTGTTATTTCATCGGTTTTGGGTAAGGTACTTATTCCTTATCTGCATAAACTTAAGTTCGGACAGACGATTCTTGAGATAGGCCCTGACTGGCACAAGAAAAAACAGGGTACTCCCACTATGGGCGGTATTATGTTTATTGTTGGTATACTTATTTCTACAGTTGTGGTATACATTATCCGTGTCGGGGTAACATCAACTGTTCCTACTATGGAGCAATACAACATCTGTATCGGACTTGTAATGGCTCTTTGCTATGGAATTATCGGTTTTATCGACGACTACATCAAGGTTGTCAAAAAACGTAATCTTGGACTTACTGCTACTCAGAAACTCATTATGCAGTTTGGTGTAGCCATACTTTATCTCCTCGCACTCAGATACATAGCGGGAGACACAGGACTTACCTCTACGGTGATTCCTTTTGTGGGTACTGTTGAACTTGGATTTTTCTACTATATTATCGCATCGGTGGTTATAGTTGGTATTGTTAATGCTACGAATCTTACTGACGGTATCGACGGACTTGATGGTTCAATAACATTTTTTGCGGCAGTATTTATGATGCTTATCTCTGCTATGGTTTCAAACGCAGGCGGTGTTATCGAGAGTGCTGCTCTTGCAGGTGGATGCTTAGGCTTCCTTGTGTGGAACTTTCATCCTGCAAAGGTGTTTATGGGCGATACAGGCTCGCTTTTCCTCGGCGGTATGGTATGTTCAATACTCTTTGCACTTGATATTCCCATTTTGGTTATCCTCATCGGAATTGTATATATCGCGGAAATGTTTTCCGTTATGCTTCAGGTTATGTATTTCAAACTGACTCACGGCAAACGCCTCTTCAAGATGAGTCCAATACACCATCACTTCGAGATGTGTGGCTGGTCAGAGGTGAAGATAGTCTGTGTGTTCAGCCTTGTAACAGCTATTGCAGGCATTATCGCGGTAGCACTTGTATATTTCGGTGTGATTGAACTCACACCCTGACTGTGACGAATTAACTTCCTTTTGACTGGAGTGATACTATGACTCAAAGAGGCTTTTCAAATACTCAGACAAATCCCGACAGGGCATATCTTCGTTATTATAGCGGTGGAGCCTCTAAGGGTTCTGGTTCAAACAGCCATCGCCCTCAAGGATCAGTGAAAAAAACCTCCGCTCCCTCTAAGAAGAAAAACTTCAAAGTGTGGGAGGCAGGAATGGGTATTGATATGCCGTTTCTGATTCTGGTGCTTGTTTTACTTGCTATAGGAATACTCATGATGTTTTCAGCAAGTTATCCTGTAGCACTAGCTGAAGAAGGCAACAGTTACTATTACCTTGTACGTCAGCTTATCTTTGCGGTAGTAGGTATCGGTGCTATGCTGCTGCTTTCCTTTGTGAATTACCGCGTTTACTATATGGCGGCAAAGATTATCCTCGCAATATCCTTTGTGTTCCTTATATTGGTTTTGTTTATGCCTTCGGATACAGGTATACACAGATGGATATATTTAGGTCCTTTTTCATTCCAGGCATCAGAGGTTTCTAAGTTCTGCGTTATTGTATTTATGGCTTATATCTGTACAAAGAATGCAGAGAAAATGAAGTATATCAAGCACGGACTTATGCCCGGAGCGGTAGTTTTTATTGCTACTGCAGGACTGCTTTTGCTCGAGCCTCACTACTCATGTATCGTAATTATGTTCTTCCTTGTACTGTTTATGCTGTATCTCGGAGGACTTCCCGGAAAATATTTTGTGGTTATTATTTCTGCGGCAGTAGCAGCGTTTTTGATTGCATGGGCTACGGGACTTCTGGGCTATGCTATGAAGCGAATGGACGGCTGGGGGCAGGCACTTATCTATACTGATGAGGCTATGTGGCAGACTACCTGGCAGACAAGAAACTCTCTCTACGCTATTGGTTCAGGCGGTGTGTGGGGACTTGGACTTGGTAATTCCAGACAGAAATATCTGTACCTCCCCGAGCCTCAGAATGACTTTATTTTTGCTATTGTATGCGAGGAACTGGGACTTATCGGTGCCATAGCAATTCTGATTTTATTCGGACTTCTTGTGTGGAGAGGTATATACCTCTCTCAAAGAGCAGGGGATACCTTCGGCAGACTTCTGGGATGCGGTCTTACTGCACAGATCGGTCTGCAGGTTATACTCAATATTCTCGTTATCACCGACTGGCTTCCCAATACAGGTATTTCGCTGCCATTCTTCAGTTATGGCGGTACATCTCTTGTAATGCTTCTGGCACAGATGGGCGTAGTGCTTTCTGTATCGAGAACATCAAAAATGGAAAAAGCGTAAGACAAAACCTTTTGCAAGGGGAAGATAAATATGAAATTTTTACTTGCAGGCGGAGGTACCGCAGGACACATCAATCCTGCTATTGCCATTGCCCAGACTATAAAACAGAATAATCCTCAGGCACAGATACTTTTTGTCGGTAACAAAGGCGGACTTGAGGAAACTTTGGTTCCTGCTCAGGGCTTTGAGATAAAGACCGTATCCGTACGAGGATTCAGAAGAAGTCTCAGCCCCAAGGCAATTGCTGAGAATATAGGCACTGTGTTCAAGGCGTTATCCGCCTCATCAAAAGCAAAGAAGATAATTAAGGACTTTGCGCCCGATATATGTATCGGCACAGGCGGTTACGTCAGCGGTCCCGTTATTCAGGCTGCGCAGAAACTATCTATTCCTACTCTGATTCACGAGCAGAACGCTTTTCCCGGTGTGACTAACAAGATGCTTTCAAAGAAGGCAAAGAAAGTTTTACTTGCTATGGATGCTGCACGTGTGCATTTCGATAAAGACTGTGATTTCGTGCTAACGGGAAACCCTGTCCGAGCACAGATTCTTTCTACAGTATCAAAAGAAAATGCCAGAGAAAAACTCTCTCTTGATAAAAGACCTGTGGTACTTTCTTTTGGCGGAAGTATGGGAGCAAGAAGAATAAACGAAAGTATGGCAGGGATAATTGCCCGTAGCGGAAAAGATGGAAAATATCAGCACATCCACGCTTACGGTAAATACGGCTTGTGGTTCCCCGATTTGTTAAGAGAAAAAGGTACTGATCCCGATAAAGCCTCTAATCTTCATATAAGAGAATACATAGATAATATGGATCTGTGTATGTCGGCGGCAGATTTAGTGGTATGCCGTTGCGGTGCAATAACTCTGACAGAACTTCAGATTATGGGTAAGCCCTCGGTGCTTATTCCTTCTCCGACTGTAGCCGAGAACCACCAGTATCATAATGCTATGGCACTTGTCAGGCGTGACGCCGCCTCTGTTATAGAGGAAAAAGACCTCACAGAGGAAATATTAACAGACGAAATCGACAGACTTCTTCAAAGCAAGGAACTGCTTGATACGTACTCTGAAAATGCAAAGAGTATGGCAATAGCAGACGCGAATATGCGCATATATAATGCAGTTATGGAAGTGCTTAATTCATCTCAAAACAACGCTTAAGGCATAACCTCGTTTGTCACACATATAATTTTTCAGCATAGGATAAATTAATCCGATGCTGAAAGGGTGTAGTGTGTGGCTAAACTGCTTGTAGAGGGATGCAGAAAACTCAGCGGTGAAGTAGAGGTTCAAGGAGCTAAGAACAGTGCTTTGCCGATTTTAGCGGCAACAATCCTCAGCGGGGACGAAAATGTTTTACATAACTGTCCCTGTCTTTCAGATATAGATACTTCTATAAATATTCTGAGGTATTTAGGGTGCAAAGCAACCCGCCACGGCCATACACTCGTGGTGAATACCAATGCTTTAAGCGGTGTTAAGATTCCCGATTCTCTTATGAGAGAGATGAGAAGTTCGATAATATTCCTCGGCGCAATCCTCACCCGATGTAAAAGTGCGGTTTTGACTTTACCCGGGGGATGTGAACTCGGCCCGAGACCTATAGATCTGCACCTTGAAGCACTCAAGAAAATGGGTGCAGATATAGAGGAACATCACGGAATAATCAGTTGTACCGCCCCAAAGGGACTCAAAGGTGCAAATATTGCTCTTTCGTTCCCAAGCGTCGGTGCTACAGAAAATATAATGATAGCCGCTTGTCTTGCGAAAGGTACAACGGTTATTACCAATGCTGCCAGAGAACCCGAGATAGAGGACTTGGCGGACTACCTTATAAAATGCGGAGCCCGGATAAGCGGAGCGGGTGAGGGGACTGTAGTCATAGAGGGAGTATCCTCTATGTATGGTACTTCTCACACAATTATCCCCGACAGAATCGTTGTGGCAACTCTGATGTCTGCAGCAGCAGTTACGGGTTCCGATATAACCCTTAAGGGTGTAATCAACAGACACTTAGGCGCGGTTATTCCTGTTTTTGAGGAAGCAGGATGCACTGTCGAGTGTAAAAATGGCAGAATGTTTATATCCTGTCCCGAGAAACTCAAGTCCTTTAATTTAGTGCGGACTACACCATATCCCGGCTTCCCCACAGATGCTCAGGCTCCCGTTATGGCGATGGCAACTCTTTGTGACGGAATTACTGTTTTTGTTGAAACGGTTTTCGAGAGCCGATTCAAGCACGTAGGCGAGTTTCTACGCCTTGGAGCCAACGTTAAAGCAGAGGGTAGAGTTGCTATAGTAGAGGGTGTCAAGGAACTTTACAGTTCCTCGATACAGGCTATGGATTTACGAGGCTCAGCGGCACTTGTCGTGGCAGCATTAAAAGCCCAGGGAAATACAGAGATTAACACAACGAGATATTTAGAGCGAGGCTACGAAGATTTGGACGTAGTGCTGACAAATCTCGGAGCATCAGTCAAAAAAATATAAGTAAGCAAACAAGAATTTTCAGATATAAGGAAGTATAAGGAGGTGGCGTTATGGATGATAAAACCGCACCAATTCCCTCGCTAAAAGATTTCAGCGAACAGAGAAAAGAACGCTCTGCCCAGAGCAGTCGCACAAGCACAATGCAGACCAAGGGGCAACAGCGTCGCAGTACTCAGCAAAAAGCAACACCCAAAAAGGGAACTTCTGCTGCGCCTAAGCGTGAAAAAGAGAATACTCCCACAAAGAAAAAAACTGCCACATCCAAGGGAAGAGCAGCGTCATCCTCTAAAGGTTCTGCTGCACGCTCGGGGGCAACCGCTTCAAAGAAACATTCATCTGCTCCCCGTACATACGCCAGAGAGAGAAATGCTCAAAACTCAGGAACAAGACCTACGTCGGATGTAAGTCGTGGTGCTTCATCACCCGAGTCAAAATATAACTTTGACCGCTTTGCAGAACACGATTCTCCTACTATCAGAGGTTCAGAGCATAGCAGTCAGAACAAATCTTCAGAGCAAAGAAGAAGTCCTTCGAGTGAAACATCAGGCAGACGTCCTGCTTCAAGTCGTCAGCCTCAGAGTGCTCAGAGAAAAGTATCTGCTCAGAGGAAACCTTCGCAATCTGCTACTGAAAAACCTCGCAAAAAGCAGAGAAAACCAATAAGCCCCAGGGCAAGAAAATTCAGAAACTTTTTCATCTACTTGGGACTGTTTATGTGTGTAATGCTTGTTGGCGTGATATTGTCGCTGACAGTTTTGTTTAAGACAGAGCAGATAAACGTAAACGTTAACGGTATCTATTCCGAGAAAGAGATTATCTCTCAAAGCGGTCTTCTTTTAGGGGATAATATCTTCACATCTCCCAAGGGCAGAGCCGAAAGCAGACTCGAAAGCAAATTCCCGTATATTGAAAAAGCAGAGGTATACAGCGTTTTCCCGAATGCTATCAATATTGATATAACTTTGGCAGATCCTGCCTGCGTTGTTGACGGTATGGACGGATACTATATAGTCAGCGATAAAGGAAAGGTGCTCGAAGTCTCGGCAACTGCGGACGAAATGGGTGTGCCTGTGGTTGAGGGTGTCAAAGCAGGAAGCAAATCAGCAGGCGATACTATCGACTATAATAACGAAGTAGTCGGCGAATCACTTCAGGAAATATTCACAACCCTCAATGAGCTGGATGCAAAAAATATTACTCTTGTGAATGTATCTACGGAGAATGACGCCCTTGAGTTCAAGTATGTTTACGACAACCGTATAGTCGTTTATCTCGGAATCCCCGAACATCTGGAATATAAGGTGCATACGGCACAGACTATTATCGAGGAAAAACTTGAAGTCAGCGGTACAATGATCGCAGGAGATCTTGACGTATCTATGTGTTACGATACGAGCAAATCTTATTTTAATCAGTACACTCTGCTGACGGGCAATATAACTCCGCCCGATGAAACTATAGCACCCACAGAAGAAACTATTATAGTTGAATATTGATGCATTAGTAGACTCTATGGGCATGTTTTTCACAAAATTAGTGTTATATTAAGGTGAAAAATAAAAAAATACAAATAATTTAAAAAAAATGTTGAAATTATCTGCTGAATATGTTACCTTATTATAAAGTGGATTATAGTGTGTATCTGTATCCACAAGGATTTTCAAACAGAATTGTAATCTATATAGATGATTTCAAGGAGGATAAGTAAATGGCTTTTGAATTAGAGAAAGAGTTCGTTGATTATTTACCAGTAATTAAGGTTATCGGTGTCGGTGGCGGCGGCGGTAACGCTGTTAACCGAATGGTTAAAATGGAAGTTCGTAACGTGGAGTTTATCGCTGTAAACACCGACGAGCACGTTCTTCGTTTTTCCAAGGCTTCTCAGAAGATTCAGATTGGCGAGAAGGTAACACGTGGTAAGGGCGCAGGCTCTCTCCCCGAGGTTGGCCAGAAGGCTGCTGAGGAGAACAGAGAGGAAATCGCTGCTATCCTTAAGGATACTGATATGGTATTCGTTACAGCAGGTATGGGCGGCGGCACAGGTACCGGCGCAGCACCCGTTGTTGCTAAGATTGCTAAGGATATGGGTATCCTCACAGTTGCTGTTGTTACCAAGCCCTTCGCATTTGAGGGCAAGAAGCGTATGGCACAGGCTGAGCAGGGTATCGAGCAGTTGGCTGCTTGTGTAGACTCTCTCATCGTTGTTCCCAACGAAAGACTTAAGTTCGTTTCTGACCAGAGCATCACTCTTCAGAACGCATTTACTATTGCTGACGATGTTCTTCGTCAGGGCGTACAGAGCATCTCCGACCTCATCGTAGTTCCCGGTCTTGTTAACCTTGACTTTGCAGACGTTACTGCAATTATGAAGGACGCAGGCTATGCACACATGGGTATCGGTAGAGCTTCCGGTAAGGACAAGGCTGTTGTAGCTGCTGACTCTGCTATCTCCAGTCCTCTGCTCGAGACTACTATCGACGGCGCACAGGGTGTTATCATCAACATCACTGCATCTCCCGACGTAAGTCTTGACGATATCGACGTTGCTTCTACAATTATCTCCGAAAAAGCAGCCGAGGATGCAAACATCATCTGGGGTGCTGTTGTTAACGAAGAGATGAAAGACGAAATCAGCGTTACAGTTATTGCTACAGGTTTCTCTACAGACGGCAAGGCTAAGGCTGCAAGAGTTGCTGCAGGCGAGTCTGCTGCTCAGGGTAGTGCTGAACCCGGCGAAGAGGAAGACGATAACTTCTACGATATTATGTCCATTTTCAACAAGTAATCTGAACATAAATTTACGGAGTACACTTATTTGGTGTACTCCGTTTTTGTTTTATTAAAACAAAGGCAGGGATGCAATTCATAATTTGTATCAAAACCTTTACTTTCATTGACAAATTCTCAAAATGATATATAATGTAAAGTGTTATATTATGGATTGGTATGTTCATATTAAGACGCTATATCATTCTGAGGAGGATTACGCTTGTTCACCATATTTAAAGATCACAAGCATTTTGGCAAACAGATATTACTTCTTGCCATAAATGACCTAAAAAAAACATATAAAGGTGCCGCTATCGGTCCTTTATGGGCGGTTATTAAACCTGCGTTTACTTTGTTCGTATACTGGTTTGCATTTTCCATCGGACTCAAAAGTGCGGGTGACATCGCCTGGGCAGGACAGGTATTTCCTCGTTTTGTGTTTATGCTCGTTGGCTTTATACCTTGGTTTTTTATTACCGACAGCATAACTCTGGGCGCCAAGTCTATCAGGATGAATCAACAGTTTGTCACCAAGGTTTCTTTCCCTGTGTCAACTATTATGACCTTTACCGCCTTGGCAAGACTTTTTATTCATCTCTTCTTGTCTGTAATAATGTATGTGATTCTCATATGCTACGGATATATGCCGTCAATTTATAACCTGCAGTTTTTCCTGTATTGCCCGCTGATGTATATGTTCTTCGTGGCACTTACCTGGTCAACTGCACCGATGGCGGCTTTCTCCAAGGACTTTGAGAATATGATTGTTTCTATTATGTCGGGTATCTTCTGGCTGACAGGTATTATCTACAATTCCTACAACCTCGACAGCGAGATTCTCGAGACAATTATGCTCTTTAATCCTATTAACTTCTTTGCTAACGGCTATCGTAACGCATTTCTCTATAATACTTGGTTTTTTGAGAATAAACTCGAACTTATTATTTTCCTGTCCGAATTTGTCATAGTCTTTGCGCTTGGTATCTTTAATTACAACCGTCTGCGCAAGAGACTTCCCGACGTGCTTTAAGGAGGTAAGAATATGGGAAAACCTATTATTACCTTTAAGGGTGTCACCAAGGAGTATACCCTGTACAAGAACGACCAGGAGCGATTCAAGGCTCTGTTTTTCAAGAGTAAAAAAGCTAAGATAAACCGCGCACTCTCTGACGTCACTTTTGAAATCGGCAAGGGTGAAGCAGTAGGTATCATCGGCGATAACGGTGCAGGTAAGTCCACCCTGCTCAAACTTATTACAGGTGTTTCATTCCCTACAGAGGGTGAAGTGCACGTTGAGGGCAAGGTTGCGGCATTGCTGGAGCTTACTGCAGGCTTCTCTATGGAGATGACCGGTAGAGAGAATATATATCTCAAAGGATATATTCTCGGACTTACCGATAACGAAATTAAGTGTCTCGAGGAACGTATCATTGAGTTCGCAGAACTCGGCGATTATATTGACCAGCCCGTTAGAACATACTCCAGCGGTATGAAGATGCGTCTGGGTTTTGCTATCAATGTTAACATTGAACCTGATGTGCTTGTTATTGATGAGGCGTTGTCTGTAGGTGATGCAACATTCAAGAAAAAGTGCAAAAAGAAAATTGCCGATACTATCGCAAGTGGTGTTACAGTTCTCTATGTAAGCCATAGTGCTGATTCAGTAAAAGAATTGTGTTCCCGTGCTTTGTATATGAAAAAGGGCAAGTTGGTATTTGACGGTCCTGCTGAGGAAGCGCTGAAAGTCTATAAAGAAGACAAAGCAAAAAAATAAACCGTTGAACCTTAGAAAGAAAGGAAGTACAAAATGGTACACGCTATGATATTTGCCGGAGGAATCGGCGCAAGAATGAAGTCACTTGATATCCCCAAGCAGTTTATTGACGTGGACGGTAAGCCTATTATCATCCGCACATTGGAACATTTTTCTGCTCATCCTCAGGTTGATACCATTGTTGTTTCCTGTATTCCCGATAAAATCGACTATCTCTGGGGGCTTATCAAAGAGCATCATATAGAGAAAGTTGTAAATATTGTTCCCGGTGGAGCCAACGGCCACCAGAGTATCCACAATGGTCTCGTTGAGGTAGAGAAACACTCCTCCAAAGAGGACGTTGTTCTGATTTGCGACGGCGTTCGTCCTATGCTTTCAGAAAAACTTATCACGGACTGTATCAATACCGCAAGAGAGTTCGAGACTGCCGTTCCCGTAACTCCCAGCATTGACTCAGTACTGGAATCTGTTGACGGCGAGACCTGTTGCAAATCTCTTCCCAGAAAGCAGATGTTTATCACTCAGGCACCTCAGGGCTACACTATGAGAAAGATTATGTGGGCCCACGACGAGGCAGAGGCAAGAGGAATTACCAACCCCATATCCTCCTCGGAACTTCTGATTGAACTCGGCGAAACTGTGCATATCTTCCAGGGTATCAGAGAGAATATCAAAGTTACTACCCCCGAAGATTTGCAGACTCTCCGTTCATATTTCTACTACGAGAGTTTCAAGAATTTTGCCAAAGAAGAACTCAAGTACGACCTGTAAAATAACAAAAGTAATAAATCGGATGCAATCAAAGTATAATGGTTGTATCCGATTATTTTTTTGAAATCACGCGGAGGATTTTTATTCTATAGCATTGACAATTACCTGAGTGTTTGATATAATATCTAGCGTTGACTCGAAAGTCAGCAACAGCCGATTAATTTAATATGCAGGTATGGCGGAATTGGCAGACGCGCATGGTTCAGGTCCATGTGAAAGCAATTTCATGCAGGTTCAAGTCCTGTTACCTGCACCATAAGAAATAAGGGATATCTCGAAGGAGGTATCCCTTTTCTTATTTTCTGTGCAAGGTAACAGGACTTGAAGGCGACCGTGCCGAGGAGAAGGAGGAACGTCTGCTCCGAAGGTAAAAATGCTTCAGTGAAGCATTTTTAGGGAGAGCGTTGATGAAGCTTTGAATTACGCACACCACAACAAGCGAGGTGTAAGTTTTCGAATATAAAGAGCCACTGTTACCTGCACCATAAGAAATAAGGGATATCTCGAAGGAGGTATCCCTTTTCTTATTTTCTGTGCAAGATAACAGGACTTGAACAGGCTGTGCCAAAGTTTAAGCGTTAGCGAAAACTGCAGGTAAAAACAGTCCAGTGGACTGTTTTTAAGCCGCCGCGATGATGAAGCTTTGAATTACGCACACCGCAACAAGCGAGGGGTAAGTTTTCGAATATAAAGAGCCACTGTTACCTGCATCATAAAAGAAACCTCTTTTGTCTACCAGAAAAAAGAGGTTTTTCTCATACTCACACCTCCCTCGGCAGCCGGAACGGTTGTCGGGAGCTCTTTTGCGTTCGGTTGAAAAATTAATCGCTTTATGGTATAATCAAATAAATAAACTTGAATTTGCAGGTGAGCAGATGGCGAAGCATATTCCAAATATACTCACGGTTTGTCGTATTTTCGGCAGTATTTTGTTGCTGTTCTTTCCCGCATTTTCCTTGGAGTTTTATATCACATATCTCCTCTGCGGTGTTAGTGATATGATAGATGGTACAATCGCAAGAAAAACAAACAGTACCAGCAAGTTTGGAAGCCAACTGGACACGATCGCCGACCTTATTTTTGTAGTGGTATCTTTGTTTAAGTTGTTGCCAGCAATCCATATTCCACAATGGTTGTGGATATGGGGTGGTGTGATTGCGGTTATCAAAATCAGCAATATTATATGGGGATATTTTTCTAAAAAACAGTTTATATCCTTCCATACGATTATGAACAAAGTATCAGGACTCCTTCTGTTCTTATTTCCTTTGACAATTCCTTTTTTGGAATTGAATTACATTGCCATAGCTGTATGCTCCATTGCAACACTTTCTGCAATTCAAGAAGGGGTTTATATTATTACAGATAGTGAACCCAAGTAATCCAATTCCGATTTGTCGAATAGTACGGTTACGCACCTTTCTGCTTTTCTTACCTATCTTTATGCAACGTTATACTGCTCTTTCGCATAAAACAAAGGGTACCTAAGAGGTGCCCTTTGTTTTTTCTCTCACAAGTGCAAGGTAACAGGACTTGAACAGGGTGTTTTGACCAATTTTTCTTCTTTTTTTTAGGGTGAATACGAGTTTACCGGTGTGGTTTGTTAAATAGTACAAAAAAGAGGGGCACAGATGTAGAATATATGTGGCTTTTTTCGTGGGTTAAAGTGCCGATAATACTTGACAAAATCGCCTTATGATGATATCATTTATCCTATATTAAATATTTATAAAAGCTGTGACGAAGAATGGTCGGGTTTGTAGTTTTTCAGAGAGCCGATGGATGGTGCGAATCGGTATACAAGAGCCTCACACCTCTCTCTTCTGAGCCGGAAGCCTGAACTTGTGTCGAACACTCAGTAGGGCGACCCGTACTACTACGTTAGTGTATAGAAGTTCTGTGACTTCGAAGAGGTGGCGGTTTTGTATAACCGCAATTTGAGTGGTACCGCGAGTGTAAATTTGTTTTCACCCGTCTCAAGGCAAATGTGTCTTTGAGGCGGTTTTCTTTTTAATGCTTCTGAGTAACGCAGACTATGAAAGGTTGATTTAAATGCTAACTTTAGACAAGGTGTTCAGTGCACAGGCAGTTCTCAAGAATATTGTAAGAGAGACTGACGTTGTCCGTGCTTATGGAATTGCTCCCGATTGCGAACTATACCTTAAGCCCGAGAATCTGCAGATTACGGGTTCCTTTAAGGTAAGAGGTTCAGCGTATAAAATAGCAATGCTGAGTGACGAGGAAAAGGAGAAGGGTGTTATCGCCTGCTCCGCGGGTAATCACGCTCAGGGCGTTGCACTTGCAGCTACAAAAAACGGCATCAAATCTTTGATATGTCTGCCCGACAATGCTCCTATCTCTAAGATAGAGGCCACCAAAGGTTACGGCGGAGAGGTATGTCTTGTAGAGGGCGCCTATGATGAAGCCTACAAAAAAGCCTTGGAACTCCGTGACAAAGAAGGATACACTTTCGTACATCCCTTTGATGATGAGAATGTAATCGCAGGTCAGGGTACAGTTGCTCTGGAAATTCTCAATGACCTCGATAACATAGACGCAATTGTTGTTCCTGTTGGCGGTGGCGGTCTTATTTCGGGCGTTGCATATACAGCAAAGCACATAAGACCTTCCATCAAAGTTTACGGTGTGCAGGTGCAGGGCGCTCCCAGTATGTACAACTCTGTAAACTCCGACAAAATTCAGACGCTCCCTTACGTACAGACTATTGCAGACGGTATCGCCGTAAAGGAGCCGGGTGAAAATACATTCCAACTTGTAAAGGAATACGTAGACGATATAGCACTTGTCAGCGACGACGAGGTCGCCTCTGCAATTCTTACTCTTATCGAAAAGCAGAAGATGATTGCCGAGGGTGCAGGTGCAGCCGCAGTAGCCGCTGTTATGTTTGATAAATTCAAACTTCAGGGAAAACGTGTGGTAGCCATTGTATCAGGCGGTAATATTGACGTTACAAGTCTTTCACGCGTTATTGACCGAGGACTTCTCAACTCGGGACGTTCCTCGAGCCTGCTTATTGAGCTTATCGATAAGCCCGGTCAGCTCAAAGAAATCTCACGCGTTATTGCAGATTGTGGCGGAAACGTCACAGGTGTCCACTACGAAAAGGGTAACACCCAGAGCGTTAACGGTTGCTTCCTGCGAATCGAGATGGAAACAAGAGATTTCGAACACGTTAATCTTATTACCAAAACCCTTCGTAGCGAAGGCTTCAAAATAGTATAATCTGAAAGGAGCGGTTATTATGAAAGAAAAATTCAGCACAGATAAAGCCCCCAAGGCAATAGGCCCTTATTCACAGGCAGTCAGCCTTGGTGATTTACTATTCACCTCCGGACAGATACCCCTAAATCCCGCAACAGGTGAGATGGAGGGCAAAGATATCTGTGAGCAGACTCACAGAGTATGCCAAAATCTCAAAGCGGTGCTCGAAGAAGCAGGAGCCAACTTCGAAAGCGTAATTAAAACAACCTGTTTTCTCTCGGATATGGGTGACTTTGCACAGTTCAACGAGGTTTACGCTCAGTACTTCACAGATAAACCCGCACGTTCCTGTGTAGCAGTAAAAGATCTCCCCAAGGGAGCATTAGTAGAGATAGAAGTCATAGCAGAAAGGATAAATAAGTGATGATGGATTCAAGTAAATATCGAGTGGGATATTTCCCCGTAGATAAAAAATATAATAAATGGGTAGAAAAAGACCATATCGAGAAGCCCCCTGTGTGGTGTTCCGTAGATATGCGTGACGGTAACCAGAGTCTGGTTATTCCTATGAGCCTTGAGGAAAAGTTAGAGTATTACAAGGTGCTTCTCTCCGTTGGATTCAAGGAGATAGAGGTAGGTTTCCCTGCCGCTTCTGATACAGAGTACGAGTTTTTGAGAACTCTTATCGACAACAATATGATTCCCGAGGATGTTTCAGTTCAGGTTCTTACTCAGTGCAGAGAGCACATCATCCGCAAGACCTTTGAGGCTTGTAAGGGCGCACCCTCAGCAATTATTCACTTCTATAATTCCACAAGTGTAGCACAGCGTGAGCAGGTGTTCAAAAGAGATAAGGAAGAAATCAAGAAGATTGCCGTAGATGGTGCAAAACTTGTAAAGAAACTCGCCTCTGAATACGAGGGCAACTTCCGTTTTGAGTATTCTCCCGAGTCATTCACAGGCACAGAGCCAGAGTATGCTCTTGAGGTTTGTAATGCTGTACTGGATGTTCTCGAACCCAGCGAAAATAACAACGTTATCATCAACCTGCCCGTAACCGTTGAGATGAGTTTACCTCACGTTTACGCTTCTCAGGTAGAGTTTATGCACGAGAACTTAAAGTACAGAGAACACGTTACAATTTCTCTGCATCCTCATAATGACAGAGGTACAGGTGTTGCTGATACCGAACTCGCACTTTTAGCAGGTGCAGACAGAGTTGAGGGTACACTCTTCGGTAATGGTGAGCGTACAGGCAACGTAGATATAATTACTCTTGCTATGAATATGTATTCCCACGGCGTTGATCCCGGACTTGATTTCTCTGATATGAATTCTCTTGTAGAGGCTTATGAGAGGTGTACCCGTATGAAGGTCTACGAAAGAGCACCCTATGCAGGTGCTTTGGTATTCGCAGCTTTCTCAGGCAGCCATCAGGATGCTATCGCAAAGGGTATGAAGTTCAGAAACAAGAAAAAACAGCACATCTGGAACGTGCCTTATATTCCGATCGATCCTCAGGATATCGGCCGTACATACGACGCCGATGTTATCCGAGTTAACTCTCAGTCGGGTAAGGGCGGTATCAGTTATCTGTTGGAGCAGACCTACGGTTACGTATTGCCTGCTAAGATGCGTGAACACTTAAGTTACACCTGTAAGGGAGTATCCGACAGAGAGCATCGTGAACTCAAGAGTGAGGAGATTCTCACTATATTTACAGACAACTACCTGAACATTGAGGGTGATATCTCTGTCACCGATTACGAGTTCGTTCGTGAGGGCAGTGCAGTCAAGATTAACATAACATTTATGAAAGACGGCGAAGAAACAGAGATTGAGGCAGAGGGCAACGGTTCACTCAATGCCATCAATAACGCACTCAAGGAATACACAGGCAAAGAGTATACTCTGGAGGTATTTACTCAGCACAGTATGCAGGGTAACGGTTCTCAGAGTGAGGCTGTGTCATATATCGGTCTTTTAACAGAGGACGGAGAGATGTACTACGGTGCAGGTTCTGATACAGACGTTATCAAGGCAAGTACCAATGCACTGCTCAGTGCTTTCTTCAAGATGACCAAGGGAGGTAACTGAAATGGCAATGACCATGACTCAGAAGATACTGGCTCACCACGCAGGACTTGACTCCGTGGTGGCAGGTCAGCTTATAAATGCAAAACTTGATATAGTTCTCGGTAATGACATCACTACACCCGTGGCAGTCAACGAGTTTAATAAAGCAGGTTTTACTCAGGTGTTCGATAAGGACAAAGTGGCAATAGTTCTCGACCACTTCGTACCCAATAAGGATATCAAGGCTGCTCAGCAGTCCAAAACCTGTCGTGAGTTTGCGTGCTCACATTGTGTAAGCCACTTTTACGACGTAGGCAAAATGGGTATTGAACACGCTCTGCTTCCCGAACAGGGCGTTGTAACAGCAGGCGACTGCATCATCGGTGCAGACAGTCACACTTGTACTTATGGTGCTTTAGGTGCATTCTCTACAGGTGTCGGCTCAACAGATATGGCAGCAGGTATGGCAACAGGTATGGCTTGGTTCAAAGTCCCCTCTGCTATTAAGTTTAACCTCACAGGCAAACTTCCCTACAACTGCTCAGGTAAAGACGTTATCCTCTATATAATCGGCAAGATTGGTGTGGACGGAGCCCTTTACAAGAGCATGGAGTTCAGCGGTGACGGAGTCAAGAATCTGTCTATGGATGATCGCCTCTGTATCTGTAATATGGCTATCGAGGCAGGTGCCAAAAACGGCATTTTCCCAGTAGATGAAAAGACTATTGAGTATATGAACGGCAGATGTGAGCGTACACCTCTTATCTTTGAGGCTGACGAGGACGCTGAGTATGAGCAGGTAATCGATATCGACCTGTCCGCTATGGTGCCCGTAGTTGCTTGTCCTCATCTTCCCGAGAATACACGTCCCGCATCTGAGCTTTCCGATATTAAGATCGATCAGGTTGTTATCGGCTCTTGTACTAACGGCAGACTCGAGGATATGCAGGCTGCCTACGAAATTCTCAAGGATAAAAAGATCAAAGACGGTATTCGCTGTATTATTATCCCCGGTACAATGCAGATTCTCCGTGAATGTGTAGAGCGTGGATACTATACCGCTTTCATTGATGCAGGCGCAGTTGTTTCTACTCCTACCTGCGGTCCCTGCCTTGGCGGATATATGGGTATATTGGCCGAGGGTGAAAGATGTATCGCTACCACAAACAGAAACTTTGTGGGCAGAATGGGACACGTAGACAGCGAGGTATACCTTGCTTCTCCCCATACAGCAGCAGCTTCTGCACTTACAGGTTATATTACCGAGTACAAGGAGGACTGAAAATGAATACACAAGGTAAAGTTTTCAAATATCCCGATAACGTAGATACAGACGTTATCATCCCTGCAAGATACCTCAATACTCCCGATGCAAAGGAACTCAGCCTGCATTGTATGGAGGACATCGACACAAATTTTGTCAAAGAGGTAAAGTCAGGCGATGTAATGGTAGCAGGCTGGAACTTTGGTTGCGGTTCTTCACGTGAACACGCTCCTCTTGTTATCAAAACCTGTGGAACAGGATGTGTAATTGCAAAGTCCTTCGCCAGAATTTTCTATCGTAATGCAATCAACATCGGTCTGCCCATTCTCGAATGTGAAGAGGCAGCCGAGGAGATTAATGCAGGCGACGAGGTCAAGGTGGACTTTGACACAGGTGTTATCACAGATATTACCACAGGCAAGGAATACAAGGCTCAGCCTTTCCCTGCATTCATTCAGAATATTATCAAAGCAGGCGGATTGCTGAAATCCTTAAGAGAAGGTGAATAATATGGAAAAGAATATTGCGGTTATCCGCGGTGACGGTATAGGTCCCGAAATAGTAAACGAGACTATTAAGGTTCTTGATAAAATCTCGGAAATTTTCGGACACAACTTCAACTATACCGATGTCGATATGGGCGGATGTGCCATTGATAAGTACGGCGATCCGCTTCCCGAGTCTGAACTTGATAAGTGCCTTGCATCGGACAGCGTACTTTTAGGTGCTGTCGGCGGTGACAAGTGGAACGACGTTCCCGGCGACAAACGTCCCGAGAAAGGACTTCTCAGACTTCGTGCAGGAATGGGCGTATACTCCAACAACCGTCCTGCAAAAATCTGGCCTCAGTTAGCAGAGGCATCTCCCCTCAGACAGGAAATCGTTGACAAGGGCATAGACTTCATTATTGTCCGTGAACTTATCGGCGGAATATACTTTGGTGAGCACAAAACTGTTGGCGATACCGCCACAGATATACTCAGTTACAGCGAGTCTGAGATTGAGCGTATAGGCAGAATCGGCTTTGAAACTGCAATGAAGAGAGGCAATAAACTCTGTTCTGTAGAGAAGAGCAACGTGCTTGATTCAAGCCGCCTGTGGAAGAAAGTAATGCACCGCCTTGCATCCGAGTATCCTCAGGTTGAACTTTCCGATATGCTCGTTGACAACTGTGCAATGCAGATTGTAAAGAATCCCGCACAGTTTGACGTAGTTGTTACCGAGAATATGTTCGGTGACATTCTCTCCGACGAGGCTTCAATGATTACAGGTTCAATCGGTATGATTCCTTCTTCAAGCCTCGGTGCTACAACCTGCGGACTTTATGAGCCTATTCACGGCTCCGCTCCCGATATTGCAGGCAAAGATATAGCAAACCCCATCGGTACAATTTTGTCTGCCGCTATGATGTTTCGCTTCAGTTTTGATATGACAGAGGAAGCAGATGCTATTGAGCGCGCAGTAGGTAAATACCTCGATGCAGGTTATCGTACTGCCGATATTATGAGCGAAGGTAAAACTCAGGTAGGCTGTAAGCAGTGTGGAGAACTTATTGTAAATTATCTCAGCAAGGAGTGATTCAGTGCTTCTTTCAGGCGCAGATATAGTTGTAAAAACCCTCATAGACCTGGGTGTACATACCGTCTTCGGATATCCCGGCGGACAGATACTCAACGTCTATGACAGTTTATATAAATATCAGGATGAAATAAATCATATATTGACAGCCCACGAGCAGGGGGCTTCTCACGCAGCGGACGGCTATGCCCGTACAACGGGTGAGGTGGGTGTTGTTATCTCTACCTCAGGTCCGGGTGCTACAAACCTCGTAACAGGTATTGCTACCGCTTATCTTGATTCGATTCCCGTACTTGCAATTTGCGGTAACGTACCCACTACACAAATCGGTACTGACAGTTTTCAGGAAATTGACATTACGGGCATCACACTTCCCATTACCAAACACAACTATTTTGTAGGTAGTGTCGAGGAGTTGGCAGATACTATCCGCGAGGCTTATGCCCTTGCAAAATCAGGCAGACCCGGTCCCGTGCTTATAGATATTCCCAAGGATGTGCAGATTGCCACTTGTGAGTACGAGAGTGTAACTAGTGCAGATTTTACCGAGCCTCAGGCGGCGAAAGAGATTCGTATAAACGAGGCAGCAGAACTTATAAATGCATCTGTCAGACCTTTCATTTACTTTGGTGGCGGACTTATTACCGCTTCCGCTCAGGAGGAAATGCTCTTACTCGCCGATAAAATTGACGCTCCCATAGGATGCTCAATGATGGGACTTTCGGCTATTCCTACAGACCACCCGAGATTTCTTGGTATGCAGGGAATGCACGGACACTTTGCTTCTTCGATGGCTATGCACAAAGCAGACCTGATAATCTCATTGGGTGTTCGCTTTAATGACCGCGTAACAGGAAACAGAGAAAAGTTTGCTGTGGGTGCGAAAATAGTACACATCGACGTAGACGGATCTGAACTTTCAAAAACAGTCAATGCATCAGTGGGCCTCAGAGGTGACATCAAATTAACACTTCAAAGCCTTTTGACTGAACTTAAAGAGGTAACAAGACCTGAGTGGCAACGAAAAATTGCTGAACTTAAAGTAAAGGAAGAGGAAAACCTCGATACACGTCAAGGACTTACACCGAGAAACGCGATTCTCACTCTCAATAAATATTTAGGCGAGAATACAGCGGTTGCAACAGATGTAGGTCAGCATCAGATGTGGTCAGCACAAAACCTTTTCTTCAGAAAGCCCAGACGATTTGTATCAAGCGGTGGCTTGGGAACAATGGGATTTGGCTTGGGTGCGGCTATCGGTGCTGCTTATGGAACAGGCGAGAGAAGTGTTCTGGTCACAGGTGACGGCAGTTTTGGAATGTGCCTTAACGAACTTGCGACAGCAGTAAACCACAACGTTCCCGTTGTTGTGCTTATTATGAACAACGGCGTGCTCGGTATGGTACGACAGTGGCAGACTCTGTTTTTTAACAAGCATTACTCCAACACAGTTCTTAACCGCAAGACCGACTTTACTTTGT
This sequence comes from Ruminococcus sp., assembly GCA_045603105.1. Taxonomy (GTDB): domain Bacteria; phylum Bacillota; class Clostridia; order Oscillospirales; family Acutalibacteraceae; genus Ruminococcoides. The sequence continues at coordinate 63,054 of JAZULM010000026.1, forward strand.
TAGCAAAGGCATTCGGTGCCGAGGGTGAGAGAGTTACCACATTGGAGGAACTCGACAAAGCCCTTGACAGAGCATTCTCAAACGATGGCGTATATGTTATCGACTGTGTTATAGAAAAGGACGAATTTGTTCTTCCTATGCTTCCTCCGGGTGGCAGCATGGATGATATCATCGTCAGATTGGAGGAACAGAAGTGAACAGATATACAGTAGCCGTACTTGTAAAGAATCAGTTTGGTGTACTGAATCGGGTTACGAGTATGTTCCGCAGACGTCAGTTCAATATCAGTTCCTTGTCGGTTAGCGAAACCGAATCTCAGGAACTTTCACGTATAACGGTTACTTTTGACGGTGAGGATATAGCCAAGGATCAACTTGTAAATCAGCTTTACAAACTTCCCGATGTATGCTCAATCAAAGAGTTCAATGCAGATAATTCAGTCAGTTGCGAACTTCTGCTTATCAAGGTGCAGAACACTCCTCAGTTTCGCGAGGAACTTCGCAGTGCCGCAATAGGTTTTGGCGCAGAGGTGCTTGATTATTCCAAGGACTCAATCGTTATGCGACTGGCAGATTCTTCTCAGAAAATTGATGATTTCATTGCATTTATGAAAGATTACAGTATTCTGGAGATATGCCGTACAGGTAACGCTTCTCTTGAAAAGGGAAGTACAACAATAAGACAGACAATCAATTTATAATTTTTTCTTAGGAAAGAGGTAATTTTTATGAACAGAATCTTCTATCAGCAGGATTGCGATCTGAAGAAACTTAGTGGCAAGACAGTTGCAATTATCGGCTACGGCTCTCAGGGACACGCTCACGCGCTCAACCTGAAAGAAAGCGGTGTTGACGTAATTGTCGGTCTTTACGAAGGCTCCAAGAGTTGGGCAAAGGCTGAGGCACAGGGACTGAGGGTTATGACATCTGCGGATGCCGCAAAGACTGCAGATATCATTATGATTCTTATCAACGACGAGAAACAGGCAAAACTTTACAAAGAGAGTATCGAGCCCAACTTAACAGAGGGCAAGACACTTGCATTTGCTCACGGCTTTAACATTCACTACGGATGTATCAAGCCTCCCAAGAACGTAAACGTAATTATGATTGCTCCCAAGGGCCCCGGTCATACAGTCAGAAGCGAGTACCTTGCAGGTAAGGGTGTACCTTGTCTGGTTGCTGTTGAGCAGGATGCCACAGGCGATGCTTTGGAACTCGGTCTTGCTTATGCACTCGGTATCGGCGGTGCCCGTGCAGGTGTACTCGAGACTACTTTCCGTACAGAAACAGAGACTGACCTCTTTGGTGAACAGGCTGTTCTTTGCGGTGGTGTTACCGCTTTAATGCAGGCAGGTTTCGAGACACTCGTTGAGGCAGGTTACGATCCCAGAAATGCTTACTTCGAGTGCATCCACGAGATGAAACTCATCGTTGACCTTATTTATCAGAGCGGTTTCGCAGGAATGCGCTATTCTGTTACCAATACTGCTGAGTACGGCGACTATGTAACAGGCCCCAAGATTATCACAGAGGAAACAAAGAAGGCTATGAAAAAGGTGCTCAAGGACATTCAGGACGGTACCTTTGCAAAAGAATTCTTACTTGATATGAGCGATGCAGGTTCTCAGGTTCACTTCAATGCTATGAGAAAGTTAGCAGCTGAGCATCCTGCTGAGATTGTCGGTGAGGAAGTACGTAAACTCTATAGCTGGAGTGACGAGGATAAACTCATCAACAACTAAGCCTTACGAGGTGTTTTTATGAAAAGCGAGTTATTAGTTAAAGGTGCGTCAAATGCTCCTCACCGATCTCTGTATCACGCTCTCGGTCTTACCGAGGAGGAGATGAACAGACCTCTGGTAGGTATTGTCAGTTCATATAACGAGATCGTTCCCGGTCATATGAATCTCGACAAAATCGTTGACGCGGTAAAAATAGGTGTTGCTATGGCAGGCGGAACTCCCATTGTGTTCCCCGCAATAGCAGTCTGTGACGGAATCGCCATGGGACACGAGGGTATGAAGTACTCTCTTGTAACCCGTGATCTGATTGCAGATTCAACAGAGGCTATGGCAATGGCTCACGGTTTTGATGCGCTGGTTATGGTGCCTAACTGTGACAAGAATGTTCCCGGACTTCTGATGGCGGCAGCACGTGTCAATGTACCGACTGTATTTGTCAGCGGCGGCCCAATGCTAGCGGGTAGAGTTGACGGATGCAAAACCAGTCTTTCCAGTATGTTTGAGGCAGTAGGTTCCTATAATGCAGGAAAACTCGACGACGATAAACTTAACGAGTACGAGTGCAAAGCTTGTCCTACCTGTGGCTCTTGCTCAGGTATGTATACCGCCAACTCGATGAACTGCCTTACTGAGGCACTTGGTATGGGACTTAAGGGTAACGGCACAATTCCTGCTGTATACTCTGCACGAATCGAACTTGCAAAACACGCAGGTATGGCGGTTATGGAGATGCTGAGAAAAGACATCAGACCTCGTGACATTATGACAGAGGAAGCGCTGATGAATGCCCTGACAGTTGATATGGCTCTGGGTTGCTCTACCAACAGTATGCTCCACCTTCCCGCTATTGCTCACGAGTGTGGTGTTGAACTTAATCTCGATATTGCCAACGAAATCAGCAAAAATACCCCCAACCTTTGTCATCTTGCTCCTGCAGGAAGAACATATATGGAGGATCTGGACGCAGCAGGCGGTGTTTATGCGGTTATGAAGGAACTCTCCAAAAAAGGCCTTCTCAATACAGATTGCATCACCGTTACAGGCAAGACAGTAGGGGAGAATATCGAGAGTGCTCAGAACCTCAACACAGAGGTTATCCGTCCTATCGACAACCCCTATAGTGAAACAGGCGGTATTGCTGTGCTCAAGGGTAATCTCGCACCCGAGGGAAGCGTAGTGAAGCGCTCAGCCGTCGCTCCTGAAATGCTTGTTCATTCAGGCCCTGCCAGAGTTTTTGACTCCGAGGAGGAGGCACAGAGTGCCATTAACAATGGAAAAATTAAAGCAGGCGACGTAGTGGTTATCCGTTACGAAGGACCCAAGGGCGGTCCCGGTATGAGAGAAATGCTCAATCCCACTTCTTCCATAATGGGAATGGGACTTGGCGGAAGTGTTGCACTTATTACCGACGGCAGATTTTCGGGTGCTACCCGAGGTGCCTGTGTCGGTCATATAACTCCCGAGGCTGCTTCAGGCGGTATTATCGGTGTTGTTCAGGAGGGCGATATTATCTCCATTGATATTCCCGCCAATACAATTGAACTGAAGGTTCCCGAGGAAGAAATAGACCGTAGAATGAAGGACTTTGTACCCAAGAAAAAAGAACTCACAGGATATCTCAAACGCTATGCCGATCTTGTATCGGGCGGTGCTCAGGGTGCAATCCTCAAATGATAATTTACTGATGTAAGTCTTACATTAATCAAACACTAAACCGAGACACTCTTTACAGTGCCTCGGTTTTTTATAAGGATAAATTATTTGAACGTAGCAGTTTTATATGTTAATAATGATTTACTTTTGCTCTTTTGTGTGATAAAATGTATGTGTATAAGTGTGTATATTGAAGATACACACAGTTTTATGGGGTGAAACTTATGAATGAAATGATTAACGAAAACGCAATTGACCTTCTTTGTGATGCCATCCTCTC
>JAZULM010000027.1:0-1849 GCA_045603105.1 Ruminococcus sp.
ACCTATGGCAAAGAGAATTGATTGGGCGGTGAACGTAGATAAATTGCGAGTGTGCTACAATATGCCCCAGAACCTGTACGACTACCTCCGTAAGCATACTACACGATACGACGAGATGACAAATGCCCGCATTTTGGACGAAGACGATTTCAGTCTTGTATTTGTCGAAAATGATGAGACGAAGATGTCCGCAGTTCTCAATGTTAGAGACGTTGATGGATATTTTCGGCTCGGTACGTTCACGTTCTCCAATAGTGCAAAGTATGAGGGTAAGGCGTTCTTTACATTCGATAATGGGGCGTTATACCGAGTATATACGAGAGTTCCTAACGGAGAGCCGACTAACCACATATGTGACTTGCTGTATGTGGCAGACTTCTATGGAATGACTTTCAACAACGTCACCGAAATTGAACTTGCATTTGACAGCACATACAACTACATCAGCAAGGTACGTAGGATGATAAAGGATGTTGAGAATTACGACTTATACCTCAACGGAAGGAAAGTAACTGACGATGAGACATTGGACGGATATGGCGAGTATTACAGCCGTAGTCGTTTGAAGTTAAGTAAACTGCCTACTTTGTACTTCTCACAAGCAAAGGACACAGATATGAAGATGAGAATTTACGACAAGGCACGTGAACTGAACGAAAGCAGTCCACAGAAGACAGAACGTTTGAAAACGTGGTTAGGATGGGAAGATATGAGTAACGTGTATCGTGTTGAGGTTACCCTTCACAACACCAACGTCCGTGACTTTATGGAACGTTTCGGAGAGCGTCTGTACAGAGAGAGCGGTGAACATTCCAACGTCTTGAATCTGCTCGGTATGTCCGAATTCCGACTTGCTATGTTCCTTGATAGTGCGTATAGGATGATTTACTTCCGAGACAAGCGGACACGTGAGAAAATCAGTCTCGTTGAGGTGTGCTCGGGTATATAACCAAAATACCCACGCTGTGTTTAATTATGATTTCATATCTTTGCATATAAACTAATTACAATGGATATAAAGTATATATACGATTATCTTAATGAGTTATCCAGATGTGTATGGTATAACAATGCCATAGAAAATGGTATCAAGTATAATGATATAGACATTTCACAAGGTACGGAGTATTATCGTAGGATGTTATATGCTATGCACGAGAACGTGGAACAGATGCTGTTGGAACTATCGGCAGACGGACAACATCAGATGCTCCAAGCATTATATGGTAAGATAACCGATATATACGAACAACCATACGATGTACTGACGATAGAGGATGTTGAGGCATTGAAACGTGACGCCATCGGTAACACATCTGCATCCGTCAAAGCAGAGATAGAGTTAGGTTACTTCGTTGTTCAGATGCACAGCATTCAGAGGTACTACCAACATACGTTACTAACATTTCTCGGTAACCTGTTAGGTGTTCAGAAACAAGCTGTAACTGACAAAACTGACACAGAGGTAGAAGATGTTGAACCGACACAGACGTCACAGATAGACGAACCGCACACAGCACCACAGAGCAAAGATGAACGCATAATCAAGGGCGTAAAGGGGTTAGGAAAGTATTTGGGTTGCGGTACGACAAAGGCACAAGAGATACTGAACTCGGGATTGCTACGAACTAATGCGGTAGCATATAGAAGCGGTAAGGGATGGCGTATAAATGCCGAGAAGTTAGACAAGTTACTCGCTGACAACCCTGACATCTTCAAAGGGGTGCTGACACGTAATTTTTAGTCAAAACCCCTAAAAATGGGCGATTATTTGGGTTTATTAAAACAGGAAAGAGGTACAAGTAATTGATATTCAATCGCTTATACCTCTTTTTCTGCGGTGAGAGCG
>JAZULM010000028.1:0-2227 GCA_045603105.1 Ruminococcus sp.
GCAAATAGTTACAAAATATGCACCCGGAGAACTGTAACTAAAATTCTTTAATCTAATATTTTTTCGATTTATAAATTTATTCATTACATTTCCCTTTTTAAAGTTTTTGCATCCCGTCTCTTCCTTACAGCGCCTCGCGGACTCTGCGTACTGCCGCCGCAAGGTCTGCAAACTGGTCGGGAGTGAGAGACTGTGCGCCGTCGCAAAAGGCGTTTGCAGGGTCGTTATGCACCTCTATCATAATTCCGTCGGCTCCCGCCGCTGCCGCCGCAAGGGCCATTGGACGAACGAGACGGGCTCTGCCCGTTGCGTGGCTGGGGTCAACTATTACGGGGAGGTGGGAAAGCTCCTTCAGCAGGGGAACTGCCGCAAGGTCGAGGGTGTTTCTCGTATAAGTCTCGTATGTTCTGATTCCTCTCTCGCAGAGGATAACGTTCTCGTTACCGCCCGCCATAATATACTCGGCACTCATAAGAAGTTCCTTCAAAGTATTTGCAAGACCGCGTTTGAGAAGAATGGGTTTCTGGGTTCTGCCCAGTTCCTTCAGAAGCTCGAAGTTCTGCATATTACGAGCGCCAACCTGGATAAGGTCAACATTCTCAAAAAGAGGCAGATGATTTGCATTCATAATTTCGCTGACTATGGGAAGCCCTGTAACCTCTTTTGCTTTGAGGAGAAGTTCAATACCGTCAGCCTTGAGTCCCTGGAAGTCGTAGGGTGATGTACGGGGTTTGAATGCACCTCCGCGAAGGATGTTGGCACCCGCCGCCTTGACACGCTGTGCGACAAGGATAATCTGCTCCTCGCTCTCGACTGAACAGGGGCCTGCAATCATTGCGAAATGTCCCTTGCCTATCTTGACACCCGACACATCAACTACGCTGTCATCGGGGAAGAACTTGCGGTTTGCTTTCTTGTAAGGCTCGGAAATACGGCGAACACTCTCGACAATCTCCAGTCCCTCAAGCAAATCAATATCCACACGGCTTGTGTCTCCGATAAGTCCCAAAACCGTATGCATATCGCCTTCGGAAACGTGAACCTTAAGTCCCATTCCCTCAAGCCAGTTAATAAGGCTTTCCTGCTGAAATTTTTCTACTCCGTTTTTAAGTACTGCTATCATAGTTATACCTCCATACACCAAAAAGTCAGAGAAAATAAAAAAACACCGCAGTGATTATCCACTGCGGTGACATCATCGGTATCCGAAAAGTCATCAAGAAAAAAATTGCAGCTCAAATCACTTCTACTATTTAGTCCTGGCTAAAAAAGTAAAAGTAAAAGTAGTATGCTGCGAAATAATTTCTGTTCATAACTTATGTTCTCCTTGAAATTTGTAATCATTTTATCACACTGAAATTTGATTGTCAATAAAATTAGGAATAATTTTCCACAAATATTTAAGCTCGGGTACAAGTTTATCGGATATTCCCGACCGAACGATGAATTTATATGCATACTTTGCGAATAGATATTCATTGAGAGTGTGTTCCACCTGTCGGCTTAAAAACAGTTCACAGGACTGTTTTTGCCTGCGGTTTTCGCTGACGCTTAAACCTTGGCACAGCCTGTTCAAGCCCCGTCACGCTCACGTAGATATAGAAAAAAGGGATACCTAACGGTATCCCTTATTCCTATGGTGCGAGTGACGGGACTTGAACCCGTACGCGTCTCCACACACGCCCCTCAAACGTGCCTGTCTGCCTATTCCAGCACACTCGCATTTTTTCAAGTGCCTTAGAATTATAACATCATTATAGGCGGTTGTCAATAACTTTTTTCGTATTTTATAAAATAATTTTTTTATTCCTATTTATATAGTTAGACTGCTTTTTATTCTTTCGTAAGAAGTTGTATAGCGTACTTGGTGCAGTCGGAAAGATAAGCACCCCTGCGTGTAACTACTGCAGGTTGGCGGATATCGGTTTTATCCTTCAAAGCAAAGAGGGTAACTTCCCTGCTCATTAAGTCACTCTTGACAAACTGCAAAGGAAGAAGCGTTGCACCTATACCCTCGTAGCACATTGTACGGGCGGTAGTGATACCTGTGACCTCTGCTGTTATCTGGGGGGCGATGTCGGAGGCTGCACAAAGTTTGTCAAAAAGCATTCGCATCTCCTGAGTCTGACCTACAACTACAAAGGGGAGTTTCTCGCAATCGCTGAAACTGAGTTCCTGAAGTGAGGTTTTACTGAGGCTTCGGGTAACGTTATCAGGGAGCAAATCA
>JAZULM010000029.1:0-10124 GCA_045603105.1 Ruminococcus sp.
GACATGGCTACGATCCGACTTCCTTATACAAAGCTTCAGATAGTTTCCATAGCTTAGTGTTATGGTAAAGGCGTCATTTTCGGGGCGCGGCGAAGCTTTAAACGGCTTCCGTGTGTGCGGGGATTCCGGTTACGCCGATGCGGGGCAGGACATTGTTTGTGCCGCTGTCAGCGCAATGACTATGTATACCGTTAATTTGATTGATTCGTTGGGCATTCCTTATGACGTAACGGTTGATGAGGAAAATGCGGCAGTGGCGTTGTCACTTGCGGCAGATGCTGAGATAGGCAGTAAAATACTTGTTGCTTTCAAAAACGAGTTAGTGGCGTTAACGGAGGAGTATCCGCAAAATATTCTTGTAAAGGAGTAGTTGTAATGCTTAGAATATCCATACAGTTTTTTGCACACAAAAAGGGCGTTGGTTCCACTAAGAACGGCAGAGATTCCGAGTCTAAGCGTCTTGGCGCTAAGAGAGCAGACGGTCAGTTCGTTCTCGCAGGCAACATTCTCGTTAAGCAGAGAGGTACCCACATCCATCCCGGCGCAAACGTTGGCAGAGGCAAGGACGATTCTCTCTTCGCTCTTATTGACGGCGTTCTTCGCTTCGAGCGTATGGGCAGAGACAGAAAGCGTGCAAGCGTTTACCCTGTTGAGCAGTAATATCGAAGCATTCGGGCGGATAGTTATATCCGCCCTTTTTGTTCTTTTAAGGACGTTTTAACGTGTTAAAAGGTTATTAGTACATTATTTAGTTATACTAAGTAGAAAGTATATGCCCAAGTTTATGCGAGGGATAATATACACGGAGGAAAAAATGTTTGTTGATATAGCAAAAATCAGCATAAAAGCAGGTGACGGCGGTGCAGGAGCGGTTTCTTTTCATCGTGAAAAGTACGTAGCCTCGGGCGGCCCCGATGGTGGTGACGGAGGTAAAGGCGGTGACGTAGTATTCGTAGCCGATACCAATCTTTCCACACTCGCTGATTTCCGATACAAACGCAAGTATTCGGCACAAAACGGCAATCCCGGTATGTCAGGCAGAAAAAACGGCAGAAAAGCCGAGGATCTGATTATCCGTGTGCCTACAGGTACACTTATTAAGGATGCCGAATCAGGCAGAATTATTGCAGATATTTCAGGCAAAGAGCCTGTGGTTATAGCCCGTGGCGGTAAGGGTGGCTGGGGTAACTCCCATTTTGCAACCCCCACTCGCCAGACTCCTCGTTTTGCTCGTCCCGGTATTCCCGGTGAGGAATTTGAGGTTCAGCTCGAACTCAAACTTTTAGCTGATGTTGGTCTTGTGGGCTTCCCTAACGTAGGTAAATCTACGCTTTTGTCTGTTGTTTCCGAGGCAAAACCTGAGATTGCCGACTATCATTTCACAACAATAACTCCCAAACTCGGTGTTGTAACAGTATCAGAGGGACGCTCTTTTGTTATGGCCGATATCCCTGGACTTATCGAAGGTGCTTGGGAAGGCACAGGACTCGGACATCAGTTTTTACGTCACGTTGAGCGCTGTCGTATGCTCGTTCATATAGTAGATGTAGCAGGCAGTGAGGGTAGAGATCCCAAGGAAGATTTCCGTATTATTAATGATGAACTCCGAAAGTTCAATTCAGAACTTTCCTCTCGTCCTATGGTTGTAGCAGGTAACAAATGCGACCTTGCAACAGACGATCAAATCGAGGAGTTCCGTGAATTTGTTGAGTCGCAAGGTTACGAGTTTTTCCCCATTATGGCTGCGATTCGCTATGATGTAGACCCTCTCCTCAATAAAATAACCGAGATGCTCACAAAACTTCCTCCCGTAACAGTTTACGAGGCTGAGCCTGCACCTCAGGTTGATTTAGAGGAACTCAACTCCAAAGAAGTCAAAATTTCAGTATGTGACGGCATTTACTTCGTTGAGGGTAAGTGGCTCTACAGAGTTATGCAGTCCGTTAATTTTGACGATTATGAAAGTCTTAACTACTTCCAGAACGTTCTTATCTCAGCAGGGGTAATAGATGCCCTCAGAGAAGCAGGAATCGAAGAAGGGGACACGGTCTCAATCTATGAAGTGCAGTTTGATTTTGTTGAGTAATTTTAAGAGGAATTATGGATAAACTACTTTCAAATAACATTGACCCCAAGGAACTTTCATCTCTGACTCTTGCTTTTGTAGGGGACAGCGTCTACGATTTACTTGTAAGGGAGTATTTACTTACCTTCGGTCGTAGACAGGTGGGAGCACTAAATAAAGACAAGGTGTCCCTTGTCTGTTGTTCAGCACAGACAAAGGCTTTTGACAAGATTAAAGAGATGCTCACAGACGAAGAGGAAGCTGTATTCAAGCGTGGCAGGAATGTTACCGTACACTCTGTTCCTCGTAACAGTTCCCTCAAAGACTACCATACTGCAACGGGTATGGAGGCGCTTTTCGGGTACCTTTATCTTAGTTCCCGTATAGATAGAATCAGAGAATTATTTCAGGTTATTATCGAAAATTCAGATGAATAATTATGCATAAAAGGTGAATATCTATGAATGCGATTAATATGAAAAAGATTAACCCCAAGAAACTTATCCTTGATGTTCTCATAACCCTTGTTGGTTGTATCCTCTATGCTGTGGCGATTGTTTTGTTCACATCTCCAAACCACATCGCTCCGGGTGGAGTAATCGGTGTCAGTACCTTACTCAACTATCTGTTTGACTTTCTGCCGATTGGTACGCTTACCATAGTAGTAAACATACCAATCTTCATTTTGGGAGCAGTGGCAATCGGTTGGAAATATCTTTCCAGTTCTATAGTGTGCTCTGTAGTATCTGCCGTAATTATGGACGGTCTGGATATTCTTGTTAATGAGGGAATTGTTAAACCTTACGTTGGCGAAGGAATTTTGGCTGCCGCTTTTGGCGGACTTATCTGCGGTGTTGGTATAGCGCTAATATTCTCCCGTGGAGGCTCCACAGGAGGAACCGATATCGTTGCCCGTGTGCTCCACGATAAACTACCTCACGTATCACAGGGTACTTTTATGTTATTGGTGGATGCTGTGGTAGTTTTAACATCTGCTTTTGTTTACGGAGATGTCGAGTATGCACTTTATGCAATAATTTGCATATTTATGTTCAGCCGAGCTATCGATACCGTACTCTACGGAGTGTCAAGAAACAACGGCAAACTTCTGTTTATCGTTACAGATAAATATGACGATATAACGGAGGCTATTCTCGACAAAATAGATAGGGGAGTAACCTTGCTTAAAGCCGAAGGCGGTTATCGTCGTGATAACAAGAGAGTATTGCTTGTAGCCGTTAGACCTAATCAGGTTCACAGCACAACAACTCTTGTTCACGAGATAGACTCAGACGCTTTTGTAATTACAACAACTGCAAATTCCATCAAGGGTAAGGGTTTCCACGCTTATGACGAGGCTGAAGATGACAGCCATAGCGTCAAACTCCCCAGAAACTCTGATGAAGACTGATTTTCTGATTCCAGATATATTCTTCAAAGAAGCAAACTTTTCCTTGACAAAAGTAAATTAGATGATATAATAAGTCTGTTATGTGTGTAAGTATGCTCATAACAGGCTTTTTTATAGCCCACAGCGGTCAGGCTGTGTACATCCCTTGCACTGTGAAATTCAATCCATACAGTGCCAATAGTCCAGAAGGAGGTGCAAACAATGGCAGTTAAGGCAAACTACGAGACCATTATGGTTCTCTCCGTTAAGAACGGTGAGGAGGCAGTTCAGGCTCTTATCGAGAAGTTCAAGGCTCTCATCGAGAAGAATGCTACACTGCAGAGTGTTGACGAGTGGGGTAAGCGTAAGCTTGCATATCTTATCAACAAAGAGAGCGAAGGCTACTACGTTCTCATCAACTTTGAGAGTGAAGCAGAGTTCCCCGCAGAACTTGATCGTAACTACAAGATCACAGACGGCGTTCTCAGATCTCTCATCATCAAGAAGGAAGACGAATAATCTACTATTTATCGCACTTTAAGTGCAAAACGAAAGGACGAATATCATGATTAACAGAGTAGTATTAATGGGCAGACTCGTGTCTGATCCCGAACTTAAGACAACACAGTCCGGCACCAATGTAACAACATTCCGTATTGCCGTTGACCGTAGTTATGTCAAAGCAGGCGAAGAGCGTCAGGCAGATTTCTTTGATATCGTAGCATGGCGTTATACCGCTGACTTCGTATGTAAACATTTCAGAAAGGGCTCTCTTATCGCTATCGACGGACAGCTTCAGAGCCGTACCTATCAGGCAAAAGACGGTACAAACCGCTACGTTGTAGAGGTTATCGCCGACAGCGCATCATTCACAGGCGAGAGACGTGAGTCCTCGGGTTATAATGCAGGTTATTCACAGCAGCCTTCGGCTCCTGCACATCCCGCATATTCCGAGCAGTCTCCCTCTTTCTCCAGTGGCTCTGCCTCTGATTTTGAGGAAATGCCCGCAGATGATGATCTGCCCTTCTGATAAACCTATATTCGAATCCTAATTTTTGAAAGGAGAATTACCATGGCTGAAAGACCCATGCACAGAAAGTCCCGCAGAAAAGTATGCGCATTTTGTGTTGACAAGGTAGAGAAGATTGACTACAAAGATATCAATCGTCTCCGCCGTTATATGTCTGAAAGAGCAAAGATACTTCCCAGAAGAGTGACAGGTACCTGCGCAGCACACCAGAGAGATCTCACAGTAGCTATCAAGCGTGCTCGCTATATCGCACTTCTTCCTTACTCCGCTGACTGATTAACAAAGTAATATTTATTACACTACCCATCGACGCCTGTCGGTGGGTATTTTTTTGTCCTAATTTACTACAAATCTCACATTTATATCACAATTATGTTTATAATGAAATGTAAAATTCGTCATCATAACGAAAAATATGCGCACTTTTGTGCAATTTAAATAATAAAGCACTCCAAATTTCTTGCAAAATCACAGTTTATTCTGCAGGACAATATTTGTGTTGCTTTTACCATATATATGTATTATAATAATATGGTAAATAATAGGGGGGTAGTATACCCTTTTGAGGTTTTGCTGTGTGTTATGAGGTGCTGTATATCGGCGCCCGATAACACACAGCAGCAGCGGAGGTCAGCTGCTGTTGGATACTCAGAGGACTACTCTTTCTGTACAATACAAGTTGTATTTAGGAGGTTATATTATGACATCATTTAAACTTGGCCTTACAAAGCGTCTGCTCTCATTGGTTCTTTCGCTGATGATGGTTATCTCTCTTTGTTTGGTCGGCGTAACTTTCACAAGTGCTGCTGAGGTAGAGGTTGCCGAAACAGGCGCCAATATCACAGGCGGTACAGTTCTTTATCTTGATCCCACATTCTGGGATCCTTCCAGTGCTTGGTTCGCTGCTTACTTCTTCGGTAGCAGTGGTGATGCCTGGGTAAAATGTGAACCCTTTGACGGCTCTATCTATTCCGTAACAGCTCCCTCAGGTACCTGGACAAACGTTATTTTTTGTCGAATGAACAAAAATCAAACCGGTTTCAGTTGGGATAACAAGTGGAATCAGACAGGAAACCTTGAGTGGGACGGTTCCAAGAGCCTTTTCACAGTTAGTCAGTGGAATGACCAGAAATCAGGTTGGAGTTCCTACACTCCTCCCGTTGAGGAAATTTCAGAAAAATTCTGGGTAGATATGGACGGCGATACATCTACTGCTATTGACAAGATTTACCCCGATTTTGATAACGGAACATATAAACTCTATCTGCCTTCCGATGCAGACCTTTCAAGCCTTCTGTTCTGCACAGATGCTCAGTCGCTTATAATAAACGACACTGCCGTTACAGCAGATACACCGGCTGAGGTTGCTATCACCACAGGTTCTACCAATACATTGGGCGGCACATTTGCAGACTTCGACCTCGTTGTTTACAAGTCAGCCAATGTTCCCGCTATCTATACAACCACAAGAGAGAGTGTTCCTACAACAAAAGGTTACGATGGTCCTGACGATGCCGATAAAGATGGCATCCCCCACAAGGACGACTACGAGTCCAAGGGTTCCATCAAGATCGTAAACGCTGACGGCACAGATAAACTTTCCGAGGCAGTACTTAAGAAAATTAAGGGACGCGGTAACTCCTCCTGGAAGGCATCCGTTGAGCTTATCGGTAAGTATGCTTTCAACATCACTCTTGAGGACAAGGCAAACCTTGTAGGTTCAGGCAAGACTAAGAAGTACTGTCTGGTATCTTATAACGCCGACGAAGCTCGTATGCGTAATATGGTTATCTACGACCTTGCAAAGGCTATCGGTGTTGAATATGTTGCAAACTTCCAGCCCGTAGACCTTTACAACAACGGTTACTATATCGGCTCATATCTTCTGACCGACAAGGTCGAGATAGGCGATCCTCTGGTTGACATTGTTAATCTTGATAAAATTAACGAGATGCTCGGTTCCGACGAAGATGCTGAACAATACGCAGACAACTATCTCATCTATGATGACGAAATCGCAATAGAACGTGCTTTCAGAAACGGAACAGACATTGATGATACAAAAACTTCCGGCTTCTACAAGTTCATCTCAAACCTTGACGAGCCCGATCCTTCTGTTTATGCAGAGAGTGGCTTCCTCCTTGAGTTCGAACTTGACGAGCGTTTCGCTGATGAGCTTTGTGGCTTCATTTCCGACGAAGGACAGCAGATAGTATGTAAATATCCCGAGTATGCTACCTGGAGAGAGATGGAATTCATCTCAGAGGTTTGGAACAATGCCGAGGCAGTTATGTATGATCCAAACGCTACATACGAAGAACTCGATGCAGTTATCGATGTTGAGTCCTTCGCTAAGATGTACCTCATCCAGGAACTCTCCAAGAACCTTGACGCAGGTTGTACATCTTACTATGTATACTACCACGGCGGTAAACTTCACGCTGGCGTTGCTTGGGACTACGACTGGACTCTTGGCCAGTACGAGTTAGACCTCTCAAATAGAATCAGCATTTCTTCCGTATTTGATGGCCATAAGAACGGCAACCCCTCCCAATATGGCGGTTGGTTCGTAAACTCCAAGGAAATATATGTTGAAAATTCACACAACAGCACCAACTTCAATGCACAGGCTCAGCTTTGCCAGAACACAAACTTCTGGAATGTAGTCAAAGCAGAGTGGAACGAACTGTTCTACTCCAACGCATCAGAGGTGACAGCTCAGAGCGGTTCATTAACCGATGTCTCTCAGCTTGGCGGTAAGATTGCTGAATATTACAATACAGTACACGCTTCCACACTTATGGACGAAGCAAAGTGGAACATCATCGACGAAGACCCGATGACTGGCTGGGGTTCCAAGGACACAGGCGATACACACGATGCCGCTACTGTTGAACTCAGCAACTGGTTCTACAATCGTCTCAACTGGATGAACGGTTACCTTGACTCAGCAGATTATCCCATCGCAGAGCCTACACTCACAGCAACTGAGGAGTACTACTTCATCAACGATACAGTTACTCTCATAGCTGAGTGTAATACAAGCGGTAACCTTACGTATACCTTCTATAATTCAGACGGTACACAGGTTGGCTCAGTAGAGAGTGACACAGGCTCAGCAGAGTATACATACACAGCTGCAGCAGCAGGTACAGATACCTACAGCGTTGTTGTTTCTTCCGATAATACATCCGACACTACCGAGTCAGTAAGCGCAGACGTTATTATCGAGAGCTTCAACCTCAAACTTGAAGAGGTCACAGCTCCCGAGTCCGCAACCGTAGGTGATGTTATTACAATCACAGCAGTTGCTTCCGAGTCCGAGGACGTTACATACACACTCTACGATTCAGACGGTGTTAAAGTTCTTGATACAAACGATACGGGTGTTTTCAATATTACATCAGACTACACTTTCGTTGGTGATAAGACTTTTGCAGTCGAGGCATCTTACACATTTGATGGTGTCGAGTACACAGCATTAAAGAAAGTTACAGTTAAGGTTGAAGATTTTGAACTTCAGGCTACACTTGTTACCAAGTCTGCAACTGTAGAGGGTGGCTTCAATATCGTATTAAAGGCAACCTCCAACTCACCTGTAACTAATGTTGAATATAACTTCTTTGATTCAGACGGCAAACTTCTTGCTACCTCCTCAGACGGTACCTACACACAGGCAACAACCGAGTCCGAGGTTGGCAATGAATATACATATTATGTAGTTGCTACTATTATGTATGCCGGCAACGAATACAAAGCAGAATCCAACAAAGTTACAGTTGCTGTTACCGAAGTTCTTGAGTACTACGATGTAACCATTAACTTCAAGTCTGCTGACTCCTATGCATATAAGCCTTTCATTACAACGACAGGCGCTATCACAGACGCAACTGAAGCTGAGATGAGCAGAGAAACTCTCATCAGCTATAACGATACAATGACAGCTTCTTACTCCTGGTATACATACGAACTCCAGGTTTCCAAGGCATCACCTTCTGTATACATTGATATTGTAGGTTCCCGATATGCCTTCGAGGGTGAGATTACACTTACCGTAACTCAGTCCGGTAACATCTACCTTGGCGCTGAAAACTTAAACTTCACCCCCGGTAACAAGCTGGTTGACCTCACTAATGACGAAAACCGTGACTTTGCCGCATCCGCAGTAAATATGATTTACGACGCAGGCATCGACGATGAATTACTTGCTACATTATCAGCAAACGTAGTTCTTCGCTCAGTCGGTGATGCAGACGGCGACGGCAAAGTATCCGTCAAGGACGCAACCCTTATCCAAAAATATCTTGCTGATACCGTTTCTCTCGGTACAGCTGATATATCTGTTTCCGATGTAAACGGAGACGGAAAAATTACAATCAAAGATGCAACAGCTATCCAGAAGAAGCTCGTTGCACTTCTTTGATAAACCTATACTATTAATATAGGAGGTTTTTAACGAATGAAAACTAAAACGATTCTCAAGCGTGCGTTAACACTTCTGTTAACACTGCTGATGCTGTTTTCTACTACAACTCTCGGCATCTCCGCCGCCCAGGTAGATGTAGCAGAAACAGGTGCTGTAAACCATACCGGTGGTAGGGTTTATTTTGAAAAACCCGCTTCCTGGACAGCGAGTACTATTCAGCTTTGTATAGGACACAATTCGTATACATCAACCTATACTATGACTAAAATTTCCAATACAAATCTGTATTACTACGATATGGTCAAGTGGGATGGTGCAACATACCACGCAGTTATTGGTAATAGCGGCACATGGGGCTCCGGTAACTGGAGTACCAGCAATCTGAAAAATGCTACAAACTATACTAATGCTCATAGCCAGTATGGTTTTAATTCCGGTAGCTATTATCTTGTTACAGCTACTGACGTAGCAAAGGGTGCAACACCCTCTACAGCTTATCTTGGTAATTCGTCATCATATACAAGTATGAACATTACCAATAAAACTGAAGTTCGTTCTATGAAAGTTGGTGCTACGACTTATACCGCAGATACAGCTGCAGGTACAGCAACTGTTAAGGGTTACTACCTCTCCGGAGCAGCTGCAACATCTTCTCGTTCAGCAGGTACTAATGTAACTCTTGCTCGTAGTTCAACAGCAACACTCACAGCAACAGCAAATCCAGGATATGAGTTTGTTGGTTGGTCAACAGATGGTAGCACAGTTGTTTCTGATGCAGCTACATACACCTACAGAGTTGGTGGTTCAACAACAACATACTATGCTCTCTTCAAACAGAAGTCTGTTACTGCTACCTTCCTTGATCACGACGGTACAGTACTCAACACACAGACCATAGCATACGGTACTGCACCTACAAAACCTGCAGATCCCACTCGCACAGGCTACACCTTCAAAGGTTGGGATAAAACAATTGGTGCTATTACAGCAGATACCACCTATACAGCACAGTATGAAGCTATTACTCATACAGTAACCGTTACTGCTGACCCCGCTGAGGGCGGTACAGTTACCGGCGGTGGTACATATAACTATGGCACAGAGGTAACCCTCACCGCTAACGCTAATGACGACTACGCCTTTAATGGTTGGACACTTACAGGTACCTACCAGATTACAGAGGGTAGTACATCCACTAATACTGTTAAAATCA
>JAZULM010000030.1:0-67359 GCA_045603105.1 Ruminococcus sp.
TTTTGCAAAGTCATCAAGCAAAATAGCGGTTCGTGAGAAAGTATGAGGCTGGAACACAGCGTAAACTTTGTTGAATCCCATATTCATAGCAGAAGTCAAAACTGCAGAAAGTTCTGTGGGATGATGTGCAAAGTCGTCTGCAACGGTTACTCCGCAGGGCTTACCCAGAACTTCAAATCTACGGTGAACACCCGTGAATTTTTTAAGGTTTTCAGCAATCTCTTTGGGTGTAGCACCCATATAATGAGCCGACGCCGCAGCAGCAAGTGCATTGGCTATATTGTGCCTACCGGGTACAACCAGTTCAATGGAAGTCAGAAACTCATCTCTATAATAGAGGTCAAAGCTTTGCTCCATACCCTTGGAGATAATATTCTCTGCACGGTAGTCATTGTCTTTATTGAATCCAAAGGTGATTTTTTCGAGAGAAACATCTCTGAGTGCTTCGTGACAGTCCTCGTCGTCTCCGTTGAATATTAGTGCCTTTGTGGTCTGATTTGCAAACTTATTAAAAGATTTCTTTATGTTATCAAAAGTCTTGAAATAATCAAGATGGTCAGCGTCAATATTAAGTATTACGGAAACGTAGGGGGTAAGCTGAAGGAAGGTATCCACATACTCACAAGCCTCACAGACGATAATGTCACTTTGTCCTACATAACTGTTACCGCCGATGAAGTTAAGTTTTCCTCCGATAATAGCCGAAGGATCAAATCCGCTTCCGATAAGTATCTGAGATATCATAGCAGTTGTGGAGGTCTTACCGTGAGTACCTGCTACTGCGATACTGCGATTATATCGTCTGGTAACGATTCCAAGCATAACAGAACGCTCAAGGCAGGGGATATCCTTCTCATTGGCGGCAACGAGTTCGGGATTGTCAGGTTTTACGGCAGCGGTATATACTACAAGTTCTGCACCCTTAATGTTTTCTGCCTTATGTCCCATAAATACAGGGATGCCTGAAGCCTTAATTCTCTCGAGAGTGTCTGATTCGTTGGCGTCAGAACCCGATATCTCAAAGCCCTCGGTAATGAGTATTTCTGCCAGAGGACACATACCGCTTCCGCCAATACCGATGAAGTGTATTCTTTTTATATTATCAAGGATGTTATCGTTAAACATAATTTCATCTCCGAAACTGAATATAGTGTATAATAGTGAGTTTCAATATATTTTATTATATAAAAAATATATTAGGGTGTCAACGATTTACCTTTTTATCTTTAGCCGTTGCCAAATCTCTTTAATAATGATAAAATATCTATAACTATAATATTCAAACTTGTTTTCAAGGTGACAATATGGGACTTGCAAAAAATGATATTATAAAACTCAATATTACGGCTATGTCCTCAGAGGGCAGCGGTATAGGCAAGACACAAGACGGTATGGTTGTATTTGTACCTATGACCGCTGTTGGTGATGAACTTTATGTCCGCATCCTTAAAGTCAAGAAAACTCTCGCTTATGGCAAGATAGAGGAAATGATTACCCCCTCAGACTCCCGTATTGAGCCTCAGTGCGATGTTTTCAGATTATGCGGAGGTTGTGTCTACTGCCACATAGATTACGATACAGAGGCAAAAATCAAAGAAAAACGCGTCGCCGATGCGATAAGCCGAATCGGAGGTATCGATGCAGTAATTAATCCAATAGTTAAAGCTAAATGCCCGAGCCGATATCGTAACAAAGCACAAATTCCCGTAGGTGTTTCCTTGGACGGTAAGGTGACAATGGGCTTTTTCTCACGACACAGTCATCGAATTGTTGATACTTCAGACTGCAAGCTTCAGCCCGAGATTTTCCTCAAAGCATCCGAGGTGCTTAAAAAGTTTATCGAAGATAAAAACATTTCCGTCTACAACGAAACAACTCAGAAAGGGCTTGTAAGACATCTGTACCTGCGCTTCGGAGAGAAAAGCGGAGAACTTATGGTGTGTATCGTTATTAACGGCGAATCTTTGCCTTTTGAGGAAGAACTCGTTATGCGTTTTTGCGATGCTCTACCTATGATTAAGAGTATTTCCCTTAACTTTAATAAGGAAGATACAAACGTTATCCTCGGCAAGAATTTCCGAGTGCTTTATGGTGACATATATATAAGCGATACTCTCTGTGGCCTTAAGTTTTTGATTTCTCCTCAATCTTTCTATCAGGTTAATCGAACTCAGGCTGAGGTGCTTTACAGTATAGCGAGAGATTTCGCGGAGCTAAAAAGTACCGATACACTTATTGATTTGTACTGCGGTACGGGTACAATAGGACTTTATATGGCACGTGAATGTAAGAGTCTTGTGGGAGTCGAAATTGTTGAAAGTGCAATCGAAGATGCAAAGAAAAATGCAAGATTAAACGACATTCAAAACACTCGGTTTATTTGTGCAGATGCCGCTACAGCCGCCCGAAAACTTAAAAGTGAGGGAAAGGAAGCAGACGTTATCGTATTGGATCCCCCGAGAAAAGGCTGTGACGTTGAACTTTTGAAAACCGTCGCTTCATTTGAACCAAGACGAATTGTTTACGTATCTTGTGACCCGGCTACCCTTGCACGTGACCTCAAGATTCTCTCAGAACTTGGATATGTTACAGAGGAAGTAACCCCCGTTGATATGTTCCCGAGAACCGCCCACGTAGAATCTGTGGCAAAACTCACACGCTCGTCCGATTTATAACTTTTTACATAACTGTTCGCTTATTTTATTTCGCTCAACCAATGCTTTATATTTATGCATAAATTATGCAAGTCTTGCATATTTGAGAAAAGTCTGCTCAGGCAGGCTTTTCTTATCTTTTAACTATAATATAGATAACAATAACCATACGCACTATTTTTGATTATTTATGAATAAATATTACATATATTAGTTGACAAAATCATAAAATTACCATATACTTTATCTATTCCCATTTTTAGGGTGGATTTTATTATTGTAAATTTTTAGGAGGAGTACATAATGAAAAAGTTTTTAGCACTTATTATGGCAGTTCTTATGCTTGTAGCAGCACTCGCAGGTTGCACAGGTCAGGCAAAAACCGCTAAGGTTATCGAGATTGACCTTACTGAGGAGTTTTATGCTTATGGTGTAGATAAGGATCAGCCCGAACTTCTTGAGGATGTTAACGAGTTTATCAAGAAGATAAAAGAAGACGGTACACTCGAAGCTATCTGCAACAAGTACTATGGCGAGGGTACACCCGAGGCTGTAGAGTCTGCAGTTCTTGACGATAGCAAAGATCAGCTCGTTGTTGCTACAAATGCAGAGTTCGAGCCTTTCGAGTATATGGATGGCGACAAGTATCTCGGTATCGATATGGAAATCGCAAAGCTTCTTGCTGATTATCTTGGCAAGGAACTCGTTATCCAGAATATGGAGTTTGACGCAGTATGTCTTTCCGTTGGTCAGCACAAGTGCGATATCGCTATGGCAGGTCTTACAATTAACGAGAAGCGTGAAGAGTCCGTTAATTTCTCTGAGTCTTACTACGAGGCTTCTCAGCGTGTAGTTGTTATGAGCGACGATACTACTTTTGATTCTTGCACAACAGCTGCTGATGTAGAAGAAATTCTTAACGCTCTTGATTCTGCATCCAAGGTTGGTTTCCAGAACGGTACAACCGGTCAGTTCTACGTTGAGGGTGACGAGGACTGGGGATTTGCCGGCTTAGCAGTTGAGGCTAAAGGTTACAAGAACGGTTCTCTCGCAGTTCAGGATATGCTCAACGGCAACCTCGATATGGTTATTATCGACAAGGATCCCGCTGCATTCATCACAGAGTCTATTAACGATTTAGCATAATCTATAAACTGAAAATAAAAAACAAATACCTCACCCTTTGGTGGGGCATTTGTTTTATACAAGGATAATTTTTATGGGTAATTTTGATAGAAAAATTGAAGTCTTTCTCGATTATATGATATCGGGAGAAGGCTATAATATGGTGCTTCTGGGACTGAAGAACACAGTAATAATTGCAGTCTTGGGCCTTGTTATAGGTATACTTATCGGTACGGTTATTGCCGCTGTGAGAGTATCGCCCAAATATAAGGCGGTAATACGTTTTCTAAACGGGGTGTGCAGTGTATACGTTTCATTCTTCAGAGGTACACCAATCGTAGTACAGCTTCTGCTGTTTTATTATGTATTGTTTCCTTTACTTGGCTTAAACATAACCTCTGTCAACGTTTCTATTCTTGTTTTCGGACTTAACAGCGGTGCCTATATCTCTGAAATTATGAGAGGTGGCATTTTGTCTGTGGATAGCGGACAGATGGAAGGCGGCAGAGCCATGGGACTTAGTTTCTCGGCTACAATGGTTAAGATCGTTATTCCTCAGGCTATTAAAAACATTATTCCCACACTTGGTAATGAGTTTATCGCTTTGATTAAGGAAACATCCGTTGTAAGTTTTGTTGGCGCTACCGATTTGTATAAAGCCTTTAATACAGCGGGAACAAACTCCTATGAGTTTATGGTGCCGTACCTTACAATGGCGATTATTTATATCATAATGGTACTGATAATATCTACAATGATTAAACTTATTGAGAGGAGGCTGAGAAAAGGTGATAAGAGTATGTAATCTCAGAAAAGTATTCGGCGACAATGTTGTGCTTGACGGAATCAATGTTGAGATTAAGAAAGGCGAGATTGTAGTTGTTCTCGGCCCTTCAGGTTCAGGTAAATCTACTTTTCTCAGATGCTTAAACTGTATGGAAGATCCGACTGACGGAAACATATTCTTCCACGACGTAGATCTCGCTGATATGAAAGTTGATATCAACGAGCATCGTCAGAAGATAGGAATGGTTTTCCAGCATTTCAATCTCTTTAAGAACAAAACCGTTTTGCAGAATATGACCTTGGCGCCCATATACGTTGCCAAGAAAAAATCAAAAAAAGCGAAACTTAGAAAATTCTTCGGTGAGTCATATAATAGCGAGGATATCCGCTCTATAAGAGAAATTAAAGCATCTGCAACAGAGGTTGCGATGGAACTTCTCTCAAGAGTCGGTCTTGAGGATAAGGCGGATGCATATCCGTCGACTCTCTCGGGCGGTCAGCAACAGCGAGTTGCAATTGTCCGCGCTCTTTGTATGAAGCCTGACGTTATGCTCTTTGATGAACCCACCTCAGCCCTTGACCCCGAGATGGTAGGCGAGGTTTTGGATGTTATGCGTTCACTTGCAAAAGAGGGTATGACAATGGTAGTCGTAACTCACGAGATGGGCTTTGCCAAGGAGGTAGCCTCCAGAGTTCTCTTTATTGACGAAGGTGTAGTGCTCGAAGATGGCGCTCCCAAAGAACTTTTTACCTCTCCCAAACACCCGAGACTCAAGCAATTCCTTGAGAAAATTTTAGCTTAGAATATATTATTAAAAGCATCGTCTTTTGGGCGATGCTTTTTCTTTGTCTTTCACCATGTGTGATTCTTTTACATAGAATACTTCAAAAGTAATAATTATTGATGTGGTGTTATTTATGAAGACAGGCAATACCTCTTTTGCAATAATCGGTGGAGATAAACGACAACTTTATTGTGCACGTTCTTTGTGTGATGACGGATATGAAGTAGCAATCGGCGGTTTTTCCTCTGTGGCTGAGATGAACGGGGTAGAGGTTACAACTCCTTTTGAGGCAGCACTAATGAGCGAAATAATTATACTTCCATTACCCTGTGTAAACGAAAAAGGGAGAATTCCTTCGCCTTTTTCTAAAGAAGATATCGAATTATCAACAGAACTTATCTCTGCTATGAAAGGCAAAAAAATATTTTGCGGTATGAAAAATCGTCTTGAAAAAGCCTGTCCTGTACTTTTAAACAGTGCTTATGATTACTACGACAGAGAAGAGTTTACAGTATGTAATGCGGTTGCAACAGCAGAAGGTGCTATTGAAATCGCTATGAGAAATTTTGAGGGTACGATTAACGGCTCGCGATGTCTTGTGTGCGGTTTTGGTAGAATCGGAAAAGCGTTGACAAAAATGCTCACCGGACTTGGTGCTGATGTCATCGTGTCTGCACGAAAACCATCAGACCTTGCGTGGATAGAGTTTAGCGGTGCAAAACCTCATAGAACAGAAAATTTATATCAACTTTCTGAATTTGATATTATTTTCAATACAGTACCTGCACTGGTGTTCAATAGTATTTTACTTGCAAAACTTGCTCTTCGTTCAGTAGTAATCGACCTTGCCTCTGGCATGGGCGGTGTGGATAAATACGCCGCAGAGCGATTGGGTATCACCTATATCCACGCTCTTTCCTTGCCCGGCAAGGCTGCTCCTAAAACTGCAGGAGAAATCGTAAAAAATACAATTTATCACATTCTTGAGGAGGAAGACAGGTGACAGGAATAACCGTCGGCTTTGCTATGTGCGGCTCATTCTGCACCTTTTCGAAAACAGTTCCCCAGATAAAAAATCTGGTGTCTTCAGGGTATAACGTTCTTCCGATAATGTCAGAGAACGCATATACAACCGATACCAGATTTGGAAAAGCAGAGGAATTTATTTCGGAAATAGAGAGAATAACCCAAAACAAAGTTTTTCACACAATAAAAGAAGTCGAGCCTATAGGTCCAAAGAAAATGTGCGATGTGCTGATTATAGCCCCTTGTACAGGCAACACTCTCGCAAAACTTGCACAGGGAATAACAGATACCTCGGTTACTATGGCGGCAAAATCTCATCTGAGGATAAAACGTCCTGTACTTCTGTGCCTTGCTACAAACGATGGCTTGGGTGCATCGGCACAGAATATAGGAAGACTTCTTAACACAAGGAATATTTATTTTGTTCCCTTTGGACAGGACGACCCGAAAAAAAAGCCTAATTCTCTGGTAGCTGATTTTGAGTTGATACCTCAGTGTACTGAAAAGACACTGCAGGGCATCCAGCATCAGCCTATAATTATATAAAAAAGTGCTAACCTCTTTATAGGGGTTAGCACTTTCTTCATATAAATAAAATATTTATTATAATATTCACAATATATTTTAGTATTTTTTAAGTGCTGATTATTGTATATTTGTTGCAAATAAATATGATTTGTGATAAAATAATCGAATAAAAGAAACTGTTTTGAGGTGTTTGTTATGAGATACTGTGAACATTGCAAAAGTATAGTTGATACAGAGGGGAATTGTCCTGTTTGCGGTTGTGATTTAACTTCTCTTTTACCCGAGAGCGAAGTGTGTGTTGCTACTGTCAAGGGTTCCTCTGTTTCTATGCTTGAGGCTACCTTAAAGGATGCAGGAATACCTTGTCGATTCTCAGATGTTAATAAGGATATCTATAACGAGTATAATGCAAAGGTATCTGCTGAGAGTGATAATATGGTCACAGTTCCTTTTGAGTTGTATAACAAAGCCTTCGATATATGTCTCGGATTCGGTTTTGTAGAAGAGGGTGACAGACTCGTTCCTGTTTCAGAGGGGGAATCTGAGGATACCCGTACCTACGATGAAAAATTTGAGCAAGTCAGCGGTATGAAACACAGCAAATGGCAGACCGCCTGGACTGTACTGTTTATTATCGCAGCATGCCTTGTTATCTGGGGCATAGATTGGATAGCGGAGTTTATCAAAAGCCTATTTTAATTAAAAGGTGATATTATGAACACTATTGATAAGAAACCCTTCGTAACCGCTGTCATAGTAGCGGCGGGTAATTCTACACGAATGTCCTGCGGTATTAGTAAGCAACTTATTCCGCTTATGGGTAAACCCGTCATCGGCTATACCCTCAGATCATTTGAGGACGCTGTCAGTATCAACGAAGTTATCGTTGTATGCAGAGAAACTGATATGCAGAGTATCAAGGATATCGCTGATGAAGAAAATTGCACCAAGGTAAAAGCCTACGTATTGGGCGGTGCAACAAGAAGCGAGAGTGTTATCTCTGGAATCAGTAAAGCAAGTGAGAAGGCAACTCATTATGCAATTCACGATGGTGCCAGAGCACTTATTTTACCCGAAGATATCAACAAGGTTGTTTCCTCTGCACTTCGTAACAAAGCAGCCGCTTTGGCGGTACCCGTTACCGACACAATCAAGGTTGTTGACGATGACGGCTTTATTGTTTCAACTCCACAAAGAAGTACACTTCGTGCTGCTCAGACACCGCAGGTTTTTGAGAAAGAACTGTACCTTACTGCGATGAAAAAAAACAAAGGCGGCGACTTTACCGATGACTGTGCTTTGGTTGAAACAGTCGGTGCCAGAGTTCAGATCGTAATAGGTGATTACACAAACATCAAGATAACAACTCCTCAGGATATTCCTCTTGCTGAGGGAGTTTTGATGAAAAGAGCAAGGAAGGAGTAATACTCTATGATTCGCATAGGACACGGCTACGACGTTCATCGTCTTGTTGATGGCAGACGCCTTATCTTAGGCGGTGTTGATATCCCGCATACAGTAGGACTTTTAGGTCATAGCGACGCTGACGTGCTTGTGCACGCTGTTATGGACGCTCTGCTTGGAGCGGCAGCAATGGGGGATATTGGTACACTTTTTCCCGATACTGACCAAAAGTACAAAGATGCCGACAGCATGAAACTCCTTGAATTTGTAGTATCTGCATTAAAAGATAAAGGATATACTATCGGTAACATCGATGCCACAATTATCGCCCAGAAACCAAAACTTAAACCTTATATTCCTTTGATGATAGAAAATATATCAACTGTTTGCAATATCCCTTCAGAGTCAGTAAACGTCAAAGCAACCACCGAAGAAAAACTCGGTTTTACTGGCAGCGAAGAGGGTATCTCCGCCCACGCTGTTTGTATTATTACAAGAGAATAAGAATACCTAAAGCACTTTTTTCATATTTATCTTAATATGAAAGAGGTGCTTTTTATGTATAAGAAAAAGAGTATTAGACTAATATCCGCCTTGTTAATAACTTTGTTATTTTCTGTGTTTTTACAAATGTTCAGTGCAGGTGCTTTATCACAAGACGAAATCTCGGCCCCCTCGGCCGTACTTATGGAACCTACCACAGGTGCAGTATTGTTTGAAAAAAATCCGCACGAAGTCAGAGCTTGTGCATCAATAACTAAGGTTATGACGTTAATTTTAGTCTTTGAAGCAATCGAAAGCGGAAAAATCACCTACGACCAAGAGGTTACTGCCTCAGCCCACGCGGCAGGAATGGGTGGCTCGGATATCTGGCTTGAAGAAGGGGAAACTATGACTGTGCACGAAATGATTAAGGCAGTCGTGGTTGCTTCTGCGAATGATGCTGCCGTCGCATTAGCGGAACTTATCAGTGGTAGTGAAGATGAGTTCGTTAAGTGTATGAACGATAAAGCCAAAGCACTCGGAATGAATGACACGGTTTTCAAAAACTGCAACGGCCTTGACGAAGAAGGTCACGTTACATCATCCTACGATGTAGCACTTATGTCTTGCGAACTTATAAAACACGAAAAAATATTTGAGTACAGTTCAATATGGATTGATTATCTGCGTGGGGGAGAAACCCAACTCGTCAATACAAACAAACTTCTCAAAAGCTACAACGGTATCACGGGACTTAAAACAGGTACGACTTCGCAGGCAGGAAGTTGTATGTCTGCAACTGCCGAGAGAGATAATCTTTCACTTGTGTCTGTAGTATTGGGTTGCGATACGGGTACCTCGCGATTTTCTGACGCCGCTAAACTTCTCGACTATGGTTTTGCAAATTATAAAACTGTAAAACTCACCTTACCTGAGGAGTGTCTTATCCCAATATCGGTCAAAGGCGGTATGGAGAGCGAAGTAAAGGTTGAGTGTAAAATAAAAGATAGCGTTCTGCTACCGAAGGGTAACACATCGGAAATAACAAGTAGTTTTACTATAGAGGAGGAACTCAAAGCACCCGTAATTATCGGCGATAAAGTCGGAACGCTTACTTACCTCTACGAAGGTGCCACTTTGGATGAATTTCCTATTGTTACCTCAACAGAATCAAAGATTATGACCTTTGGCTCAGTGCTTAGTGTTATTTTTCAAAAACTAATTTCTTTGTGAGAATTTACAAAAAAATATATGAAAAAATAAAAAACTACCTTGCATTATGCTACAAAATATAGTATAATACGGACAACTAAAACTATGTGTTAGTATGCACATTTCAACGGAGGACTAAAATGCCCACAATTCTTTCAGACAAACATTGTGCGGGCTTTGTTTCCCAGGAGGAGCTTGTTGCTATTGCTCCCCAGGTTAAAGCTGCACACCAGGCTCTTCACAGCGGCACAGGTCTTGGCAACGATTTTATCGGTTGGTTGACTCTGCCTACAGATTATGACAAGGAAGAGTTCGCCCGCATCAAGGCTGCGGCTGAGCGTATCCGCAGTAATACTGATGTATTTATCGTTATCGGTATCGGCGGTTCCTATCTCGGAGCCAGAGCTGCTATCGAGTTTCTTACTTCACCTAACTATAACGCTCTTGCAAAGGACACACCTCAGATCTATTACGCTGGTAACAGCATCAGTTCTACAGCATTGGCTGAACTTATAGAACTGTGTGAGGGCAAGGACGTTTCTATAAACATGATTTCAAAATCAGGTACAACTACAGAACCCGCTATTGCTTTCCGAGTGCTCAGAGAACTTCTTGAGAAGAAGTATTCTCCCGAGGAAGCAAAGAGCCGTATCTACTGTACTACAGATAAGGCTCGCGGTACTCTGAAGCAACTGGCTGATCGCGAAGGCTACGAAACATTCGTAGTTCCCGATGATGTCGGTGGCCGTTACTCTGTACTGACTGCTGTTGGTCTTCTGCCCATTGCTGTTGCAGGTGCAGATATCGATGCACTTATGGCAGGCGCACAGAAGGCTCAGGCTGATTTTGACAATGACGATGTTTTCACAAACGACTGCTATAAGTATGCTGCACTTCGTAACTGCCTCTATCGTAAGGGTAAGACTACAGAAGTTCTGGTTTCTTATGAGCCGGCGTTTACCATGATGTCAGAGTGGTTCAAACAGCTTTACGGCGAAAGTGAAGGTAAGGACAACAAGGGAATTTTCCCCGCAAGTGTTGTATTCTCTACCGATCTCCACTCCATGGGACAGTACATTCAGGACGGTAGAAGAGATCTCTTCGAAACTGTTGTACTTTTTGACAAATGCAAGAAGGAAATCACCATCGGCACCGATCCCGAGAATGTTGACGGACTCAACTTCTTGTGTGGCAAGACAATGGACTTCGTAAACAAAAAGGCTTTCGAGGGAACAGTACTTGCACACAATGACGGCGGAGTACCCAATATTATCCTCAACGTTGCCGAGATGACAGAGAGTGAACTCGGTTATCTCATTTACTTCTTTGAGAAAGCTTGTGCAATCTCCGGTTATCTCCTTGGTGTAAACCCCTTCAACCAGCCCGGTGTTGAAAGCTATAAGAAGAATATGTTTGCTCTTCTTGGTAAACCCGGCTACGAGCAGGAAAAAGCAGCCTTGGAAGCAAGACTGGTCTAAAAACAAAACGGAGGTAAAATCACATGGTTACACTTATTATCGGTAAAAAAGGTTCGGGTAAAACAAAGAAGCTCATCGCATTGGCTAACGACGTCGCTGCAACATCTTCCGGCAACGTTGTTGTTATCGAAAAGGGCTCTAAGCTGACCTATGATATCACACATAAAGCACGTCTTATCGACTCTGACCAATATTCAATCAAGGGCTATGATATGCTCTTTGGTTTCCTTTCAGGTATCTGCGCAGGCAACTATGACGTAACAGATATTCTTGTTGACTCTACATTCAAGATTTGTCCCACAGCAGTTGAGGGCCTTGAGGAGTTCATCACAAAGGTTAACAAACTCAGCGATGAATCTGACACAAAGATTACATTCCTTATCTCTGCTGCAGAGGCTGACCTCCCCGATGGTCTTAAGGCAGTCTGTCAGGAGATTTAATCTTTACCAAAAAAATCAGTACATAATATGCCGTGGTAGATACTGCGGCATATTTTTATGTCTTTGAGTAAATTTTGCAGAATATATAACTCTTTATGGTAAAACCTCTGTAAATATCAGCAATTTCGATATTGACAAATGGCTTATCACAAGATATAATATTAGACGATGTTTTATTATGCGTCATTGTGTTTTAGAGGTGCGATATGGTATTAGACCTTAAAGAAGTTTTCGAACGCGACGGAGCTGCTAAGACAGTCAGCTTCGAACTGGCAATTAGCGATATCGAACTTGATGGAGCCTATCCATTCGCTTCTTCTGCTCAGGTGACAGCAACAGCTTCTAATCATACAGGTATAGTCCGACTCAGTATTAAAACCGGGTTTAAGTACAACCGTCCTTGTGACCGTTGTATGAAACCGCTTTCCGATACTATGGAGTATTCCTTTGAGCATAGACTGATTGCTTCTCTGTGCGGTGATGACGATGGCGATTATATTGAAACTCCCGATTATAGCCTTGAACTCGATGAGTTGGTCATCAGCGATATACTGCTTGAGCTTCCGCTTAAGTATTTGTGCAGCGAAGATTGTAAAGGCCTCTGTTCACAGTGTGGTGCAGACCTCAATACTTCGGAATGTACCTGTGACAAACGCTCAATCGACCCTCGACTCGAGGTTTTAAGACAGTTACTTGATAATTAATATAAGGAGGTCTGTAAGAAATGGCAGTACCAAAGAACAAACATTCACAGGCAAGAAGAGACAAGAGACGTTCAAACGTATGGAAGCTGGATGCACCCGCTCTGAGCACATGCCCCAACTGCGGTGAGTTTAAGGCTCCCCACAAGGTATGCGCAAACTGCGGTATGTACAACGGCAGACAGGTAATCGCTAAGGAAGACTAATTTTCTAGCAATTGTCTAATGCTTGTAAGACAAAAGATTTCAGGCGGCAGTTTTAATACTGGCCGCCCTTTTGTTTTTTAGGAAAGGAGGCGTCAATATGGCAGTAGTTATTTCTTCAGTTACAAAGTCAAGCCCCGCTGACCGATGTGGTATCAAAGCAGGGGATACACTTATATCTATATCTGGTAACGAAATCGTAGACGTTCTTGACTACAGATTCTATCAACTTGAGCGTGAGATTACGGTTGAGTATATATCTCAGGGCGAACATAAAAGCGTTCATATCCGTAAGCCTGAGTACGATGAACTTGGACTTGAATTTGACACATACCTGATGGACGAGGAACACTCCTGTCGCAATAAGTGCATATTCTGCTTTATTGATCAGATGCCAAAGGGTATGAGAGAAACTCTTTACTTCAAGGACGATGATAGCCGTCTGAGTTTCCTTTTCGGTAATTATATTACATTGACTAACCTTTCCGAGCATGAGATTGAGCGCATAATTAAAATGCATATCAGTCCCGTTAATATTTCAGTTCATACTACTAATCCCGAACTTCGTTGTATGATGATGAATAACCGCTTTGCAGGCGAGTCGCTTTCTGTTATGAAGCGTTTTGCTGAGGCGGGTATTCTTCTTAATTGTCAACTTGTTATATGCCCGGGCATCAATGATAAAAAGGAACTCGAGCGTTCCCTCAACGATTTAACTTTAATGGGTGTAAACTCCGTGGCTGTTGTTCCCGTAGGACTGACTGACCATAGAGAGGGACTTTATCCTCTGACGCCTTTTACGAAGGAAACTGCATCCGAAGTCCTCGATATAGTAGACAAGTACGGAGATGTTTGTGTGGAAAAATTCGGCAGAAGAATTATATTTGCTGCTGATGAGCTATATATTAAGGCAAACAGGGAGATCCCCGATAGCGAATATTACGAGGACTATCCTTGCCTTGAAAATGGCGTAGGGCTTATCGCTTTACAACGCGAGGAGTTTTCATTTGCTTTAGAGGACGCAGCCCCCGACTATGATCTTGTTCGCAATAAGACAATAGCCTGCGGTGTAAGTGCAGCACCTTTTTTAGAGGAACTTATTAGCAGTCTTAAAGAAAAATTCCCCAAAGTATGTGTAAAAGTTATGCCTATTATCAATGATTTCTTCGGGCATATGATCAATGTTTCGGGACTTATTGTCGGACAAGACCTTATATCTCAACTCAAAGGAAGAGATTTAGGTAGTGAAGTACTTATTCCCGAATGTATGCTTCGCAGGAATGAGGATGTATTCCTTGACGATGTAACTACCAAAGATGCCGAGGAAAGCCTCGGTGTAAAGATAACTTGTGTACAAAACACAGGCGAAGCACTTCTTGCTTCGATACTTAACTGATACTACTAACGTATAGAGAGGAGTGGAAATATGGCAAAACCTGTTATTGCTATTGTAGGACGTCCTAATGTAGGTAAATCCACACTTTTCAACAAACTCACAGGCCAGAGAATCTCTATTGTAGACGATACTCCGGGTGTTACTCGTGACAGAATTTACGGCGAAGTTGAGTGGCTTAACCGCCACGCAACACTGATTGATACAGGCGGTATAGAGCCTTATTCTGATGATATTATTCTGACACAGATGCGCCGTCAGGCACAACTTGCTATTGAGACAGCTGACGTAACAATTCTCGTTACCGATGTTCGCTCGGGACTTGTTGCAACTGACGCCGAGGTAGCACAGATGCTTCAGAAAAGCGGTAAGCCCGTAGTTCTCTGTGTAAATAAATGTGACAGAATAGGTGAGCCTGACCCTGATTTCTACGAGTTTTACAATCTAGGTCTTGGTGAACCTATACAGGTTTCCTCTGTTCACGGCCACGGTACGGGTGATTTGCTTGATGCAGTTTTTAGCTTGATCCCTGAATCTGAGTATTCCGATGAAGAAAGCGAAGTTATCTCCGTAGCGGTTATCGGAAAACCCAACGTCGGCAAATCTTCTCTCATTAACCGAGTTACAGGCGAGGAGAGAAGTATTGTATCCAATATAGCAGGCACTACACGTGATAGTATTGACTCTAAAGTTAAGAACGGTCACGGCGAGTTTATCTTCATTGATACAGCGGGTATCCGCCGTAAAAATAAGATAGATAATGCTATTGAGAAATATAGTATCATCCGTGCTAAAATGGCAATCGAGAGATGCGATGTATGTGTAATTATGATAGATGCAGAGGAAGGTCCCACCGAGCAGGATACCAAAATTGCAGGTATGGCTCACGAAGCGGGCAAGGGATGTATAATCTGTGTAAATAAATGGGATGCTATTGAAAAAGACGACAAGACAATGTCTGAATTTCGAAAGCAACTGGATGTGGA
Organism: Ruminococcus sp.; assembly: GCA_045603105.1. Classification (GTDB taxonomy): domain Bacteria; phylum Bacillota; class Clostridia; order Oscillospirales; family Acutalibacteraceae; genus Ruminococcoides. Next base: position 15,205 of record JAZULM010000030.1, read on the forward strand.
TTTCGGTTTTATGTCCTATGCACCTACACTTTTTATCTCTGCAAAAACAGGTCAGCGAATCGACCGTCTCTTTGAACTTATCAAATACGTTGCCAATACTAATGCTATGCGAATAAAGACGGGTGTTCTCAACGAACTTCTTGCTGAGGCTACAATCAGAGTTCAGCCTCCCTCAGATAAGGGCAGACGACTCAAGATTTACTACGTAACCCAGCCAAGCACCAAGCCTCCCACATTCGTATTCTTCTGTAATAATGCAGAACTTTTCCACTTTTCTTATCAGAGATATCTGGAGAATAGAATCAGAGAGACTTTTGGTCTTGAAGGTACACCGATTAGAATCATCGTCAGAGAGCGAGGAGACAAGAACTGATGGAGTTTTTAACAGTTTATTGGTGGAGATTACTTTTATGTGTGGTAGTTTCCTATTTGCTCGGCAGTTTCAGTTTTGCGGTAATTTTTACCAAGAATACAAAAAGCGGTGATGTTCGCAAAATGGGTAGCGGTAACGCAGGCTTTACAAACGTACTGAGAAGCGTTGGCGTTGTACCCGCGATATTTACCTTTGTTTTCGACTGCCTAAAGGGAATTATCGCTGTATTGTTCACAGTCTTTATATTTAATCTGCAGTTCGATGCTCAGAGTATAAATGCTTTGTCTGAATCATTACGCTCAGAGTATCTTATTTACGGCAAATATATAGCAGGTTTTGCCTGTGTGCTTGGCCATAGTTTTCCTGTATTCTTCGGTTTTCGCGGAGGTAAGGGGATTACAACTATGGCAGGAATTTTGCTTATTCTGGACTGGAGGTTCTTAGCCCTTACTCTCGGTGGATGGCTTGTGTGCTTTGCTATTACAAAGATTATTTCCGCAGCATCAATTTCTGCTGCTGTATGTATTTCAATCTGGAATGTTATAGTAATGTATTTCTTCTACTATAAGCCCTCCTTGGATGATGCAGATCCTTATAGAATAAATCTTGTTGTAGTTACAACCATTATTATGCTTCTGATAGGTTCGTTTGTAATTTATATGCACAGAGAAAATATAAAGCGTCTTATCCGAGGAGAAGAAAAGAAAATCACAGCAAAAAAATCTGATAAATAATTAATCAGCCTGTCTTTATAGACAGGCTTTTTTGTAAAATCCTTGACGAAACAGTCAAAAGGTTATAAAATTTATTTATGAAATTTTTTTGCGAGGAGATGTTATCTATGGATTGCATTTTTTGTAAAATAGTCAAGGGCGAAATTCCTTCAACAAAGGTATATGAGGACGATAAGATTCTCTGCTTTGAGGATATCAATCCCTGTGCACCTGTTCACGTTGTTATTATACCCAAGGAGCATATAGCTTGTGCTGACGACTTGAATGAAGATAACGCAGGTATCATTGCTCACATTTTCACAAAGATTCCCGAAATAGCAAAGATAAAAGGACTTACAAACGGTTATCGTATTATCAACAACTGTAAAGAAGACGGCGCACAGTCCGTATTTCATATTCATTTCCATCTTTTAGGCGGAAAGAAACTCGCAGAGAAACTTTGCTGATTGAGTTAGTTCAGATACGGAGATGATTTTATGAGTAATACATATAAAATGACTATAGCAGGTTGCGAGCGTGAACTCGAGATGTTCTCTGTCAACGAGAATCTTGATATCGCTGCCTTTATACTTTTTAACGATGTTGAAATTACCGAGAAGTCTGCCGAGGCACTTCTCAAAATATGCCCTGAACACGACGTTGTACTCACCGCTGAGGCAAAGAGTATACCGCTTGCCTATGAATTTGCCCGTCAGGGATGCGGTAAATACGTAGTAGCACGTAAGGGTATCAAGGTTTATATGCGTAACCCTGTCAGTGTTAACGTTAAGTCGATTACTACTGCAAATCAGCAGATGCTTCATCTCGGTCATACAGAGATTGAAGCTATCCGCGGAAAACGTGTGCTTATTATAGACGACGTTATCTCTACCGGCGAGAGCCTCAAGGCTATGGAGGATCTTGTTAATAAGGCAGGCGGTCATATTGTAGGCAAGGCGGCAGTTCTTGCTGAGGGTGACGCCGCAGACAGAGATGACATTATCTACCTTGAGAGATTACCCTTGTTTTTTAAGTGATTATTTTTAAGTTTAAGGACTGATTTTTATGAAACGGCTGTTAGGATTTACGGGACTTAGTAGTCTTGTAGTTCTGACAGCCTGTTTTTATCTTGATATATGGGTATCTTATATTATTTCAGCTGTTGGACTGATACTATTTGTACTCTCATTAGTTATCCCTAAGATTCCCAAAACAAGCGAGTACCCCGCATTTTTTATGATTATGTTTATAATCTCGGCGGTGTTTATCAGTTTTACCCATATGTCGGTAATACCTGTACAGACTAAGTACGATAACAAAGAAGTGCATATTGTTTCAACTCAATCTGAGGACGAATACTACGCTTACGGCTTCTATAACTATGAATTGAAAGTTAAAACTATTGACGGAGAAAAGGTAAACTCAGGTGTTATTCTCAGAAGCCCTCAAGCCTTATATTCAAAAGTAGGGGATGAGATTTCGCTTAACTGTACATTAAGTTCAGAGGTTAATGATTCTGAACTCTCACGAGGATATTACTTGGAGTCTTATGTCTTTAACGAGGAGCAAATTTCAATTACTTCACCCGAGAAAAAATCGCTTAAATTCCATTTATTACAACTGCGTCAGAGTCTTGAGAAAAACTTATTTTTTGAAATGGACTATGATACAGCGTCATTCAGCAACGCAGTATTACTTGGTGATAAGTATTTTCTCGAAAACGACGTGAGGGAACTTCTACGAGTGTGTGGACTTTCGCATATTTCTGTTGTTTCGGGCTTACATCTTTCTCTCATAATCTCGATCACAAGAAAACTTTTCAGAAGAATAACATTGAATAGGTATATATCCGGAACACTCAATATTGGTGTTATACTATTGTTTTCAATGCTGACGGGTTTCGGTAAACCCGTAATCCGAGCCGCTGTTATGCTGATTATATTTACAGTCGGTACGATGATTGACAGACTAAGCGACTCGCTTAATTCCATCGGTGCCGCGGCGATCGTGCTGATAATTATTAACCCATATTGTGTGGGAGATATTGGTATGTTGCTGTCGTTTTCGAGCGTTATCGGTATTGTGCTATGGAGTGGCAAGATAACCGAGTTTATAATGAGTAAACTGACAAAACTGAGTCCTTTCGGAAAGAAATATGTAAAAAGAATTCTCAATTTTTTGGTTGATGTAATGTCAATGTCTTTATGTGCAACCTTGTGGACGTTACCCATAACAATACTTAAGTTCGGCGGATTTTCTTTAATATCTGTTCTTGCAAATATTTTGGTAGTACCCTTTATGAGTATTGTTCTTGTAAGTATCGGATTTTGTGCAATTACCCATTACATAGTTTTTCTGCCTTTTATAGCGGATATATTTGGCTTAGTTGTTACCTTCTTCTATAAATATCTAATCAAAGTTTGCACTCTTTTATCATCCATACCTTATTCCTATATTCAGACAAAGGACTCCTATTTTATCTTCTGGTTATGTACTACATTATTCCTAATAGGACTGTCCTTGTTTATAGGAACAAAGAAAGGTTATATCACAGTAGCAATTCTATCAATTCTCATTTTACTTACAGGTGCTACCACTAATAATATTATCAGCGAAAATTCAGTTACTCTATATATGCCCGATACTAAGTATGGCTTGTGCCTTGTGGCTGAGAGTTCTGATGGCTATGCTGTAGTGTCAATGGAGGGTACAAAAACACGATATTATAAACTTGAAAACGTTGTAAATTCAATTTTATCTAAGGATAATAACTTATTAATTGCCGATTACAAAGATATCAGCATAAATTATGGCACAAAACTTGTGAATGAGTTTGACTATAAGGCAGTTTTGAGGTATGATAATGGAAGTGAAGAATCCTATACAGCCCTGGCGGATAATGAGGTTATCTTTTCAAAGGATATGAGTGTTTCCCTGTGGAACAAAGGACAGGTTGAACTTTTCCCATCGGACGAAGGACTCTTTACATTTATGACTTTCGGTGATACAACAATTTTGTCAATACCTGAGGGAAGCGATTGCTCCAAACTTGATAATAGGTATCGTACACCTGATATTATCATTACCTCGGGAATGTCAGAAAATATTGGACTTTTGCGGTGTCAGACTCTGATTGTACCGGGAGACTCTTATGAGGCTTCAGTTACTGCCGAGAGACTTGCACCCATTACCGAAAAAATCGTTACAGGCACAGATTTAGAATACACATTCAGATTGAATTAAGAGGACAATATGGCTTATCTTGATGAAAGAAGTTTCAAAAAGCATATCTCAGCGAAAAAATTCAATAATATCTATATAATCTTCGGCGATGAGAAGTATCTTGTAAAGTTTTACACAGGCGAACTGACTAAATTGGTCGCAGGTAGTGAGCCTTCAGATTTTGCTTTTCATAAATTCAGCCGAGGAGTAGATCTGCAGTCCTTGGCAGATGCTGTCCGAGTAGTACCCTTTATGGCACAGTACAACTGCGTTTTGGTCGAGGATATGGATGTCGACGCCCTTACAAAGGATCAGTATGATTCTTTCAAAAACATTCTTTCGGGTGTTCCCGATACCACAGTTTTGATTTTCTCGATGACTTCTGTCTTACCAAAAAAAGCCTCTGCATCTGATGATAAAAAATCTAAGGCTGATGATGGGGAAGATAGCAAAACTCGCAGTCGCTTTAAACTGTTTTGCAATTTTGTAGACAAAATGGACACAGGCTGTGTGGCGGAACTTAATATGCGCTCAGCCACAGCGCTTGAACATCAACTAGCAAAATGGGCTGATAAAGTCGGCAAAAAACTCTCTTTGCCCGTTGCCTCAAAAATTATTTATTACTGCGGTACTGATTTATCAACTCTTAGACTTGAACTTGACAAAGTCTGTGCCTATGCAGGGGATAATGACGAAATAACCCTTGAAATGGTAGAGGCAACTGTCACCAAGAAGTTAGAGGCTAAGGTCTACGATATGGTAGATAACGTGATTTTCGGCAACACTGATAAGGCTTATACCCAACTTTCTATGTTGTTTGCGCTTAGAGAAGATCCGAGAGATATTCTCAGAATACTCGGTTTTGCCTACGTTGACCTCTACCGTGCGAGGGTGACTGTTGAGTCGGGTGCTATGATTAAGGACACCGCCGACTTCTTTAAGTACGGCAATCGTAAATGGGTACTCGAAAAAGCACCCGCCAAGTCAAGACAACTTTCTACCAATGCTTTGAGAGAAAGTCTTGGAGCTATAACTGACCTTACTGCTAAGATGAACTCCGTATCGCTTAATGAGGAAACGGCAATTCATAAACTTATTGCAGATTTACTGTTGATTGCTGTGAGGGAGAGGGAAAATGCTTAATATTAAAGAAGCAATTATTGTTGAGGGCAAATACGACGTTCAGCGCCTCAAAGAATTCATTTCTTCTCCGGTGATTCCTACTTCGGGATTTCGTGTGTTCAAGGATAAAGAAAAGCAGACTCTCATCAGAAAACTTGCTATAGAACGAGGAATAGTAATACTTACAGACAGCGACGGGGCAGGCCTTGTTATTCGCAATTTCATAAAAGGCATCTGTCCCGAAGCGACTATTAAGAATTGTTACGTTCCTCAGATAAAGGGTAAAGAAAAGCGTAAAACTGCTTCTTCAAAAGAAGGCTACCTTGGAGTTGAGGGCTTAACCGAGGAGATTATTTCTGATTCTCTTGCCAAATGTGGAGTTCTTGTCGACGAAAATCACGACGTCGATTTTGTACCGATTACCAAAACCGATTTATTCGAAATGGGACTGTCCGGCAGAGAAAATTCCGCTAAACTCAGAGAAAAACTAATGGTGGAGTGTTGCATACCGACATATTTATCTGCCAATGCTTTTCTTGAGATAATAAATTCTTTGTATACTAAACAAGAATTGCTTGACAAACTAAATTCTATATAATATAATTATTTCAGGTAAAACAGTAATGATTACTGATTTTATAAAAATTACTTCAGAGGTGTTATTATGAATCTTAAAGGATCAAAGACCGAGGCTAACCTCCTTGCTGCATTTGCAGGTGAGTCTCAGGCAAGAAACAAGTACACATATTTTGCTTCTACAGCACGTAAAGAAGGCTATGTTCAGATAGCACAGATTTTCGAGGAAACTGCTGCTAACGAGAAAGAACACGCTAAACTCTGGTTTAAACATCTTGACGGTATCGGCACAACTGCTCAGAATCTTACAGCAGCTGCTGAGGGCGAGAACTACGAGTGGACCGATATGTACGCTACCTTTGCTAAGGAAGCAAGAGAAGAAGGTTTCGATGCTATCGCTGACCAGTTCGAGGCAGTAGCTCTTATCGAAAAAGCTCACGAGGAGCGCTATCGTAAACTTCTCGCTAATGTAACTCAGGGCGAAGTATTCAAGAAGGGTTCTATCGTTATCTGGGAATGCTCCAACTGTGGCCACGTAGTAATCGGCACAGAAGCACCTCAGGTTTGTCCCGTATGCTTCCATCCCCAGGCTTACTTCAAGATTAAGGCTGAAAACTACTGATTCTAATAGTACAACAGATAAAACCTCTGCGTATTTCGCAGAGGTTTTATTTTTTTACAAAAGTGTCGGTTTTCGTTGAATGTTTATATTACCTATGATAAAATAAGTATATATACTGATGTACTGTTTATGGTACTCCCGATATGATTTAATATTATCATAGAATTTATAGGCGGTGTTGTTATGTTGCGATTTATTCTCGGTACAAGTAAAAGCGGCAAAACTGAATATCTTCATAATTATATGTCAGCATTGGCAACAGCGGATGACAATAAACTTCTGATGATAGTGCCTGATCAGTTTACCTTTGAGACTGAGAAAGCTTTCCTCAATACCTTAGGTCCGCGTAAAGCAATGAACGTAACTGTTTTGGGCTTTTCCAGACTTTGTGATTATGTTATTGAGCAGGTGGGCTTCACTCACGGTGTTCTTGCAGACGAGTCAGTCCGGACACTTTTGATGAGTGTTGCACTTGAAGACACAGCAGACAGTATGCTTTTGTACTCAGATAAAGCTCATACTCCTAAAATGCTTTCTACAATGCTTAATCATCGTCGCGATTTTATAAGAAACAAGATTACACCCGAACTTCTGCTTAAGGTCAAAACCGATAACAACCCTGTTTTACATCAGAAACTCCACGATGTATCTCTTGCACTATCTGCATTTGATGCACTACTCAGCCGTTCTTTTGACGATTCTGACGGAAAACTTGGAATAATCTCCGATATTCTCTCAGAGAATAATATTTTCGAGGGCTATACTATTTGTGTTGATTCCTATCTGACTTTTTCCGAAGTCGAACTTGATATTCTCACTATTCTTATGCAAGGAGCCAGGGAATTATTAGTTGCTTTGTCCGATGACGGTACAGGCGAAGGAATGTTCTCTGTATCACACAGTACTGGTACAAGAATTTTAGCTCGTGCCAAGGATAAGGGAATAAAAGTTCAGAATACCTTACTGTGCGATTATGACGGTTTCTTTTCAAATACTGCTCTTGCGCATATTGAAAAAAACATATTCAGAAACAACTTAACCGACTGTGAAAAAATACCTGCTGATAACTCATCGGTTATGATTTACGGTGCTAAGGATAAATATGATGAGTGCGATTTTGTAGCGAGAAATATAAGACGTCTTATTATTGAAGAAGGCTACCGATACAACGATATCGCAGTAGTGTGCAGAAACGTTTCTTCTTATGCAGGGCTTATTAATCTTACACTTGATCGTTACGATATTCCTTACTTTTTCGATACACCCTCACAGATACACTCAAAACCTCTTATGAAACTTATCAGTGCTTGTTTTGAGTGTGTTACAGCGTCTTTCCAAAAGGATGCTGTACTCTCTGTTATTAAGTCGGGACTTACATCTGTTGACACATTCCACGCCTCATTGTTTGAAAACTATCTTTTCACATGGAATATATCAGGTTCGAAACTGCTAAACGAGTTTACAGCGAATCCGAGAGGTTTTGTAGATAATACCACAACGGACGATCTCTTGGAACTCAGTCGAGTTGAGACAACTCGCAAACAAATTATCGAGCCTCTGCTTGTGTTCCGCGATGAGATTAAAGACAGTACCGCAGAGGAAATCTGTAAAGCTCTTTATAAACTGCTTATCTCTTTAGGGGCAGATAAACGTGTTGTTGCCCTTGCGGATGAATTATCCGAAAGAGGAGAACATCAACTTTCAGAGGAACAGATTCGTCTGTGGCAGATGTTTATTGATACTATAGATAGAACGATTGCGGTTATCGGTGAGAGAACTATTAAACCTCAGCGTATGAGCGAACTTCTGAAACTTCAGTTCTCAGCTCAGGATATAGCCTTTATTCCAAAGGCCGTCGATCAGGTCATTGTCGGCGATATTGACCGACTCAGACTTACCGATAAAAAAGCAGTATTTGTAATAGGTGCGGTTGAGGGTGAGTTCCCCTTAGTTGCTGATAGTAGCGGACTGTTTTCTTCATATGAACGCACCTTGCTTTCTGAGGAAGGTATTTTACGAGATAAAACTCCCGAGTACATTTATTCCAGAGAACAGTATTTTTGTTATTATGCACTTACAAGCGGAAGCGATAAACTTTTCGTTTCTTATCCTATGACAACCTTATCTGGTGCGACAGTAACTCCTTCTGTAATTATAGGCGAACTCTCTTCACTGTTTACCGATTTAAAGGTTGTGCGGTTCAGCGACTTATCTCCCTCAGATTTCGCGTGGAGTTCAAAACCCTCATTTAGCCTTTTTGCGTCAAGATTTAGAAGCAATGATGACTTTACAAAAGCGCTCGACAAATATTTTTCTGAAAATTCAGAGTTTGCTAATTCAAAATCTGCACTTACAAGAGCAGTTAATCGGGACAGATTCAAGATAACCGATTCGTCTGTTGCTACATCTTTATTCGGAAAAAACATGTATTTGTCTGCCTCTCAGGTAGAGAAATATCATCTGTGCCGATTTATGTACTTCTGTACATACGGACTCAGAGTTCAAGAAAGACGTACTGCACAGATTGATGCTATGGAGTACGGTTCGTTCGTTCATTACATTTTAGAGCATTTCGTAAAGAGTTACTCCAAGACAGAACTTTGTGGTCTTACTTCAGAGGAGATAAAGTCCAAGGTAGAATATTTTATGTCTGATTATGCCCAAATGCATTTCGGGGGTTTAGAGGACAAGAGTGACAGATTCAAATATCTTTTCTCGAGAGTGTCGGTTGCTTGTGTCAGACTTATTTCACATATGGCTCAGGAACTTGCACAGTCAAGTTTCATTCCCGAAGAATTTGAACTTGAAATCGGCGAGGATGTGCCTGCATATACGTTAACTCTGCCGACAGGTCAGACTGTTACTATCAGAGGTAAGGTTGACCGAGCTGACCTTATGCACAAGGACGACAAGACCTATATCAGAATTGTTGATTATAAGACCGGTACCAAGGTGTTCAACCTCTCTGATATAATGTACGGACTTAATCTTCAGATGCTAATCTACCTCTCTGCGCTTACTAAAAATGGTAGTGAGTATTTTGGAGATAATCTCATTCCTGCGGGTGTACTTTATATGCCCTCGGTGGTGTCTTATATTGATGCTGCATTCAGCGATACTATTGAAACCATCGAGTCAAATCGTAATAAGAAACTCTGTATGAACGGTCTTATCCTCAGTGATCTTGAGGTTATCGAGGCTATGGAACGTGATGGTGGGGGACTTTATATTCCTGTTTCTTCAAAAGGAGACAAAATCAAAGGTACAGATAATCTTGCGAGTCTTGAGGAGTTCGGTGCGATATTCTCTTATATTGACAAGATGATAGCCGAGATGTCCATAGAACTTACAAAGGGAAATATACATCCGAATCCCGCCGCTGTATGCTATGATGCATGTGAATACTGTCCTTACTTCTCGGTGTGTGGTCATAGAGAGGACGATACCTTCAGAAACATATATAAACTCGACAGAAATGAGATTTTAAAAGAACTTGGACTAAGTGAAAATAATGAGGAGGTGGTACAATGAGCAGACCATGGACTGAAAATCAGAAACTTGCCATCAATGCACGTGAAGGCTCTTTGCTTGTTAGTGCCGCCGCAGGCTCGGGTAAAACTGCCGTACTGGTAGAGAGAGTTATACGTATGGTTACAGATAGCGAATCTCCCGTACCTATAGACCGTTTGCTTGTTGTTACCTATACCCGAGCAGCCGCCAATGAACTTAAAGAAAGAATATCCTCGGCACTTAGTAATCTGATAGCAGAGAATCCTACCAACTCGTGGTATCGCAGACAACTTATGTATCTGCCTGCTGCAAATATTTCAACAGTAGACAGTTTCTGTGGTGACCTCGTGAGAGAGTTTTTTCAACATCTCGAGATATCATCTGATTATAGAATAGCCGACGATGGCGAACTGACCATTTTGAAAAATGAGGCGATGGAGCGTACTCTTGAGTATTTTTACGGACAAAAGGACACTCTGTTTTTGAATTTGGTTGAGGCTTTTGCAAGTGCCCGCGATGATTCTAAACTCCAGACAAATATTCTCAAAATGTACACCTTCCTCCGTTCGCATCCGTTTTCTGACAAATGGCTTAAGGAGAAACTCAGCTACTATACTGATTTTACAAGCGTATCAGAAAGTATTTGGGGACAGATTGTACTCGATTATACAATGTCTGCCTGTGAATATTGTATCGATCTGACAGAAAGTTCGCTCAGACTTCTTGAGCAAGAGCCGGAACTTCAATCAAAAGTCATAGATTTATTTATGACTGATCTTCATTTCTTCACTGGACTCAAAGAAAAAATGAACACATCCTCCTGGGATGAAATTTCAAATTACCTTGATACTTTTGTATCCGGTAGGATGAACTCGCGTGGCTTCACAGAACATCCTGTTAAACTTCGTATTTCAGGTAATCGTGATTTAGTTAAAGGTACATTAAAAGGTATCAGAGCCTATTTTGAACAAAGTGAGAAAGAAATATTATCCGACATAAGATACCAGCAACCGCTAATATCAAAACTCTTTGAATGTTTACGTGTATTCGATAAGTTTTACAGAGAACTCAAACTTAAGAAGAACGTTGCTGATTTTTCCGACGTAGAGCATTATGCTCTTGAACTTCTTGTTAGTATGGATGATAACGGAGAAATCACCGAAACAGAAATTGCATCTTTAGTGTCTGACCGCTTTGATATGGTTATGGTCGATGAGTATCAGGACGCCAATGAGGTACAAGACCTTATTTTCAATTCTGTCAGCCATAGTGGTACCAATCTGTTTGTTGTTGGTGATGTCAAGCAAAGTATTTATGCTTTCAGACAGGCTATGCCTGAGATTTTCCTCTCGCGTAAAAATGATCTTCCGATGTATAATCCGCAAACAAAAAACTATCCTGCAAAAGTAATTCTGGAGAAAAATTTCAGAAGTCGTAAGCAAGTTACTGATTTCGTTAATTTTACTTTCAGAGAACTTATGTCTGTAGAAACAGGTGACCTCGAATACAACGAGGAAGAACAACTTGTTTGCGGTGCTTCCTATAAGGAGTCCGATATACCTTGTAACGAACTTCACCTGCTTGACTTAGACGAAATAGGGGACATTGATGCCGCAGTTGCCGAAGCGAGATATATAGCCTCGATTATTCAGTCCAAGTGTAAAGACACCTATGTCAAAGACGGCGATTCGGAACGTCTTGCTGTATATGGCGATTTCGCTATACTTATGAGAAACAGAAGCCGATATGGTGAGATTTATGCCGCTGAACTTCGCAGATGTCAGATTCCTGCAGTGTGCGAGAGTTCGGGCGATTTTCTCAGTTCCTTCGATGTAAGTGTTGCGGTCAACTTCCTTCGTGTGATTGATAACCCTGTGCAGGATATACCGCTTTTGTCTGTTATGATGAGTCCTGTATATGGCTTTACCCCTGATGATCTGGCTATGATCCGAGCAAATAATAAGAAGACATCTCTATATATGTCAGTTAAAGAATATGCTGAGGAAGGCAGTATTAAAGCAAAGAATTTTCTCTCGGATATTGAATATCTACGGAACCTGTCGCTGACACTTTCTTCTGATATTTTCATTGGTCTTTTATATGAACATACAGGTCTTGTGTCACTTCTCAAAGTTACAGACGGAGAGGCAGCAGAGAATAATCTTCGTCTGCTTATAGAGTATGCCGCTACGTTTGAACAGGGTGCGTCCAAAGGAATATCTGCATTTGTATCTTACCTTGATAAACTCCAGAGAAACAAAACAGTTCTTCCGAGTGCTGCTGTGAATGATACGGATAATAAAGATGCAGTCAGGATAATGACAATCCACGCAAGTAAAGGACTTGAGTTTCCTATATGTATTCTTGCTAATACTGCAAGACAATTCAATTCGGATGTAAAAGGTGACGTTTTGCTTCATTCGAAACTCGGTTTTGCATCAAAACGCCGTGACGAGATTTTGATGTGTACCTATAACACTCTGCCTCGTGAGGCGATCTCACTTGAGATTAAACGTAGCGAAAAATCTGAGGAACTTCGTGTTTTATATGTTGCAATGACTCGTGCAAAAGAGCAACTGATTATGGTTGCCACGAAGAAAAAACTCAGAAGTTACACCTCTAAACTTGCATCCCTTTTAGCGGGTGGTGAGCATATTTCTCCCTTTATTGTCAGGGATTGTGCTTATCTCAGCGACTGGTTGGTGCTTTGTGGTCTTATGCATCCTGACGGCGAGGTTCTGCGTTCTTTCGCAGGTATTGATAAACCTTATACATTACCTTTATATGACACAGGCAGACTCTCTGTACATATTGTAAATAGTCTTGATGCTTTGGAATCTTTGCCTTCGGGTGTTGTTTCAAAGCGTACAAGTTTCGTTGATGTGCCTGAAGATATATACAGTAGTATTTGTCAGAGATTTGATTATGACGGCTATAAATTCACAGAACTTTCGGGGTTACCTCAGAAAGTTACCGCATCTGAACTTGCGCATAAGGAAACCTCTGCGAGATTTGGAAGGATTCTCGCTAAACCTTCCTTTATGTCAGATTCACCTTTGACAGCCACAGAGCGCGGTACCGCTATGCATAACTTCCTAGAGTATTGTGATTTTTTAGGTGCAAGACAAGATGTAGAAGCCGAGATTTCCCGTCTTGTGCAGAAATCTCGTCTTACCATTCAGCAGGCTGACTCACTAGACAGAACTCTTATTACATCATTTGCAAAGAGTTCCCTTGTTACAAGAGTGCTTGGTGCAAAGGAATACTTCAGAGAATATAAGTTTTCGGTCAATATTCCTGCATATATGGTTGACGAGAATATATCACCTGAGCTTCGTGATTATAATGTTATCTTACAGGGTTCTGTAGACCTTGCAATTGTTGAGGATGATGGTATAATAATAGTAGATTATAAGACAGACCGTGTTAATAGTGCAGAGGAACTCGTTTCTATGTACTCAAAACAGCTCAGACTTTATAAGTATGCCGTAGAGCAGACTATGGATAAAAAAGTTAAGTCGTGTCTTATATATTCTGTCAGACTTTCTGAATCAACGGAGGTTTTATTATGAAATTATTCAAATCGCTAATCGCCCTTATACTCATTGTAACGATGTGTTTTTCAATTGCCCTTGTGGCTTCTGCATCCGAAAATGAGCCAATCTTGATTTTAGGTGATGCGGATAGGGACTCAAAAGTAAACATCAAAGATGCTACCGCGATACAAAAACATGTAGCAGGTCTTGTTACATTGACTAATAATGGCGTATTTCTTGCTGATGTTGATGCGGACCTCCAAATTACTGTAAAGGACGCAACCGTTATTCAGAAGTACGTTGCTTCAATGCCTGTTTCACAGCCTGTCGGCGAAGAAGTAGTGCCCGAGGAACCTCCTTGTACCGAACCTTCTGAAGCACCCACAGAGGCAACCGAGCCTACTGTAGTTCCTACAGAGGCAACCGAGCCTACTGTAGTTCCTACAGAAGCAACCGAGCCTACTGTAGTTCCTACAGAAGCAACCGAGCCTACTACTCCCGATATTCCGGAGGAAAAAATGAACACTAACATTACTATCTATTTTTCAAACAACGTAAACTGGTCTACAGTAAATGCGTATCTTTACAATGAGGCAAAGGGTATAGAAAATGCTACCTGGCCCGGTCTTCCTATGACATATCATAGCACCAACGGTTTCGGTGAGAAGATATACAAGATGGACGTAGACGTTTCTCAGTACAATCGCGTAGTGTTCAACAACGGCAGAAGTCAGACTCTCAACGCTGCACTTTCTGTTGCAAGTTCAGGCTTCTATATCTCCGACCAATCATCCAAGACTGCAATGCAACTTGGAATATATGCTTTTGACGAAACGGATTACGGTACTATGAAAACAGTTTATATGGATTATCCTGATGGATATAAAAAGCCTATATATATCAAAACTCCCGCAGGTTATGATGCAACCGACACCTCAAAAAGATATAAGGTGATTTACCTTCTTGACGGACAGAATCAGTTTACTGATATGGCCTCCACCGCTACTTTTGGTATATGGGCTACAGATAAAATCACCACATCCATTCAGCATAACGGCGGTGAGGGTATAATTCTTGTCGGTATCGATAACTGTAGAAATCGTGACAATGAACTCACACCGGATATCGGCAATATCGTTCATTCAGAATATACTTCTTCTGCTTTTGATAATGGCTCAGGTGAGAAGTTCTCGAACTTCGTAGTAGATACTGTTGTGTCTTATATCAGAGATAATTACAACGTATCCACAGACCCCGAGGACAATATGATTATGGGTTCCTCCTCAGGCGGTATTGAGGCATTCTATATCGGTATGGAGAATATGGACGTGTTCGGAAGTATCGGTTCACTTTCTCCTGCATTTGTACTGTACGATAAGTCTGATTGGGACAAATATCTCAGTAAGTTCGATTTCACCGATCATTCAAAACTTCCCCGGATTTACTTCTATAACGGCGGTGGCGATCCCCTTGAAATGGAACTTTATCCTTATGCTAAGGCAATGCCTGAGTGGATGGCTGCTCTTGGTTATCCTAAGGATAAGATGATATTTGCTTTCGACGATAAGAACGCTCATAACGAAGCTGCATGGAGATGTGTTGCTCCCGAGATTATCGCTTGGCTGTTTGAACTCTAATTAAACCTCATATAAAAAGAAAAGACCTCCCTAGAAAGGGAGGCCTTTTTTATCATATTTTAATTCTTTCGTTTCGTGTATAACTAACTTTTACCGAATCAACATTTTTGTTATGCATCCGTACACTTTGTACAAGTCCGATTCCGAAGTACAGACACATAGTGGATGAACCGCCCGCGCTGAAGAAGGGGAGCGTAATTCCGATAACAGGAAGCATACCGATTACCATTCCGATATTGATAACACTCTGGCTGACTAGCAGAGCAAATATACCATAGCATATATACGAGCCGAGTTCATCTCTTGCTTTTGTTGCATTGAAGAATATTTTTACTATCAGAACAATGAGGATAACAAGGATAAGCATTGTACCAATGAATCCGCATTCTTCACCTGCAACAGAGAAGATAAAGTCGTTTTCTTGTTCGGGTACATAGCCAATACCTGTTCTGTATCCTTCTCCGATGCCTGAGCCTGAAAAACCACCCGAAGCAATAGAAACCTTGCTCTGGTACTGTTGATATCCGTAGTCTGTATATGCATTTCCGTCTATATCGCCGAGAGCAAGTATACGGTTTCGGTGTTCCTCGTTCATAACAACGTTCCAAAGAATTGGTACACCGATACATAACATACATAAAAGTGCAACGAAATATCTTGCCTGAACACCTGCTATGAACATCATGATCAAAGCGATAAAGAAGAAGATAAGCGCTGAGCCGTCATCGCCCTGAAAGTGGATAATTGCAATAGGAACCAAAGCGTGTAACAGTAAAGTGATAACTGCCATCAGAGTCTCAAGTTTACCAGTTCTCTTGAGATAATCAAGGTGTTTTGCAAACGTGACAATAAAACAAATCTTTACAAGTTCCGAGGGCTGGAAGGTGATTCCGCCGGGGAGTCTGAGCCAAGCTGTATCATCAGTACCCGAAACTGTGATTCCGAATAAAAACACCGCCGCAAAAAGTACAAGTGAGACAATGGCTAACATCCACCAATATCTTGCTATATATTCATAGTCTATCATAGAGATTATTATCGCGCCGATATATCCGATAACCGCCGCCATAATCTGTGTCTTTACAAAACTACCGCCTGCACGCTCTACGCTTGAAAGGAGTAACACACTGTAAATTGTGGCAGATAAAGTGAAAATCCACAGTGTTTTATCGGAGTTAATAAAATAATCTCCGATTCCCGAAAATATTCTTTTCATCTGCTCACCGCCTTTCGGTTTTATATTATATAAAAATCAGGTGTAAATATCAAGAGTAAACAGAAAAGTTGTCAAAATACTTGAAGTTAAACTAATCAAATGGTATAATCATAATGCAGTTTTATGTTAATTATTCAAGAAGATTTTACAAAGGAGGAAATGCTATGCTTTCCGACATTCAGATTGCACAACAGACACAACTTAAACCTATTACAGAAATTGCTGAGCAGTTAGGTGTATCTTTTGAGGAGTTAGAACTTTACGGCAGATACAAAGCAAAACTCAGCGATGAACTTTCATCCCGCCTCAAGGATACCCCTGACGGCAAACTTATTCTTGTAACAGCTATTAACCCTACACCTGCAGGTGAGGGTAAGACAACTACAACCTGCGGTCTCGGACAGGCTATGGCTAAAATCGGCAAGAAGGCAATTATAGCCCTTCGCGAGCCTTCCTTAGGCCCTGTGTTCGGTGTCAAGGGCGGTGCTGCAGGTGGCGGATACAGCCAAGTTCTTCCCATGGAGGACATCAATCTCCATTTTACAGGCGATATGCACGCTATAACTGCTGCCAATAACCTTCTCTGTGCATTACTTGATAATCATCTTCAGCAGGGTAATACACTCGGCATAGACCAAAGACGTGTTCTTATCAAGCGTTGCCTTGATATGAACGACAGAGCCCTCCGATATGTCAACGTAGGTCTTGGCGGTAAGGTTAACGGTATTCCCCGAGAGGATGGCTTTATCATCACAGTTGCAACTGAAGTAATGGCAATTCTCTGCCTTGCAAGTGATATGGATGACCTCAAAAAGCGTCTCGGTAATATCTTAGTTGCATATAACTATTCGGGTGAGCCTGTATATGCACGTGATCTCAATGCTCAGGGTGCTATGACAGCCTTGCTCAAAGATGCTCTCAAACCTAATCTTGTTCAGACAATCGAGGCTACTCCTGCAGTTATGCACGGTGGTCCTTTTGCAAATATTGCTCACGGATGTAACTCTGTCCGTGCTACCAAACTTTCTCTTAAACTTGCAGATTACTGTATCACAGAGGCAGGCTTTGGCTCTGACCTCGGCGCTGAGAAGTTCTTTGACATCAAATGTCGCTATGCAGGACTTAAGCCCTCGGCTGTTGTACTTGTAGCAACTTGTCGTGCACTCAAATATAACGGCGGTGTCCCCAAGGCAGAAACTGCAAATGAAAACCTAGATGCTCTCAAAGATGGTATCGTAAACTTAGGTGCTCATATTGAGAATATGCGCAAGTATGGTGTGCCTGTTGTGGTTGCAATTAACCGCTTTCTAACAGATTCTCAGGCAGAGCTTGATTATATCAAGCAGTATTGTATCGAAAAGGGCGCAGATTTTGCACTTTCCGACGTTTTTGCTAACGGCGGAGACGGTGGAGTAGAACTTGCAAAGAAAGTTGTAGAGGCTTGTGAGAAGCCCTCTGACTTCCATGTTCTTTACCCCGATGATATGACAATAAGAGAAAAGGTAGAGGTTATAGCTCGTGAGATTTACAGAGCAGATAACGTAAACTTTACCGCTGCTGCAGAGAAAGCTTTGAATGAAATCTCTGCCCTCGGCGGAGATAAACTCCCCGTCTGTGTGGCAAAAACTCAGTATTCTCTCTCTGATGATCCCACAAAACTCGGCGCTCCTAAGGGACATACCATTACTGTCCGCGACCTCAGACTTTCAAACGGCGCAGGTTTTGTAGTAGTATACACAGGCGATATTATGACTATGCCGGGACTTCCCAAGGTTCCTGCTGCAGAGCGTATTGATGTTGATGCAGACGGTGTTATTAGCGGACTGTTCTGATATGAGAGAATATATTTCAAATTCACTTTCAGAGACTTACACAATCGCTAAAGAGATAGCCTCAACCCTTAAGGGAACCGAGGTGGTAGCGATGTACGGGGGAATGGGTGTCGGAAAGACGACTTTTACCCGTGGGTTTGTATCGGCTTTCGGTATTGACGAAAAAGATGTTCATAGCCCCACCTTTGCAATAGTCAACGAATATCACGGCGATATTTCTGTTTACCATTTTGATATGTATCGTGTCCAGGATGATGACGACTTGTATTCAACTGGCTTTTTCGATTATCTTGGTAACGGTGTCATTATCATAGAATGGAGCGAGAATATCTCCGACTCAATTCCCGAGGACGCAGTTAAAATTGAGCTTTCTTATGGTGAGAGCGAGAATCAAAGAATTATCAGAGTATATTAAAACAGGGAAGTACTAAGATGCGTATTTTATCAATAGACTCCTCAGCAACCACTGCTTCTGTGGCACTTTTTGAGGACTCAAATTTAATCGGCGAGTTTTTTACCAATACAAGTTTTACACACAGCCGTACTCTTGCTCCGATGATAGAAAACCTTTTATCAGTCACAGGCAAGGCAGTATCGGATATTGACCTTATAGCCGTCAGCAACGGCCCGGGTTCTTTCACAGGAGTCAGAATAGGTGTATCAGTAGCCAAAGGAATTGCCTTTCCTGATGATCTGCCTTGTTTTGCAGTTTCTACCCTTGAGTCTATGGCATATAACCTCACACTCTCCGAGTGTGTAGTGTGTGCTGTTATGGATGCAAGAAGGAATCAGGTATATAATGCAATGTTTCGTATTAAGTATGGTGAGGTTAATCGTCTGTGCGATGACAGGGCGATTTCACTCGAAGACCTTAAATCAGAGATTGAGGAAACTTATCAGGGTGAGCGTATAATTCTCGTCGGCGACGGTGCCTTAATAACTATGCGAAAACTGATGGACTTGCCTATGTCTATTGAGCTTGCACCCGAAACACTCAGATTCCAGCGTGCCTCCTCGGTAGCCTTAGCGGCAATTTCTAAGATTGAAGCAGGTGAGAAGCCTTCCTCAGCATCTGAACTTTTACCCTCATATCTGAGACTTTCTCAGGCTGAGCGTGAACGTTTTGAAAAACTTTCTACAGACTAGATTTATTAAGGAGAATAAGATTATGATAGCAATTGGTTGTGACCACGGCGGACTTGACATTAAGAACGCAATCAAGGAATACCTTGATAACAGAGGTGTCGAATATATAGATTTCGGTACCTATACTTGTGAGAGCGTAGATTATCCCGAGTATGCTTACAAGGTAGCATCTGCTGTTTCCAAAGGTGAGTGTGAAAAGGGTATTATTTGTTGCGGTACAGGTATCGGTGTAGCTATAGTTGCCAATAAGGTCAAAGGCATCCGCGCTGCTACAGTTACCAACGAATTCTGTGCAGAAATGACACGCCGTCATAATGACTCCAACATTATTACAATGGGTGGCAGAGTTATCGACTCTGAAACTGCAGTGAAACTTGCAGATATTTTCCTTAATACACCCTTTGACGGTGACAGACACACCCGTCGAGTAGATATGATATCTCAGATTGAAAACGGTGAATTTAATATTTGATTTGCAAAAAATAGGCTCTCCGTTTTTGGAGGGCCTATTATAGATACTGTTAACTCAGTATTAAATTAACTGAAATATATTTCTTGCAATTTGTTTTTTATTAGTGTATAATCATATGCATACGCCGGTATGATGGAATTGGCAGACGTGACGGACTCAAAATCCGTTGGTAGCGATACCGTGTGGGTTCGAGTCCCACTACCGGCACCATAAAAGCACTTGCAAATGCAGGTGCTTTTTATCTTTATCATTTTTAAACCAAGTTGCAAAATTTAGGTGAAAATATGAATTTTGATATTATGTTTTTCATAAACAGTATGCTTTTGGGTGTAGGTCTTGCTATGGATGCGTTTTCTGTATCTGTTGCCAATGGTCTTTCCGAGCCTAAAATGAGACGCAGAAAACTATTTTCAATAGCAGGTACGTTTGCTTTTTTTCAGGCATTGATGCCTCTTACAGGTTGGCTTTGTGTTCATACTGTTGTCAATCTTTTTTCTGCTTTTGAGAAGTTCATACCCTGGATCGCGTTGATTTTGCTTTTATATATCGGTATCAAAATGCTCGTAGACGGTATCAAGGACAAAGATGACGAACAAAATACGTTTACATCACGACTTGGTTTTGGCGGGTTACTTATTCAGGGTGTTGCCACTTCAATCGATGCACTCTCTGTTGGTTTCACCATTTCTTCCTACGGTGTTTTAGAGGCAGTAGTTTGTGCTTTAATAATTGCTCTTGTTACCTTTATAATTTGTGTTGCAGGAGTTATTATCGGCAAGAAGTTCGGTAACAAGTTCTCAACATCCGCTACTATTTTCGGCGGTGTTATCCTTATACTAATCGGATTGGAAATTTTCATTACAGGTATACTATAATCTTTTGCAGTTTTTCTTTGTAGGGAAACTGCATTTTTATTATCCATCAAAACTGACGATTTAATGTATATTTTACACACAATTTCGAAAGATTATTTACTATATTTTATTATCGTAAACACTTGAATTGATGTGAAAATAGTAATATAATATTTTCAATAAATTGTATTGGAGAGGTGTTTTATATGGCATACGATAAGCGTCCCGAATCAATGGAACGTATAACCACCATCGATCTTGCAAATAAGTTCATTGATGAACAGGTTGCAGAAATCAGAGCACAGGTTGGTGATAAAAAAGTTCTTCTTGCACTTTCAGGTGGAGTAGACTCCTCTGTTGTTGCTGCTCTTCTTGTTAAAGCAATCGGAAAACAACTTGTATGTGTTCACGTTAATCACGGCCTTATGCGTAAGGGCGAGAGTGAACAGGTAATTGAGGTGTTCAAGAATCAGCTTGATGCAAATCTCGTTTACATTGATGCTACAGACCGCTTCCTTGATAAACTGGCTGGAGTTGCTGACCCCGAGAAGAAAAGAAAGATTATCGGCGGCGAGTTTATTGAAGTCTTCAACGAAGAGGCTATGAAACTCGAGGGTATTTCATTCCTTGCACAGGGTACTATATATCCCGATATACTTGAGAGTGACGGCGTTAAAGCACATCACAACGTAGGCGGTCTTCCCGAGGATATGAAACTTGAGCTTGTTGAGCCTGTAAAACTTCTGTATAAAGACGAAGTCAGAGTTGTTGGTGACGCTCTCGGTCTTCCTGCTGAGATGGTTTACCGTCAGCCTTTCCCCGGTCCCGGACTTGGTGTCCGTTGCCTCGGTGCAATTACCCGCGACAGACTCCACGCTCTCAGAGAAGCAGACGCAATTCTCCGCGAGGAATTTGATAAAAACGGCCTCGCAGGTAAGGTATGGCAGTACTTCATCGCAGTTCCCGATTTCAAGAGCGTTGGCGTTAAAGACGACAAACGTTACGAGGGTTGGCCTGCAATTATCCGCGCTGTCAACACAACCGATGCTATGACAGCAACTATTGAGGAAATCCCTTACACACTTCTCCACCATATTACAGACAGAATTACCCACGAAGTAGACGGTATCAACCGCGTACTTCTCGACCTCACTCCCAAGCCCATCGGCACCATCGAGTGGGAGTAAAAGAATAATGTTAAAACGGCTTGAAAGCTTTTGCTTTCAAGCTGTTTTTAATTTAAAAGTATCAGCCTGATATTTGTTAAAGTACCATTTGTTGACAATATTTTACCATAGAGTATAATACAAGTATCATATATAATAAGTAGGGGGGAGCCTGAGGCATTTTGCTTCACTTTTTGTATGGGTTTTAATGAGTTTTTAGGCCTTGGTGGTTATCAGCGTCAGGCAGAAGGTTATATGTCATGGCAACATCTGACATTTGTCACGTCTTTGATAATCATTATGGTTGTACTCGCTATATTTCTTGGAAAGAAAAATAAAAGTAAAGATGACAGACAGAAGAATCGTGTTCTGATAATATCAGCTATTACGATTGATTTGGTTGAAATATTTAAGATTGTTATCCTCTCAATCAGAGGTAATGATCCAATGTATTGGGTTTATGTGCTTCCTCTGTTTTTGTGTAGTATTCAACTTATTGCCATTCCTCTTGCAGCATTTTCCAGGGGTAGAGTTAAAGAAGCCTCCCTTGATTTTGTAATGATATTCGGACTTCTCGGGGCAGTTATGGGGACATATTTTGCAGGCAACAATTATTCTGCCTATCCTGTTATGTCTATTGATAACGTCGCTTCCGGAATTACCCACACAATATCGGGCTTTTGTTCTCTTTACATAATTTTCTCCGGTATGATAAGTATGAAGAAAAAGAATATCATAGTGACCACAGGAATCCTTGGGGCATTCTGTGTGTCAGCCTATATTGCAAACATCTTTACAGACTGTAATTATATGTTCTTATCCCGTGGTGACGGAACACCCTACGACATAATTTATAACTGGGTAAACGGCAACGTAGTACTGTATCCGTTATTTGTAGTTTTATTGTTTGTTGTTTATATTCTTGTATATTATAAGGTTTATTATGCTATTGACAAAAAAACGTTCTCTAAAGAAAAACAAGGTGTAATGTTATGAAGAAAAAGAAAGTTAATGAAAAAAGGAAAAAGCATTTGAAAAAGTTTTTGATTATTTCACTTGTTTTTATTCTTCTTTGCGGTGTATTTTTCGGTACTGTTTTTGCTGTAAATGCTTATGTCATGTCTGTTGGAGAAGATGCCATTGTGTCTTCTGATGAAGCAAAGCAGTTAAAGAATATGGACTGTATTCTTATACTCGGATGCGGTGTAATGGAGGATGGCACTCCAAGTCATATGCTCAGAGATCGTCTTGATCGTGGTATTGAACTTTACTTTTCGGGAGTAGCACCTAAACTTATTATGAGTGGTGATCATGGCACTACCGAGTATGATGAAGTCAATGTTATGAAGCAGTATGCAATAGACAAAGGCGTACCCTCAGAGGATGTCTTTATGGATCATGCGGGTTTTTCCACATACGAGAGTATATACAGAGCCAAGGATATCTTCGGTGTTAAGAGTATGTTTATAGTTACACAGGAATATCACCTGTACAGAGCCTTGTATCTCGCTTCTTGTTTTGATATGGAAGTGTACGGAGTATCTTCTGACTATAATGAATATTTCGGTCAGACCTATCGTGACGCTCGTGAAATTCTTGCTCGCAACAAAGATTTTATCAAAGTTGTATTTAAGCCCGAGCCGACATTTCTCGGTGAAGCGATTCCCGTAAACGGTAACGGAGATGTAACAAACGATTAAAATATAAAAGCACTGACAGTGTTAATTTGTCGGTGCTTTTTCTTTTGTAATTATTTTACTTATTATGCTGCTAAAAAACACCCTGAATCATTGACAAATATTGCTGTCTAATATAAAATTATATAGATAATGGGGGTGTAGTATATTATGAAAAAATCGAAGTCCAAACCTTTGATTATTGTTCAGTCTGTGGTTGCTATTGCACTGATTATTTTTGTCGGTGCTGTTTTAAGATTTACTTTCTCTCTTTCTAACGAAACAATGATCTCAATATCTATTTCCTTGTTTGAAGCAGTAGGAATACTTGTTTCCTTAATTGTTGCAGGAAGACAGCTTAAAGACTCCAAAGATATTGCCCGTGCATCTTTTATCACTGAGCTTAACGATAGTTTCATTTCTAATCAGGATAATATGACGTTATATACTGCACTTCAGGATTGTTATGATAATAAATGTCCTCACCAGACTAATTGTGATGATAACTGCGATTGTAAACTCAATTTTTCAAAAGCAATGGTTTCTAATTATCTCACTTTTTTTGAGACAATATATATACTTGAGAAAAATGGTGTAGTTGACTTTGAACTTCTCGACGATTTGTTTTCCTACAGATTTTTCCTTGCAGTCCACAGCAATTTTGTTCAGCAATCAAAACTTGCTTCTCAGCCTGAAAATTTCAGAAACATATTCTGCCTTGAATATGAATGGATGCAGTATAGAAAAAACGTAGCAAAAAAGGTTGATAAACCCGAGAGTGTATATGCCAGAAACCCATTATCTGAACTTATGATTACTGATTCACAGAAAGAAATATACCAAAGTTGGATTAGGGAGTGTAGAAAGTTCTGATGAAAATTCCTTTTGATGAATTTGATATTAGACAATGCAATATAGATGATTTAGATGCAATTCTTGAATTACAAGATGAGGTGTTTGAGTGTCTGCCGAGTGAAGAGTATCTTCGCAGGAACACACCATCTATGCTTAAAGAATGCCTTGAATCACCCCACTATACGCTTGGTGCTTGGTATGGGGGAAAGCTTGTAGCTGTTTCCGTGCTATATGTACCATATGATGACGAGGAAAACTTGTCCTTATGGTTACAAAATATTGATATAAATAATCTTGATTCAATTAACTATAAACTCTGCATTGTAAGCCCCGAGGCAAGAGGCAACTCTCTGCAATACAAACTTGGCGAGATGCTCTTTGAGGTAGCAAAAAACAAGGGCTATCCGTTGATTTGTGCAACTGCTTCTCCCAAAAATCTCCATAGTATCCATAATATGGAGAAGTTAGGTTTTGTTTATAACCGCACTTTTGAAAAGTACGGAATGATCAGAAATCTGTACTATTCATTTCTTTAACTTTAAAAAAATAACTCACTTTATAACTTCAGGTGATATTAATATGAACAATCAGAATTTGTTTAATAAACTCAGATCAGAGAATCCTCTTTTTATATACAAAGATTATAAAATAGAGGATACTGAAAAAACATTGAATATTACCTATAATTTCGAAATACCCGAACTTGCGTCTTTTGCACCTACGTGGCAGATTCCCAAGAAGTCATCTGACGCTGTGGATATTAAGTCTTTAGAGAGCCTTGTGTTTTCTCTTGGCATGGTGGAACTTATAAGTTACTGGAAAACTTGCTGTTGTCCACAGGTGAGAGTAGATGCAGGTGTACTGTCTGACGCTCAGATTCAGTGGTGGAAGAAACTCTACTACCACGGATTAGGTGAGTTTTTCTATCTTAATGGTATAGAGTCAACAATATCCGATTTTATGGATATTACTTGCACAAATGAGGCTTCTGATAATACTGAAATGCTCTTAACTGAAAGAAATTCTGACGAGAACGGTGCAGTGCTTATTCCTGTCGGCGGTGGTAAGGATTCCGCTGTAACTATTGATTTGCTTTCTGATTGTATGGACTCCTATGCATATATCATAAATCCCAGAGGAGCCACTCTTAATACAGTTAAAGTCAGCGGTATATCAGAGGATAAACTATTAGTTGCAAAACGTACACTTGATAAAAATATGCTCAGACTGAATAGCGAGGGATACCTTAACGGTCATACTCCTTATTCTGCTATTGTAGCGTTTTCATCTGTTCTTACCGCAGAAATTAACGACCTCAGTTACGTTGCTTTATCTAATGAAGCAAGTGCTAACGAAAGCACGGTTCAAGGCTCATTAGTTAATCACCAGTATTCAAAGAGTTTTGAGTTTGAGTCTGATTTTTCTGATTATATCAGAAGATATATCGATACCGATGTTTATTATTTCAGTTTGCTCAGACCTTTGGCAGAAATTCAGATTGCTAAATATTTTGCTTCGCTTAAGCAATATCACCCTATATTCCGAAGCTGTAACGCTGGTAGCAAGGAGGATATTTGGTGCGCCTCTTGTCCCAAGTGCCTTTTTGTCTATATTATTCTCTCTCCGTTCCTTACAGATGAGGAACTAGTTGCTATTTTTGGAAGGAATATGCTTGATGATGAGAATATGCGTGACGATTTTGAGAAACTTATTGGATACCTTCTTGAGAAACCCTTTGAGTGTGTTGGCAGTCGTGACGAGGTATGTGCCTCACTTCGCTATTTGATTACCGAGAGGGAAGAACTGCCTATACTTGTTTCTCAGTATCGAGATTTCATTATTCGTAACAGCTCTGCACTCTCTGAATATTGGCTTCATTTTGACAAAGAAAACGGTCTGTTACCTCATTTTGAATATATACTTCGTCGTAAATTAAAGGAGAAGGGAGTTTATATATTATGATAGATTTTCTTTCTTCTCTTCTTTCCTCTAAAAACGTCCTTATTTTAGGATTTGGCAGGGAAGGTAGATCTACTCTCGAGTTGCTCCAAAAAGTCGATACAATCAAAAATATAGGCATTTCTGACCTTAATCCCATAAAAGATTCTTTGCCTTCAGATATACTTATTCATATTGGAGAAAGATATCTTGACGTGCTTGATGATTATGACGTAGTGTTCAAAAGTCCCGGTGTAGTATTGCCAAAAGATATATCAGAGTATAAGTGTACTTTTACTTCACAAACGGAAGTTTTTCTTAAAGTTTACAGACAGCATACTATTGGAATAACAGGTACCAAGGGCAAGAGCACCACAGCATCTCTTTTGTATCATACTCTGAACAAATGCGGTAAAGACGTTCTTTTTGCAGGTAATATAGGTGTGCCTGTTTTTGATATTTATCAGCAGATCAATAGGGACACTGTTGTTATTTTTGAGATGTCCTGCCATCAACTTGAATACCTCAGTGTTTCTCCTTTCATAGCAATGTTTCTCAATCTTTATGAAGATCATCTTGACCATTACGGAAGTTTTGAGAAATATGCAAATGCAAAGAAAAATATATACAGATTCCAAGACAAGGGTGATTTACTCCTCTGTTCATCTCAGTTTATACCCAAGGGTGATGAATGCAGATGTAACGTTGTAGAGATTTCCTCGGATATTCTCCCTGACGAAACTTCACAGTATACTACCCTTAAAGGTGAACACAACAGACTTAACACAGCCTTTGTATACTATATCTGCAGGAAGTTCGGAATTAAAGACGAAGATTTCTTATCCGCTTTGAGCAGTTTTTCTCCTCTTAAACATCGCTTGGAGTTTGTCGGCACAGTTGATGGAGTTGATTACTACAACGATTCAATTTCAACTACCTGCGAATCAGCTATCAGTGCTGTAAATAGTATATATAACGCTTCGGTATTGCTTGTTGGTGGTATGGACAGAGGTATAAACTATTCTGTTTTAATTGATAATCTAATTACATCTTCACTTGATACGGTTATTTTAATGTATGATTCAGGCAAAAGAATTTTAAGCGAACTTGAGGATATTGATTATGATAAATCTTTAGCCCCTGAATTTGTTTACGTTCCTGATTTGTACTCAGCAGTTAAATATGCCAAAGAAAACACTCCGAAAGGCAAAGCGTGTATTCTTTCGCCTGCATCTGCAAGTTACGGCTATTTCAAAAACTTTGAAGAGCGCGGAGAGGTTTTCTGCAATTTAGTTCTCGGTAAATAATTTATATTCAACAATGATAGGAGAGTGAGATAATATGTCTGAAAACAAACCAACCCACGGAGGCCATCGCAACCGTATGCGACAGCGTTATCTCACTACCGGATTTGATAGTTTTGAGGAACACGAAATTCTCGAGATGATACTCTATAATTCTTACAGGCGGATAAACACAAATGATATTGCTCACAAACTGCTTAATAAGTTCGGTTCAATAAGTGCTGTTTTAGAAGCACCTGTTGACGAACTTATATCTGCGGGCATATCTGAAAGTGCCGCTGTGTACCTTAGAATGATTCCCGATGTTTGCCGAGTGTATCTGAATGACAGAAATAATAACAAAAATAAGATTATTACGCTCGATACAGTAGGCGATTATTTTGTGACAAAATACATAGGCAGAAGTGACGAATGTCTATATTTACTTTTAATGGATTCAAAATGCAAAGAACTGTATTGTGGCGTAGTTTCTACAGGAACATTAACATCATCAGATGTTCCTATGAGAAAGATCGTAGATCTTGCGATGAGATACAATGCCACTAATGCCTTGATAGCACATAATCATCCCAGCGGAGTTGCACTTCCAAGCAGAGCAGATGTTAATGCTACCAACGTACTATATAATACTCTTGCGGTTATTGGTGTCAGACTTGTAGACCATATTATTGTTGCTGACGATGACTATATTTCACTCAGAGAATCAGGTCTTTGTACTGCCTTTAAGTAATCGTTTGAAATGATTTAGAGGAAATATGTATTATTTTGTGAGGTATTGGTTATGAATTGGACGATAGTCTTTATTGTCAGTCTTACTATTTTTATAGCATCAATTGTATGCTCCGTTTTATTAAGTCAAATAAAATATAAACGCGGACGTATTGTTAACTCATTAAATGTTCTTTTCATCGGTACTTTTCTGACCTCATTTGTTATTTTTTATCCTATATACAGAAAAGCCTTTGATGAAGGTTTTATCGGTTCGTTAGAATCAATATTTTTTACATTTGTCGAATCATTAAAAATATTTCTTGTTGATGGAGAATTTAGTTTTATTCTTGAGAATGTTTCTTCTTTAAATTCCGAAAACGCAAAAGGTATTATTCTGTTGTCAGCAGTTTTGTATTTTATTTGTCCTATTTTGTCATTCGGAATAGTTCTTTCTTTCTTCAGAAATTTATCAGCGTATACAGGCTATGTTTTTGGCTTTTTTAAGAACACATATATATTCTCGGAGTTAAATGAAAAATCTATTGAATTAGCACGAAGTCTAAATTGGTGATTTAAGAACCTCGTATTCTGAAGAAGTGGTTCTTAACTCTGAGATTGAGGAGTTAGCGCGGTTAAGACACGTAAGTTATACCTGGGAGGGACAGGATAAAGAGAAACATATTGATGACTTCTGGCGCTACGAGTATAACTATATGTCTTCACTTGCTTCGGCTCTACATACTGTTATGAAGAAAAAATGTAACGTTCCGGGAATTCATAAGGCTGTTTCTGAACGTACTCCTGAAGAACTTGATATCTGCAGACGAGTAGAGCATCGCAGATGGAACGCTTATATGAGATCCGAAGGCTACCGTTATTCAGACAAGCGAAACGATATGGCTAAACTACATAATTGTCTAGTAAGTTTTGACGATCTTCCTGAAGATCAGAAAATTAAAGATGACGATTAATCTATTAATATACCGCATATTAAATATTCCTGTACTTTTTGTGCAGGAATATTTTTTATTTATTGTAAAATTTTCTCTTTATCTTTTCAAAATGTTGTGATATAATATTAAATTGGAACAATATATTGTAGAAAAATATGTATTTGGAGGTGTTATCGTGGATCAATTCAGACTTGTTTCTGATTATAAGCCTACAGGCGACCAGCCTCAGGCAATAGAAGAACTTGTGAAAAGTATTCAGTCAGGAAACAGGGAACAGACTCTTCTTGGCGTTACAGGTTCAGGTAAGACCTTCACAATGGCGAATATAATTGAGAAAGTGAACCGCCCGACACTTGTTCTTGCTCATAACAAAACTCTTGCGGCTCAGCTTTGCTCCGAGTTTAAGGAGTTCTTTCCCGATAATGCGGTGGAATACTTTGTATCTTACTATGATTATTATCAGCCCGAGGCATACATTCCCAATACAGATACTTATATCGAGAAGGATGCATCTATCAATGACGAAATTGATAAACTCCGCCATAGTGCAACTCTGGCACTTTCCGAAAGACGCGATGTTATTATAGTCGCATCCGTTTCCTGCATTTACTCACTGGGCGATCCTATAGATTATCGTTCAATGGTAATTTCACTAAGATTGGGTATGACTATTGAGCGCGATGCACTACTAAAAAAACTTGTTGTACTTCAGTACGAACGAAATGACGTAAGCCTCACTCGTAATAAATTCAGAGTCAGAGGCGATGTTGTTGAGATTTATCCCGCATATTCGTCGGGTAGAATTATTCGTGTGGAATTTTTTGGCGATGAAGTGGACCGACTTTCCGAGATAGATCCTCTCACAGGCGAACTTTTAGCTACAGTCAAACACGTTGCAATTTATCCTGCGTCACACTATATAGTTTCTGCTGACAAGATTAACGAGGCAACACTCGAACTTGAACGTGAACTTGAGCAAAGAGTAAAATACTTCGTGGATAACGGTAAACTCATTGAAGCACAGCGTATAGAACAGCGTACAAGGTACGATATAGAGATGCTTCGCGAAATCGGTTTTTGCTCAGGTATTGAGAACTATTCGAGGGTGCTGTCGGGCAGGGCTCCCGGAAGTCAGCCTACGACACTTCTTGATTATTTTCCCGATGATTTTCTTTTATTTGTAGACGAGTCCCACGTATCATTACCTCAGGTCAGAGGAATGTACGCAGGCGACAGAGCGAGAAAAGAAGTCCTTGTAGAATATGGATTCCGACTTCCTTCAGCATTTGATAACAGACCGCTTAATTTCGACGAATTTTACGATCATATCAATCAGGCAGTTTTCGTGAGTGCCACCCCCGGTGATTTTGAGGCAGATCACTCAGCTGTAACAGCAGAGCAGATTATCCGCCCGACTGGACTCCTTGATCCCGAGATTTCAGTCCGACCTGTTGAGGGACAAATTGATGACCTTATATCTGAGATTAATCTCAGAGTAGAGAAATCTCAGCGTGTCCTGATAACTACTCTGACGAAGAAAATGGCAGAGGACCTAACAGCCTTTCTCGAAAACTCAGGAATAAAGGTCCGCTATATGCACCACGATATTGATACTGTAGAGCGTATGGAGATTGTCCGTGACTTACGCCTTGGTAACTTTGATGTTTTGGTTGGCATTAACCTCCTTAGAGAAGGCCTTGATATCCCCGAAGTTTCTTTGGTAGCGATACTTGATGCCGATAAGGAAGGCTTCCTCAGAAGTGAACGTTCCTTGATTCAGACCATAGGTAGAGCCGCCAGAAACTCAGAGGGTTACGTTATTATGTATGCCGATAGCGTAACAGACTCTATGAAAAAAGCTATAACTGAAACCAATCGCCGACGTGAGATTCAACAGAGATATAACGAAGAACATGGCATCATACCTAAGACTATTGTTAAGAAAGTTTCGGATGTTCTCGAGATATCAACTCACGAGGGTGAGTCAGATGATGATTACAGAAAACTCACCAAAGCTCAGCGAACAGAACTTATTGATGCACTTACACGTGAAATGAAGGCTGCGGCAAAACTTCTTGAATTTGAACATGCAGCATTCCTAAGAGATAAAATTAATAAATTAAAGGATAGGAAATAAGTATGGCACAGAATGTACGAAACGAATACGGTAACGACAGTATTGCTATATTAGAAAATGAAGAAAGAGTCCGTAAACGTCCTGCGGTAATTTTTGGCTCAGATGGTCTTGACGGATGTCAACACGCTGTTTTTGAGATTCTCTCTAACTCAATAGACGAAGCAAGAGAGGGTTTCGGTAAGGAAATCACAGTAATATTATTCTCTGACCATTCTATTCAGGTAGAGGACCACGGACGTGGTATTCCCGTAGATTATAATACTAAACTCAAGCGTTACAACTGGGAAATTATCTTCTGTGATATGTATGGCGGAGGTAAGTATGATAACAACGATGGCGGTAGTTATGAGTTTTCTTTGGGACTTAACGGTTTGGGACTTTGTTCTACTCAGTATGCCTCGGAATATATGACTGCTGATATTCGTCGTGACGGCTTCCGGTATACCCTCAACTTCAAAAAAGGCAAAATCCACGGCAAAATGAAGAAAGAGGAGTATACAAAGAAAGATACGGGTACAATCATTAAGTGGAAACCCGACCTTGAAGTTTTCACAGATATTGATATTGAGCCCTCGTATTTTCTTGACGTATTAAAGCGTCAGGCTATAGTTAATGCAGGTGTCCGCTTTATCTTCAAACATCAGATAGGCGCGAATAAGTTTGAAACCACAGAGTTTAAGTATGATCAGGGTATTATTGACCACGTTAAAGAAATAGTGGGTGACGATGCCCTAACTCTGCCTCAGTTCTATGAAACCGAGCGTATGGTGAACGATCGTGCCGATAAAGCAGACTACAAATGCAAGATGAACATCGCATTTGCATTCTCAAATAAACATTCAGTTACAGAGTATTATCATAACTCCAGTTGGCTTGAACACGGCGGATCACCCGATAAGGCTGTTCGCAATGCCTTTGTTTATCAGATTGATGCTTGGCTTAAGAGTAACAATAAATATACAAAGAATGAGTCAAAGATTACCTATGCCGATGTTGAGGACTGTCTTGTTATTGTAATTTCCTCATTCTCAAGCGTTACATCGTATGCTAACCAGACTAAAAAGGCTATTACCAATAAGGGTATTCAGGATGCAATGACAGATTTTCTCCGTCATCAACTTGAAGTTTATTTTATCGAGAATCCTCTTGATGCAGAGAAAATATGTAATCAGGTTCTTATTAATAAGCGTAGCCGAGAAAACGCGGAGAAAACTCGTCAGAATCTCAAGAAGAAACTGACTGTTTCAATGGATATGACCAACCGCGTTGCTAAGTTTGTTGACTGCAGAAGCAAAGATTCCTCTGAGCGAGAACTCTTTATTGTTGAGGGTGACTCAGCGCTTGGTTCTTGTAAACAGGCTCGTGACCCTTATTTTCAGGCTGTTATGCCTATAAGGGGTAAGATTCTTAATTGTCTTAAGGCGGACTTAACTCGTATATTCAAAAGCGATATTATTACCGACCTTATTAAAGTCCTGGGTTGTGGTGTTGAGGTTACTGCCAAAGCCAATAAAGATTTATCGGCATTCAGTCTTGAAAATCTCAGATACAGCAAGGTTATTATCTGTACCGATGCTGACGTAGACGGATATCAGATCAGAACACTTCTTCTCACAATGATTTATCGTCTGACTCCTACACTCATTGAGGCAGGCAAGGTGTTTATCGCCGAGTCACCTTTGTATGAAATCACATCCAAAGATAAAACATATTTCGCCTATACTGAGCAGGAAAAAGAAAAGTATATCGAAGAAATCGGTAATGCTAAATTTACTATTCAGCGTAGCAAAGGTCTCGGTGAAAACCAGGCTGATATGATGAATCTGACTACAATGAACCCTGCTACAAGAAGACTTATTCAGGTCGTTCCCGATGACGTTGATAAGACTGCCGAGATGTTTGATATTCTGCTTGGTGATAACCTCCAGGGCAGAAAAGATTACATCGTTCAGTATGGCGAAAACTACATTGATAATCTCGATTTAAGCTAAGGAAGGGGGAGAGACGATGCCTAAGAAAAAGAAAGAAGAACGCGTTATGCTTCAACCTGAAGCTACAGGTATTATCGAGGGAGCAGGCGAGATCGTTGAACAGAAGATAGTCGATACTCTTGAGAGTAACTATATGCCTTACGCTATGAGCGTAATCCTCTCCCGAGCTATCCCCGAGATAGACGGCTTCAAACCTTCTCACAGAAAACTTCTCTATACAATGTATAAGAAGGGACTTCTCACAGGTAATCTCACTAAGTCAGCAAACATCGTAGGCGAAACAATGAAACTTAACCCACATGGTGACGCTGCTATTTACGATACAATGGTAAGACTCTCGCGTGGCTACGAAGCACTTTTGCACCCCTTTGTACTTTCAAAGGGTAACTTTGGTAAGTTTTATTCCAGAGATATGGCTTGGGCTGCACCGAGGTACACAGAGGCTAAACTCGAACCTTTGTGTAATGAACTTTTCCGCGATATAGACAAGGATACGGTTGATTTTGTAGACAACTACGATAACACAATGAAAGAGCCGTTACTTCTTCCGGTTACTTTCCCGTCTGTACTTGTAAACGCTAATACGGGTATCGCGGTCGGTATGGCTTCTTCCGTATGTTCATTCAATCTTCGTGAAATCTGCGAAACAACGGCAGCGCTTATCCGAGATTCCGAACACGATATTTATTCCACATTACCTGCACCTGATTTTTCGGGCGGAGGACAGATCGTGTATAATGAACAGGCCCTTCGTGATATTTACGAAACCGGCAGAGGCAGTATCAAAGTACGCAGTGACTACACCTACGATAAATCAAATAACTGTATTGATATTTCCTCTATTGCACCATCTACAACAATTGAGGCTATTATAGAGAAAGTTATCGACCTTGTAAAAGCAGGCAAGATTAAGGAAATCGCTGATATCAGAGATGAAACAGGTCTTCACGGTTTACGTATCACTATTGATCTCAAACGTGGTGTGGATCCTGATTTGCTTATGAAGAAACTTTATCGTCTCACACCTTTAGAGGACTCTTTTTCCTGTAACTTCAATATCCTTGTCGGCGGTACACCAATGGTTCTCGGTGTCAGAGATTTGCTCGACGAGTGGATTGCATTCCGTATCGAATGTGTACGTCGCAGAACTCATCACGACTTGACAAAGAAGCAGGAGAAACTCCATCTGCTCTATGGTCTGCGTGAGATTTTGCTTGATATTGATAAGGCTGTCCGTATTGTTCGTGAGACCGAGCAGGAAAAGGAAGTTGTTCCTAACCTGATGATCGGATTCGGTATTGACGAAGTGCAGGCAGAGTACGTCGCTGAGATAAAACTTCGTCATCTTAACCGCGAGTATATTCTCAAGCGTACAGCGGATATCGAGGATCTCGAGAACGACATAAAAGAACTTGAGACTATACTTGCAAGTAAAGCAAGAATCAAAACAATTATTGTAAAAGAACTCAAAGAAGTTGCCGATAAATACGGACAGGAGAGAAAATCTCAGATTCTCTATATTGATGACGAGGCATTCGAGGAGGTTGCCGAGGAAGTTCCCGATTATCCTGTTCATCTGTTCTTTACTAAGGAAGGTTACTTCAAGAAGATTACTCCTCAGTCTCTGAGAATGAGTGGAGAACATAAACTCAAAGAGGGTGATGCCATTATCACCACCGTTGAAACCACTAATAATACTGATCTGTTGTTCTTCAGCGACAAAGCTCAGGTTTATAAGGCAAAAGCCTCTGACTTTACTGATACAAAGGCGAGTGTTCTCGGTGACTATATTCCTGCAAAACTTTCAATGGATGAGGGAGAGCAGGCTGTCGCTATGATTGTTACAAAGGACTACGAGGGACTGATTATCTTCGCTTTTGAAAACGGCAAAGTAGCAAAAATTCCTCTTAACGCTTATGTAACAAAGACTAACAGAAAGAGACTTACCAACGCTTATTCTGACAAGTCATCTTTAGTTGGTGTTGGCTTTACACCTCAAGATTCAGAGTTCCTGCTTCAGTCATCATCGGGCAGAATGTTATTGCTTCATACCGGCGCTATCAATCTTAAAACCTCCCGTACTACTCAGGGTGTAGCTGTTATGAAACTTAAGAAAGGACAGCGACTTATGTCTTTGACACCTTATACAGAGGGTACCTTCTCAAAACCCTCAAGGTATCGGACTCGTTCGCTTCCTGCTCTTGGTGCATTACCCGCTTCGGATGATACAGCAGAACAGTTGACATTGATATAATCATTCGAGGTTAAGAAAAATAAATTACAAGCAAAAAAACACTTGCAATATTCTGACTCTTGTGATAATATACTAATGTTATCGAAAATTTCAGCCCATAGTGGCTTTCAGATGAAAGGAATGTTTTTCAAATGGCATGGTATTTTTACCTTATCGGTGCTGTAACTCTTATTGCAGCAATCGCACTCGTTATCGTAGTTATTCTTCAGGAAGGTAACACTAAGGGCGTAGGCGTTGTCAGCGGCGGTGCTGATTCTTTCTTCTCTAAGAACAAGGCTCGTTCTATTGATGCTTTCCTTAGCCGTTGGACCAAGTATTTTGCAATCGCATTCTTCGTACTCGTTCTTGCAATGAATGTTATTGCTTACTTTACAACCGGTACAACAACAGCATAATCTAAAAGATTATTGCATATTATGGACTGTGGGTTTGTCCCACAGTCCTTATTTTTTTGTGGAGAGGTTTATATGGCATTGTGGCAATACGGATTAATATCACTTTCATTTTTCTTTTTTTACTCGGTGATTTATAAATTGACAAAAAAGAAAAAGCCCTTTAAAAGGGCTTTTTTAACAATGCTTTCGGGTGTGCTTATTTTATTGATTGTAGATATATCAGGAATATACACAGGTGTAACTCTGCCCATATCAGCATTTTCTGTTACCGTTTCTGCTTGTGCAGGTATCCCGGGGATAGCATCAATGCTAATAATCGCTAACCTATTGTAAATAATATATTGTATTATTTATGATATAGTTGACAAATCTTCAAGTGTATCTTTGATAATGTCCTTGTTACGCGTCATAGCAGACAACATTACCTTGTAGAAAAGCTGAGGATTTTTATAGAAGTTCTTTTTAACAGTACGAACCTGATCCATATCGGCAAGGAATAGTGAAACTGACATCAGTTCAACATCTCCGCCTGATATTGTACAAGTTACCTGATAACCGTTTTGAAGTTTTTCTACATTAACCTTATTTTCTTTTTCTATTCTTTCTTGTTCAAGTAAAGCGAGCGCACATTCATAGGCTCTCTCTTTAACAGTTAAAGCAAGAGTGTTCTCGAGTTGCTCAGAAATAAGAATACCGTTTTGTGTAACGGTGAAGTATTTTGAGTTCTCTGCTGACTCTGAAAGATTCTTACTTTTAACAAGGTCGTCAAAACAAGAACTTGCTTCAAAATAGTTTGTAAGACCTCTCTCAAGCAATGCGTCAACAACCGTTTCTTTTTTCATCGGTTGATTAACTGCTGTAAAGAGATAGCAGATAAGTATACGTACTTCTGTTTTACTTCTGATTCCGCCAAGGCTTATGCCTTCGTCAAATGTATCAAATGCCATACTAACGCCTCTGTTCATCATTTATTAATGATATTATAACACATAATTTCCATATTGTGTAGACCTAATTTTATTGACTTTAATATGTAAAAGTTGTAATATGTAATTAAGATAAATTTGTCACAGTTTGTCTGAATATTTTAGGGAGAGATGAGTATGGAGCAGTTTATGCCTTTTGTATGGTTGTTGATATCAATAATACTGATTTTACTTGAATTATCGACTTCACAGCTAGTGTGTATCTGGTTTGTTGTCGGCGGACTTGTAACAGCACTTTGTTCTGCAACATTTCTTAAAGAATACATCCTTTTACAGGTGATTCTTTTTATCGTTGTATCCGTTGTGACACTTATACTGACAAAACCTCTTGTAAAAAAACTTAAGTTTAATAAAAAAACTCCGACCAACTCTGACCGATTCATAGGTCTTAAAGGAGTAGTTATACAGGATATTAGTAGTGAAAAATCTACAGGACTTATAGAAGTGGACAGTTCCAAGTGGTCGGCTCGAGCCACAGACGGCTCAGATATTTTGGCAGGAACGACTGTTATAGTCGATTCAATAAAAGGAGTAAAACTTATGGTTACTCCTGTCTCAAATTCAGAAAGTGAGGAATAATTTATGGGACCTTATATCATTATTGCAGTACTTATTATTTTATTGATTCTTGTTATCAGAAATATTAAAATAGTACCTCAGGCTAACGCATTTGTTTTAGAGCGACTCGGTGCATATCACTCAACATGGGGAACAGGGTTACACTTTAAGATTCCCTTCATTGACAGAATATCGAGAAAAGTTTCTCTCAAAGAGCAGGTTGTTGATTTCCCTCCTCAGCCCGTTATTACAAGAGATAACGTTACTATGCAGATTGATACGGTTGTATACTTTGAGATTACCGATCCTAAACTTTATACCTATGGTGTAGAGCGTCCCTTGGATGCTATCGAAAATCTCACAGCTACCACTCTTCGTAATATCATCGGTGATCTTGAACTTGACAGCACACTCACATCCCGTGATACTATCAACGATAAAATTCGTATAATTCTTGACGAGGCAACAGATGCTTGGGGTATCCGTGTAATCCGTGTTGAACTTAAAAACATCCTTCCTCCCAGAGAGATTCAGGATGCTATGGAGAAGCAGATGAAGGCTGAGCGTGAGCGCCGTGCAAGAATCCTCGATGCAGAGGGTGAGAAGCGCAGTCAGATTCTTGTTGCAGAAGGTCTCAAGGAATCAGCAATTCTGAAAGCAGACGCTGTAAAAGAATCTAAGATCAGAGAAGCAGCCGGTGAGGCTGAGGCTATTCTCACAGTTCAGAAGGCTTATGCCGATTCACTCAGGATGCTAAACGAAGCAGCACCTACTCAGGCAGTTATCGCACTCAAGAGCCTTGAAGCATTCCAGAAAGCTGCAGACGGCAGAGCCACAAAGATTATTATTCCTTCAGAGATTCAGAGTCTTGCAGGTCTTGCAACATCGCTTAAGGATATAATTGTTACAGACACACCTGTTGATACTGATACTGCAGAATAAGAATAAATAATATAGCGGAGATGTATTAGTTTACATCTCCGCTTTTTATTATGCAATATTGATTACCTTATATCCTGCGTTTTCAACAATAGTCTTGATCTGATTATCATCAGCGTCACTACTGATAACAGCAGTACCTGCTACGTGGTCAACAACTACGTTTGCGTCAAGAGGCTTGAGAAGTTCGGTAACTCTTGCTGAGCAATGGCCACAAGCCATCCCCTCAATAAATACAGTTTTCATTTTCTTTGTTTCCTTTCTGTTTTCATTATTTATAAGTCGTTTGATTCTTTTAAGCCTGAGAGCATTGGATATTACACATATCGAACTCAGACTCATAGCGATTGTACCAATCATAGGTGATAACTCGATTCCAAAGGGAATGTATAATACACCTGCTGCAACGGGGATTCCGATTGCGTTATATATAAGCGCCCAAAAGAGATTTTGCTTGATGTTCCGCATAACTTTTCTGCATATATGCAAGGTGGTAGAAACATCTCTTAAATCGTTTCTGATTAGCACCACATCAGCAGATTCCATTGCTATATCTGTTCCTGCTCCAAGTGCAATTCCTACATTAGCAACCGCAAGGGCAGGGGAGTCGTTGATTCCGTCGCCTACCATTGCAGTTGGTGATTCAAGTTGATACTGTTTGATAATATCGTTCTTTTCGTCAGGCAGAAGTTCTGCTTTAACTTCAGTAATTCCAACTTGATTACTTATGTTTTCTGCAGTGAATTTATTGTCACCTGTCAGCATAACAGATTGAATTCCTGCATCAGTCAGTAATTTTATTGCTTCCTTTGAGGAGTCCTTAATTGTATCAGCGATTCCGATCAGTGCAACAGTGGTTGAATTTTCGCTTACATACAGAACGGTTTTACCCTCGTTATGGAGTCTGTCTGATGATTTGGATAAAAATTCTGAGAGGTTTTCTCCGGCATAGGAACGATTACCAATTTTATACTCTATGTTATCAATAGTACCACTGACGCCCTTACCGGTAGATGCTTTGAAGTTGTCAACAGACAGAGGAGTCGGTATATCTGTATACTTTACAACCGCCTGTGCCAAGGGGTGGTCGCTCATACTCTCGATTGATGAGCATATAGCCATAAGTTTTTTCTCGTCACCATGTTTAATAATTACATCTGTGACCTGAGGTGTTCCATTAGTAATAGTGCCTGTCTTGTCAAACATAACTTTTCTGACTTCGGCACCCGCTTCAAAAACTTCCGCAGACTTAACTAAAATACCAAGTTCGGCGGCTTTTCCTGTACCTACCATAATAGCTGTAGGAGTGGCAAGCCCCAAAGCACAAGGACAGGATATGACGAGAACAGAAATACCAAAATTCAGCGCATGACCGAAATCTCTCTCAAGAATATACCAAATAACTGTTGTCAGTATGGCAATAATGATAACTGATGGTACAAATATACGGCTTATTTTGTCAGCAAAACGAGCAATTTTAGGTTTTGTAACAGTAGCCTCCTCGACAAGTCGGATAATACCTGCGAGGGTTGTTTCTTCGCCGACACGCTCAGCTATAAATTGAACGTATCCTCCAAGAAGAATTGTTCCGCCGGTAACTTTTGAACCGATATCTTTACTAACAGGGAGGCTTTCTCCCGTTATAGCAGACTCGTCCGCAGAGCCTGATCCCATAATCACTTCTCCGTCAGCAGGAAAGTTCATACCACCTTTGACAACAACGATATCGCCCTTTTTAATATCCTTTGATTCTATCTCTTTTTCGATTCCGTCTACTAGAATGATGGATGTCTTGGGAGATAAGTCCATAAGTTTAGTTACAGCATCGGTTGTTTTTGCTTTAGACAAACTCTCAAGGTATTTTCCTATAGTAATAAAAGTGAGAATCATACCCGCAGATTCAAAGTAATAGTGCGAAGCACCGCCTTTGATCATCTGCCAAACACTATAAATAATAGATGCTAACGCTCCTATTGCTATGAGCGAATCCATATTCGGATTAAGTTTTATCAAAGATTTAAATCCCGAGAAAAAGTATTTGTAATTCAGGATAAGAATAGGGGTAAGCAGTATGATTTCAACAATACCTTTAAGTATGTATCTATGGTGAAACAGGTCAATTCCTATCATATGTCCCATAGCAAAAAACATTAGCAGCACAAGAAATACAGCCGATAAAATCAGTCGAAGCAGTATCTTTTTAGCATCTTTTGTCAGTTTACTGCTATTCTCTTTAACTTTATTAGTTTGACTTAAACTTGCACTGTATCCGCTTTTTGATACCGCATTGATAATTTGCTCAGGTGTGATAAGAGATTCGTCATACACAACAGCCATAGAATTAGTCAGAAGATTTACGTCGGCTTTCTCAATTCCGCTTAGTTTATTGACAGCCGAAGATACCGCTGCACTACATGCAGAGCAGGACATCCCTTTTATATCAAATATATCTTTTTTCACTCTATACCTCCTTAATTTTTCACTATAAATTTTATCACAAGTAAGATTAATGTCAATAATTAAAACAATGACCTCTGTAATTTACAGAGGTCAGCTTATATTATCCTACACTTTTTAGTTGTAATCTTAGTTTGTCTGATATCATAGCAATAAACTCAGAGTTTGTAGGTTTACCGCGACTGATATGAATTGTATACCCGAAGTAAGAATTGAGTATATCTACATCTCCACGGTCCCATGCTACCTCAATAGCGTGTCTGATGGCTCGTTCTACTCGTGATGAAGTAGTTGCGTATCTTTTGGCAACTGCAGGATATAATTGTTTTGTTACCGCATTAATTATCTCCGGATGTTCAACAGACATAATTATTGAATCTCTCAGGTAGTGATATCCCTTTATATGTGCCGGTACACCAATCTGGTGGAGTATTTCAGTAACCTTAATTTCTATGGATGTGTTAGTTTTAAGCGGTTTTATCTGTCCTTTTTCATCACCAAGTTTTATCATAGAAATTATGTTTTCCATAAGACTTCTGATATCATAAGGCTTTATTACAAAATACGATGCACCACTACTCATAATTTCACGTTCAAGCGTCGGACTGTCAAATGCTGACATTATTACAAACAAAGGCTTCTTCTTTATATCAGATTTAGAGATGAAGCGCATAACGCCCATACTGTCAAGTTTAGGCATAAACAGATCCATCATAACAATATCAGGTGACTCTGAGAGAATCCTTTGACAAAGTTCTGTTCCATCTTTTGAGCAGAATAGGGGAGTTACATTTAATTCTTTAATTGTCCCTAATTCTTCTTGTGTAAAGTTTCCCGGTTCTTCTGTGATAAGTAGTTTCAAGTTTGTGTTCATGATATATCCCCCAAAAATTTATTTGTTTGTGATATATTACCACAAAGTGGAAGAAATAGCAATAGTTACCAAGAAAAAAATTGAAAAAATTTCACGAAAGTTTCTTTTCTCATAATTTGTTTTAAAAATTAAACAGCAGTAAGACTTAACTTACTGCTGTTTGTTGGGTAATTTGAGACGTTACTCAATTACCATTTGTTATTTAAATCAGAAATTTGTCTATTTTTCGTAGAGTTTCTGTGAGGTTATCAGCATATTCTCGGCAAAAATAGCGTAGCCTTTTTCTGGTTCATCTATAAGCACGTGGGTGACTGCACCGATTAGTTTACCGTTTTGTATTATCGGGCTACCAGACATCCCCTGTACAATTCCGCCTGTTTTTGATAACAGGTCTTCATCTGTGATTTCTATTATCATATTGAGTGTTTCGTTGTTTCTGTCAATCTTAATGATTAACGCTTCGTATTCTTGTGGGGTACAACCGTTTATAGTTGTTAGGATTGTTGCCTTGCCAAGTTTTACTTCTTCTTTTTCTGCAACTATAATCTCTTTACCCGTAATATTATTTTCCTCAGTTAATCCGTAGATTCCGTTATCGGCATTTATAGTTGCTGAGCCAATATCAAATTTTGTAAAATATCCTTCAAGAGATCCGATATTACCGTTTTCGCTTTTTGAAACTGAGGATACATAAGCTTTATCCACGTCACCTGATTTAATAGGAATCAAACCTCCCGTATCTGTATCACAGATTCCGTGTCCTAATCCGCAGAAACTACCAAGTTCCTGACTATAAAAAGTAATCGTACCGATTCCTGCTGTGCTGTCTTTTACCCAAATTCCGATTTTGTATACACCATTTATATCTTTTATCGGTGTAACACTCAGGTCTAATTTATTATTATTTCGTTTAATTTTGAGTGATATAATATTTCCATGAGATTTTGAAATGATATCATTGAGTGTATTGTTTGAATTAAGATATTGTCCGTTTGCTGAAATAATAACGTCATTGACTTTTAAACCTGCTTTTTCTGCAGGACAACATTTTCCGTTTGAAGATTCAAAATGTTCCAACTCAATTACCATTACACCCTCACAGAACATTTTGATTCCAAAAGGTTCTCCGCCGAGAATTACTTTTTCGTTGCCGTCATATTCAGAGGCTGAAATATTTATCGGCCAGAGCATTAACAATAAAGCAAAAGCAAAAATTTTTATTTTTTTCAATATATAAATTCACCTCCTTTATTTTATAATTTGTATTCGTAAGATTTTTATTGTGGAAATTCAACTTATAAAAATAGTATTTGTCAATAATAACGGCAGGCTTTAAGATATACATCTATAATTTCCACTATGTTTCAAAATTTCTTTATTTTTTATAAAAGATATGTTATGATATTTCCGAGGTGAATGTCTTGTCTTTTATTCCAAAAGAATGCAGATTTATATTTGACATTTTAGAGTCAAACGGATACGAGTGCTTTGCTGTCGGCGGATGTATCAGAGATAAAATCCGCGGAATTATTCCTGTTGATTGGGATTTTACAACCAACGCTCTGCCTGATGAGATAATCAAATGTTTTTCTTGTTACAAAATAATTGATATCGGTAAAACTTACGGCACAGTATGTGTTATCTCGGATGGTGAACAGTATGAAATAACTACGTATCGTGTTGACGGCGAGTATTCTGACTCACGCCATCCCGATAAGGTATCATTTTCCACATCTATTGAAGACGACCTGTCACGCAGAGATTTCACTATGAATTCAATCGCTTATAACGATAAAGTCGGTTTTGTTGATCCGTTCGGCGGAGTGAATGATATCTTAGGTCGTGTTATAAGATGTACCGGAGAGGCTGAAAAACGTTTTGATGAAGATGCCCTCAGAATACTTCGCGCAATACGTTTTTCTGCGAAACTCGGATTCTCTATTGATAAAAGTACCCACAACGCTATACTAAAGAAAAAAGACAATTTAAGACTTATTCATCCGATGCGAGTTCGCAAAGAATTAAGCGGTCTTTTAACATCACAAAAGCCCGCGTCTGTTATGGATAATTATCGTGAAGTTTTAGAAGTCATTATTCCTGAACTTTCTCCTATGTTTGGTCTT
The DNA here is from genome assembly GCA_045603105.1 of Ruminococcus sp. Taxonomy (GTDB): domain Bacteria; phylum Bacillota; class Clostridia; order Oscillospirales; family Acutalibacteraceae; genus Ruminococcoides. Next base: position 59,353 of record JAZULM010000030.1, read on the forward strand.
GAACAGAACAACCCTCACCATAAATTTGATGTATGGCAACATACTTTGAAAGCAATCGATAACTCTTTGGAAAATGAGATCTTACGTCTTTCTCTTTTGTTCCACGATATCGGTAAACCGCTGACAAAGACTACCGATGAAAATTGTATAGACCATTTCAAAAAACATCAGACAGAGAGTGTACGTATTGCTTCTGATGTCCTTACACGATTCGGATATTCTAAAGATGTTATCTCCTCAGTCTGCTTACTAATCAGATATCACGACGAGCGATTCCCGAATATCAATTCAGATATACGACGTGTTCTCTCAAAAATAGGTCCTGATCTGTTTATGCTTTTGATTGATGTTATTTACTGTGATATCTCGGCTCAATCAGATTATTTAAGAGAACAAAAACTGAGTCACTTGGGCGAAGTTGAGAAAGAATATCGAAAAATTATTTCTGTCGGAGAATGTTACTCTATACCGCAACTCGCTATTGACGGCAATGACCTAATTAGTCTTGGGTTTAAGGGTAGCGCAATCGGCAACGCGCTTAATGTGTTGCTTGATCTTGTGATAAAAGGCAAGATTTCTAATAATAGAGAAGCATTACTAAATGCATCAAAATATCTCGATAAACAATAACTAACCTTATTGTTTTATTGACAAAATCGAATTACTATTATAAAATACCATTTGCGAGTGGATTGAGCAGTTGCGGGTATAAGGCGAAAGCCTGTATCCGAGGAAAGTCCGAGCTCCATAGAGCGAGAGTAACGGCTAACGGCCGCCGGGGGCGACCCTAGGGAAAGTGCAACAGAGATATACCGCCCGATTAATTCGGGTAAGGGTGGAAAGGCGAGGTAAGAGCTCACCGGAGTCAGGGAGACCTGACTGCCCTGTAAACCCTATTCGGAGCAACACCGTGGAGGGACATTATGCGTCTGCTCGGCGTGTCCCATGGAGGTGGCGTTGAGCAGTGGTGGTAACACCCTGCCAAGATAGATAACTGCTTACAACAGAACTCGGCTTATAGATTCAGTCGCATATAAAAAAGACTCCGTATTTTGTACGAAGTCTTTTTTTAATTTAAAAATTATCTTTTACCTTTGTTTAAGAGGTCATTCTTAATATCCCAGAGTTTCTGAGATAAGTCAACATAATAAGTGTGAGGATTTTCAAATCGGGTAACTTCGTCCCAAAGTGTTTCCATTTGCTCACGACAGTAGTCTTTAATTTCTTCAATATCGGGGAGTTTTTCAATCAGCGCACCGTTTTCGATGTACTTCTTTCTTATATCAACGGCATAGAAGTTTTCTATAGTTTTACGCTTCCAGGTGTTCATCGGGTCAAAAATTTCATAAGGCTGAGTATCATCAATTACTTCATCGTGCAGTGTAATAACGTCAGCAATAGATTTACCTGTCTCTCTGTCAAATAATCTGTATAATTTTTTGAAGCAGGGAGTAGTAATCTTTCCGACGTTTTCACTGATTTTGATTTTAGGAGTTATTACACCATCCTGCTCGGTAGCGACAAGTTTATATACACCGCCGAATACAGGGGAGGAAGATGAGGTAATAAGTCTTTCACCAACACCGTAGGTGTCAACCTTAGCACCCTGAATCTGCATATCCTTAATGATGAACTCATCCAAGGAGTTAGAAGCGCAGATTTTACAGTCCTCGTAACCTGCTTCGTCAAGAAGTTTTCTCGCTTTCTTAGAGAGATATGTTATATCACCGCTGTCAATTCTGATACCTTTAGGTCTGTAGCCTAAGGGTTTTAATACTTCATCAAATACCTTTATAGCATTGGGAACACCGCTTTTAAGTGTGTTATATGTGTCTACAAGTAAGGTACAGTTACCGGGATATAATTTTGCGTATGCAGCAAACGCTTCGTATTCTGTATCAAAGGACTGTATCCACGAGTGAGCCATTGTACCAAGAGCAGGTACACCGAAATCTCTTTCACATATTGTACAGGCTGTACCACAGCAACCGCCGATATATGCGGCACGTGCTCCGTATATTGCTCCGTCAAAACCCTGTGCGCGTCTGGAACCGAATTCCATAACTGCTCTGCCGTCTGCTGCACGGCTGAGACGATTGGCTTTTGTTGCAATCAGACTCTGATGATTTATAGAAAGCAGTATCATAGTTTCTACAAACTGCGCCTGAATCAGAGGACCTTTTACTGTTACAATAGGCTCACCGGGGAATATTGGTGTACCCTCAGGAACAGCCCATACGTCACACTCGAGCTTGAAGTTTCTGAGATATTCAAGAAACTTCTCGGAAAATATACCCTTGCTTCTCAGAAAATTAATATCCTCGTCTGTGAACTTAAGATTAGTCAGATACTGTAACATCTGTTCCACACCCGCCATAATTGCGTAGCCGCCTTTATCGGGGTTGTTTCTGTAGAACATATCAAAATATGCAATTTTATCTTTGTGTTCACATTCAAAATATCCGCCTGCCATTGTCAGTTCATAAAAGTCTGTCAGTAACGTCAGGTTTCTTGATTTAAGAGTGTTGCTCATAAGTAGCCCTCCAATATCTCTATATTACTAAATTATAATATCACTAAATTTTATCAAAATAAAGACTTATAAGTTTTTTTGTTAAAAAAATAGAATTTAATGTCGATATTTACCGCTTTGTAATCTTATTTGCCAAAATATTTCAATTTTTTAATTTTATTTACAAAAAGACTTGTTTTTTTTCGATTATAGTATTATAATTAGTTCACATTAAGAATTTTAATGTTATTTTAGAATATTATCTGTGTAAAATGCAGTGCAGGGGAGCATATATTTTATGAGACTTCGTAAACAAGAACTCGGTGACCGCAATCTGGTTGGAGCCAGAGTTGAGGCGGCAAGAAAAAAACGCGGAATGAAGCAAAAGGAACTTTTGGCTCAGCTTCAGGTTAGCGGTGTAGATATGAATGCATCAGGACTTTCAAAACTTGAAGGTCAGATTCGTTATGTTACTGATGTTGAACTTGTTGCTCTTGCTGATATTCTCGAAGTTTCTGTTGATTATCTCCTCGGCAGAGAAAACTGATAATATTGTTTTTAGTTAATGAATGCAGACGGTTTATGCCGTCTGTTTTTATTTTATTATTGCTATATTTATATTTTTGATGTATCATACAGTAGTTCACTTTTGTATATAGGTGATTTCGGTGATTTATTATTGTAAAGAATACGATTTTCTGCAGAATGCAATTAAAAATATCTCTGCCTGTAAATGCATAGAGGGACACATGTATTTTTATCTCAAAGCATACGGTTGCGACTATGACTTTCTGCAGTTTTATATTCAGTCAGATGATATTAATTTTGCACCAACATCAGTAATAATGAGATATAACAGCATTATTTATGTTACATCTCTTATGTTATCCGATGAAGATATTAACGAGCTAACGTCATTTTTGTACGGCTTTAACGATTGCGAGATAATATCGGGTGTTAATCTTCCTGATCTTACTCGTTACAAGATAATTGATGAATGTTTTATAATGTCTTATAAATCTTTTGAACGTGAGTATTCACCGAATGAAAATATTCGTAGTTGTACGGATTCAAAAGTTATTTCTGATCTCGTTATGAAAGATGAAACACAAGCAAAATATATGGATTTCTACCTTAATAATTCACATTTATTAAGACACGGTTTCCTTAAATCTTTCATAATGTACTCTGACGATATACCTGTTTCTGTTATTACAGTATCAGACACAGATTTCAGAATTAACGTAATTCCTACAGTATATACTAACAAATATTTCCGCGGAAATGGATATTCAAAGTCATTGCTTACAACTTGTTTGTCACAAATGGGCGGAGAATATCAACTTTTGTGTGAAGAGAAAAATATATCGTTTTATAGAAAATGTGGTTTTGAAGCCATTGGTCAATGGTTTTATTATAAGATAAGAGGTTAAGTATGTATAGATTTTTTGACGTAGACCAGAATATTCGCAATGCATCTGATAAAGCAATTCAGATGTGTAAAGAGCAGTTTGAACGTATTGACAGTATACGTGAATATAATCAGATTAAAATGCTCAGAGCCTTTCAGAATGCCAGAGTTAGCGAGTCAATGTTTGGCGGTAGCAGTGGCTACGGCTATGGAGACAGAGGCAGAGATGCGCTTGATGAAGTTTATTCATACGCTTTTGATGCTGAAGATGCTTTAGTCAGACATAATTTTGTCAGCGGTACTCACGCTTTAGCAGTAGCTTTGTTTGCAGTTCTTCGCCCCGGAGATACTATGCTTTCTGTCGCTTCAACTCCTTATGATACTATCAGAGGTACCATTGGTATCAATTCCGATTACAGCGGATCGCTCAAAGATTTTGGTATCAAATACGAAGAGGTCGATTTGCTCTCTGACGGACGACTTGATTACACCGCTATAGAAAAGAAACTTCTTGAGCATCCCAAAATGGTATATATTCAGCGTTCCAGAGGATACGAGCTCAGACCATCTCTTGTATATAATGATATCAAGAAAATTTGTGAACTTACACGTAGAATTTCCCCTGAATCAATAATTATGCTCGATAACTGTTATGGCGAGTTTGTAGAATTTGAATCTCCTCATAATTGCGGTGTTGACCTTATGGCAGGTTCTATGATCAAGAACCCCGGTGGTGCAATAGCACGTACAGGCGGATACATCTCAGGACGAAGAGATTTAGTTGAGCAGGCGGCTTTCAGACTGACAACCCCCGGTACCGGAAAAGAACTCGGCGCTACACTCGATACAGTAAGAGAAATGTTCCTGGGAGCATATAATGCACCTCATATTACTGCTGAAGCGATGAAAACTGCAGTATTTTCTTCTGCTTTGTTTGAACTTCTCGGATTCGAGGTTACACCTTCATACAATGAGGAAAGAGGAGATATTATTCAGGTGCTGAAACTTTCCTCCGCTGATGAACTTGTAGAATTTTGTCGCGGTATTCAGGCTGCATCACCCGTTGACAGTTTTGTTGTTCCCGAACCTTCAGATATGCCCGGATATGACTGTCAGGTTGTAATGGCGTCAGGCTCATTTACACTCGGTTCGTCAATCGAACTTTCCTGCGATGCACCTTTGAGAGAGCCTTATGCAGTATGGCTTCAGGGTGCACACGACTTTGATGCAGGTAAACTTGGTATAATGTTAGCTGCACAGAGAGTAATAAACAGTAAAAAATAAGTAGTAAAAAAGAGCTGAGTTTTAAACTCAGCTCTTTGCTTCTTCTCTTATTCTTTTGAAAAATTCCGATAAAACTTCGCTACACTCATCTTCCATAATTCCGCCGAAACATTCAGCACGATGAATATTTGGCAATGAAAAAACATTTGTCACAGTTCCGCATGCACCGTAACTTCTGTCGAAAGCACCGAAGACAACTTTGTCTATTTTTGAAGCAATAATCGCACCTGCACACATAGGACAAGGTTCAAGTGTAACGTACATTTCACAACCTGTAAGGTTTGCAGATTGCAAAACTTCACACGCTTTTTCAATCGCTTCTATTTCAGCGTGTCGGGTAGGAGAGGAGTATTCCTCCGTGTGATTTCTGCCTTTTGCGATTATTTCACTGTCTTTTATAATTACACATCCTACAGGCACTTCGCCGTGATTTTTTGCTTCGAAAGCGAGCGCCAGGGCTTCTTTCATAAAATGATATCTATCCATATTAAGTAGCAACGTTTTCTGATAAATGTGTTAATAAAGTTTCCTGAATTAAAAGAATTACGGAAACAATTATTGCCGGGCTTGTAACAAGGGTTTTGATTTTTGTACCATTATCAAGTACGCCTTCATAACTTTTAAGTTTAAGGAAAGACTTATCTGTTTTACTTAGTTTGTATGCAAGGATAATAGAGATAATAGCGATTATTCCAACAAAAATACTTGTTAAAATATCAATAGAAGATTCATTCAGATTGAGGGACTCGGAGTTTGAATATATAATATCGAGAACAACGCTGAAGCAGTTGTTCAGAAAATGAATCATTATAGCAGGCAGTAAAGAATTGGTATATACAAGTGTCCATCCGAGTACAAGGCCTACAACAAATGCAAAGGGGAACTGTATCAGATTTCCGTGGAATAGTCCAAATATAAAGGAAGATACGAATACAGCGAAGCCGTCACCGTATTTTCTGAGAGTTGAGAGTAAAATACCTCTGAAAAGTATTTCTTCCGAAAATGCAGGAACTGCTGCAACAGCAAGAATTTCTACAATAACTTCAAGAGGCGAGTTGCTAACTTGTGTAGTGAAATCAAGGTTAATGTCGATGCCGATTGAGTACAAAGCGGATATATACGTGTTTGTCAGAAGATTTGAAATCATACACACGGTGAATCCGATGCAGATTACAGGTACTAATATATTGTTTTTAATCTTATCAAAGGGAAGAGGTTCGTCTGTGAATTTTTTTCTGGAATTAATTAAGCAAAATCCGATGATTCCGATGCCGAGTAAATTTGAAAGTCCGCCCAAAATATTATCGGGAATCGAGTTTATGTTTTCAGCCAGACCTTCTCCGGATGTAAAACCTATAATCATCTGGATAAATACGAGAATAACGGAAATGGTAAGAAACACTACGGAGGATAGTATGGTGATAAGACCAATGGAATTACATCTCTTTCGTAAATCTCTTTTCTCTGATTCAAATTCAATTTTAGCAGGGTCAGGTGTTATCTGTGTGTATACTTGTTCCTGATAATTCATAATAAGTACCTCCTGCATAGTAAATTTACATAATTATATCATTATCGGCTCTGATTTTCAATATAAAAAGAATTTTTCGAAAAGTATTGACAAATAGAGTATAAAGCGTTATAATTTCTCATGTACAATAAAGCAAGGCATGGAGCTTTCACCTGTGGGGTGTCGTCTGCACGGGTCAATATCAAAGTTAATGTTACGACTAATTGTAGCATGTTCACTTTAGTATTGTTATGCGGACGGAGCTTTCTGTCCGCATTATTTTTACATCATTTTGGAGGTGCTTTAACATTAGCAAGAAAGAAAAAGAGACCCTCATAAATGAGGATATCAGATGTGAAGAACTCAGAGTTATTGGAGCTGACGGTTCTCAGCTTGGTATTATGCCAACAGACAAGGCACAGAATCTCGCAATCGAACAGAATCTTGACTTAGTTCTCATAGCAGCACAGGCACAGCCTCCTGTTGCTAAGATTATGGACTTCGGAAAGTATCGTTTCGAACAAGCAAAACGCGAGAAAGAAGCTAAAAAGAATCAGAAAGTTATCAACATCAAAGAGATTCAACTTTCCCTGAATATCGATACTCATGATTTCGAGACTAAGCGTAACGCTGCGATTAAGTTCCTTACAAAGGGTGACAAAGTAAAGGTTTCTATCCGTTTTCGCGGTAGAGAGATGGGTCACTCAGCGTATGGCTACGAGATAATGGAGCGTTTTGCTGAGCAGTGCTCAGAGGTTTCTGTTGTTGAGAAGCCTGCTAAACTCGAAGGTCGTAATATGCTTATGTTCTTAGCCCCAAAACCAGTTAAATCATAATAGGAGGATTATTAAAATGCCTAAGATCAAAACACACAGCGGCGCAAAGAAGCGCTTCAAACTTTCAAAGAACGGTAAGGTCATCCGTGCTCATGCTAACAAGAGCCACATCCTTAACAAGAAGACCACAAAGCGTAAGAGAGGTCTTCGTAAGACAGCAGTTACTGATGTAACAAATACACGTCAGGCAAAGCGTCTTATTCCTTACAAGTAATTTATAAATAACGATTCGGAGGTAATATACAATGGCAAGAGTAAAAGGCGCGATGATGACTCGCAAAAGAAGAAAAAAGGTATTAAAACTTGCTAAGGGCTACTATGGTGCTAAGAGCAGACATTTTAAAATGGCTAAACAGGCCGTTATGAAGTCCGGCAACTATGCATATATCGGCAGAAAGCAGAGAAAGAGAGATTTCCGTCGTCTTTGGATCACTCGTATTTCTGCTGCTTGCAA
>JAZULM010000031.1:0-52494 GCA_045603105.1 Ruminococcus sp.
AAATGCTCCGCCGATTATTTCGAGTCGTTTGAATAATTTGTCGTTTGTCATAAGCAACACCTCAACACATATATAATGTATATGCTTAAGACTCAGGTGTATGCAAAGAAATAGCGGTTGACTAAATCAACCGCCAAAGAACTACTATAGTACAAAAAGCGCCGAACAAAGCTGCGAGTGAAAGCCTTAAAACCCAGAACAGCAGATTGCGTTTTACTTTACATCCTGAGGGAGCGTCGGCCTTTTTCAGAAGGCTTTTTGCTTCGTTTTCGAGCAAAGTATGCTCTATTCGGGTGTATTCGGGTTTTACCATAAACCACGCCTGCTCATAATAGATACTTCCCGTGTCTTTTACTTCGATAACCTGTCGGTTGATGCCTTTGATCATTATACTTCGCCTTCCTTATGTTTACTACGGATAGTTTTGACGGTCTTTGTGGTGGATATTCAAGCGTCTGCAGGACTATAAAAGTTGAATTTTGAAGTATTTCGAAGATTATTGCCAAATTGTAATTTTTATATTTCTTTTTAGAAATCATTTAATTTTTGTAAAAAGAACTATACAAAATGTATTATTCATTTTTATCAACATAAATGTTGAAAACTATGTGGAAAATGTGGATAACTGAGCCTTATAACCTTGATTCTTACTAAATATTAAGAAAATTTCCTTTTTTGAATTAAATTTGATTTTGTTGTGTTTAATTCCTTTTTGGGATTTTGGTAGATTTTGTATTACATTTTGTAATATCATATTTGTCAACCAAAGTTGCGAAAAAATAAAAAAATTTTATTTTTCTCGCACGGATAAAAAATCGGCCTCCCGATTAAATCGGAAGACCGAGAATGTTCTGATAAACAGCGTTATAAATTGCGACCGAACAGAATCCGCATACAAGTCCCCAGGTGATACCGGCTATAACATCGGTAAAATAATGCACTCTGAGGTACATACGGCTGAAGGCAATAAGCGATGCCATAATAGTAACGGGAAGCACTATCCACCAAGGACAACGGATGAGTACTACAGCTACAACAGAGAACGAAGAAGCGGAATGCCCCGAAGGGAATGAATAAAACTTGGGACGTTTAATAATCTGCTCGTCCTCGGGAAGAACTTCGCTGGGACGAACTCTGCCTACGAGTCGCTTGATGGTGATTTCGCCTGTGAGCCAGGTAATAAACAGACTGAGCAGGATGTTTATTCCCGTATCACGGTAGGTTTTGGAGATAATCAGCGGAACACATAGAGAAAACCAAACGAGTCCGCCGGAGCCAAGGTAGGTGATTACTGCCATTATTCGATTGTTGACGTGATTGTGGAGACGCTTTATCTTCTTGAGGATAAGCAGGTCCAATCGTTGAAGTTTTCTGAGCATATCGAACCTCATCTTTTATGGCTTTTGGGGTTAGGATAAATACCGATATATAACATATTACCACAAAAACCGCCTCTTGAAAATACTTTTATCACAATATTTTTATTCCATTTTAATTCTCAGCAAATGGGCAATACAAGGGATGCTCTGTCCCTGAAGAGATGAGGTGGGACTCATTAATGCACCCGTAGCAATAAAGAGGATGTCGCCTGATTGTTCTTTTCGAAGACAGTGGAGAATATGACCGCAAAGTACCGAGGCGGCACATCCGCAACCCGATCCTCCTGCGTGAACATCCTGCAATTCTCTCTGAAAAATCATCATACCGCAGTCGCGGTGGTTACTCTTTATATCAATGCCTTTCTTTTCGAGCAGTTCGTAGAGAAGTTCGCTACCGACTGCTCCCAAGTCACCTGTGTAAATAGTTTTGTAGTCCTCGGGACGGGTGGCGGTATCCTCAAAGTAAGACGCGAGAGTGTCTGCTGCCGCGGGAGCCATAGCGGCGCCCATATTGTTTGCGTCCTTGACACCTAAGTCTATGATTTTTCCTACGGTAGCGGCGGTGATCCGAGGGTGGGTGCCTTTACTCTCTTTGCCGAGAATACAACATCCGCTTCCGGTAACTGTCCATTGAGCGGTGGGTGTACGTTGACCGCCGTATTCCAGAGGCATACGATACTGTCTTTCTGCAGAACAAAAGTGAGATGAGGTAACGCTTGCGCTGTATCTCGCGGCACCCGACTCGATCGCAATTGCCCCCATAATAAGGGTTTGTGCCATTGTGGAGCAAGCACCGTATTGTCCGAGATAGGGTATGGAAAAGGTTTTGAGTCCGAAACTTGAGGATATACATTGGTTAAGCAGGTCGCCTGCGAACACAAAGTCTATATCTTCTGCCTTGCACCGGGCGTTACTGAGGGCGATTTGCAGTGCCTCGCGCTGTAGTGCCGATTCGGCTTCTTCCCAAGACTCAAACCCCATCTTCGGATTATGTGCGATTTTATGGAAATATTTTCCGAGAGGCCCCTCAAACTCTTTGGGACCTACTATAGAACCCTCGCCGATGATTTTTGGCCTTTCGCCGAAGATAAAGGTGTATTTCCCTTGTCGTTTTATCATAAAAAACTCCCCTTTGCATTTATAATAGCATTTGCAAAAGGGAGTAATTTATAATTTGATTTTTAATATTCTACTTTGTTTGTGGGAGGTTCGATTGGGTTGGGGTTTGCAGGTTCCGTAGGATCTGTAATAGGAACAGTCGGCTCTACGGGATCCACTACAGGAGTGGTGGGAGTCTGTGTATCGGGAACCGTTGTTTCAACCGGCTTAGAAGGTTTTGTGGGTTTGGTGGGTTTGGTGGGCTTCTGAGGAGCGGTGGTTTCCTGAGTTTCTGCGGTGGACTCCGTTACCTCTTCACCGGGAGCAACGTAGTGATAAGTAGATGAGGGGAGATTCTCGGTATAGATTACCTCGCCGTCTTTGAGGAAGGTTCTTGATGCCGCTGCTCTGTAGTAGTTTTCTTTGCGGTTGGCATCGTATATGTAAGAGTCAATCTGAACTTCGTCAAAAGAGGGATCCTGGTATCCGTAAATGTTACAGTAAAGGGTTACGCCTGACATATAACACTGGAAATACATAGGATACTCTGTTGTATTTTTGAGTTTGAGATCTAAGTTGGGGTAGTCAATGGTAGCGTCCAGTCCTGCACTGGCATAAGCTGACTGATAGTAGTGGCAGTAACGCTCTACGACCTCCATATTGGTACGGATTGCAGCGTTGTATATGGTGGTGCTTGCCTGACACAGACCTCCGCCAACACCGGGTACGAGTTCACCGCCAACAATAACTGTGGCGTATCTGTAGCCCAAAGATGTAAGGTTGCTGTTGCCTGTACATTCGTTAAAAGACCATATCTCGCCGGGGGCGATTACCGAGCCGTTACATGCTGCCAGAGCGGTAGCCATATTGTGGTTGCCGTCTTCTGTGTTGGTTGAATAAGTGGTGAAAGAAGAAAGAAGCTGAATTTTACCGCTTATATCGTCATATGTAAGAGAGGGTTGAATAGACTCTACCTTCGCTTTAACTGTGTCCTTAGTTTTGCTTCCGGTCAGGAGTTTATTGACACTTTTGATTATCTTTTTCTCGAGGTCGTTTCTGTCAAGTTTCTGTCCTACACAGTCCTTGACGTAAGAAACTTCGTTGTTCTTTGCATCGCCGATAGATGCATTGACAGGCTCTTTGTCGATTTTTTTGGAAAGTTCGGCAACGATTTCCTCTACAGAAGTTTCGTCTACGGAAACTGTAACATCAAACGCTTTTTCCTCGGTGGAATCTGTTGGGAGGGTGTCATTAAATGAAACTGCCTCCATCAGGAGTTGTTCGATATTGTTTGAGTAGGTGAAGTCGCTATTTTTGTAATCGTACTTATCCTTATCGACAGATACCGTAAGGGTGAAGTCCTTTATTAGACTCTCTGCTACACCAGAGGCAATCTCTCGTGCCTGAGCGAAAGTCTTGCCCTCCAAAGAGGTGCTTCCGATAAAAACGCCTTTGCTGAAAGTGTAGTTTTCTTCGTCGATATTCAGCTCTATTGAAGGAGCGGTATCGGGTGTAGCGCCCGAGGGGTCCTCAGCACATCCGTTACAACCTGTAAGAATAAAGGTGAAAACAAGTGTCAATAAAACAACGGCAGAAATTAAAATCGCGAATCGCTTAGAAGTAAGTGTGCCGAAGTTTTTTTCGACCCCGTATGAAGTTGTATTTTTTCTGTTGTTTTTCATAATAACTCTCACTTATAAAAATACTTTGCACTATAATACATAGTATATGATACAATATTATCTCAGAAAAATAAAGTAAAAAGCCACATTTTTTCTATGGTAAAAGTCCCAAAGTTATCAGGTTTTTAGGGCGTTTTTTTGGAATTAGCAGTAATTTAAGGGTAATTTTCAAAATTATGGTAGTATTTTGAGGTAATTTTATTATTAAGGTTAATTTAATGATGTTTCATATCAATAAAGATAAGAGAAAAGCGGTCACCTCAGGTGACGGCTTTTTAGTTAAGTATTTAATTTTATATTAAGGTAGTCCAAATAAATTTAATGTTGCCGTTTTCGTCGGTAGAAAACCACTCGCAGGTGTAGTCGTTAAAACCGTCTTGATCGCCTCCGAAGAAATCAACCGTTGCTGTTTCGGTTGTGTAGTCTCCACACACGATTGCAATATGGGGGTTATATATAGGCACATAGAATTCAGCATAACTGGTTTTTCTAACATCCTGACTAAGGTCGGGAAGTTCAACGACTTCTTCTGCATCGTTCCAAGAAAGAGCAGTCATATCTTTAAGCAACCATTCATCAGGACGATCTACAGCGATTCTGGTAACTGCTGGTTTGCCGATTTCAGGAGTTGTGACAATAGATGCACAGTATCTTTGAATCAAGGTTGCCTGGCGAATGTTTATAGGTTGACCTTTGAAAATAAAGGAGCATAGCATCACGCCGGTATCGGATAAGGGTTCGATATCTGCCAGGTGTTTTTGAATGGCGGTTGCGTCCTTGATGTTGACAGAGCCGTCACAGTTGGAGTCGCCGTATGAAAGAGCATAGGTGGGAGTGACCTCATCCGGCGAAGCGGGTTCCTCCTTTTTGGTGAAGAAGGTAGTACCTTCATAAAGCTTGAAGGCCTCCTCATAATCACTAATGACGGAACTATCCCAAAAAGTTTTAAGTTTGGGAGTCTCATCTCTGGGGGTTCTGACATAGACGTCGGTAGTGTAAAGTTCATAACAATCACAAATGGAAATAAATATAGCAGGGTATGTTTGCTCACCTGTGTCTGTGCTAAATATCACGTAATAAACTGAACCAGCGTCGAATCCTCCGAATACATCAGGGTCGAATTGGGCAGTTCTACCGGAAACTGTACATATTTCTTTGTTTGACTGCCAGGTTGTAAAGTGTCTGCCTTCGGGACCTGCCTCCCACATATGACAATAAACAGTTTCAAAGTTATCCCACTGGTAAGGAAGTTTGAAAGTAACCACTGTAGCATAATCATAAGGCTCGCCGTAATCGTTGAGTATAAAGTTGTTATCAGAGGCATATTGTGCTGCAGTGGAATTCTCGTCGGTAAAAATCGAAAAGCCTCGTCCGACTTTATAGGTATACTGCATAGTATCCAGGTCGAAGATACGATGATTGTAACCGAAGGCTTTTTCGCCTATGAAGGTTACCTCTTTGGGAATTGTAACGTAAAAAAGATTATAACAATAGAAGAACGCTCCCTCTTCTATTGTTGTTACAGAATTGGGAATTGAAACAGAGGAAAGTTTTTTGCTATGTGAAAAAGCATAGGCTCCGATTTTTGTCAATCCATCGGGCAAAGTCAGGGACTTAATGGTGATATTATTTTCAAATGCACCATCCCCAATGGCGACAACTTTGTAGCCGTTAATTTCAGAGGGAATAGTCAACTTCTCGGCATTACCGCTGTAATCGGAAATGATACAGGTGTTGTTTTCGCCTATTTCAATGGTGTAGTCATCGCAGATAACGGACGTACCTATCCCTTCAAAAAGAACCTCGGCAAATACAGGGGTTGCCATAGAGAAAACCAAGAGAAGAAAGACAAGAAAAACCGAAAGAATCTTTTTCATAAAATCACCTCATTGATATATTTATAGAGCAAATGCTCTCCGTTACAGTTTAATGATAAATCGTAACAAGTGTATTGTCAATAATATTTACTATCAAGCAATAAAGCACGAATACCTCTATTTTTATCTGCATACTAAAATATGTAACATATTATTCAGTCTATTTATATAATACTCAATCATTGAGTAAAAGTCAATACTCAAAGTTTGAGTATGATACCATTTCTATATATTTATTCGAGGTGGTAAAATGGATTATCGTATAAGGTTAAAAGAGGTGCGAGAGGACAGAGATCTGACACAGGCACAAATCGGACAAGTGCTGAATAAATCTCAGCAGGGATATAATCATATAGAAGCAGGTCGGGCAGAACTGAAAATTGACGACTTAAAAAAACTGTGCGAGTATTATCAGTTGTCGGCAGACTATCTTATAGGACTTGAAGACTAAAAATAAAAAGCGGTACATCTCAGCGATGTACCGCTTTGTTTTATGAAAATTACTTAACGTGCCAGAGTTCCTTTGCATACTGGAGGATTGTTCTGTCAGAACTGAACTCGCCTGCGTTTGCAATGTTCTTGAGACACTTTCTGCCGAAGGTTACGCGGTCTGCGTACTCAGCGTTAGCACGAATCTTTGTATCAACATAGTCCTGGAGATCGAGCAGCAGGAAGTAGTGGTCGGGAGCGTGCCAGCTCTTGCCGTCCAGAAGACCTTCCCAAAGTTCGCGGAAACTGCCTTCGCCCTGAGCACCGCCGTCGTCGAACATACCGTTTACGAGGGTATCAACAACACGTCTGATGTATTCGTTCTGCTCATAGATAGCTCTGGGCCAGTAACCCTCGCGCTTGAGTCTGTCAACTTCCTCAACTCTTGCACCGAAGATGTACTCGTTCTCTTCGCCAGCCTTCTGTGCAATCTCAACGTTAGCACCGTCATAGGTACCGAGTGTAACTGCACCGTTGAGCATAAACTTCATATTACCTGTACCGGAAGCCTCTGTACCTGCTGTAGAAATCTGTTCGGAGAAATCAGCAGCAACAACAATCTTCTCAGCGTAAGAAACGTTGTAGTTGGAAACGAAGATAACCTGAAGCTTGTCCTTTGTATCGGGATCGTTGTTTACGAGGTTTGCGATCTCGTTGATGTACTTGATGATTGCCTTAGCACGGCGATAACCGGGAGCAGCCTTAGCACCGAAGATGTATGCTGTGGGGTTCCAACCCTCGAGTTTGCCGTCTTTGAGCAGGAAGTAGATGTAGAGAATGGAGAAAGCGTTGAGAAGCTGTCTCTTGTACTCGTGCAGACGCTTAACCTGAATATCAAAGATGAAGTTGGGGTTAAGGTCGAAGTCTTCCATCTTCTTTACATACTGAGCGAGTTGCTTCTTCTTCTTAGCCTTGATTTTGTTGAACTCCTTAACGGTCTTGTCGTCAAGCATATCGTTAAGAGCAGAGAGTTTGCTGAGATCCTTCTGCCAACCGTCGCCGACTCTCTCTGTAATGAACTGAGAAAGTTCGGGGTTACAAAGACCGAGCCAACGTCTCTGAGTGATACCGTTTGTCTTGTTCTGGAAACGCTCGGGATAGATAGCATACCAGTCCTTGAGAACGTCGTTCTTGAGGATCTCTGTGTGAATCCATGCAACGCCGTTAACGTAGCTTGTAGCATAAATGCCAAGACGAGCCATGTGAACTCTCTCGCCGTCGATGATACGCATATCGTTAACCTTCCACTCCTCGAGTCCCATAGCGTAAAGGTCAGCGATTTCCTTCTCGTTGATCTTCTCGATAATAGCGTAAATCTCGGGGATAACTTCACGCATGAGAGAGATGCTCCATTTTTCAAGAGCCTCTGCCATAACGGTATGGTTGGTGTATGCGAATGTCTTCTGTGCGATCTGGAAAGCCTCGTCGAAGCCGATTCCCTCCAAAGCGAGAAGTCTGATAAGCTCGGGGATACAGCAAATGGGATGTGTATCGTTAAGCTGACAAGCGTTCATTTCTGCGAAATGAGAGAAGTCGCTTCCGTACTTTGCTTTGTACTTTCTGATAATATCCTGCAAGGATGCTGAGCAGAAGAAATACTGCTGCTTAAGTCTTAATACCTTACCCTCGCGGGAGTTGTCGTTGGGATAGAGAACCTTGGAGATGTTCTCTGCATCGTTTTTTGCCTTGATAGACTCGTCATACTTACCATCGTTGAACTGGAGGAAGTCAAACTCGGAGACTGCCTCTGCCTGCCAAAGACGGAGAGTGTTGATGTTGTTTGTGCCGTAGCCGATAATAGCCATATCGTAGGGAACAGCAACAACTGTCTGGTCAGCGAACTTAACGGTAACAGCGTCGTCGATACAACGGATGCTCCAGGGATCGCCGAATTTCTGCCAGTCGTCTGCGACCTCTACCTGATAGCCGTTTTCAATAAGCTGTTTGAAAAGGCCGTACTTGTAGCGGATGCCGTAGCCGTCGAGGGGAACTTCCTGTGTAGCAGCGGAGTCGAGGAAACAAGCAGCAAGTCTGCCAAGACCACCGTTACCGAGAGCGGCGTCGTCGATATCCTCGAACTGGTTGATGTTCATACCCTTTGCTTTGAGAAGATCCTTAACCTCGTCCAGAGCGCCAAGACAGTAAAGATTGTTGTAAATCATTCTGCCCATAAGGAACTCTGCGGAGAAATAATATGCTCTGCGCTTTTTAGCGTGATTTTTCTTGCTCTTTTCCCAATTATCGGCGATTTCGCCCATAACAGCCTTGCCCAGTACCTGATGAAGCTGTTCTTTTGTTAACTCCTTGGGTTTTTTACAGTAAGCACTCTTAGCAATAAGCTCAAGATTTTCCATAATTTTGCTCATGAATTAGTCCTCCAGTCTATTGTTTGCTTTTACCATTTCCATAAGTTTTGCTGCAAGTTCGTCAGAAAGAGCAGCGGAGTTTATTCTCCATTCCCAGTTACCGCCAAGGGTAGAGGGTGTATTGATTCTTGCTTCACTGCCAAGTCCCAGAATGTCCTGCATCTGGATAATGGCATATTTTGCAACGCTTTCGTAAGCGGTGCGGATGATACCCCAGTTAAAGCCTTCCTCGGGAGATATGTGGCAGTACTCGGTGGCGTGCTGAATGTCCCACTCTTTAGCGGTGGCAGCCCAACCCATAAGGGTATCGTTATCGTGTGTACCTGAGTACACAACGCAGTTTTCTGTATAATTGTGGGGGAGGTAATCGTTGTCCTCGTCGCTGTCAAAAGCGAACTCCAGAACCTTCATACCGGGATAACCGCTGTCCTTAAGAAGCTGAATAACACCGGGGGTAAGAGTACCAAGGTCCTCAGCAACGATTTCGATTTCGCCCAGAGCCTGACGCATGAGATTGAAGAACTCAATGCCGGGGCCTTCCATCCAGCTGCCGCCGATAGCGTTCTCAGCGGGGAAGGGAATAGCATAGTAACTGTCAAATGCTCTGAAGTGGTCGATTCTTGTTATATCAAAGAGAGCGTCGGCTGCCTTAATGCGGTTGAACCACCACTTGTAGCCTGTCTCCTTAAGATAATCCCAGTTGTAAAGGGGGTTTCCCCAAAGCTGACCTGTAGCAGAGAAGTAATCGGGGGGACAACCTGCAACACATACAGGCTGTCTTTCTTCGTTAAGCCAGAATACCTCGGGGTTTGCCCAGGTGTCAGCGCTATCCATAGCAACGTAGATAGGCATATCGCCGAGAATCTTGATTCCCAGAGAGTTTACGTAAGCACGGAACTTCTCCCACTGCTCGTAGAACTTAAACTGGATGAAACTCCAGAAGTTAATATCGTCTGCGAACTTTCTAGTGTAGCGGGCAACAGCCTTTTCTTCTCTGACACGGATGTCCTCGTCCTCCCACTCAGTCCAAGCCTTCATACCGAAGCTCTTTTTAACGGACATATAGAGGGCGTAGTTCTTAAGCCAAGAACAATTCTTGCGCTTAAAGGAAGAGAAAGCCTTTGCCTCCTTAGAGTCTTTATCAAGTGCCTTGAAATTCTCGAAAGCTTTTCTGAGAATTTCGAAGCGACAGTTGTAGATTTTTTCGTAGTCAACATACTCGGGGTTGGAGCCGTACTCGTAACCCTCCATATCTTCTTTGTTAAGAAGACCTTCCTCACAGAGCATATCCAGGTCAATCATATAGGGGTTGCCTGCATATGTGGAGAAAGACTGATAGGGTGAATCACCATAACTGGTAGGTCCAACAGGAAGAATCTGCCAGATGGTCTGGCCGGATTTCTTCAGAAAGTCAGCGAATCTGTATGCCTCCTTACCGATAGTACCGATTCCGTAAGGGGAAGGGAGTGAAGTAATGGGCATAAGGATACCTGCTGCTCTTGACATAAAATCATCTCCTGAAAAAATATTAAATTTGCTTATATATTAAACGAAAATAAAGTTCATAAGAAAAACGTCGAAATAAACATAAATTGATATAATTCGACTATAACAATCGTGATTATTTTACCATAAGGTTTTGTGTTTTGCAAGTATACAGGAGGTAAAATGGCTTAAATACTGGCAATTCCACAATAAATTGCCAGAGCGGCGGTTAATTGGCGATTTTTATCTCGATTGTTATTTTTTGCACAAAAGTCTGCCTTAAATACGTAGGTGCTATCCTTGACCGAAACGCCGATATATGCAAGGCCTACGGGCTTTTCGGGAGTACCTCCGGTGGGGCCTGCGATACCTGTTGTGCTGATGCCGATATCAGCAGCAGCAAGCCGGCGGATACCCTGTGCCATCTCGAAAGCGGTCTCGGGAGATACAGCACCTTTTTCTAAAAGGGTGTCGCCGTTTACACCGAGAACTTTTTCTTTGATTGAGTTTGCATAGGAGCATACACCACAGTCAAAAACCTGCGACACACCGGGCTGATCGGTGAGGAGTTTGCTAATAAGTCCCCCGGTACAACTCTCGGCTGTGGCTACTTTGAGGCCTTTTTTCAAAAGTTTGGATACAAAAAGTGCAGGAAGATCCTCTTCTCTTATATTATCCTTTATGAGCAAGTCTTTAAACATATCCTGAGTAATAACTTTTATATTCATTTCAAAACCTCTTATTATAATGTATAAATATAATATCTCTTATTTGTTTGATTTTATCATCTTAATCTGATTATTGCAAATCTGACGGATATTTGATATATTTTATTAAGTAGAAAGTTCACATATTACGGGGTGACGAGTATGGCTTGGTTTTTTGCACATGAGGGTATCAAAGCAGATGAGTATATCATCACAGGAGAGGATGCCCGTCATATAGAAAAGTCTCTCAGAATGAAAGTCGGAGAAGAGTTGTGGCTCGCAGATACAGACGACAATGAGCATAGATGCGTTATTGATGAGATATCTTCTGAGGGTGTACGGGTGAGTGTGCTTAGCAGTACACCGTGCCTTCAAGAGGCGGACGTCAAGGTGACGCTGTATCAGTCCCTTACAAAAGGGGACAAAATGGACTTAATAGTACAAAAGGCGGTGGAACTTGGAGTATACAGTATTGTACCCGTAATTACTGCTCGCTGTGTATCCCGTCCTGACGAAAAATCGCTCAGAAAAAAGGTTGAGCGTTGGCAGAAAATCGCACTTTCGGCGGCTCAGCAGTCCTGCAGAGGGTTGATACCCTTGGTGGGCGATGCTGTAAGTTACAAAGAAGCACTTCGCAACTCGGAATCTGCCGACAGACGGATAATATTCTACGAGGGCGGAGGAGAGAAACTGTCGGATATTCTCAAAGATAAGGTGCAGGAAATCGCAATCTTCATTGGTCCCGAGGGTGGAATTGAACTCTCTGAGGTGGAGGACGCTGTGAAGTCGGGTGTTGTCCCCGCGACACTTGGAAAAAGAATTCTTCGCGCAGAAACAGCGCCTTTGGCGGCGCTGTCTGCGATAATGTGTCTGACAGGTAATATGGACTAAATAAAAGGAACGCTATGTAATTTCATAGCGTTCCTCTTTTGTTTTATGATAAGTTTTTAGAAGTTTATCAGAATGCCCAGTTACCGTCTTTGAAGATGGGAACTTCTTTGCCGTCAAAGGTTGTGGCGGTGATTGACAAATCTTCGGTGCCGATCATAAAATCTACGTGGACAAGACTGTTGTTAAGTCCCATGTTGCGCATTTCTTCCAAAGTGTAGTTTTCGTGGTCTTTGATACATCCGCTGAAGCCCTCGCCGAAAGCAAAGTGGCAGGCAGCGTTCTCGTCAAATAGGGTGTTGTAGAAAAGTATACCCGAGTTACGGATGGGTGAATCGTAGGGAACGAGTGCACATTCGCCGAGGTATCTCGCACCCTCGTCGGTGTCGAGAATTGAGATGAGGAGTTCCTCGCCCTTTTCTGCGTGAGCTTCAACGATTTTGCCATTTTCAAATCTGAACCAGAAGTTTTCGATCAATGAGCCTTGGCAAGAGAGGGGAAGCGAAGCATATACCACACCGTCGGCACGGTTTCTGTCGGGAGAGGTGAAAACTTCTTCTGAGGGGATGTTAGCGTTAAATTCCACGTCGGAGCCGAGGAGTTTCTCGCTTCCTCCCATAAAACGGCTCTCGGGCAGAAGTCCTACTCTCAGGTCGGTGCCGTTTGAGGATGTATAGTGGAGTTCGCTTATACCGAGAGAGTTCAGGTAATCGTAGCGATTTTTAAGGTCAAGGTTGTGTTCGTCCCAGTTTTTGATACCGTCACCATAGGCTCTGGATGTGAGGAGTATTGCGTCCCAGAGTTTTTCGACTGCGACTGATGCTCTGTCATTCGGGAACACTTTCTTTGCCCATTCTTTACCTGCAACAGCGGCGATACACCACTGATATTTGTTGTCCATTTCGTCACGATAAGGCTTGAAGATGCCGCGTTTGATACCGAGGCACTTGGACATCTTTGCCTGATTGATACCCTTGAGTCCGTCGGGATCGTCACTCTCGAGATAAATCATAGCAGGCAAAGTCTTGACTCTGTGCTTGAGTTTCTCTATCTCCCAATCTTCGACTCTGGAGAGAACTTTTTCTTTTTGATAACGGACTGCGAGTTTGCTCAGAGGCTGATAATTCCACTCTACCATTACCTTGCTTGCACCTGCGCGGTAACACTCCTCTACGAGCATTTTTACAAACTCAGGTTGGTCAAGTCCTGCTTGGATGACAACCTCCTGATTTTTCTGTACGTTAGCGCCTTTGAGGGCGATGAGTTTTGCGTATTCGCGAAGTTGAGTTTTCTTCATATTGCTAACTCCTTTGTGTTTACAAAATCTGCTAAATATATATTATAGTATTATTCTTCGCAGGTCAATAGAAAAAACTGCTGATAAAGTTAAGGTAATCTTTGACATTTATATATATGGAAGTTATAATTATTCTGAAGTATTATGCGTTTGTATATATAGAAAAACACTAAAGCGGAGGTTAAATATATGCTGACAAATTTGGGCGAAAAAATATCCCCAAGGGAAAGAAAAGGCATCATCGGGCGCAATATCTATATTATTCTTGCCTTTTTGCTTCCCGTAATAATTTCGGGAGCGGTCTTTGCTGTAAGACAGTACTTTCCTTTTGGCAACAGGATGATTATGATTATCGACTCCTGGCATCAGTACTACCCCTTCCTTGCTGAGTATCAGAGAATGCTCAAAGAGGGAGTATCGGTGTTGTACTCCTGGAATACGGGAGGCGGCTCTAATTTTCTTGGAGTTATAGCCAATTATCTCGGAAGTCCGCTCTATCTTCTCTCCTGTTTTGTACCAAGCGGAACACCTTGGCTACAGGCATTTCTCTGTCTTACCGTAGTGCTGAGAATGGGTGTGGCAGGTATGTCGACCGCTCTGTTTTTACGCAAAGTTTTTGGGAAAAATGATCTGTCCTTAGTGGCATTCGGAATGGCCTATGCCTTCTGTGCTTTCTTTATGGGATATTTCTGGAATATGATGTGGCTGGACACAGTAGCCATTATGCCTTTGGTAATAGCAGGTGTTGTCGGTGTTCTTCGTGACAGACAGTTTGCACTTTACATAATATCTCTGGCACTTTCAGTGATGTTCAGTTTTTATATGGGATATATGGTATGTCTGTTTGTGTTGCTTTTTGCAATCTGTTATACCATTGTGTCTTTTGTCAGCATGAAGAACGCTCTGAAAAATGCAGGCAAAATGGTGCTTTACACAGCTATAGCCTTTATGATATCGGCGGCTGTTACGGTACCTGCATTTATGGCACTTCAGGTGTCCGACAGTTCCGCAGAGTTAAATGCATTTCCCTTAGAGTACACTATTAACTACGGCTACGGCTACGAGGGAAACAGTATTGTAAAAACTCTGAGTGCATTGGTGAGAACGGCTACAAATATGCTCTCTTACACAAGACCGATTAGGGTTGACCAGGGACTTCCCAATATAGCTTGCGGTGTAATATGTCTTACACTTCTGATGTTTTACATTACAAGTAAAAAGATTAAGATTAAAGAAAAAATCGTAAGCATAAGTTTACTTTCGTTCTTTTTACTCAGTTTTGTTGTTAATCAACTTAATTACATCTGGCACGGAATGAACACTCCCGCTATGGTTTATTATCGCTGGAGTTACATCTTTTCTTTCGCAGTAATTATACTGGCATACAGAGCATTTACTCTCATTGACTGTGTGAGTAAAAAGAACTATTTCGTCACAAGTGCGCTGCTTACTATTTATCTTGGTGCCTCATTCTTTTTGCATAGCAAGAAGTCGGTACTTATTACTGCGGCGGGCGTTATAGGTATATTAATCGGCATAGCACTATATAGAAAGAAAAAACTCAGTTATACAGTGGTTTGTGTGCTTCTTTGCTTGTTGGCAGTTGCAGATCTGACACCTACTTTTTATCGTGCTTTAGCGTCTGCTGGTTTCTCGAAAAACGACGATTATCCTCAAAACTACGAGGAGGTTATTGAACTTTCAGAGAATGTAGAGGTACAAAACCCCACGCAGCTCTACCGAATGGAATTCCTTAAACCCTATACATTGAATGACGGCGACCTCTACAATATGTACGGCATCTCGACATTCAATTCTATGTGCGACAGCTCCTACGGAGATTTCTTCGCAGAGTACGGACTTGCGGCGTCAAAGGCTAACAACAGATATGTATATTGGGAGGGAACTCCTGTAACAAATATGTTTTTGAGCATTAAGTATCTTGTTGCCAGAGACGGCCAGAGTGCATACGACACCGCTTATCTCAAAGAAGTTGCCACCACAGACGAGTGTGCTGTTTATGAAAACACCGCATATCTGCCATCGGGGTACGTTGCGAGTACAGACTTGCTTTCGTATGAACTTCATGAGAAAGCCTACCTGCCTATAACTGCACAGAACGATTTGTTCTCTATGGCTACCGGTATAGAGGGAAAAGTGTTTGAGGTTATTGAGCCTTCGAAACCTCTCTACGGACAGTATGAGGACTTAATAGAAGAGATCGACACTTTTGATTGGTATTATAGCGTCGATCTGAAAGAAAATCCTGTAAAACTTGAGTCCACAGACGACGAGATTGAGCCTGTATACGTGGAATATACCATCCCCGAGGACGGCAGTTACTACGCTATGATATACGCTTCTATGGGAAAAGAAGTTGACATCTATATTAACGGCGAGAAAGAGCCGTCTGTTGTTCACAATCAGGAGTATTCATACGTCGGTGCGGTTGGAGAACTTAAAGCAGGCGATACATTAAAGGCAGAACTTGATCTTAGGAATAACTCAAACAACACCATAACAACATATCTGATAAAACTTAATGAGGAGATGTTCGCTCAGGGACTTGAAACCTTGAGAGAAAGCACTATGACTCTCACAGAGAAAACTCAGACGGGTGTAAAGGGTACAATAGATGCGAAAAAGGATGGGCTGTTCACCACTTCTGTTTTGTATACAGAGGGTTGGGAGGCCTACGTTGACGGCAAGCAAGTCGAGATAACTCCCGTGGGTGAGACCTTTGTTGCATTTGAAATGTCCGAGGGAGAACATACTATAGAACTTAAGTTTACGCCCCCCGGGCTTAAGGCCGGAATCTGTCTGTCAATTGCAGGAATCATACTGTTTGTGATACTTGCTGTATACAGAAAACTAAGGCCCGAAAAAGAGGAGAACATCTGTGAAGAAGTGGCTGAAAATGGCGACATTGAGGAGATTTCACAAAATAAACCTTCTGATGACTCTGAAGAGCAGGAGTCAGATGCCCAAGCAGATACAGAAAATCTCTGACGCAAAATTGCACATATTCGGGACTATAAATATAGGTATTTTGATAATAGAAAATCTACAAGTTTTGTGATATGATATATATGTGAAATTGTCCTCGAAAACACAATACGTTCTTCGAGGAGAACAGGAGGAACTTTTTATGAAAATGACAAACCGATTCAAAGCGGTACTTTCTATCGTTTTGGTAATCACCATGCTTTTATCGGTGGCTGTTGTTGGTATGACAGGTGTTTTCGCAGCGGATGCGGTATCCATTACCTACAGCTTTGCCTATGAAAATGCAGGTTACGCAGAAGGTCGTATAAGACTTACTGCAAACTCAACGGCTGACTATGGTACATACTACCTCTATTGGGCAGATGATACCAAGGCACTCGATGGTTATGCTCCTATTAAGGCACTGACTCTCAATCAGTCATCCAAGAGTTTTGCTATGGGTACATTCACTGCAATTCCTGCAGACGCTACCAAACTTATCGCTATTAAGAGCAATACCGCTCCTTCAGTAAAGACCGTAGCTTCTGCTGCTGCAGTATATGACATTCCCGCTTACAAGCAGTTTACTCATTCTGCTTCTGAGAAAGAGTATACATTCCAGACTCTCTCTGATATTCACTTCCATAGAGATAATTACGAAGCCTATAAATATGCAGCGGATCACCTTACAAAAGCTCTTAATGCTGCTGAAGCAAGAGGTGCCGAGTTCGTTTCAACATGCGGTGACCAGGTAAACTACGGAGAAGTTTCAGAGTATACCAATTATCTGAAGACTATCGCTAACTCTAACTTCACAGGTCCTATTTACGAGGTAAACGGAAACCACGAAACATATCAGGACGGTACAGTTCCCAACTCTACACATACAAATTATCTTAATCGATACAAGATTGCAACAGGTCTTAACGTAAGAACCAATGCAATGAATTCGGAACTTTACTATGAGGTAACAATTAACGGCGACCACCATATCTATCTGGCACTGGAACTTGTTAACCACGAGTTCAGCCCCGCTATCTCCGATAACTTTACAAAAGCACAGATGGATTGGCTCGAGGGCCTTCTCAATAAGTATAAGGACGACGGCCACAAAATCTTTATCTACGAGCATGCTCCTTTCCTCGGCTATGGTGCAGGTGACAACAAGGTAACACCTCACTACGGCGCAGCGATGACCATTAACAAGGAACTGTATCCTCAGACCTACAGATTCAAGGAACTCCTTGAGGCTAACAAAGACGTTATCTGGTTCAATGGTCATACACACATTGACTTTATGTATAATTACAACATTGACAACGAGGGTGGTACATCAGCTTATTCCGTACACGTTCCCTCTTGTGCTTCTACTACAACAGTTAACTCCTCCAACGGTCTTGATTATGTTGGCAAGGCAGACAGCTCACAGGGTTACTTTGTAGACGTATATGGCGATGCAGTTGTTCTCAATGGTACAGACCTCGTGAAAAACGAGATTATGCCTCTTTATACATACCTCGTTGACCACTCCGGCGAGGAACTGATAAAGAGCGAAGTTGACCCCGGTGAGGACGATGGCTTTGAAAAAGTATCCGTAAGCGTTAACGTGGCTGCTTTGGTAGAGAATCCCGCTAAGGTTACTGTTTCTCTCTATGGCGCAGACGATGATACCCTTAACAAGGCTATTGTTATGGAAAAGGGTGCTGACGGTAATTATCACGCAGACGCAACAACTGAGTTTACTAAGATGAAGTTCGTTGTAAACAACGGAACTTCAGATATCTTCAGCAAGGAATATACACTTACAAGCGGTCTGGTTACGCTGGCCGGAGTACGTGTAGCCGTTGACCCCAAAAATATTCAGTCAAAAGACGGCGGCTTAGCTCCTACATCGTGGACAAACGCAAATGTTTATGTTTGGAGTACCGCAGGTGGCGAGGCTGTTAAATGGCCCGGTATGGCAATGACAAAGCAATCTGACGGCACATATACTGCAGTTGTCCCCGAAGGCAACGACAGCATTATATTCAACAATGGTACTGCTCAGACAGATGACCTTAAGGTTGCAGACTATACAGTCGGAGCTGTTGAGCCTCCCACAGATCCTCCTACAGATCCTCCTACAGATCCTCCCACAGATCCTCCCACAGATCCTCCCACAGAGCCTCCCACAGAGCCTCCTACAGAGCCTCCCACAGAGCCTGTTGTATATCTATACGGTGATGCAGACTTAAACGGCATTGTAAACGTTAAGGACGCAACTGCAGTTCAGAAGTACTCTGCTGATCTGGTAGAACTTGAAGACGTGGCATTTGTACAGGCAAACGTAAGCGGTGACAAGGCTGTAAACGTAAGAGATGCTACAGCTATTCAGAAGTTTGTTGCAGGTCTTATCACCAAGTTCCCCGCAGATAAGAGTGGGGTGGCTGAGGTTGGTGCTTCCGCAACAGAGGTTGAAACTCTCAAGGCAACAGTTAAGAATACACTCGCTAATGAATACTACTATTCTTCTTATGTTGCATACGCAGCACTCAAGAAGGCATACAAAGCAGATTCAAGTGACGCATCTTATTATGACAATCTGAATGCAGCACTCAGCGACTACAACAAGATGAAGGCTAACAATCCCGACCATATAGGTGGTTCCTCAGGAGGTTCTTCTTCATCCGAAAGATATCTTGCCGGTGAGTTCAACGGATGGAGCACCACAGAAACACCTTTTGTAGCCAAAAATGCAGGCGACTCAACTGTTTATGTAACCCTCACACTTGAGGCAAATAAAACATATCAGTTCAAAGTTATTCGTGATGGTACATGGACCAGTTGTAAGGATACTCTTTCTATTACAGGTTCTGTTTCCGGACTTACCTTCAGCTCAAGCATACAAGGTAACTGCTCTATTACAACAACTGTTGCGGGTGAATATGAGTTTGCATTCGGACTCAATAACTCTCAGTTGTCAGTAACATATCCCGAATAATTAAGGGGTACTGACGGAGTTTGGGTGAAAAATTCCTGAATACTAAAACCCAAAAAGAGGTTGACCTCATTACGAGGCCAACCTCTCTTTTTTGCAAATAAAAAGCCGTCAGCGTAAAACTGACGGCCTTTGTTTTTAATGTTTGTTTCAGATTAAGCCTTGTTAACTGAACCGAAGAGTTCCATCTTCTCCTTAACTGTAGCCTTGATAGCCTCAAAGCCGGGAGCGAGGAGTTTTCTGGGGTCGAAGCCCTTGCCCTGAAGATCTTTGCCTGCCTCTATATATTCTCTTGTAGCAGCAGCAAAAGCGAGCTGGCACTCGGTGTTAACGTTGATCTTGGAAACGCCAAGGTCGATAGCCTTCTTAATCATATCCTCGGGGATACCTGTACCACCGTGAAGAACTAAAGGCATATCACCTGTAAGTTGCTGGATAGCATCCAGAGTCTCGAAAGAAAGACCTGCCCAGTTCTCGGGGTATTTGCCGTGGATGTTACCGATACCTGCAGCGAGCATTGTAACACCAAGGTCAGCAATCATCTTGCACTCTGCGGGGTCAGCACACTCGCCTGCACCAACAACGCCGTCTTCTTCGCCGCCGATAGAACCAACCTCAGCCTCGAGAGAAAGACCGAGCTGCTCACAAGTAGCAACAAGTTCCTTAGTCTTGGCGATGTTTTCTTCGATAGCGTAGTGAGAACCGTCGAACATTACAGAAGAGAAGCCTGCAGCGATACAAGCTTTTGCACCTTCATATGAGCCGTGGTCAAGGTGAAGAGCAACGGGAACTGTGATACCGAGTTCGTCGATCATACCGTTAACCATACCAACGATTGTTGTGTAACCGCACATATATTTGCCGGCGCCCTCGGATACACCGAGAATTACAGGAGAGTTGCACTCCTGAGCTGTAAGCAGAATAGCCTTGGTCCACTCAAGGTTGTTGATGTTGAACTGACCAACAGCGTAGTGGCCTGCTTTTGCTTTTGTCAGCATTTCTTTTGCATTTACAAGTGCCATATTAGAATTCCTCCAATTTTATAATAATATATTATAACAAAGATATTATACCTCACTAAAGCCCAAATGTAAACATCTGTATAAAAAATTGTGTTTTTAATACAAAAAACGTTTGTCAAAAGATTATATCGGGGATAAATAGCCGAGGGCTCTGTGATGTGTACGCTTCGGTGTCACGTACACTTATCACTACGCTGACCTCGGATTTTTGTCGAACTCCACTGATTTGCCTATGTGGATTTGTGATGTAAAAATCCACATTTCTCGGCAAATCCGACGTCGTTCTCAAAAACCGAGGGCTCCGTGATGTGTACGCTTCGGTATTGCACTTTACAATGGAGAATGATATAATTAATTAAATAATATGAATGATAGCGGAGGTTATTACTATGCCTTTTATAAACACTAAAGTAACAACTGAAATTAGTTTCGAAAAAGAAGAGATACTGAAAGAAAAATTCGGAAAAGCGATTTCTCTTATCGGTAAACCCGAGAGTTATCTGATGCTCTCTTTTGAGGAAAACTGCCGTCTGTGGTTTGCAGGTTCAAACGATGACGATACAGCCTTCGTTGAGGTGGCACTTTTACACTCGGCACCCAAGAGTTCTTACGAGAAACTCACCGCGGAAATCTGCAACATTTTGTCCGACGAACTCTGTATTCCACAAGAGAGAATATATGTAAAATTCTCCGAAACCGAATATTGGGGACATTCGGGCTATATGTTTTAAGAGGTAGTATATGAAAAGTTTTAGAAAAGAATTGTGGTTTAATATACCCAAAAGACGCGGTCTGGTGAACATTACCCGAGATGTTCAGGCGGCGATTGACGAGAGCGGAGTCAAAGAAGGGCTTGTCCTTGTTAATGCTATGAATATCACCGCATCTGTTTTTATAAATGACGACGAGTCAGGTCTTCACAGAGATTACGAGAGATGGCTTGAACGACTTGCTCCCGAAAAACCCTACAGTCAGTATGACCACAACGGATTTGAGGACAACGCTGACGCTCATCTCAAGCGTACCATTATGGGACGCGAGGTAGTCTGTGCGATTACAAACGGTAGACTTGACTTCGGCACATGGGAGCAGATTTTCTACTACGAGATGGATGGTATGCGTAAAAAACACGCCCTTATAAAAATTATCGGCGAATAAGAGGTTGAGGTATATATGAAAAGTTTTACCCTTAAAGAGGTGCTTGTTGCTTCAAAAGGTAAATATTCGGGTGATGAGGAGTTACTCTCAAAGGAGATTTCCTCTATAACTCACGATAGCCGAAAAGTGAAAAAAGACTGTCTTTTTGCGGCGATTGTAGGAGAAAGAGTAGACGGACACAACTTTATTCCTATGTGTATGGAAGAGGGTGCGCTTTGCTCTTTGTGTGAGAAAACACCTGCTGACAACTCCCCTCATATTCTGGTGGAGTCCACCAAGCAGGCACTCATAGATATTGCTACCGCCTACAGACTTAAATTTGACATTCCTTTTATCGGTATTACAGGCTCTGTCGGTAAAACTACCACCAAGGAAATGATAGCCTCGGTGCTTTCGCAGAAGTTCAAGGTACATAAAACCCAGGGTAATTTTAACAACGATTTGGGAGTACCGCTGACTCTCTTTGCTATGGAAGAAGATGCGGAGATTGCCGTTATCGAGATGGGAATATCCGACTTTGGTGAGATGTCTTTGCTTTCGCAGATAGTCAAACCCGACGTCTGTGTTATCACCAATATCGGCAACTGTCATCTGGAGTGCCTTATTGACCGTGACGGAGTGAAGAAAGCAAAGACCGAGATGTTCGATTTTATGCGAGAGGACGGAATTACTGTTCTTTGCGGTGACGACGATAAACTGAGAGAAATAAACGAGGTGCAGGGAAAAGCACCGATATTCTTCGGTATTGACGAGGGAAATCGCTACAAAGCCCACAGCATTAACTCCGATAACGAAACAAAGACGGAGTTTACTGTTTCATATGATGACAGAGAGTTTTCGTCTACCGTTTACGCTTTGGGCCGACATATGGTGACCAATGCTCTGTGTGCAACCGCTATAGGAAAGCACTTCGGTCTTACTGACGAAGAAATAGCAAAAGGCATAGAGGAATATAAGCCCACGGGTAGCCGTCAGAACATTATCAAAACAGAAAAACTCACCATAATTGACGACTGCTATAATGCGAACCCGACCTCGATGAAAGCGTCTATGGAAACTCTCGCAGGTTTTGGCGGAAGAAGAGTCGCCATTATAGGCGATATGAAGGAGTTAGGATCTCATACGGCTCAACTTCACCAAGAAATCGGAGCCTTCGCCGTAGAGAAAAACCTCGATCTGGTTATAGCGATAGGAGAACTTTCCCTTAACATATATAAGCAGGCAAGACCTCATATCGACGCCGAGTGGTTTGAGACGGTCGAAGAAGCAAAACTTGAACTTTACGAGATGCTCACCATAGGCGACACAGTTTTAGTTAAGGCGAGTCACAGTATGAAGTTCGAGGAAATAGTCGAATATCTGAAAGAACTATAAGTGAATAAAAAGCAGGTGCTATGAAATAAATCATAGCACCTGTTTTCTTATTTGATATTGTAAAACTTTCTTGCGTTTTCGCAGGTGATGTCAAGAATGTCCTGTGCGCTCATACCTCTCAGTTCGGCGATTTTCTTGGCGGCATAAATGATATTGTCGCTTTGATTACGTTTACCTCTCAGAGGTACGGGGGACAGATACGGAGCATCTGTTTCAAGCAAAAGTCTGTCAAGCGGGACTTCCTTTGCAACGTCTACCGAATGTCGGGCATTTTTGAAGGTAACTGTACCGCCAAGACTAATATAGCAATCGAGCCTAAGAATTTCTTTGAGAAACTCCGCAGACCCCGAGTAGCAGTGAAGCAGAGCTTTTTTTGGTCTGTATTTTTTGAGAAACTGCAGGGTGTCTCCGTGAGCCTCTCTGTCGTGAATTACCACGGGAGCATTCAGGTCATTAACGAGCGAAAGTTGTTCTGCGAAGATTTTTTGTTGGGGTTCTTTCGGGATGTCCCAGTAGTAATCAAGCCCGACTTCGCCGATAGCAACTATTTTTCCGTTGTGTGTATACAGATTATTAAGTTGCTCGAGATAGTCTAAGGGTAAACTTTCGAGGTTTTCGGGGTGAATACCCACAGCCCCGTATACAAGAGGATATTTTTGTGTGAAGTCAAGTACCCGCTCAGCGGTGGGGATGTCCACAGATGCGTTTACTATACCGCAGACACCTTTACTTTCAAGTTCTGCGAGCAGGGTATCTCTGTCCTCGTCAAAAGCCTCGTCGTCGTAGTGGGCGTGGGCGTCGAATATATTGTAAAACTCACTCATAGTTTTATCAGTGGATTTTAGCGCCGTTTTCCATACCGTCAACGAAGATAACCTTAACTGTACCCTCGGTGTCGGCGGCGAGAATCATACCCTGACTCTCAATACCGCAGAGGGTGGCGGGTTTAAGATTCTGAACAAGGATAACCTTCTTGCCCTTGAGTTCTTCGGGAGCGTAATACTGTGCAATACCCGATGCAACCGTACGAGTTCCCACACCATCGTTAAGGGTGAGTTTGAGAAGTTTCTTAGCCTTTTTAACAGGCTCACAGTCTACAATCTCTGCCACTCTCAAATCAACTTTCAAGAAGTCCTCGATGCCGATTTTAGCAATACCCTCGATTTCTTTTTTGAGAGTTTCTTCCTTTTCTACATCCTGCATACTCTTGGCAGATTTCTGTGCCTCTTCTCTTGCGGCTTCGATTTCCTTGTACATTTTCTCTGCGTCGATTCTTACAAAGAGGGGAGTAGCCTCGGAAAGTTTTGTGCCGACAGGAAGTTTGCCGAAAGAGTCAAGGCTTTCGTAGAATTTGATGTCGCAGTTCATCTGTGAGAAGATGGACTCTGCGGTGTCGGGCATAAAGGGCTGAAGCAGTACAGCAATAAAGCGGATAGCCTCGAGCAGGTTATAAAGAACTGTGCCGAGTCTTGCTTTGTCCTCTTCGTTTTTTGCCAGAGTCCAGGGAGTGGTCTCGTCGATGTATTTGTTGCAACGTTTTGCAAGGTTCATAATTGCCTCGAGACAATCGCTCATGTGGAAATTGTCGATACAGGTTTCTACCTTTTTGATAGTATCTGCGCAATACTGCTTAAGTTCCTCGTCAAGAGGATCTATAGCAGAGGGGGACTGAACAACGCCGTCAAAATACTTATTGTTCATGGCAATTGTTCTGTTCACCAGATTACCCAGAGTGTTGGCAAGGTCTGAGTTGAATCTCTCGATCATAGCCTCGTAGGTGATAGAACCGTCATTTGCAAAGGGCATCTCAGACAGAAGATAATATCTTACTGCGTCTACGCCGAAGAGTTTGATGAGGTCGTCTGCATAGATAACGTTACCCTTGCTCTTGCTCATCTTGTCCTCGCCGAAAAGAAGCCAGGGATGTCCGTAAACCTGACGGGGCAGAGGTTCGCCCAGAGCCATAAGGATAATGGGCCAGTAAATAGTATGGAAACGTACGATGTCCTTGCCGATAATATGAGCGTCAGCAGGCCAGAACTTTTTGTAATTTTCGCCGTGATTTCCGTCGGGGTCATAACCCAGAGAGGTGATGTAGTTTGAGAGCGCATCAATCCATACGTAGATAACGTGCTTGTCATCAAAACTTACGGGAACACCCCATTTGAAGCTGGAACGTGATACACACAGATCCTGAAGTCCGGGTTTGATGAAGTTGTTGAGCATTTCCTTTTTACGGCTTTCGGGATAGATAAAATCGGGGTTTTGCTCAATGTATTCTTCAAGTTGCTTCTGATATTTGGAGAGACGGAGGAAGTAGGTTTCTTCCATAGTCTTGTGAACTTCTGTGCCACAGTCGGGACATTTGCCGTCTACGAGCTGACTCTCTGTCCAGAAACTTTCGCAGGGAGTACAGTACATGCCTTCATAGGTGCTTTTGTAGATGTCGCCCTGGTCGTAGAGTTTCTTGAATATTCTCTGAACAACCTCTTCGTGCTGAGCGTCAGTGGTGCGGATGAAGTAGTCGTAAGAGGTGTTGAGCATATCACAAATCTCGCGGATTTCGCCGCAGACTTTGTCTACGTATTCCTTGGGGGTGCAACCCTCAGATTCTGCATATTTTTCAATCTTCTGACCATGTTCGTCGGTGCCGGTCTGGAAGAATACGTCGTATCCCTGCAGACGCTTGAAACGTGCAATAGCATCAGTCAGAACGATTTCGTAGCTGTTGCCGATATGAGGCTTGCGCGAAGTATAGGCAATAGCGGTGGTGATGTAATAAGGTTTTTTGTTCATAAAATTCACTCCCGGAAAGTTATAAATATACATCGTATATTATAGCATATTTATTAAAAATTGCAATATAATATGGTATAGAGTGGTACGCTAAAAGCAGAAATTTCCCAAAAACCTTAATTTAAAGGCGGATTTCAAAAAAATCTTCCCCAGCACTTGACAAACTTCAAAAAGAATGATAATATAGTACCCACTGAGAAACAGTATATATATCGCGGAGTAGAGCAGCCTGGTCAGCTCGTCGGGCTCATAACCCGGAGGTCGTTGGTTCAAATCCTTCCTCCGCAACCAAATCAGATACCGCTGTTGATACAATCGTGTCGACAGCGGTTTCGTCGTTTTATCGTTAAATTATTATGAGAACCCAAGTAAATAAGCCAAAATAAAAAACAAGCGTTGCAGTTTGAAGGAGTAAATTTGTATCTCCTCTCATCCGCAACGCTTTTTTGTTGTGATTATTTATGCTGTTTTATGCTTTTGCCGGTAAAATCAATAAACCTATCGTTAAATTATGGGGGTATCGTTAAATTGTTATAAACATTAAGCAGCTTGTGTAAAAATCTTTTTTTGATAAACTAAGTTATCCCTAAGTCTAATAATAACATCTGATTGTTCGTCAGACGTACTACCCTCGTCAATTACAACATTATTTGCTTGTGCGAGTGTTTGAGTGTGATTACACAAACATTCTATTAAGGCTGAAAGCTCATCGGTTGAAAATTCGACTACAACCTTTTTTCTAACAGATTTTTTCAAGTTATCAATAGCTGAAATTAGCTCATCAATAATCTCTACAGTTAATCTTTGCTCATTTACAGCCTCAATATAATTATTTAGGCACTGCTTAAATTCATCAACCTTTTTCTGTTTAGCTTTGTTGATAAACTTTATTGTGATACCGGTAACAAGAGTAGCTAGAGCTACGACCGCAACAACACCGGCAGCAATAGCAGCGGTATCGCTTTTTGAATCGTTATTATCGAAGGTATCTAAATGCTTAACAACTTGATGATTGTCAGCATTTTTAGCTAAACCCATAATATCAATTTTGCCTGAGATATAATCGTTGTAAATGTTATCAGGTACTATAATGCTTGGCTGAATAATAGGCATAAAATCACATCCTGTAAATTATTAATTATCTTTAGCTTTATTAATTAATCCTATTTTCACGAGTTCTTCTATTGATTTTTGTATTCGAGCCCTACTATCGTCTTCAAAAGAAGTGATTGTAGGTGTTTTATTATGATTGGAGTCGCCGTAATAGGATTTGTTAAACAACCCCATATCGTTCCATTCTTTTGGCTTATCTCTTTTACAAGTTAACGCAATAAAAATATCGTAAGAACGAAAAGCAAATGACTCTAAATCTGTAAAATTTGTTATTTTAATATGGCTTTTGATGTATTCTGCTTCATCTGAATCCTCACTGATTTCTAACATAGAGAAAACCTCCGGGTATATCTGACGTCGGGAAATAAATGAATCTTCAAATAAAGCAACTATACCAAACACATCGTTTTTATCAATTTCAATTACATCTTTAAAAGGGTAGTATAACCCTTTGTTGAAGTCTTTAACGCGATTGTATACTTGTATAATATTTTTGGCATACCTCGAAATAGTATCATTAACTGCTTTTGCGTTAAATTTTCTAATATCCAACTTAGGTGTTGATAATTTGGAATCGATAAAACAAACCTGATTTCCTTTCCTTATCAAAACATCCGGGGTATCTAATTGTTGTCTGCCGATATGATAAGTACTTTCAGGTAATACTTCATCATAAATATTGCCCTCTTTTAAAATAGTTTCTAAGTATGATTGTGCAACTTCCTTGCCGATTTTTTCTCTAAGAGGGTTGTTGTCTATAGTAACTCTTGTTAACAACGAGTCTGTTACTGCATCAACAACCAAATGCGGTAGCGGTAAAAATACGTAGCTTTCAAATTCAATAAAAGGATATGGATGCAAATAGTTAAATCCAAAAATTGTGTTTTCAAAATTATCATCTATTTTTTTGCTTTGCATACATTTGTACTCTTCACGAGATAAACTTAAAAAGTTAATCACTTTTTTGTATTTATACATTAACGCTTTAATGATATTTGTTGTTGAGAACGTCTTTAAACTAGCATAGAAATAAATAAATATACATAAATCTCTGAATTCTGAATAAGATAACCCATCAAAAAAATCTGAAAATTCCTTTTTCATATCAATTTCATCATTAACAAAATTCCAAAAGAAGTTATACCTATAAAGTCTATCTAAAATGTTTTCTTGGGGTTTATGTTGCTGTAACAACGATATCATAATAAGAGTATCGGCGAAGTCTATATTCTTCAGTTTCCTTAAATGTGGATGTTGATAATTACGGAGTTGATTGATTATTTTAATAAATTCCCCTTCGGCTCCATTAAAGCTAGACGTTGCGGTAGTACCATCTGCGAACAGAGAAAGTTCTGCAAAAGCTTCGAGTTCCCATGGATATGAGGCATGCGGATTCTCTAAAATATTTAGATGTGTTAATTCCATCAACTGAGTTGAATACTTTTGACAAAGCAACATTTTTTCGGTAAACGGATATTTTTTGAGCTCTTCAACTATTGCATCTAGTTTTCTTTTTTTATAGTTGTAATAACACTTCATTTTGCGTCACTTCTCATTGTTAATAGTAAAAATATTATACCATAATAATCACAACATTTCTACTATAAAATCGTTATATCTCCACCTCACTCTCATTCTTGAAGCTGAACACCGCGCTTCCGTCTGCGTTTACTGTGGCCTTATCTACTGTTGTGTGCCAGAGGGTTGGGGTCCATTTGAGGTTGAGGGTGTCGAGTTCTTTGAGGGCGAAGAGGAAGGCACTAAGATTATCTGCCTGATATAGTCTGCGTTCTCGCTTTTGCAGTAAAATTTCATATCTACTTTTTAGTTTATCGTGACGCTGTGCAAGGCTTTCGTATTTCTTCAGGTACTCCTCCTGATTCTGAGCCTGCACAGCGTTTTCTTTTATGAGCTTTGCTATCAGCTCCTTTGTTACATCAATCTCATCGAGGAGTTTGTGGCACTTCTTATCAATATCAGCGGTGTTGGAAAGCTCGGAATATACAAGGCGAATATCCTCAAGCAAGGCATCGCGATTTTGCATCAGCTTGCTCAGAGCTACCACAAACATCTCCTTAATATTATCCTCGTAAAAATGCGGAGTTTTGCACTTGCAATCGCCTTTGAACTTTGCATTACATTGCCAAATGGTGCGGCGGTATTTGCTGTTAGAGTGCCACACCTTGGAGCCGAAAATCTCCCCGCAATCGCCGCATATAATCTTATCGGCAAAGGGACTACTGCAAATTGTGCGGCGGTCGCTGTGCTTGCGTCTATTAAATTCAAGCTGCACTCGCTCCCATTCCTCGGGTTCAATGATAGCAGGGTGGCTGTGCTCAACATAATACTGAGGGACCTCGCCTTCGTTGACCTTCATCTTCTTCTGCAAAAAGTCCACAGTATACTTTTTCTGCAGGAGCGCCGAGCCTTTGTACTTTTCATTCGTGAGGATACTTTCAACTGTCTGACGCAGCCATTTTGCCTTTTTTGAGGGAGTAGGAATACCTGATTCAGTCAGATGCTTGGCGATTGCGTTTGTTGACATCCCCTCCATAAAAATCCGGTAAATACTGCGAACAATCTCGGCTTCACTCTCGACAATCTCAGGCAGGCCGTCGGCACCCTTCTTGTAGCCGAGAAAATGCTTGTAAGGCATACTTACCTTGCCGTCAGCAAAACGCTTACGCTGTCCCCATGTGACATTCTCGGAAATTGAGCGACTCTCCTCTTGAGCAAGGGACGACATAATGGTGATTAAAAGCTCGCCTTTTGAGTCCATTGTCCAGATGTTTTCTTTCTCAAAATAGACCTCCACACCCTTGTCCTTGAGCTTGCGAACGGTGGTCAGGCTATCAACAGTGTTGCGGGCAAATCGGCTGACAGACTTTGTGACAATTAAATCAATCTTGCCATCTAAAGCATCGGCTATCATTCGATTAAATCCGTCACGTTTCTTTGTATTGAGAGCAGAGATACCCTCATCGGTATAAACTTCAACAAACTCCCACTCCGCTCGGCTTTTGATGTACTCGGTGTAGTAGTCAACCTGAGCTTCGTAGGATGTAAACTGCTCGTCAGAATCAGTTGAAACTCGGGCATAGCCGGCCACCCTACGTTTTTTGGTGGACTCCTTTGGGGTTCCGGTGTGCATATTCCTTGTGGCCGGGATAAAGGTTACGTTTTTAGCTGTTGGCATTTTGAGTTCTCCTTTCCTTATTCTTTTTGCCTACTGCAGCTCGCATTTCAGGAGTCCAACTCTCAGCTCGTGAGCGGTCTTGCCATTGTTTTGTTATAGATTCTCCGCTTGTGAGGGTAAGCTCCAAGGTGTTGCCGTTCTTCGCTGTAATAGCCGTTATTTTATCAACTCCGCCTATCTCATCAACAAGAGCAGTAAGCTTTATTTCCGGGATAGCCTTTGAGGGACACTTGCTCTTGCCGTAGGTGTTATATGTAGAGCAAATCCAAACCGCTCCGGTGGGAGTGACCTTTCTTCTGTAATGCTTGCAACAATTATCACAAGTGATAAGACCGGTAAAAGGGTAGGTGTTGTGGGTAGGCTTGCCGGAGTATTTCTCTGCCCTGCGTTTCATTTCAAGCTGTACAGAGTTATAAGTACCAATGTCAATGATAGGCTCGTGAGTGTTCTCTGCGTGATACTGGGGCAGTTCGCCGTTGTTAACAAGGGTGCGTTTTGTCAGGTGATTCTCCCGAAACTTCGTCTGCAAAATCAGGTTGCCGGTGTAGGTGTAATTCGTGAGGATTTTCGTGATAGCACTTCTGTGCCAAGTGAAGCCCTGCTGAGTGAGAACACCATCATCATTGAGCCTTTTAATGATAGCAACCAACCCCTTGCCACTAAGGTAGTCGGCATAAATGGAACGGACAACCTCGGCTTCTTTAGGGACTACAACATACCTCTCGCCGTCATAGCGATACCCCATCATATATCCTCGCCAAGGCTTGCCCTGCTCAAAATTCTGCCTGACTCGCCACTTCTGATTCTCGCTTGCGGAAAGGCTCTCCTCCTGAGCGTATGACGCTAAAATGCTGAGCATCAGCTCGCCGTCGGCATCAGCTGAGTGTATGTTCTGCTCTTCAAAATACACATCAACACCGAGTGCTTTAAGCTCTCTGACAGTTGTGAGCAGAGTTACTGTATTGCGAGCAAAGCGAGAAATCGACTTGGTGATAACCATATCAATCTTGCCGTTACGGCAATCAGTGAGAAGTCGCTGAAAGTTCTCCCTGCTCTCCTTTGTACCGGTCAAGGCTTCATCGGCATAAACTCCTGCGTATTTCCAACCGTTATGGCTTTGAATCAGAGTGCTGTAATAACTGATCTGAGCCGAGAGCGAGTGCAGCATAGCGTCTTTACCCGAAGACACTCGTGCGTAAGCCGCTACTCTTTTAAGCTTTGGGAGCTTGGGCATCATCTTTACTCTTGTTACAATTCTTTCCATATTTACCTCCGTGATTGTATCAATTTGGGGTACTTTATATTCCCTCTAAAAGAGAGATATATCAAGGCTTTTCGGCAAATATACTAGACGAAGATAAGCCGTATTTCTCTCCGAGTGTTGTGCATATTTTTCGGTATTCTTTGTCGGTAAAGGTGCCGTCCTCCACAAGGCTTTTCATAAGAGAAAGCGATGTGCGGTAGAGCATCAGATTCTGTGGTGCGTATTTATCAGCCTTGTCTTGCCTGAGTGTAGCAATCTCGTGAGCAGTATTTTCGGTTTTTGTTTCCATAGCTTGTAAACTCCTTTCCGCATTTTTCGCAGGTTAGCGTGTAATAGGCTTTGCGGTGAACTTCACCTTGGTGCTTGTTCCACCACTCCATTCGGCAGGTGTCTGAGCAGAACTTCTTCTCTCTGCGGTTTGGTGTCTGCAGTACTGGCTTTGAGCAATTTTTGCAAAGCCTTGTGTTTTCAATCTCCGGATGGCGGTGAATATGCGAACGGACAGTTGATGCCGACAAGCCTAAGACAGTTGCAATAGCCGAAGCCGAATACCCCTCAAGTCGCATTCTGTTTATTTCTGATTTATCTTGTAATGTCATATTATCAATCCTTTCTGTTAGCTGTTTTGGTCAAGGTTAATACCCTGTTTGAATAGGGGACTTTCTGCGTGATACCCCACGGCCGTTACCACAAGGAAAAGCCGTAGAGATTTGACCTCCCCCCCGGGGTGTCACCAATAAGAAAAGCCCTGCAGAGAATATTTCTCCACAAGGCTCTGATTCTGTATGCGCTTTTGCTATTATAATAATAACACATTTAGTTTAGGAATTATAGGGAATTTAATGGAACGCTTTGTGTTTTTATGCCCTTTTCCATCAAAGGTGCAGGTCTGTGAAGCTCGTTTCAGTAACTTTTCTATATATCAATTTTTTAGTCCTATAGAAAACTTTTATATATGACCTGCATAGACCTGCACCTTTTAATGTTTTACATTAAATTATGCACTACATCTGATGAGGTGGAGATCGGTGACTCTCGTTTCATAAACTTTTCTATATATGATTTTTCCATTGTTTTTGCTATAGAAAACTTTTGTATATGACCGTCACCGACCTCCACCTTTTGATAAATTAAGTAAATACAAATATCTTATTTAGCGATATTTGATGATATTCTTTTCAAAAAATAACCCCACCACAAAAGTGATGAGGTTAATAGGTTGTGTTTGATTCCATCTTATGTTTCTGTCAGAGTTTCGCACATCAGCCTACCACCGAGTTTGAAGCCATATGCAAAGGTTTCACGCTCGATGATACAGTACATTTCATTTACACAGTCATCGTATTTTTCGAGGATTTCTTTTTGCTTATCCGTAAGTGTGCCGGACAATTCATCACGGTTTTTACCCATAAGATTAAGTAGATTTTTAATCTCGCTGTTACCTTCAACCCGCTGTATTTGCGGGTCGATGTTACCGTACCATAGATCTTCTATTACGCTCGGCATTATTCGTCACCTTCTATCACACGGCAGCTATCCTCGCCGTAAACAACTCCGAGGCTTGAGCCGCAGTCCCACCGCACATGAATCGTTCCCATATCATCCACAGACTTAA
This sequence comes from Ruminococcus sp., assembly GCA_045603105.1. Taxonomy (GTDB): domain Bacteria; phylum Bacillota; class Clostridia; order Oscillospirales; family Acutalibacteraceae; genus Ruminococcoides. Next base: position 32,769 of record JAZULM010000031.1, read on the forward strand.
CTGTACCTCTACTACCGGGGTGCAGTTTTTTGTTATATGGGTCGTCCATTCGCACAAGCTCCACACGAGCACCTTTCTTAAACTCCGCCCTCAGACGCTGTAATGGCTTCTTGTTGATCTTATACATAACTTCCCTCCCTGATTTTGGTACACCATATATCACTCTAAAGGTAGTAAAAGTCAAGTGGAATGGCTAAATAATATTTACAGCGGCAACATTTGTTTTAAGCGTGTTTTAATATATTATGTTTATGTGGTAATATAACACATAAATCAAAGGTACTTTTGTCGTTAATTTATTGATTTAGCACATCAAAGGTGATATAATATAGATTAAGTTTTATTCAATTTATGTATGAGATTTGAACCGAGGGGGTGATATCGTGTGTATGGAGAATGTTACTTATGAGGAAACATATGGTTTGCTGGCAGAAGAATATGAAAATACGTCGATATCAAAAGATGACTTTTCGGTTAGAACATACACAAGATTGCAGAGCAATGGCATAAACACCGTAGCAAAGTTGCTTAAATCAACTTCAGAAGACTTATTAAAAATACGGGGAATCGGAGCTACATGCCTAACGGAGATAGATAAATTCTTTAGTGTTCTTGCAAACAATAAAAAACATACGGAAACAGTAATCGGACAGATTTCTGAGGACAAAATTGATTTGGTTATTACGGTTCCTTTTAAAAAGACAAAAGCTATCATTGATAATGCAGAATCCATAGTTTTCGGAGATTTTTCATTTGCTGATGATCCGAAGTTTGAATCTACAGATTTGGAAATGATTGAATACTATAAAGATAGCTATGATGTTTTGGGGGAAGAGTTGGTTTTTGAGTGTGTCGCTTCTCCTGATAAAGTTATGCAGATTATTGACATGTTCAATGATTATCGTATTAGTTCAAAGCGTAATATCCATGCTTTTTATATTTCAACTCTTATTCCGGAGTACCGCAAAACTAACAAAGCAATCCCATATATAAATGCCTTTACTACCGATTATGCTGAAAGAAAACAGTTATTGAGTTTCTGTGGTTCCAAAGACTCTACTATACAGAATATGATAATAGAAGATCTGGGAACAAGTAATCAGGAGTATATTTTATTTGAAAAGTTTCTTACATGGTGTCAGTTTGATCTACAGTCTGAGATACAAGAGCTTATGAAAAAGTTGCTCTCAGATGACAGATGCGAACAGATTATTAATCTTAGAGCAGAAAAACAAACGCTCAACTATATAGGCGAAAAATTAGGTATTACAAGAGAGCGAGTTCGACAAATAGAAGCGAAGACAATACGAACGTTCATAAAATTGCACCGCAATATCCGTATCATTTCGAAGATATGTGCCGAGAGAAACGGCGATAATGTGTTAACTCCTTCAGAAATCGAGTTATATTGTGGCGAACACACTAAAGTATTGTTGTATTTACTTAAAAATTATCCAGGTAAAAACTACAAGTATGATGAAGTTACGGATGTTTTTGTTGTAGGAGATGACTCTTTAAACAGCAGAGTACAAACTTATATAGAATCATTGCCTGATATGATACTCGCTAGCAAATATAAGGATATTATTGACGAGGCAAAAGTAAATGATGAGCTTTCTGACGAAATGGTGGAAAAGGCATTTATGGCAGCATTCTCATTAACGGGAAAGGTGTACCATAGATATCGTTTGAGTCGTACCGCCATATATTTAGAGGTGCTTAAAACTTATTTTCCTGATGGTATCCATATATACGATTCTAAAGAAATAGCTCGTTTTAGAGAGATTGTTATGGCTGATTATGGGGATATTGGAGTTTCAGAAGGCGACAGAGCCCTTGGCGCAAGAATAGCCAGCGTGTGCGTTTTAAGAGGCAGAGGTATATATGCTCACAAGAAAGAACAATATATATCGGAAGAATTAGCGGACAAGCTTTACAATTACATATTTGATAGCGATCAGACGATATTCATGACAAATACAATTTTTAATATTTTTGAGGATGAGCTCTTAAAGTTCGGTATTGATAACAAGTATTATTTGCAGGGTGTGTTAAGGGAACTGTATGGTGATAAGTTGTTCTTTAGGCGCGATTATGTGTCAAAAGACCCTGAAATAACATCTATATATTCGTCCATTGTACAGTTTGTTTGCAAGTCACGCTATCCGGTATCTAAAGAGAAAATTTTTGAGGCTTTTCCTGGTGTTCCGGAAATTGTTGTGGCACTTGCTATGTCAGAACACGATATATTAAATTACTTCGGAGAATACCTTCATTGTAGCAAGCTGGATTTGTCTGAGAATGAAATTGTGTACTTAGATAATCTGGTAGAAAATATTGTTGCAGACGGAAATCCTCATCATTCAAAAGATATTTATGAAGTCATAAATCGTGAAAAGCCGGAGTTGCTTACACGAAATTTTGCGATGTTCCAATTTAGTGCTTTTAGTATTTTAGAGTATTTGTTCACAGATAAATACCAATTTTCGCGTCCTTTTATAGCACAAAACGGAGTTGAAATCGGTAGAGCTTCTGAAAGATTGCGCGAATTTGTATATAATAATGATGAACTCTACATTACAGATTTACAGGCTGCAGCTAAAGACTATAGCTATCAAATTTATTCACTTATTGAATTTTTGAATGAGTGTAATGATAAATTCTTAATTGCAGATTCTACGCGAATTGTAAGTATAGACTCTCTTTTGCTGGATGAAGAAAAAGCAAGAGTTATTGAAGAGATTCTCTTAGAAGAGGTTACAGATACTATTCCTATTAATCAACTTACTGTATGGAGTAAATTGCCGAAAGTAAACGCTCCGTGGAATGAGTGGCTTTTGTACAGCGTGATTAATAAATGGGGTAGCAAACTGACTGTATCAACCTCTTCAAACCAATTCAGGGTTGCTGTACCGCTTATAGCACCCCGTGATAACTTTGATGAGAATGCATACAAAAATATTGTTAGCGACAGCTCCTCTACTATATATGTAGCAGATGATCTGAGTGATATGGATTCGTTGCTTGAGGATATGATCTCTGATGATTTATTCGAAGGTTTATAAGTAAGTAGTAAAGTGCTGATTGTTAGAGGGGTTATTCTACAAACTTGGAGGTATTTATGAGCCTAAAAGATTTAGATATAAAGCTAAGTTACATAAGTTATGGAGAAGAAAACATAGCTAAGTCGTTTCTGGTGCCTGCTCTAAAACATACAAAGAGGTACAGACGAAGTGTAGGGTTCTTTTCTTCAAGTGTTTTCGGACCTATAGTCGATGGTATTGTGGCACTATTTAGAAACGGTGGAAAAATCGAACTTATTGCAAGTCCGAGACTAAATGAAGAAGATATACAAGCTATTAATCTCGGTTATCTGAAACGCGATGAAATTATTACCGGTGCTTTTACCAGAGACTTTGAAAAAGAAATCGGTGACCTGGACGATTCAAAGCTACAGTTGTTGGCAGAATTAATAGCAAAAGGCGTTTTAGATATCAAGATTGCCGTAACGGGAGATTCGGGTATTTATCATGATAAGCTAGGGATCCTCGAGGATTTTGATGGGAATGTAGTAGTGTTTTATGGATCTTCCAACGCAAGTTTAAATGGCTATCAAAATAATTACGAGAAAATCAGAGTTGTAAAAAGCTTTGATGATGCACAGGTAGATAGTGTATTAGACGAATGCAGGGAGTTTCAGGCATTGTGGGATGGAACAAATCCGTTTGTGCAAGTATATAACTATAAAGACTCTGCGAAAGCAAAAATCTTAGAGGTTATAAATACAAGAAAAACACAGAGTAACAATACACAATCAGCTCCTATAAAACTGCGTGATTATCAAGAAGAAGCAATTAATGCATGGGTTAATAATGATTATCATGGATTTTATGTAATGGCGACCGGTACAGGTAAAACTTGGACAGCTATTTTTTCTGCAAAACGTTTGGTAGAAGAACATCCGGCTATGATTGTTATCTGTGCACCTTATAAGCACTTGGTTCGTCAGTGGGCAGATGATGTGGAGAAAGCTTTTCCACAAGCGAAACTAATTATGGTTTCGTCTGAAAATCCGCATTGGGAAACCCAGATTTCACAGGAAATTATCCGCAAAAAGTATAAACCTGATAATCAAATCATAATCATTTCAACCATAGCATCATTTAAGATGGAGAGGTTTATTAACGCAATAAATAAATCGCAGGATGAAAAACTCCTCATTGTTGACGAAGCACACAGATTCTCAGACCGTGGGGATGAGCTGAAAGATATATTCAAGTATATGTTGGGGTTAAGTGCCACACCGTTTAGCGGTACATCGGCTCAAAAAGGATTAGAGTTGATGAAGTGGTTCGGTGGACAGGTGTTTAATCTTCCTATTGAGATTGCTTTAGAAAGAGGCTTCCTTGTTCCGTATAATTATTATCCTATTTATGTGTCTTCTACAGATGAAGAAGAACAAAAGTTTAGGTACCATACACAAAAGATACTATCTTGCTTTAAAAACAACAAATGTATAAATCCGGATTTGCTTGTGAAAGCTTTGAGAAACAGATTGCGTGTTATTTCAATGGCGCAAGAGAAGAGTACACGCATAGATGAAATTATTGATAGAATATCTGAAAAAGACCACTTTGTTGTTTATTGCGGTGACGGTAAACTATTCGATTCAAATTCAGGCGAAGAATTGCGACACATTCAATCAGTAAAACGTGTCCTTTCAGCACATGGCTTCAAGGCTAGTCAGTTTACCGCTACCGAGAACATGGCAACAAGAATGGAACTGGTAGATTCTTTTAATAAGCAAGAAATATCGGCTCTTGCTGCGATTCGTTGTTTGGATGAAGGTATTAATATTCCTTCAATTAAGAGTGCATTGATACTCTCAAGTAATGACGATTACAGAGAATTTGTTCAAAGACGAGGTCGTATTCTTAGAACCTACGGCGATAAAAAGTTTGCCAATATTTATGACGTAGTTGTTTTACCAAGTTGTGATATGCAAGTCTGGGCAAAGATAGAGCTGAGAAGATTTCTTGAGTATGCAAGGCTTGCTCTAAACTGGGAAGAGCTGGAAAAAGAATTAGATAATCATTTATATACTTACAGCCTAAACATAGAGGATATCGCTGTTTATGATTATGAAGAAGCGGAGGAAATGATTGATGAATGAGCAAGTAATTGTTGATAAAATGGTAGCGTTCATTGAGAAAAAAGAACGTGAAATACAGGCTAATAAGATGAGCGCAGACAACCAAACTAAAAACGATGTTGTCAAATCAATTATGGATGAATTGGAGCGTGTGACGGAAAATGAGAATAACTAAGATTGAGTTTAAAAATTTCCGAAACTTCAGAGAACATGGCGAAATCAAATGTTCTACCGATGGAGAGGTAACCATAATTTATGGTAAAAACGGTGATGGTAAAACTACATTGCACCAGCTTTTCCAGTGGGTTTTCTACGGACAAGTTCATTTTAATAAAACTACTACCGACCGACTGTATAATCTCCAATATGAAAGCGAATGTTCATATGGAGATGTGTTTGATGTAATGGGTTGTATTGATTTTGAACACCAGAATGTTCAGTACTCATTAAAAAGGACTTATACATATAAAAAGGGACTAAATGATGCTGAAAAAATTGCTGAAGATTTAGCATTGCTTTATAGAGATGCTGACTATAACTGGAGAAAGATTGATAAGGCTAAAGAAACTATTGAGAAGTTGTTGCCATCAGGACTGTCTGATTACTTCTTCTTTGATGGAGAAAGTATGATTGCTGACCTGCGTGTAAAAGGTAAAGACTCCGCAGGAAAACTCAGAAAAGCTCTTTACTCTATGTTCGATTTAGATGTTATCGAGTCTGCAATTTCTCACATCGGACGCACAGATTTAAAAACAACAGTGCTCGGAAAACTCTATTTGAGTAAAGGTACAATTTCCAGTGGCAGTAAAATTGCTGCGGTAAAAACTAACATCGAAAATGCACAGGCGTTGATTGAAAAGTACGAAGCTGATTTAGAAAATGCTAAAAAGAGAAAAGCGGAGTGTCAGGCTGTTGTACAAAAAGTTTCTGAACAAATAGGTGGATATAAATCTAAGGCAGATTACGAAAGACAGAGAAAACAGTTAAAGGGACAAAGGGACGCCTTCTTAAAGAGTGCTGCTGATGCGCAAGCACACTTTGGTGACGATGTTATTGATATGTTCCCAAGATTGCTTATTTCAAAGGCAGTTGCAGATGCAAAGAAAAAAATACACCTTAAGATTGAAAATGATAAGTTGCCAGCCGGTGTATCAAAAAAGTTGATAACCTACCTGCTCAGTGAGTCTACAGCTACCTGCGTATGTGGTCACACATTGGGAGAAGAGGAGAAAAAACACATTCGCAGATATCTTGATATGTTGCCTCCTAAGTCATATTCCAGTCTGTATCAAGATTTCACTAAAACCGCCAGCAGTTGGGGACATGGTTATGACAAATCTAGAATAGAAGAATATATTATCACAGTTCTTAACAATAACGAATTGGCTGCCGTCTGTGATAATCAAATTAGAGAATTGGATGAAGCCGAGAAGAAGAGCCCCGATATAGAAGACCTTATTGTTACACGCCAACAGGCTGAGCAAGATATTATTGAACAAGATGAGGCAATTGTAAAACTTGAAACTGAGTTGAAAAAGTGCGAGATTTACAGAAATAAGCAGATGAAAGACTTCGATGAGCTGACCAAAGGAAAGGCAGAGAGTGAAAAGGTCCTTGCAAAAATACATATCATGGAGAAGGTAGCGGAGTACTTTACTAAAAAGCTTGAAACCGAGTCTGTAGCGTATAGCAAACGATTACAGGAAGACATTCAGAGCTTAATCGATGGCATGTTGACAAGTAAGCGCCACGTTGCGGTTAGTCCGGAGTTCTCCGTTCGTGTAACTGACAGCTATGATGATGAGTCAAAGTCGGAAGGTCAGTTTGCTGTTGTTTCATTTGCGTATATCGGTGGTATACTAAAGATGCTTCAAAGTGTAGAACATCTTTCCTCAAAGGAGTACCCTCTTGTTCTTGACGGACCATTCTCAAAATTAGATCCGGATCAGCGACAAAATGTAATAGATATGATTCCTAAATTTGCACCTCAGGTTATTCTGTTCTCTAAAGATGATCTGCACGGCATTTTTAGTGAAGAAAATATCGGTAGAGTATGGACTATCGTAAGTAACGATGAAAAGAATATAGCTAGAGTAGAGGAGGGACACTTGTGGAAATAACAACTGATATCAGTATTCGTGGAACTGCGTGGAATACGGCTGTTGAGCATTTGGGTGAGATTTTTAAAACTCGCACTCATTATATGATTTATATGTTGGCACTAGCTATTGGTGTTATGTATGATGAGCGTGTTGAAAAATTACCGGTTAACGAAGGTGAAGAAGCAAGATCGGTTCCTCGTAATGTTATACGTAACAATGACAACGGAAAACTCGACTTTATTTTTCAGGCTGCTATATTAACCACAACCACAGGAGACTTTTCTGAGGAAGAGCGTTTAGATTTAGCTTTTGGTGAAAAAACAGACTTTAAAAAGATAGAGTTTCTTACTCAATTTGCAAACTTTGGTGTAACAAAGCTTGTTGAGCATATTGGGGAGACATCTGTAGAGTCAATGGAAAATATCAAAAACTTTTTAGTATCTACCGTAGAAGGTAGAAATCTGGAGATAGATGCTCTCCCTGATGATATACTTTTAGAAGTGTAATATATGGGTGATTTCCAGTAATATTTTGTTGACTATTGTCAGCTTGCGTGGTATGCTTAAGTATATACTTAAGTATATCACGCTTTGTTTTTTTAGAGGTGTTTTATGAACTTTACTTATCGCTTCCCGGCAGTCAAAGGAACACAAGCCGGAAAAGAATACTACATATCTATGGTTCCGCTTAAATTGTTATCAAGATTATTTCCTTTAGATGAGGAGATTGTTTTACCCGAGCACCGTGCTCAGCGTAGAATAAATGAAGCTCGTATACCTGAGATTAAGCAGTATATTTTGGATAACAGGGATTCGTATGTATTCTCCGCTCTTTCAGCATCAATTGATGGGGAATTTAAGTTCACACAGCTTACTGAAGCTGAAGTAGGTGTTCTGGAAGTAGATATGGAATCGGTATTTTTGATCAATGATGGTCAGCATCGTAAAGCTGCTATAGAAGCCGCTATGTTAGAGGATCCATCTTTAGAAAAAGAAACTATATCAATAGTGTTTTTCGGAGACGAGGGTTTGCAAAGAAGTCAGCAGATGTTTACCGATTTAAACAAACATGCGGTTAAAACGTCTAACTCTCTTTCCACACTTTATGATTCTCGTGATGAGGTAGCGGTTGCTACCAGAAAAGTAATTGATACAATACCGTTTTTCAAAAGATTTACAGACAAAGAGCGAGATATACTTGGCAAAAATTCTTCTAACCTGTTCACACTGAATATGATCTATAAAGCTAATCAGAAGATTCTACATTCAGACCACCGCACTGAAAAAGATGTTGAGTTCTTGATTAAGTATTGGAGTTTAGTCGCTGGCAACATAACCGAATGGCAGGAAGTGCTTGATAAAACACTTACAAAGAAAGCTTTGCGAGAAAATTATATTGTAACTTTAGCTATTACCATTAATGCTTTTGGAAGACTTGGTCGCAGTTTTTATGATAACCCTGACTATGATATGGAAACATATCTGAAAAAAATCAGAGAGATAGATTGGTTACGCTCGAACAACGCTTGGATAGGCAGAACAATCAGAGAAAACGGTAAGGTGTTAAACAGCGAAGAGGCTGTTACACTGACATGTTCTTTTGTTAAGCAACAAATTGGACTACCGCTTACTAAGGAAGAATTGCAAAAAGAAAAACAGTTACTGGAGAAAAAATAACTATGAAATATACCGGAGAATTTGCAGTATATGAGGATATTATTGAAGAAATGTCCTTAGTGTATCAGCATGATAAACGTCCATGGATGATAGGATTTAGCGGAGGTAAAGACTCTACGCTTTTATGTTGTCTTGTTATGGAAATGCTACAGCGACTTCCAAAAGAAAAACGCAATAAAACAGTACACATAGTTTCGTCAGATACTTTGGTTGAAAATCCGATAGTAAGAGATTATATGCACAAAATGTCTAAAATGATTAATGAGGCAGGAGCGCAGTTAAACGTTCGTGCTGATATAATCTATCCGAAAGTAGAAGATACATTTTGGAGCAAGGTTATCGGCTTAGGTTATCCAACGCCGGAAGCACCGGGTTTTCGTTGGTGTACTGAGAGATTAAAAATACATCCAATGAATGCATATACTCTTGATACAATAAAGAATAACGGCGAAGTTGTTTTATTATTGGGAGTTAGAAAAGCTGAGAGTACATATAGAGCTAATAATATTCGATCTAGAGAGATAGAAGGCAAACTTCTAGTACCTCATAATGATATTGAAAACGCTTATATTTATAATCCGTTGACTGAGATTCCAAATGAAGAAGTATGGAAGTTTCTTTTGAAAGATGACGGGAAATCACCTTGGGGTTCTGACAACAAATACCTGTTTTCTTTATATCAAGGAGAAAACCTTGGAGAAGAGCAGAGTGTTATCGGTGAAATAGATAAAGAAAAGATCCCTGTAACAGGTAACTCCAGGTTCGGATGCTGGATTTGCACCATGGTTAAAGAAGATAAATCTCTGAAAGCTTTCATCGACCGTGGAGAAACTTGGTTAGTTCCTCTCAGAGATTACAGAAACTGGATGTTGCAGTTAAGAACAACACCGGGAGCTCGTGAATACAAACGCAGAAACGGTGTGATGTATCGCAAGGCAGACGGTTCTTTAGGTGAAGGCCCGTTTACTCTGGAAACACGTAAAGAGATGCTCAAAAGATTATTGCAGTTAGAAGTGGACACAGGGTTATCTTTAATTACATTAGAAGAATTGAAGTATATCGATATGTTGTGGGATAAAGAAGGCGACCTTACCAGACGATGTTTGGTTGATATCTACCATGATATTAAAGATGAAAAACTTCCGTGGGACGAATACAAAACACCGGTGTTTTCAGCGGATGTTATTGATGAAATAAAGAGCCTTTGTATGGAACATCAGATTGAATTTGAGTTGATTTCTAAACTTATTATCGAGATCGATGCTAATAAGAATTACACAAAGAGTTCTATGATGACAAAGGCTTTTGACCGCATAATAAATCAAGGCTGGTTACACTTTGATAGTATTGAGAAGGGGTTACAAAATGAAAATTAATAGCATTGTTTTGAATAACTTCGGCTCATACGAAGGAAAAACAATATTTGATATGAATTCTCATGACAGTGAGAAGAATATAATACTTGTCGGCGGAAAAAACGGTGCCGGTAAAACAACACTGTTTACTGCTATGAGAATATGCTTGTACGGTTATATGAGTATGGGATATAAAAACATCAATTCTTACTATAATCGTGCGATTTTAAAGCTAATAAACAACAATGCCAAGATGCACAAACCGGCAGTTGCTTTTGTTGAAATGACTGTGTCTCTTAGTAATGGACACGGTCTCGATACTTATGTTTTAAAAAGAGAGTGGTTTTTACAGGAGTCGCTTAGTGAATCATTTAGCGTAGTAAAAAACGGCATCACAATGACACCTGATGCGGTAGCTGATTTCGAAAAGTACCTATTAACGCTGATACCACCGGAGTTGTTCAATCTTTACTTTTTTGACGGTGAGAAAATAGCAGACTTTTTCTTGGATGAAGGTGGCAACTCCAGAATAAAAGATGCTTTTCTTACTTTGTGTGGCTATGACACCTTTGAAATTATGCGCAAGAATTTCAAAAGAATAAGTACAGGTAGCGGTAAGGCTTCTCCTGAATTGGATGAATATTTGGAGATGAAAAACACTGTTGCCCAGATGCGCGAAAAGGATCAGGAATTATCAGCTTGTTTAAAACAGTGTCAGGACGAAATTGACGATTGTGAGTCTGAAATTGATGCATTAGAAAAGGACTATCAGAAAAAGGGTGGCATTTCACAGGAAGAGTGGAATAAGAAACTCTTCATTTTAAAGGAAGAGGAAAAGAAAAGAGAAACATATAACGCATACCTGAAGAAGTGTGCAAACGAAATCATTCCTTTTCTTATGATCCGTGATCAGATAGTCGCACTAAAAAATCAAATAGATGACGAGTGTGCTATACAAAAGTATCGTAACTTTTGTGAGGTTTTAGAATCGGAAGTTATCAGCGAATTGATAAAAGACAGATTGTCTGATATTAAGTCTGTTGCGGCTGAGCAGTTTGGTAGTGAAACACAAGCAATATTAGATTTATCAATCGAGCAAAGCATATTGGTTTTATCACAGATATCTCACATATTGGATTTTGATGTTAATAAAATCGCAAAATGCAAAAGAGCTATAAAACGCTCGCTTAACTTAACTGCTAAGACAAGAAAAGAATTGGAAGAAAGTAATGTCGCAACGGTTCAGGAATATATGAGAAAAAGGGCTGAACTCTTTGAAAGAAAGAGTGCGCTTCTAGCTGAACAAATTGTACTGGAACAGCAGGTTGTTAAACAAAAAGAAGAGCTTAATGAGGCTGAGTTTTCTTTATCAAAGATTCAAAGTCAGTTGGAAAATGAATTAAAGAAAGCTTCTATCAGCGATATTTCTGCTCGTTCTATACTTATGCTGGACAAGTTACAGCAGATACTTTACCGTCGTCAAATTGAAAAAGTAGAAAAGTTTTTCCGTAAAGAAATACGAATTCTAATGAGAAAAACCAAGTTTATAGACGATATTCATATAGACGATGATTTTGTGACCCACATATATAGAAATGAAGAATTTGCGGTAGATAGATTATTGTCTATTCTTAAGTCAAACTCTGAATCACAGCTTGTATCAGTGCTGGGTTTGGCTGCGATAAATAAACTGAAGGTTATTACCAACTGCCAGAGCATAGAAGATATGGCTGAATATTTCTCAAAGATTAAAGACACTACAGTGGATTTACCGGTAGAGATAGACAAGCTTTCGTTATCGAACGGTGAAAAACAGATTTTTATTATGACGCTGTATCATTCGCTGATACAACTATGTAATCATGAAGTGCCATTTATTATCGATACGCCGTTTGCCAGAATTGACACGGAGCACAGAAGAAACATTTCTAAGCACTTCTTCTGTAAACTAAATGGTCAGGTGTTTATTCTTTCAACTAACGAAGAGATAAACTCAGCACATGTTCAGATTATGAAAGACAAGATTTCTGCAACATATATGCTTGAAAACACTGATGATAAGAGAACTGTTGTAGTAAGCGATAAGTATTTTGAGGTGTAATATGGTATTTAAAATTAGAACATCTAAAAAGACAATGGATATTTTTGAAGAAATATCAGCAAGTACTAACTATGCTCCATATATCCTCTCAAAACTATCAATTTCGCTGTCTTTGAAAAGTGAAAAACCGCTCAAAGAAGATGACTTTAGAAGGGACACTTATGGATTAGAACTCAACAGACAGACTATTACTGGTGAATGGGACGAGCTTTATAAAAGTCTTATTGAAATGTACGAAGGCATGCATATCAGCGATGATGATTATTTCCAAAAGTATTTAAGAGCTCACCTTAATCGCGGAGCAAAGCTGCTTTATAGCGAGTTTAGGTATAGCAATGATTTATTACAACACCTTATCAACGATGAGTTAGGTATTTAATTGATACTTTGTAAGAATAAGAGGATGTGTTAATAATGCAAGATTTTCTTAGAGAATTTGAAGAATACTGTAAAACTCCGGGGATAGATTCTGGGAAAGCTCATTCTTATGCTAAAGCAATAGAGTATCTTTGCGATTATTTGAGTATTACAAAAATAGATGAGCAGTCCATTTCTACAATAAAAGGTTTAGAAGATGATATATACGATAAAAGCAGTTCGTTTTACAGAAATATTCTTACATTCCTTATAGGAAGAGGTCAGAAGTCTTATCTTGAAAGTGGATACATACAAGCTGCGTTAAAATACCTATTTGAGTTCAAAAAGCTTGATAACGATGCTGAAATTCATGAACTTACTAAAGTTAAGAGAATGAGACTAGTCGACGAAGTACAAAAACAAAAAGACGAAGAATATCCAAGAGAGTATGTTGCAGAGCTTGATATCAGCACAGAACAGTGGATAACACTTATAAAAACGGTGTTCTCCCCATCGGATATAGATCTTGTCAAACGTATATATCTATTTGATAATCACGCAGCCACATGTACTGAACTGGCAGCTCAGGAAGGTAAGACATCATCTTCGTATAATTCACCGGTGGTACAGCTAGCTAAAAGAATTGCTAAAGAACTAAACCTACCGACACTGTACAGAGAAGATGGAAGTAAGGTTTGGTGGAGAATACCATTTTGGGGTAGATACCGCGAAGATGGACATTTTGAATGGAAATTGCGTCCGGAGCTAACAGAAGCACTATATGAGCTTTACCCTGAGTTAGAGACTCGTAAGAGAGATAAAGTGGAAAGTGCTGTTGATGCAACACTTGCAAGTGATATTTCGGAAGCTACTATTGATTCATCAGCTCCGAAGTATGAATATCAGAATAAACCTAAGAAAAAAACTGCTCCAGTTGTTATAGGCGGACACAAAACATATACAAGAGACCGAAAGACTGCATTAAACGCACTTTCCCACGCAGGTTATGTTTGTGAAATTGATGAAAACCACGAGTCTTTTATCAGAAAAAACTCTAACGAAAAATATACAGAGCCACATCATTTAATTCCTATGAGCTTTTCTGATAAGTTTGAGCACTCTCTGGATGTTGAAGAGAATATTGTTTCACTATGCAGTAACTGCCACAATCAGATTCACTACGGCAGAGAAGCACGCGAACTGATAGAACAGTTGTATGAGCAAAGAAAAGAACTTCTTGAAAAAGTAGGTCTGGAAATAACACTTGCTCATCTATTGAGTATGTATGGCATTGAGTAAAAAAGTTTTGATAAATTATGATTAGACAAGTTATACACGACCCGCTGTTTTTGAGCGGGAAGTCAGAGAAAGCTACAAAAGAAGATTTACAGGTGGCACAGGATTTGCTTGATACGCTGATTGCAAACAGGGCTGGTTGTGTCGGTATGGCAGCCAATATGATAGGTATACGTAAGCGTGTTATCGTTTTTGATGACAACGGCAAATACACCGTTATGTTCAACCCGGAGATCATAAAATGTAGCGGTGAGTATGACACAGAAGAAGGCTGCCTGTCACTTCTCGGCGACCCTCGTCCTTGCAAGCGTTATCAGAGCATAAAAGTTCGCTACCAGAATGAGAAGTTTCAACAGACTACCAAAACTTATGTCGGTTTCACCGCACAAATCATCCAACACGAAATCGACCATTGTAATGGTGTGTTGATATAATAAGAGGCAATTATGACCACATTTTTAGATTTGATAAAAGATACAGATTTCCTTAATTATGTAGAAAAACGATTAAATTCAAAAGAAACAGACAAATCATATAGTTTGACAGGAGTAATTCCTAAACTTTACAGATATCGATCGTTTTCTAGATACGCAGTCGATGATATTATTAATTGTCAGAACACGGCAACATCTATCGGTGATTTCAACGATTTGTTTGATGGTGCAATACAAAGCTTTAGTACATTAGAAGAACGCAAATTTGCCGCTGAAAAAGAATGGAAAGAGCTTAATGAATTTTATAAAACTGCGGGCATCCATAAAGATGCGATGGATCAGGATTCGTTTATGCAGTTACAAATGAAAGCGGTAAAAAGAGAATTAAGACAGAATTTCAGATTACTTGATTATCTTGGAACATATGTGTGTTGTTACTCTGCTAACAATACATCTACTCTGATGTGGTCTCACTATGCTAACTCAAACACAGGGATCTGTGTGGAATACGATTTTAATGATAGCAAGCTAAGTAAATTGATTTTTCCTGTAAAATACACGAGGACCCCGGTAGATCTACAAGATTTGCTTTCCGATGAAAAAGATTCGGTGTATAAATATCCAATTGATGCTGCCGTTTTATGTGCAGCACTTAACAAATCTACTGTTTGGAACTATGAGGAAGAGTGGCGTTCAGTTTTGGTTCCACTTTTAGAACATGGTTCTAACAAAGCTCGAAGAATACCAATGCTTTCTCCGGGAAAACCAAAGTCGATTTCTTTTGGATACCATTTTTTTAAGCCTCTATTTTATTATAATTTCGACGATTCTAAAGAAAAAGAATCAATTAATCAAAGGATAAACGAGACAGACAGATTATTCAAATATATCGAAGAAAACAATATTCCAATTTCTATATCAGTTCCATCAGGTGACGGTTTTAATCTAAAACCAAAAGAAGTATCTATAGAATCTTTGAAAAATTTATTTGACTATCACTTCAAAAAAAGATCACTTATGCGAATAGGGTTATACCATGTTGTTCATGACAATTTGTTGGATCTTGTTGGTTATTAATTGAAAGCCAAAATTTATGAGGAAAATATATGAGTTTTGAATACACAACTCCGGTAATTACCAAATGGAGATTAGATGAGTTTTTAAACACTATTGATGAGTTTGAAAATCTTCTAGCAGACAAAGTGCAAGACAAAGATTTTGAAAGCAATAGTTATGAAATGGCTTTATTACATATTTCCGGAAAGTCTATAGTAACTACTAGAGAAGTTCTTACTTTGTGTGCTCACGGATACCCAGATGGAGCGCTGTCGTTAGCTAGAAATCTCTATGAACAGATGATAACAATAGCGTTCTTTGAATCACGCAAAAATCAACAGGATTTTCAAGACTATGTTGATGATTACTATCTAAACTACGAATATCAGCGGAATAAATCTTTGCGAAGTATAAATAATTATGTGCCGGATGATAACTATGAAGAACTCGTCAATGAACACGAAGGAATCAAAAAACGTGCCAAACACAATGTTAAAGGAGATTATTGGTGGACAGGTTATTCTAATTTTCAAAACCTTGTGGATCAAGTAATGAAACAACAATCTGATGCCGATTTATGTCTGTTCTTGGGGATCCAATATGCTAGGTATAAAAGAGCATGTGTGTCCTTACATGCTAATTGTATGGGTAATTCAATTAGATTAGGAAGCACATCCGGATTTAATGTTGTAGATACATCGCCGACTGTATATGGACATAGCACAGTTTTAATGTTTGCTATAGCATCATTAATTCACATATTAGGTTGTGTTTGCAACTTTTATCAAATTGACAGCACTAAAATCTTGAAAGCGTTAAATGAACTTGCTGCTTATTACCAAAGCCGCGAACAGAATGATAAAAAAATAGAGGATTGATAAGACATCGCAAAGACCACACTGGTTAAATTACTGGTGTGGTCTTATTGTGTATTGGGATGTTTTTTGTTAGTTAGAGGTGCCGGGTTTATTATAACTCTTTATTATCCGTCTTACTTGTTGAGTGGAGATGCCGTATTGATCTGCGATGGTTTTTGTTTTTGCACCGGAGTTGTGGGCGGTGATGATTTCAAACTTTGCGTATTGGCTGAGCTTATTCATCCTCGGGGAGATTTTTATCATATTATACCTGATTATTGCACCGGTGATGAGATGAAACTCGAGAAGATAGTCGGGATAAACAACCACCCTTTCTATGATAGTTCGCCATATTCTGACCTCATTTTCACAGGTGATGTCGTACTTTTCTACTGCGTACATAATATCCTTTCTGCTGATTGTATCGGCAGTATCACGAGTGCTATTGATAGCGATGACACAATCGCGTATAACACCGGAGTTTTTCTTTAGTACTGTCATTACAATTTCGTGGAATATCGGTTTGAGCAGCTCTTCGTACAAATACGGAGGACTACAATTATATCCACGCAGATGCCGATTGTGGCACTTCCAAACTATATCGTTGTAGGTGGTGGAATGAATAGGAATCGGTGTATACAAGCCACCGCAATCGCTACAGAACAGCTTGTTTGAGAAGATTAGCGATGCCGCCTGCACCCTACTCGGAGTATCAAGCCTTTTCTGCACAGCGTCAAATATCTCTTTTGTAACGATACCTTCGTGGCCGTTTTCGACATAATACTGCGGCAACTCTCCGTTATTCACTCGCATTTTCTTTGTGCGGTAATCTTCGCAGTACTTCTTTTGCAACAACGCAGCACCATAATATTTTTCGTTTTGCAGTATACTCTCTACAGTCTGCCGCTGCCATTCCTCTTTACCTGACGGTGATGGGATGTTAGCATCGGTCAGTTTTTTGGCTATTGCATTTGAAGAGTATCCTTCAAGGCATAGACGGAATATCATTCTGATGATTTTTGCTTCATCCTCCACAAGCTCCGGCTCCCCATTTGCACCCTTTTTGTAACCAAGAAAGTGCTTGTACGGCATATGATATCTGCCGTCAGCGAATCGTTTGCGTTGTCCCCATTTTACATTTTCAGAGATTGAGCGGGATTCTTCCTCGGCTAAACTGGACATCAAGGTTATAAGGAACTCGCCTTTGCTGTCGAGGGTATAAATGTCCTCTTTCTCAAAGTACACACCCACCTGATTTGACTTGAGCTTGCGGATAACGCTCAGGGCATCAACGGTGTTTCTTGCAAATCGTGATAGAGATTTTGTGATGATAATATCAATCTTGCCGTCCATAGCGTCTGCCACCATACGATTGAAATTGTCCCTGCGTTTTAGGGATGTTCCGGAGATACCTTCGTCTGCATAGACCTCAACCAAAAGCCACTCAGGCTTTTTGAGAATCAGCTTTTCAAAGTAGTCCTTTTGGGCCTGCACACTACCCATCTGCTCGTCGCTGTCAGTTGAAACACGAGCATAGGCGGCTACTCTTTTAAGTGTTACCGGTTTTGGTGACGGTGGGACTTTTGTAACAACACTGACTCTTTTTACAACTCGGTCTGCCATACGTCAAGCTCCTCCAAACAGCGGGTAAAGGGATTGTACTTCTCGCACAGTGCCGCTTTTGCCGTCATAGCTTCAGCTGTTGTTATCAACTTCGCATCAAGTAACACTTGTAAAATGTACTTGGAAAGCCTATATTTCATTTCTCCGGTAGACTGCTCCTTAGTCATACATATCACTCCTTAATTTCAGGTGTCCTATGTATTGCTCTAAATATGAAAATTGTCAAGTAGTTGTTTCGTTCCGATAATCGGGTTTGTATTATTCCGATGAGTCCGGTATTGTTCCGGTAAGAGTAGGTGCAACACCACTTAAAACCGTTGCATTGTATCAAATAGCGTAGTTTATGCCAAATCAGATTCCTCTATTGATACAATCGTGTCAATAGAGGTTTCGTCATTTTATCGTTAATTTATAGCGAGAACCCAAGTAAATAAGCCAAAAATAAAAACAAGCGTTGCAGTTTGAAGGAGTAAATATATGTTACCCCTCATCCGCAACGCTTTTTTGCTGTGTAAAAATATGTGGTTTTGTAATGAAGCCGATAAAATCCCCAAACCTATCGTTAAATTATAGGGTAATCGTTAAACGGCTAATTTTTGGATTAACTCGACAAATTGGAATTTACTTAATAGATAACTGTTTATCTCTTATCTTCAAACATGCCTCAATATGCATAATCCAATGTCTTGAAAATGGCATCTGAATCAATCCTTTTACATCTTTTCCACACCAATAATCAATTAACCAATAGGCATTTTCATCTACACTTACTACATTTAATTTTTCCAACTGTTTTCTTCTTTCATCTGATATTTTTTCCTTCATATCACTATATGTAAGTGTCTTTAAAATCTGTGATGTTGATTTATCAACATCACCAATATAATTATACAGTTCTTCAATAGACAGTTTCTTAGAAAACTCTCCAATTTCTTCTTTTACAAGTTCATTTGCAGTTGTTATAATCGGGGATTTTATGCGACTTTGATAATCTCCCTTAAACAAAATTTGTTCATCATTTGCAATAAGCGAATGTGCTACAATATCCTCTATACGAAAAATATGCCACATGGAATATGCAATCGTTTTGTTATGATAACCTTTTACGTTCATATAAGGCATAGCACAAAAATCAGCATCCGACAGTTCATTCCTAAACTGCATAATTTGTTCCATTAGGCTTCTGCGAAGTTCTAATAATGTATCTATACCCTTTGCAAAAGTGTCTTTTCTCTTAATTTGTAACTGTAAGGTCTTATTCATTTCTGCCCATTCTTTATTCATAAATTAGCACCTCGCTAAATTCAAGTTTATCGAGTTGATTATATCACAACAAATAAAATGATATCAATATAAACTTAATATCTTTTACACCTCTACCTCACTCCCGTTTTTAAAGCTGAACACCACACTTCCGTCTGCATTTACTGTGACTTTATCTACTGTTGTGTGCCAGAGGGTCGGGGTGAATTTGAGGTTGAGGATATCAAGCTCTTTGAGAGCGAAGAGGTAGGCACACAAAGCGTACGCCTGACAGATCGTTTTTCTCTCGGCTTTGGTGCTCCTAAATCCTTGAATTGTTTGCTTATGTATGGTACAATTATTGTGTATAAACTGTTTTGAATGAAAAATCAAAGAAAGGATTGGGCGCGGGTGAAAAAATTACTGAAAAGTATTGCGAAATTTCTGAAAATCTGCCTTGCGGGAATCGTGGCGC
>JAZULM010000032.1:0-12755 GCA_045603105.1 Ruminococcus sp.
GAAAATGACTTTACTGCGGGGCGTTCCGACTATTTCGAACAAGCCTTCTCAAGCTCCGCCTTCCTCAAGGACCTGAAGGACAACAACTATAAAATCAACCTTTACATACCTTTCTATTACACATACACGGATGCGGATATCCTTTCCGATTATGCATCAAACACATCCGAACTGGAGGGTCATTCTATTTCGGATTCCCGTCAGTTTACCAAGAATATGATACTCCTGTCTTCTTATTTCTGGCTGCCGGATAAACTCAAGTCAAAAACCATATCCTCCAACAAATTCAACGAATCTGTTGTTTTTGAAGGCGACGCTCCCGAATACTCCATGAGCAGTTCCAGCGATTCAAAACTTTATGCAGATCTAAAAAACAACGGATTCAGTTCACAAAATGAGCAAAACACCTTCACATTCCTGCATATAAGAGGCTGTCACCCTCCGTATACTACGGATGAAAACTGCGTTTACCGTGAGGGAGAAAGTATCAGCTCCGTTCAGCAGACCCGAGGCAGTTTCTCTATCATCTGTGAGTACATAAAAGAACTGAAGAACAAAGGACTTTACGAAGACGCAACCATTATCATTACAGGCGACCATGCCGCAATTTCTTCGGATTCTAAAGCCTATGATTCGCCAAAGCTCACAACTCTGCTCGTAAAGGAAAGCGGAAAATCCGACACACCTCTCGTTACAAGCCACGCTCCTGTTTCTCAAGACAATCTCCTTGCAACTATTATCAAGTCGGCGGATATAAAAACCGAACACGATTACGGCAAAGCTTTCTGTGAAGTTGCAGAAGATGAGGTCGTTACCCGTATCCACTCCTTCCAGAAAGTAAACCCCGGTACTTCGACCAACACCAACATCACATACGAGATAACAGGAAGTGCAAAGGATTTCAGCAACTGGAAAATCACAGAAACCAAAGAAAACAAATATAAATAAAATTACAGCTCCAGGAAAGGCGAACCTTTCTTGGAGCATTCTTTTTGCCTTAAAGCAACGCAAAATACCCTCGGCCAAACGACCGAGGGTATTTTTATGCAGAAATCTGCGTCTGTATGAAATTAAAGTTCGGGCAATTACTGCTCTGCTCTCTTCTTGAGTTCCTCGTAACGAGCCTCTGCGTTAACCTTTGCAGCCTCGAAGAGCTCTTCTGCTCTCTCGGGGAAGGAACGTGTCAGTGAGCTGTAACGAGCCTCGCTGAGGATGAACTCCTTGTAATCTGCTACGGGAGCCTTGCTGTCAAGGATGAAGGGGTTCTTGCCCTCTGCCTTGAGTCTGGGATCATAGCGGAAGTTGTTCCAGTATCCGCACTCAACAGCACGAGCCATTTCCTTCTGACAGTTCACCATACCGCCCTTAATGGAGTGCATCTCACAGGGAGCGTAACCGATGATGAGTGAAGGACCATTGTAGCTTTCTGCCTCTCTGATAGCCTTGAGAGTCTGATTCATATCAGCGCCCATAGCGATCTGAGCAACATAGATGTAGCCGTAGCTCATTGCGATATCTGCAAGGCTCTTCTTCTTGATAGCCTTACCTGCTGCTGCGAACTGAGCAACCTGACCAATCTGAGAAGCCTTGGAAGCCTGGCCACCTGTATTGGAGTAAACCTCAGTATCGAATACCATAATGTTGATGTTCTCGCCTGTAGCAAGTACGTGGTCAACACCGCCGAAGCCGATATCGTATGCCCAACCGTCGCCACCGAAGATCCATACGGACTTCTTGGAGAGGTACTCGGAGTTAGTCATAACGTCACGGCAGATCTCACAGTCAGCGTTTGCTGCCTTGAGTGCTGCTACCAGAGCCTTAGAAGCTGCTGCGTTCTTATCGCCGTCATCAAGAGTTGCAAGATATTCCTCGGCTGCTGCCTTAACCTCAGCTGCTGCCTTGTCGGAAGCTGCGATCATCTTAACCTTCTCGATAAGTCTGTCGCGGATGGCCTTCTGGCCAAGATACATACCAAGACCGTGCTCAGCATTATCCTCAAAGAGTGAGTTTGCCCATGCGGGACCGTGACCGTCTTTGTTAGTTGTATAGGGAGATGTTGCTGCAGGGCCGCCCCAGATAGAGGAACAACCTGTAGCGTTGGAGATGTACATTCTATCACCAAAGAGCTGAGTGATAAGACGTGCGTAAGAAGTCTCTGCACAACCTGCACAAGAGCCGGAGAACTCAAGGAGAGGCTGCTTGTACTGAGAACCGATAACGTTGAGGTTAGCGGTTGTCTCGGGCTTCTCAGTTACATTTGCAACACAGTAATCGAATACTGCCTGCTCTGCTTCCTGAGACTCTCTGGAAACCATAGTGAGGGAGTTTGTGGGACATACGCCGATACAAACGCCGCAACCCATACAGTCAAGGGGAGAAACAGCCAGAGTGTACTTGTAATCTGTCTTAACAACAGGCTTGGGAGCAACCTTCATATTCTCGGGAGCAGCTGCAACCTCTTCGTCAGTAAGAGCGAAGGGACGGATTGTAGCGTGAGGACATACGAAAGCACACTTGTTACACTTAGCACAAGTCTCTGCATTCCACTCGGGAACCATAACTGCAACACCGCGCTTCTCATAAGCGGAAGCACCCTGCTCAAATGTACCGTCAACGTGGTCCATAAATGCAGATACGGGGAGAGAGTCACCGTCCATCTTGGAAACAGGAATCATGATGCCGTCTACCATCTTAACGAGCTTCTCGGGACCTGCAGAAGCAGTATCCTTTGCTGAGTCTTCAGCATTTGCCCAGTCAGCAGGAATGTCGATCTTAACGAATGCGGAAACACCGGCATCGATAGCCTTGTGGTTCATATCAACGATATCCTGGCCCTTCTTAAGGAAGGACTTGGTAGCAGCATCCTTCATGTACTGAATTGCCTCGTCAATGGGAAGAACCTTTGCGAGTGCAAAGAAAGCAGCCTGAAGAATTGTATTTGTACGCTTGCCAAGACCGATTTCTGCAGCAGCGTCAATAGCATTAACTGTGTAGAGCTGAATGTTGTTCTGTGCGATGTAACGCTTTGTTTCTGCGTTGAGATGCTCAGACAACTCCTCAGGAGACCACTGGCAGTTGATCATAAATACACCGCCGGGCTTAACGTCCTGAACCATCTTGTAGCCCTTGATTACGTAAGAGGGGTTGTGACAAGCAACGAAGTCAGCCTTGTTGATGTAGTAGGGGGACTTGATGGGCTTGTCGCCGAAGCGCAGGTGAGAAATTGTGATACCGCCTGTCTTCTTGGAGTCATACTGGAAGTATGCCTGTACGAACTTCTCGGTGTGGTCACCGATAATCTTGATGGAGTTCTTGTTAGCACCAACGGTACCGTCGCCGCCGAGACCCCAGAACTTACACTCGATTGTACCCTCTGCTGCTGTGTTGGGAGCAGGCTTCTCTTCGAGAGAGAGGTTGGTAACATCGTCGGTGATGCCGAGAGTGAAGTTGTGTCTGGGAGCATCCTTGGAAAGCTCCTCGTATACTGCGAAGATGCTTGAAGGAGGTGTATCCTTGGAACCGAGGCCGTATCTGCCGCCAACAACCTTTGCACTCTTACCTGCTGCTGCAAGTGCAGCAACAACGTCAAGATACAGAGGCTCACCAAGAGCACCGGGCTCCTTAGTTCTGTCGAGAACAGCGATCTTCTTAGCAGTTGCGGGAATAGCAGCAACAAGTCTCTCTGCAGAGAAGGGTCTGTACAGACGAACCTTTACAAGACCAACCTTCTCGCCCTGAGCGTTCATATAGTCGATAACTTCTTCTGCTACGTCACAGATAGAACCCATAGCGATAATAACACGCTCTGCATCCTCTGCACCATAGTAGTTGAAGAGCTGGTAGTTTGTACCGAGTTTTGCGTTAACCTTCTGCATGTACTCCTCAACGATGCCGGGAACTGCCTCGTAGTGCTTGTTACATGCCTCTCTGTGCTGGAAGAAAATGTCGCCGTTTTCGTGGGAACCGCGCATTACGGGACGCTCGGGGTTGAGAGCACGTTTACGGAACTTCTCAACTGCCTCCATATCGCACATTTCTTTAAGGTCGTCAAAATCCCAAACTTCGATTTTCTGAATCTCGTGAGAGGTTCTGAAACCATCGAAGAAGTTAATGAAAGGAACAGAACTCTTGATAGTAGCGAGGTGTGCTACTGCACCAAGGTCCATAACTTCCTGAGTGTTAGTCTCAGCAAGCATTGCAAAACCTGTCTGACGACAAGCATATACGTCAGAGTGGTCGCCGAAAATGTTAAGTGCATGAGAAGCAACTGTTCTTGCAGATACATGGAATACAGAGGGCAGGAGTTCGCCTGCGATCTTGTACATGTTGGGAATCATAAGCAGAAGTCCCTGTGATGCTGTGTAAGTTGTGGTCAGAGCACCTGCATTCAGAGAACCGTGAACGGTACCTGCTGCACCTGCCTCGGACTGCATCTCCTCAACCTTAACGGTTGTACCAAAGATGTTCTTGAGGCCCTGTGCGGACCACTGGTCAACATAGTCTGCCATGGGGCTGGAGGGAGTGATAGGATAAATACCAGCTACCTCAGTAAACGCATAGGAAACGTGAGCCGCAGCGTTGTTACCGTCCATGGTCTTTCTTTTTCTTGCCATTGGAAAAACCTCCTTGAATAATCAATGCGATATACTCGCATAATACTACATTCTCGGTACGCTTTGTACCACCATAAATAATATCACTTTTATTAGATGTTGTAAAGTGAAAACAATCAAAAAACCTATGTTTTTATTGGATTTTGTGGAATTTTTCACAAACTTTTATTCCTCTATATGCTTATTTCAAAAATTACCAAAAAATTACTCGCCGAATAACCTATGAAAAAACAAAAAGACTTCCTCAAAACACGAGGAAGTCTTTATACGTAAAATACGACTAAAGAGAATCGGTATCTGCCTTGCTTTTTTGCTTTTTGAATTACTCTACGGGCTTAATATCCCAAATATCTCTTGCGTAATCGTTTATAGAACGGTCAGCAGAGAAGATGCCTGCCTCGGAAATATTCATCAAAGACATTCTGTTCCACTTCTGTCTGTTGTTGTAAATTTCGGCGGTTCGCTCCTGTGCTCTGCGATAAGACTCAAAGTCCGCAAGCACCATATAGGGGTCTGCGTGCAGGAGATTATCGGCAATAGAGGAAAATCTTCCCATTCTGATTTCGTCTACCGCACGGCGGATAACACCGCTTGTGCTATAAAAATCAATAGGTCTGTAACCCTTTTGCTTCATATCGTTTACCGCAGGTGTTGTCATACCGAAAAGCACGATATTCTCGTCACCCACAGCCTCGTAAATCTCAACGTTGGCACCGTCCAGAGTACCCAGAGTAACGGCACCGTTAATCATAAACTTCATATTGCTGGTACCCGACGCTTCTGTACCTGCAAGGGAAATCTGCTCGCTTATCTCGGCAGCGGGAATCAACTTCTCTGCTACTGTTACACGATAATTTTCGAGATACACAACCTTAAGTTTACCGTTTACTCGATTATCGTTATTTATGGTATTCGCCAAGTCCACGATAAACTGGATAATCTGCTTTGCAAAGTAGTATCCGGGAGCGGCTTTTGCACCAAAAATATATGTTCGGGGAGTGAAGTCCATACTTGGGTTATCACGAAGCATCTGATAAGTCGCCAGAATGTTGAGAGCATTCATAAGCTGACGCTTGTACTCGTGAAGTCTCTTGACCTGTACGTCAAAAATAGAGTCAGGGTCTACAAGTATACCCGATGTACGCTTGATTTCCTCTGCCATTGCCACCTTGTTAAGACGCTTAATCTCTGCTAACTTCTCAAGTACCGCTCTATCCTCTGAGAACGCCTTAAGTCCCTGAAGTTTTGATGCATCTGTAACAAACTCGGGACCGATAAGTTCCTCTACAAAGCTTGCAAGTCTGGGGTTAGACTGATTGAGCCAACGTCTGTGGGCTATTCCATTGGTAACGTTTGTAAATTTTTGTGGAGTGTGAGTATAGAACTCATGGAACACAGTATCTTTGAGAATTTCGCTGTGAAGTGCCGATACACCGTTTACCTTGTGACTTGCCACAACCGCTAAGTTTGCCATACGAACGTATCCGTCGCGGATAATGGACATCTTTGCAACCTCGTGCTCGGGTGCCCCCTCTTTTCTAAGGCTTTCACAGAAACGGCGGTTTATCTCGCACACTATCTGATATATTCTCGGGAGTTTCTGGCGGAACATATCCTCGCTCCAACACTCCAGCGCCTCTGCCATAACTGTATGGTTTGTATAAGCGATAGTGCCTGTAACGATTCTCCAGGCCTCGTCCCATCCGTAACCGCACTCATCCATAATAATTCTCATAAGTTCAGGCACCGCCAAAACGGGGTGGGTATCGTTAAGATGAATCGCTACTTTGTCGGGCAGGTTTGTTATAGTCTTATACACGCGAAGGTGTCTTTTGATAATATCCTGAATAGTAGCAGAAACAAGGAAATATTGCTGATTAAGTCTGAGGCTCTTGCCCTCGGTGTGATTGTCGCCGGGATAAAGCACCTTTGTAATGCTTTCTGCCATAGCCTTCTGCTCCATAGCGCGGACAAACTCGCCGTCGTTGAAAAGTTGCATATCAAAGTCCTTGGAATCTGCCGCCCAAAGACGAAGTCTGCTGACACCTTTCATACCATTACCAGAAACTATCATATCGTAAGGTACCGCCAACACTGTATTGGCACCCTCCACCTTGACTACGTGCAAGCCGTCAATCCACTCTTCTTTGAGAGTGCCGTTGAAGGAAACTTCCACAGCCTTCTCGGGATGTGCATGAAGCCATACGCTTCCTCCGGGAAGCCAGAAATCGGGAAGTTCGGTCTGCCATCCGTCAACAAGTTTCTGATTGAATATACCGTATTCGTAGCGGAGAGAATATCCCATTGAGGAGTATCCCTGGGATGCAAGTCCGTCTAAAAAACACGCGGCAAGTCTACCCAATCCGCCGTTGCCAAGGCCTGCGTCGGGTTCTTGCTCGTATACTCTGTCAAGGGATACGCCCATTTTCTTGAGAGCATCTCTGACTGTTTTTTCCATACCCATATTGGAGAGATTGTTCTTAAGCGATCGTCCCATAAGGAACTCCATACACAGGTAGTAGACAGTTTTCTCTCCCTGCTCTATAGAGCGGGATACAAAACCTCCGTACTCTTTGCTCATAAGTTCACGGCAAACCATTGCGATTGCCTTATAAAAATGCTCGTCGGATGCCTCTGAGGGTACCTCGTGGAACACGGTTGTAAGTTTTTCTTCAATAGCCTTGATTACTTCAGTTACCTTAAGTTTCTTCATAAGTCCTCCTTAAAGTTTTGTAGATATATGTATAAACAGATTATAAGTTAACTCAAATTAAATATCTGTCGACATAAGTCACCGACTGTCAGACAAAAATATATAGATGTATAAATTATAAACCTAACGGATAGATTTTTCAATATGGCAAAATAACAAGTAAACCGACTCTGTTTTTATTATTTTCGACCGAAATCCGTAACCTTGGTAACATTAGAGTTACTATCGGAAAAAGCGGGTTACAATTTGTACATAGTTCTTTTCAGCGAAGATTTTTTATACTATAATTATGGTGAGAAAAAATATCGAAAGAAGGCACGTTCAATGGAAAAGAAAAATGTTGTCATTTACGTTGCAGGCCAGAGATTCTCAATCGCAACATCAGACACGCCCGAATACGTTATCGGTATAGGCGAAAAAATAGACGTTATGATCAAGGGTATTCAGAAGGACAACCCCCGACTCAACCGCGACGCTTGTGCTATACTTGCCGCTTTGGATATTTGTGACGACGAAACCAAACTCCGCCGTATGATGGAGGTACTGCGCTCTCAGGTCAAGGACTACTTAGACGCAAACGAAACTTTAAGACGTGAAAACGACGAACTCAGAAAGCGTATCGCCTTGCTTGAAAAAGACGGCGACTCTGCCGAAACAGAGGAAATCTCCGCCGAGGTACCCCTTGCTACAGAGTACCCCGAAACGAAAACCAATGTAGCCTTGGAGGAAACTTCCGAAGCCTCGAGACACACTGCTTTTGTGGGCAGAAGTTTTGTGTCAGACAGAGCAAAGACTTCTCCCGCCGACAACACACCCAAATACTCAGAACCGACCGACGAGGAACTAATCGACTCAGCCTATCATCAGTACAGCATATTTGACCAAGATTTCAGCTAAGTCCGACTATAAATCCCCAAAGGAGCAAATTCAATGACTAAAAAAAATAAAATAGAAATACTTGCTCCTGCAGGTGGATATGACAGTCTTATTGCAGCGGTCCGCTCAGGCGCAGACGCCGTATATCTCGGCGCAAAAGAATTTTCTGCACGCTCATCCGCCAAGAACTTCGACTTCGAAGAACTCAAACTCGCCATAGACTACTGCCACGTAAGGGGAGTCAAGGCTTATCTGACCGCAAATACCCTTATGTTTGACCGAGAACTCCCGCGGGCGTTTGAACTCATAAAAACCGCCTATACCTACGGCATAGATGCCGTTATTGTTCAGGATATAGGCCTTGCTTCACTGCTTCGAAAACATATGCCGTCGCTTCGGCTTCACGGCTCTACTCAGATGTCTGTCCACACCCCCTCGGGTGCCAAGGCTTTGTACGAGATGGGCTTTAGTCGAGTTGTTCTCGCACGCGAACTCTCTCTTTCGGAGATAGAGGAAATCAAAAACTCCTGTCCCATAGAGTTGGAGGTCTTTGTCCACGGAGCGCTTTGCATGTGCGTATCGGGACAATGCTATTTTTCCGCTATGCTTGGGGGACGTTCGGGAAACCGAGGAATGTGCGCTCAGCCCTGCCGACTTCCTTTCAGTCTGAAAAGCGGTTCCGAATATGCTTTAAGCCTTAAGGACAACAGCATTATAGAACATATAGGAAAACTTCAGGTTTTAGGTGTAACCTCTGCCAAAATCGAGGGCAGAATGAAACGCCCCGAGTACGTTGCCGCCGCCACCAAGGCTTGTACTGAGCAAAGAGATAACGGCTTTGTGTGTGACAACACTTCAAGACTTCTGTCTTCTGTTTTCTCACGCACAGGCTTTACCGACGGATATATCCGCGGTCAGAGAACAAAGGATATGTTCGGCTATAGAAGAAAAGAGGACGTAACCTCTGCCGACGAAAAACTATTGGGGGAAATTCGAAACACCTACAAAGATGAAAACACCAGAGTTTCTCTTAACTTTGACTTTACCGCCCGATTATCCGAACCCCCAACGCTAACCGTCACAGACGGACAGTATACCGTCACCGCAGTAGGGGACAACCCCTGCGAGAGCGCCCGTACTTTGCCATTATCTGAGGACAAGGTCATAGAAAACCTGCGCAAGTGCGGTGGCACACCTTATTATGCGAACAGTATAACCTGCCATATTGACCGAGAAATTTCGATCCCCCTCAGCCGTATTAACGCGCTCAGACGAGAGGCTATAGACAAAATCTCTCTCGCAAGAAGCGAGGTCACAAAGCCCGATATTACCGAGTACACCCTCTCTGTCACTCCTTATAAGGCACCCGCTTCACCAAAACTACGTGCAAGGTTTACAGACACAGATATTCCAAAAGAATACTTGTCTGCAGAACTTATATTTGTTCCGCTCAGCGCCTCAACAGAGGAACTTTCAAGACTTCAGTCCCAAGGCTTTAATTTAGGTGTTGAAGTTCCGAGAGGAATGTTCGGGAAAGAGGAAAAACTTCGACAGTTACTCCTCAAGGCAAAAGACTCGGGCATAAATCACGTTCTTGTTCACAATATCGGTGCCGTATATATGGCAAAAGAACTCGGCTTTACTATTCACGGAGGGTTCGGACTCAATATTACCAACACCGAATCTCTTTTGTGGGCAGAGGAGACGGGACTTGCCGACACGGAACTTAGTTTTGAACTGACAAAGATACAGATTGACGCCTTAGGCGGCAACATCCCCCGAGGAATCATTTCCTACGGCTACCTGCCACTTATAATGACTCGGTGTTGCCCCGGACTTACGTCAGAAAAGGGTTGCAAAAATTGTAATTCCAAACAAATTCTGCAGGATAGAAAAGACAAAAAATTCATTTTCACTTGTGACGGAATTTGTACCGAAATTCTCAACAGCGTACCGCTTTTAATTCCCGACGAGATTAATAACTTCTCGTCTTTAGATTTTCACAGTTTTCGCTTTTCTGTGGAAAACTCTGTGGAAAAAGTGGAAAACACAGGTGTTTTTTCAAGTAAACATCCCTTTTTCGATGAAACTACCCGCGGATTATATTACCGAGGTGTTAAATGATTAACAAAATCTTAATTCTTTATAAGTAATTATTTATAAGAATTATGTTTAATTCCCTCAGGAAATATTAACGCATTTTTGTTTCCTTTGAGGAATATCTAATAAGAATTATTTTTAATTTTTGCAAGAAAATAAAAATTTTTGCAGGAAAGAGGTTTTTATGGAACAGATACTAAAGGTTAAAAAGTTACGTCCTGAGGCAAAGGTACCTATGCGAGCCACCGAGGGAAGTGCAGGAATGGATTTGTCCGCGTGTATTGAGGAAGCTGTCACCATTAACCCCGGCGATCTTAAACTGATTCCCACAGGAATCGCCATTGAGATTCCCTCAAAAGATTACGTTGCATATATCTTCGCTCGTTCAGGACTTGGAATCAAGCACGGCATATGCCTGTCAAACGGCGTCGGAGTTATCGACTCCGATTATCGCGGAGAAGTCTGTGTCGGACTTTGTAACGTTTCTTCCGAGAGTTATACCATTCAACCGGGTGAGAGAGTAGCCCAGATGGTTATCTCTCCCGTATCGCTGATGCCCGTCCACGAGGTTGAGGAGTTGTCCGATACCGAGCGTGGCGCAGGAGGTTTTGGTTCTACCGGAAAACAATAAGCGCCGAGCGCCCAAGCATCAAAACTCCCACGCGACAACAAATTTGTCGAACAATACGGATTTGACACCTCAAAAATCCGTATAGGCAAATTCGGGAAGCGAGATGATGTTTTGAGGAGTAGCGGAGGTGTACGAGGCGTGACATAGAAGCGCCAAGGGGACGTAGCCCACAAAAGTCAAGGGCGACGCCGCAAATCGCCGAGCAAAATGTAAATGCGGTGCATTTGCATTTAGGCGATTTTGGGGAGCACGTGGACTTTTGGGGAGATGCGAAGTGCCAACGAGGCGTGACATAGAATCGCCGAGCACCCAAACTTAAAAACTCACCGAAATCTCTCTGAAACTCCATACGACACAACCACCGCTCAATTATCCCAAAATATAGTTGAAATCTATATTTATATAGAGTATAATTATGATGTTTAAGTATACTTTACTTATATACATACATAGATTAATTCAAATTCACTTGCAGTTTCTGCAGGAAAGGGGCAATATATTATGCTGTTTTCTTTTACTAAGGATATCGGTATCGACCTCGGTACCGCCAACACTCTCGTTTTTATGAAAGGTAAGGGTATCGTTCTGCGCGAACCCTCAGTAGTTGCTGTAGACATCCGCAACGATACAGTTCTTGCTGTTGGCTCACAGGCTAAGGAAATGATCGGCCGTACCCCCGGCTCTATCGTAGCCGTTCGTCCTCTGAAAGATGGTGTTATCGCCGACTTCCAGATCACAGCCTCTATGCTTAAGCACTTCATCAGAAAGACTGTTCGTTCCAACTTCTTCTCTCGTCCCAGAATCGTTATCTGTATTCCCTCAGGTGTTACTGAGGTAGAAAAAAACGCTGTTGAGGACGCAGCAAGGGAAGCAGGCGGCAAGGACATCGAACTTATCGAAGAGCCTATGGCAGCAGCTATCGGTGCAGGTCTGCCTGTTGCCGAGCCTACAGGTAGTATGGTTGTAGATATCGGTGGCGGAACCTCCGAGGTTGCAATCATATCTCTGGGCGATATTGTTACTTCCTGCTCTGTCAGAGTTGCCGGTGACAAATTTGACGATGCAATTATGTCTTACATCAAGAAAAAATATAATCTTCTCATCGGTGAGAGAACCGCAGAAGATATCAAAATCGGTATCGGCTCCGCATATCCTTATGAGGATGAGGGCGAGATGTGTATCAAGGGCAGAAACCTTATGGACGGACTTCCCAAGAACATCACCATAACCGCTGCCGAAGTCAGAGATGCTCTGGCTGACCCCCTCTCAACAATTATCGACGCAATTATCAATACTCTGGAGAAAACTCCTCCCGAGCTTTCTGCTGATATTATTGACCACGGCATTATGCTCACAGGCGGCGGCGCACTTCTGCGCGGACTTGACCTTCTGATTATGCAGCAGACAGGCATGCCCGTACACGTAGCAGAGAGACCTCTGGACTGCGTTGTTGACGGCGCAGGCAAGCGCCTCGAACTTACAATGCCCAGCGAGTACTACCGCTCCAGACGTAAATAAGAAGCGCCGAGGGGACATAGCCCACAAAAGTCAAGGGCGACGCCGCAAATCGCCGAACAAAATGTAAATGCGGTGCATTTGCATTTAGGCGATTTTGGGGAGCACGTGGACTTTTGGGGAGATGCGAAGTCCCAACGAGGCGTGACATAGAAGCGTACACATCACGAAGCCCTCGGTTTTTGAGAACGACATCGGATTTGCCGAGAAATGTGGATTTTTTACATCATAAATCCACATAGGCAAATCAGAGGAGTTCGACAAAAATCCGAGGTCGGCGTAGTGATAAGTGTACGTGACACAGAAG
>JAZULM010000033.1:0-9644 GCA_045603105.1 Ruminococcus sp.
TCAACTTTCTCAGCTGATATCTTGCCGGACTTAATAGCGTTAAGTACCTTCTGTGCAACCCTTGCAGCCAATGTTACGTTGTTATTCTTCCAAGCGTTCCATATAGAACTTATTATGGTAATGAGAATTGAAACAATCTCATACCAAAGTTCTTCCGACACAGGCAGAGGATTCGCACCACAAGCGGTCAAAATGAGATTCGTCAGCGTAAAGAGAAGCACGAACAGTCTCAAAATTGTATTTTTATCCATACCTACGTCCTCCTCAGATATCAATACCTTCGATTTCTGCTCTCTTCTGCAGAAAATATCTGTAGGTCTTCATAGCATTGAGCTGTGCCTCTAACAACTCATATGGACAAGATGGAGTAAACCCAAGTTCACCAACATCCCAAGCAGACAACATTCCCGCCAGTTTACCAATACGAATATCAAGTTGCATTAATTCAGCCTTAAAACGTTCCTTATAATCAGCGCTTAACATCATAGAAACTGTATTTTTAATATCAAAATCAGCAAAAATCATCTTATCATCCATACTGTTACACTCCTGCAATCTTTTTCTGAATAGCAGACACGTCTTTAATATCTACCTTACCGTCACCGTTAAAGTCACCGCGAACTGGATAGTTCTTCTTAATCAGCTTATAAAGTCCGTTGACGAACTCTGCATCAGCAATACCGGTCTGAGTCTTGCCCATCAGTTTCTGACATTTCTTGACCGCTTTTTCTGTACCGCTACCAAAGGAATCGTTACCGGGAGTCATGCCGAAATTAAGGACCCCCATATCATCTGCAACCTGAATAAGGTACTTGAGGCAAAGAACATCCAGCCCCTTGTCACCTTTTTTTAGTTTTGTTCTGTTTTCAATCTTACCCACTTTTGAAAAATCCTCCTTATTCTCCTCCGTATAAATAACATCAGAGTTATAGATTATGTTCATATCAACATTACCGCTGATACCCGAAACTTTACCCTTTGAGCTGTACTGCCAGATATCACAGTCGAGCTGTGCTTCCTTGTAATACTGAGCCAACCAGATCGGATACTTCTTTTTGAGTGTATTATAATCCAGGTAATTAGTAAACCACGTAGGATTACTATACACACCAGCGTTATACCCGGCACTTATGAGTGCATCGCAAAAGCCCTTAGCCATAGCGGTAAGTATAGTCTTGCCCAACTTAGTCTGTGAGGACTCCTCCATATCGAAGAAGATAGGAAGTTCAAAGTTCTTACCCTTAATTACCTGCAGACAAGCATTTGCTTCTCTAATAGCATCAGCCTTGTCTACAGCATAAGAATACCAATAAGCACCCAGTTTAATGCCTACTGCTTTAGCATTCTTGTAGTTCTGCTCGAACTTTGAATCCACCTGAGTAGCCTCTCTGCCAAATCCTGCTCTGATTATAGCGTGGGAATAACCTGCAGCCTTTACCTTAGTCCAGTTGATGTCACCCTGCCAACAGGATACATCAATACATTTAATATCACTCAATGTATCCTGCCTCCTTAAGCTCTGACACCTTGTTTTCAATATCTCTGGCATATTTCTCCTGAATCTCCTTGACGGTATCAACAGGGAAGCCTGTCACCATTGCTACTGTTTCTGCAGAATGTCCGTAAGCCAAAGCTTTGATACATTCCTTTTTTGTTTGTTCGGTCATTTGATTACCTCCTTATGTTATTACCTCAAAAGACATAACTTCTTTGTAGATTCTATCTATAAAGGAATTACCCCTAAGAGCTTTGTATGCTTTATATAATAAAACAAAATTTTCAAGTTCATACTGGCGAATCTGTTCATTATTTTTATTATGGTAGTATGTGCGAAGCATTTCATTTCTCAACAAACACTTTATACCATTAATAAGATAGATTAGTACAACCGCAAACGGAACTAAAGCACTAACAATAATGCTTATTTCAGTAATAAGCGTTGCTATATTAGACATTAGTTACACCTCGCTCCAACCATATACACCGGGCTCCCATACATTGTTATCCACATCAGATACCCACCTCGTATCGCAATGAGTCACCTTTGCTCCATTTGGATAAGTATCGAAAGCACCTACCGGCCGACTCCACAGAGGGTACTCCTCTTCAGGATTACCGGCTTCTGTCCATAATGATACAGCAGTGTCGGGTGTCCATTCCTCTTGTGAGGTATGTTCCTGTATACATCTGTAAAGTTTTCCTTCGTGTTCTCTGAGAGAGTTTATCTTATAAGTAACGCCCGACTGCCAAGGTGCAAACATAGAGATGTTCTCTGTTGCGGTTATATCGTCTATATCGCCCTTCTCTGCCATTGTGACAAAAACAATAGAGGATGCAATCTCAATTTCATTTTGCTTTGAGTCCAGCATTTTTCTTTTATTCTTCTCTTCAATAAGAAACTCTCTGTCTGATTTATATTTAAACATATAACCTCCTTATACAATGCAACAACAAGGGGTGATAACATTC
The DNA here is from genome assembly GCA_045603105.1 of Ruminococcus sp. GTDB lineage: Bacteria > Bacillota > Clostridia > Oscillospirales > Acutalibacteraceae > Ruminococcoides. Next base: position 2,470 of record JAZULM010000033.1, read on the forward strand.
TTGTCGGTTCTTTCTAATGAATCCTTATACTTGATAAAACCCTGTGTGTTGATATAAGTTACCATATAATTTTCCTCATCACTGCTATTTGTTTTGTGGTTATAAGGTGTTCTCAGTAAAGAGTGCATAGGAGAATTATTAAGGTATTTAATTCTGTTATTATCTCCATTTATAGTATTTGAGGAATTAGAAGAGAATTTCTGATAAAATTCATATACATTACCCTCTGGCACATTACCTGAATAATACACGCCACCAAAGACTTCATATTCTGATAGCAGAAAGATTTTTTCCGAAACATTCTCCTGTCCGTCACCGTCAATAGGCGGTATGTTTGTTACTTTGTATACTTCTCCTAAAACATCAAGAAAATCCTTGTCCATTCCATTAAGGAAACCCGCTGTTTTCTTCGCCCAAGAAGGTGGTCTGTCAAATGTGGTCTGTGGTGTCCATACAGAACCTTCCTTTCCGTTACTGTTAAGGAACTGCCTCATAGCAGATTGCGACCATTTGTTGGATCCATACTGAGTTCTGTATAAATTGTTATAGTTTACATAAGCATCAAGAGACGGTCCTCCAAAATTACTCACAACCGGTAGTGTCATCATTGGCTCTGTGGCCGAGGCGGATTCATACACATAAAACGGTGTGTCTGTAATAGTGTCGTAATTATAATATGGGAAAACGATAACTGCACCGGCAGGAATATTTGTACTCGCATAGTCGGGATTTATCTTTGCATATAGAGAAGTACCGTTAGCGTTGAACTTGTATCCTACATTAGAGTCACATAACGGTATAGCAGTGTGGACATATGCAAAAGCCTCGGGAGCATCGAACTCAATATCTGTAACTAATATAGGATTACCTTCCAAGGTCATACTGTGAGTATAGTTCTTGTCTACAGGAGTATCATGATCGATGCCTATTACAGTCCATTCCATAAGTCCGTACTCCTCGTGTTCACATACAAGCACATCACCAACAGAGAATACCTCGGCAGCCCTACCGCTTCTTACTATATCCTGTACCGTCTGCCATGTAGTAATATTAAAAGTCTCCATCTTCTTCTCTACAGTATCTAACCTCTCTTCCATAGAATCATAATCATTGTTAATGTCATCTATAGATTTGTTGATGGTACTTATAGCCATAGCAACAACTTTATTCTGAACAGGTCTTGGTGAAGTTGTAGACAACTCAGAGTCTATCAAATTACAGACAGTTATCGCCTCTAACAATGTTTCCTTAGTTAAATCAAGAAGATAATAAAAACTCATCTTATGATTCCATAACAACAATTTGAAATCGTCTGTCACATACGCTTCCCATTTACCCAATAATATAGAATCGGTTTCAACAAACGCTCCGTTTTCTAAGTCCAAAAAATATCTGTACCCCAGTACAAACTTATAGGCTCTCAGTTCTGCATAATCGGAAAAAGACAGACTAAAGTAAGATATATCAATGTCAAATATTTTTGAATCAAGTTCTTTGAGTGCCTGTTTAATCACTTTATTCTGTACAGGGTTTTCAGAGGTTGCAGAAAGCGCTGTGTCCACATCAGCTAATGTAAGAAAATCCTTGCTGACTTGTGTTAATCCCGAATTGATATTTAATATATCAATTCTCCAGACTCCGCCCTTAGTAAGGTTTACAAGTTCAAAGTACCATATACCCTCATCCTGATTCTTATTTACATAACCAATGCATCTACCTGTTTTGCATAGTGATTCTTCTTCGTCTACCACATCGAAAATATATAATGTATTTTCTTTGCTGGAAGCAGCAAAATCTATAAGACTGTTAATCTTTGAGTATGTTCCGGCAAATATTACGTTCTTAAGGTCAGAAAGTGTTTTTTTAATATTTTCAATATCTTCGTCAAGTTTAACTGTCTCATCAATGAGTTCATTGATAGCAACAGTAATCACCTTGTTCTGTACAGGATTGCTTGAATTAAGAGAAAACTCAGAATCAACTACATTCTGCCACACGGTATAGGTCCTATCCCCAGAAACGTATTTATATCTATTTCCTGTTGCAAGTTCAACAAAGTACAGGGTTTTACTTATCACAAATCCTTCACATTCACCTACACCGTAAAGAAATCCGGGGATAAATCTAAATAACGAGCGTACATCTCCCCAAATATTTGCACCCTCAAGAGCTTGAACGGATAATATTCCAAGATTTTTATATGTAACATACTTATCCCGGAGTTTATTGTCAGTCACTTCACCATCAGCAATCTTCTCTTCAGTAACCGCATCGTCGGAAATCTTATCCGTAGTAACCGCACCGTCGACAATAGCAGCTGAGGTAACAGCACCCTCAGCGAGTTTTTCTTCTGTAATAGAATCATCAGCAATCTTTTCTGTTGTGACCGCACTATTAGCAATAAGTTCTGCAGTAACGGGATTATCTTCATCAATAAGTCCTTCTTCTACCCTTGCAAGATAATCTATAATTTGCTGATATAACGCAGTACTCTCGGTACCGTCTATTCTTATGCCCTGTCCAACAGGTACGGGTGTCAGATTAGTATCAATAGCAACCTCACTGCCGTCAGTTTTCTGACCATAAAGTCCAACCCACATAATACCCGATTTGTTTCTAAGGCTATCAGGAATGTTTACAAGTGCTACTAAATCTGATATCTGAGTTATGGTCGTAGCTACATCACTTTTAACATCAAAGAACATATGCACAGTAACCGTATCTACCGTATTCCATTCTTCATTAAATTCAAATCTTAAAACTGAGTATTTGCTTTCACCACTTATGGGCTCGAATCCACTTATTTGTTTTATTCTATTACCATTAACTTCAAATATCAGTGTGTTCATAGTTATCACCTCTAACTATATTCTAAGACATAATATCTATCTGCTTCTCCCCACCAATGTAAAAAGGCACGACCCATAACAAGTCGCGCCTTTTATATTTATTGTTTTTCTTTTTTTCTCCAGCCTTCAGTTAGTTTCTTAACCGCAGCTGCATCCTTATACAGTCCAGAGTTAATCATCTGCCTCTCTATATCCGCCCTTTCATCAGGGTTAGAAGAAGATGTGTATAAATTTTTGAATTCCGACTTAATCCAAGATTTTGTACTATCCTTTACAGTAGAGGTCTCTGTCTCGTACAGTCCTGAATCATTCAACAAGCCTTCAATTCTTTCCATTTCTGCCTTGTTGTTATCAAAGTACGCTGTAATATACATCCCCTTATAATTGGATGTAACCGCGCTCCTAAGTGTAGAGGTAGACTTTCCGTTATCTATGAAGTAGTCATATATCTCACGGTAACCTTCCACATCTCCCTGTTCAAGACAAGTAATCATAATAGACGAGTCATACATAAGTTCTGCCTCTGCTTTGCTTCTCGCTGGTGGATTTTCCGCTAAGTACTCAATATCCCCTATTATTTCCTCTTCAGTAAATCCCAACGTCTTCAGCTCATCTACAATTTCTGTGTAAGTCTTGTTCTTGTCCTCATCCCTCGCCTCAAGGGCATCAGCTATTCGGTTATTATAGTAGCTCTCCAGCGAATTTGTAGCCTTCATAATCTGGTCAAGGGTAAAACCTTTGCTCTCAAGCTTTGCTATGGCTTCCTCATAGGCATCCTTATCGAACACCTCAGCATTCTTCAGCTCGTATATCTCTCTTGCCTCAGTGGTCTTGCTCAGAGCCGACCATATAACCTTATCCGCTTTATCGCCGTCACCCTGGCATTGCTTCAGTATATCTTTATAGTAGGTATCGAACATTTTCTTATCACCCTGCATAAGGCTCTCTACCGCCTCTCTGCCGAGCACAGTTTTTGTTACTGCAGTTGTAGTAGTTTTTTGTCCGGGTGGCTTGAATAGGTTCCATACACCTACTACATCTCTCATAACAGTATGAATACCATAACCACTCAGATATGATATAGCTCTAGCAGCCTCATATATATCTGCATAAGGTGTACGCTTGTAATCTTCATCTGTAAATCGTTTGTATATATGGGATGCCGAGTTTATCAAAGTGTCAAGTCCGTTTTCGTCCAAGCCCTTAGAACTCCAGCCCTCTATAAGCGTTGATATTTTATTGAGTACCGGATGTAACTTCCAGGGCTTAACGTTATCCAGAGTATTATTCCATAGGGTTAAGAGATATTTCTTCCAGAGTTCATCCTCGTCATCATCCCCCGATGCTCTCAGCAAATCCCATGGAGTCTCTAATACCGCACATAGCGCCGATGTAATTGCAAACACCAAGAAACTTCTAACAATTGTCTTTGTATTTCTCGTTTTAAATGCATTTCTGAACATATTATAGCTCTTGATAGGTTCATCCATAAAGGAGGACATCATCTTCAAGTACAAGTTCGTATTTCTTCTTACCTGGCTTCTGTGGAAGGGGGTATCTACCACCTGTGTTTCATCAATAACCTGTGTCAGCAGTTTTGCTGTCAGCTGATTACACTCTTCGGTGTTTCTCTTGACACCTTCGTGAGTATCAAGCACCTGCAACTCACAAGCATTCCATAATGCACCCCAGGTCAACTCGTCCGCCTTACCTGCCTCCCAAAAACCAAGTGATTTTATTTTATCGCCCAAGTTCTCATCCGGCAGTATAATCTCCTGCAGACTACTTCCTATATCTGTAGTGAAGAAACCCCAACTCTTCCATTTTGCAATCGGGCAATACCTTTTCGCCTTTTCTATTCCGCCTTTGCGAAACAATGCCTTAGGATTTGCAAGGTATTTTATATCAAGCACCGCACCTGCTCTGGCATAAGCTGAGAACTGCTGCAATACAACTCTCTGATTCATCCATATAGCCGCCGATTTAGAATTTTTCATCAGAACATCAAACAGCTTAGTGTCAGGTGCTTCCTTCACCTGTTGGCCGTTAAGGTCCTGCAGGAATTTAAGGAACCACTCGTTACCGTGTTTACTCAGAGCATATTTCATCGAGCCCTTAACACTCTTTGAGCCATCTGTATAATTATACCACTTTACCGCATCTGACAGCGGTATAGACATACCGTTAAGCAGTGCCATATTACCGCAATGCTTTGAGAACGACTCAAAGATATCGTGTACCACAATAGCATTGTTGGCACCCTTCTGCACCTGATGACTGAATCCGGGGTTACTCACTGCATACAGAGAAGCCATATTAAGAGTCTTGTCCGTTGTCTTAGTAAGTTCCCCTAACACTTCAATAGGCCAATAGTTCAGAGTACGATATGCTCTATAGAGAAATCTCTTCATAGTAACCTCGTTACCAAGTTCTGCCATATCCTCGGTCAGATATTTCTGCATAGTCTCTGCAAGGTTTCTCTGTTCTTCAGTCAGCTGGTCGTATATCTTCATCATATCATCTACGGTGAAAATGTACGGTTCAATTTTAGTAGACTGTATATCACCATGCTTACTTCTAAATTTCTTCACCTTAGCATCCGCATTCGGCAGAACACCGTATCCATATATATGTCCCTGTGCCTGGTCTCTTCTGCCTAAAACATACAGTTCCATCATCTGAGGTACACTCAGAGTTATTGTAGTACCGTCTGCCAGGGGGATCCGCCTTATATCATTCCGCCACTCTTTAACCTTTTTCTGGTCAATATGTTTTTCTGTCCAGGTTTGTATGTCATCTACATTATCAATGAACTTATCGTATCCATCCCTGAGCGCCTGCATTATAGAAGCACCGGAACTACCTAGCATCTTCTGGAAAGAATTTGCATCCGCAGTAGAGAAACGCATCATCTGGTCAGCACCACTCATAACCTTCTCTGCAAAGGTAACCGCATCACCAACATCTCTGAATCTTGAAGGCTTAGCATTATCAAATTCCGCTATGCTATCCTGTGCCAATACCTTTAGTTCTGAACTTAACATATTTGCATAAAGTTTATTCGCAGAACTTATAGTATTCCTCAAGTTGATAAGCAAAGCATCCAACTCGGCTATCTCACCCTCTGACATATCTACAAGCCTCTGACCATCAACTCTTTCCGCAAACTCTTTCATTTCTCTTACAAGTTCAGGACTAACATCAAAGAATACATCCCCCTCTGTGTTGCTTTCCTGTCTTGTACCTATGGTATCAAGCACATTGGCAACAGCCAACATCTGACCTTGCCAATACATATCGTGCTTTGTGATTCTTCCGCTTTTGTGTGTCTTGCCGGATGTAAGATTCAGTGAACTCAAAAGTCCCAGTATAGGCATCTGCAGACTCTCAGGTATATGCTGTGTCTTGTTAGGCTTTTCCATCCACCTGAGGAAGGAGCCAACATTACGCTCAATACTCTGTATATGCTTCTTGGTACTTTGCTGTAGTATAAACTCGCCGAGATTTTTCTTACCTACAACTCTGCTCAGCACCTCATTGGACATCAGTACCGCCATTCGTTCAGCACTTAGGTTGAATGCTTCATGAGACCCTACATACTGTGGTGCAACCTTATTAAGACCTTGTAGCAATGCCATCGGCATACGAATGGCATATACATCCCTGTCAAAATGCTCAGGATATTCAGAACTCAGTGTCTTATACAATTCCTCCAGAGGAGTACCGGTCTTGCTCTTATCTCCGGCAGACGTTCTCCTGTCTGAATATCTTACTACATTTACCCTGCCAAACAGTTTCTTTCTCAGGTAGTTTACACTCAGATCTTCCGCCACAAGTTCTGCTTCCTGGTCCTCTGTCAGATACACAGTACCGCTTGTCCGCATTATTTCATTTATATCTCGTCTATCCTCTGCATAAGGATCTACCTTGAATCCATACTTCTCGATATATTCCTTGAATACTCCGGCAACCTCTTCCACAACTGTTTCTGCAGATATCGTGGGGTTTTGTGCCACCGTCTGAAGTATCAGTTCTATCTTATTGGCAGTCTCAGTATTAAATACTCCTGTATACCGTCTCATAACATTGTTTGCTATTTTTCTGACAGTACCGTCCTCGAGCATCGCATCTCTGGACTGCTCCAGCATCTTACCCGCAGTATCAATATATCCCTCAAGATACTCCGATACCTTCTCTTCTTCAATATCGAACAAGTCCGGACTCCACAGGTCAACTTCATCATAGGAGTTACGATTATTTTTATTAGATATTATACTATGCCCGGATACTCCTGATGTAGTTTTTCCAGAAACTCTTCTTCTGTTT
>JAZULM010000034.1:0-256243 GCA_045603105.1 Ruminococcus sp.
CCGGCGGTGGTACATATAACTATGGCACAGAGGTAACCCTCACCGCTAACGCTAATGACGACTACGCCTTTAATGGTTGGACACTTACAGGTACCTACCAGATTACAGAGGGTAGTACATCCACTAATACTGTTAAAATCAAGGTTCTCAGCAATGTTACTGCTGAGGCAGCCTTCGTCAAAGCCGCAGTTATCTATAATGTCTCTGCATCCGCAAATATCTCAGGTGCAGGTACTGTTGGCCCCACAAATCAGCCGGTTCCCGAAGGTGGCACTGCTGAGCTTACTGCCAGAGCAAACGATGGCTACAGATTCGACAGATGGCAGATAAGCGGTAGTTACACTACCACAGGCAACCTGTCATCTCCTAACCTTACAATCACTCCCACAGGCAACATTACTGCTACTGCAATTTTCGTCAAGACCTACAAGGTTACTTTCGTAGACTATGACGGTACAGTACTCAAAGCAACTCAGACTGTTGATGCAGGTACAGCTGCTACAGCACCTGCTGACCCCACTCGCGAAAACTACACCTTTGCAGGTTGGAGTACATCATTTAACAACGTACAGTTTGACCTTACTGTTACAGCTACTTACGAAGGTAACGAGTACACAGTAACAGTTGATTCTGCAACCGGCGGTTCTGCTACTGCTAACGGTTCAGCATCCGCTACTGTAAACTACAACGAATCAGTTACACTTGTTGCAACTCCTGCTGAGGGTTACGTATTCACAGGTTGGCAGTTAAGCCCAAGCAACTACGAGGGAGACGTAAATCTCAAGAACGCAGAGATTACAATTATCCCCACAGCTAATATTACTGCTACACCAACATTTGCCGAAGCTCAGTATCTTACAGTTCATTCTTTCTCAGAAAATGGCTCCAATAACCTTACTATTACAGAAAACGGTACTGTTACCGTAAATAAGGAACCTCAGCCTAGCGAGACAGTATTCGGCAACGATACATGGAAAACTTCCGATGTTATTATAATTGATAATTCTACATCCGAGGTTACCGCTACACTCAGTGGTGCTGAGGTTGATGCGTCAAATCAAAACAACTGGTATGTTGATGAACAATACCTCGTATCCGATGAGTATTATACAATTGTATTCAAGAATAACTGGCAGTGGACAGATGTTCATCTTTACGCTTGGAATGACAGTTCAAATGCAAATAATGGTGCTTGGCCTGGTGCAACCATGTTGATGACCGAGGACCATACTAACGATTATTATGTATACTTAGTTCCAACCTCTTATACTCATATCATTGTTAATGGTATCAAGGATGACGGTTCAGGTAACAGAGACCAGACACCTAACCTTCTTTTATCCGATTTTACTCTTGGCGCAGTTAATGATTTTGAGATGGTTTGGAGTAATAATGCCAATGCTACTCAGGACGCAGGCTTAACTCTTAATACCAAATCTGATAAACCCTCTACCGAGATTGAACTTACCGATACACTCTTTACTGAGGGTGTTTGGAACGGCGTAGAAGAAGTCTGGATTACAGATACAGGTATCGTTACACTCCGTAACGAACTTGCCAAGGCTATCGATGATACAACAGAGACATACAACGGTGGCACAAATATCCACGACTATACTGTTGAATCCTGGAACGCTTTTACAGCAGCCTATCGCGACGCTTATGATCAGTTAGGTTCCTCTACTGCTACACAGGATGTTATTGATGCAGCAGTTACAAGTCTCATGGATGCATTCGAAGACCTTGAGACCAACAGTTATGGCGACCTTACTATAACTCAGAACGTTTTAGGTACAGTATCAGTTGGTAATCAGGATGTTACTGAGCTTGAAGAAGTACTTCAGGTAACTTTAGGCTCTGAAGTTACTGTAATGATTACAGCTCCCGATGGCTACTACATCGCTTCTATAAGTGGTCTTATCGATTCTGATGGCGGCATAGATTCTACAATCGCTCCTATAACTCTTAACAATGCTACAGGTGAGATTAATGTAGTATACGCTCCCAACCCCACAGTTACAGTTACCCACAATGTAACAGGCGGTACTGCTACAGTAGGTGGTACAGATGCTTCATCTCCTGTATCCGTTACCTACGGTGACAACCCCATAGTTTATGTTGATGCACCCGATGGCTATTACATTCAGGCTATTACAGTTGACGATGTTGAAATCGACGAGATTAAAAATGCCGAGCCCGAAACCCATCTTTACTATACGTTCGCTCTCGATACTGTTGAGAAGAACAGAATCATCAAAGTAACTTACGGTCTCCGTGCTACATACACAATTTCAATCGAATACAGCAATGAACTCGGTAACCTTATGTATGGCGATCAGGTTCTTGCTGATGGTGATGTAATTACTGTTTATTCCAACGAGAATGTTACAATTACCGCAGTTCCCAATGCACCCAACCGTGGCATCAGCTTCTGGGTAATTGACGACGCTGTTGTTGGCTTTAACAACACAAGTTATACTTTCAGCAATATAGCAGATAATCATACTGTTGTTATTGAGTGGAAGGTACTCGATCCCATTACAGTTACTGTTGGCACCAACAATGCTTTAGCAGGTTCTGCAACAGCTTCAACAGGTGAGTATACAGTTACTAACGGTATACTTGGCGAAAACGATGACGTTCTCCAGCAGGCAGTAATTGACCTCACTGCTAATATCTTAGATCCTTGCTACGAGTTCGTTAGCTGGACAATCGAGGGTGGATATGCAATAAAGAGTGGTGACATCTATTCCAAGAACCTCTCCATCTATGCTAACTCTCCTCTCAAGATTACAGCAAACTACGAACTGGCATATCGCAAGATTTATCTCAGGAATGAAGCAGAGTGGAGTAATGTTTATTACTACATCTATAATGATAAAGAGATACTTACTCCTTGGCCTGGCGACAAGATGACCTTGGAAAACACAGATAAATATAACTATGTAGCATATATTCCACTTGACGCTACAGGTAATATCATCTTCAACGATGGTAAGGCATCTGGTGCTAAGCAAGTTGAGTTTTCTGGTGAAGACTTCACCAAACACAACTTATTCAACAACAAAACTGAATACGCAGGTTATTACTTTGCACCCGGTTTCTATCTCCAAGGTGTATGGAATGGGGAAGAGCATAATGCTTATGATCTTCACATGTTTACAGAGAACGGGGATGGAACATATTCCATTACTCTCGATATAACCTCTGCTGAGGCTGGTGCTGTAACTGTAGAAGGTGCAAATCAGACAAACACTACCTTCAATGCAGAAGAGGGTGTTATCTATGTCAACCCCTCTAACGAGAACTCAAGGTTCTATCAGGCTACAGCATCCACTGCTACCATAAGCGGTCAGACTCTTAATGCTATTGGTTCTTCTTTCGTACCTTTCCCAAGCAGAACTCATGTCGAGGTTCAGATTCCTAACTATAACCCCGAAAAGAATTATAAAGTAACCTTCACATTTGATCCTTCAACTCGTGAGTTCAGCTGGGTAATCGAGGAAGAAGTTCCCACTGTTGATGTAATTATCACAGACGGTAGAGACAAGAACGAAGGTGATATCTATATGGATACACCTAACGACAGAGTCGGTAATTCCTACTTTGATGATGATACCGTTCATAGTCAGGTTGAACATTACTATTACAATGATGCACAGGTTGTTGCAGGAACTGCTACTACCTTCTACACACAGGTTAATAAGAACTCCAACACAGGTGGCTATGACTACTACGTAGCAGGTTGGGTACTCAACGGTACCAAGTTCATCCCTGCTTCCGATATGGGTAATGGTCTCTACAGCGGTTCTTATGTATTCACCGAGGAAGCAGACCTTGTTCCTGTATACTTCCATACAGATGCATGGCTTGAAAAGACAGGTACTCAGACTGCTTATGTTTACATTATCGCAGACCCCGATATAGTAAACTGGGACAAATATATGGCTGCCTATGTATGGTACAAAATTGACGGTGTAACCAGATATGTGCAGTTCGGTTCATTCCCCGGTCAGCTTATGATTCCTGTTACAGGTCTTCCCAATACCTACTACACAATCATTGAGACTTCCAATGGCGAACAACTCACGATTTCTGGTATTACACTTAGCAACTACGCTAACGGCGAAGATATGGATGTTTCTATCCATCCTTTCGGTTATTCGACTATCCAGACCTACGACTACTTCGACCCGGTAGTTCTTCTCCAGCAGGGTCGTGATAACATCACATTCGAAATCAAGGATACCAACGATACTATCAATAAGGATAGAGTTCATGAAAATGAAAACGAGAACCTTACAACAGGTAACTGGGATTTCGTTCCTTATACTGACTACAACGGCGATTATATTGATATCTCCGGTACAGTAATTGAAAACTACGACGAACTTTCAGACACCGACGCTCTTTACATTATCCGTGAGGGTTATGTAAATGTTAATGAAGGCGTACTTTCCGGTCAGTTCTATGTTAAGAATTACTTCTACAATGCTGATGGTGAGTATCTTGGTTGGTGCTATACCAACGAACTTTGTGACCCCGAGGCAAAAATCTGGGATGTAATCGGTACCTACGGCGAACAGAAAGTATACGTTTCTTACGAATGCGTATCTCACGATGACCGTTACGACGGACAGTGGTACAGTGATATCGACGTATCCGTAACAATTAACCTTTCTGTTAACGTTGGTCTTACAACCGACAACGGTAATTCCTTTACAATCGATACAGTAGATGACGTAAACGTTGCTGATTACGGTTCAGGCTATATCAACGTAACTCTTCAGAACATTGACGTTGAGCGTGGTACTTCAGTTAAACTTACAGCAACTCCTGCTTCTGGCTACAAGTTCATCGGTTGGTATGCAGCAGATGGTACACTCTTTAGTTCTAACCCCACAGTTACTGTTTTTGCTGCTGTTGCAACATCTTACACAGCAGTATTCGAGAAACTCGAGGAAGGTTACTACTATGTAAACCACTATCTCTACACAGGTATTGGTACTTCTACAATCTACATTCCTACAGCTCACGGCGGCAGCGGTCAGCTTTATGTTGGTATTGAGAATCTTACAGACAATACTGTTGATCCCGTTGCTCTCAAGGAGACAAACAGTGCCTATATCAAAGCAAAAGAAAACGATGAGCTTCTCATCACAATTGCTACCGATGCTTCCGGTGCAGATACCTTCTTCTCATGGTATATATCTGCTCTTGACAGCACAGGAACTACCTTCGAAGAGGTTGGCGTTAACTCCACAGATAACCTTTGGAACAACGGTGGCGATATAATCGGCTCCAAAGATATGGTTTACTTCCAGTTCAAATACAAGGTTAAGGAAGGCGACTCCTACAGTATGACTCTGTTCTCCGACCTTATCTCTGTATCTGTAAACAGAAAGATTGTTTACAACTACAACGACCGTTATGGTCACATCGAAACCTACGTTGTTCCCGTTACTCTTACAGCTAAGGAAATCGAAGGCTTCGAAGGTAACGAATTCAAGCCTTACACACCTGCATATATCTCAGTTGATGGTCATGTGAACACAGTTCTTGCTAACGCTCCCTTCGTAGATGACCTCTACAAGGATCTGACATGGACTATCACTTCTACAATGTTTGATACAGTTACCTTCGAATTCTGGGCAACTCAGGCTGACACAGAGTACATGGTAACTCTCAACTACGAGGCACAGACTGAGATTGTTCACGCTAAATTCAACGAGGCTCTTACTATCAGTTCAATTGATCTCTTCGGTATTAGCCGTGAGGCCAAGGGAATCTGGTTCCACGACATTGACGAAGACGGCGTATTCGATCAAGGTACAGATGTTATCCTTGCATATGGTCTCAAACTTGGTCATGTTGTAACAGCTGATATGTATGTTACCTTTATGTTAGTAGATGATTACGACTTCGGCGTTTCTCTTGAGGAACCTGTATACGGTCGTGAGCAGAGCACAGACAGCGAAGGCAATAATGTTACCGATAAGGTTATCGTTGACTATATTGTTAACTACCTGACTCCCGAGATGTATGTCTATGGTGACAAGCCTACTTATAGAGGCGAAACAATCGACGAAAACTGGGCAGGTTACTCTTACACACTCGAGGATATGGAGAAACTTGGTTACTCCTTCGAGTATGGTGTAATTCTTGAGCAGGTAGGCTCCTTCCGTGAAGATAAGATGGTAGACTTCACCTACGAAAAGGCTCTTGAAGCTGCACAGGCTGCCGGTTACGGCACAGCTTCCAGCACAACTGTGCTCAATTATGTAGCTGCAAATGTTAGCGGAAGTGCTATGTACCAGAATAAGTACTATTCTGTATACAACAATAACAATGCTACTCTTAACAACCTTACCAACAAGAACAGACTCCTGTTCACAATCTCTTATACTAACAACGAGGTTCAGCGTGGTAAGTACTTCAATGTTTACGGTTATATTAAGGTGACAGATGCTGATGATAATGTAACTTATTACTTCAGTAATTCACAGACCCTCAATATTTACGAAACTGCTATAGCAACAGTTTGATTCCAGTAAAATTGAAATTAATAATACTTGACAAATTAAAATTAGTATGATAAAATGCTATAGTAATTTTTATAGGAGGTAATGTGATATGAAATATGTTTCACCTGAAATTGAAATCGTCAAATTCAGACATATTAGCAGTATTCTCACTGCCAGTCCTGTAGTTACAGAGGATCCTTTTGAGGATAATGAGGATGGCATCATTGATGGCGATGGTGACGATCCCTTCTTCGATCCCTTCGCATAAGGGACTGTGGTCTGAATAACAAAACCTTAAATAGGGTGGATGCAACCGCATCCACCCTTTTTGTTTTTCTCAGATTTATATTGCTTTATCTTTTTATCTATGATATAATTTACTATGACTAAGAGTATTTTTTATAGGAGGCAGTTATGAAAAAACGATTTCTGAAATTTATCGCTTCTTTTTTGTCTGTTTTATTTATCTTCAGTACATCTGTTTTGCCTGTTCTTGCATCCACCGATATCAGGGAGGGCGATTGGCAGTACGAGATGACTTCTACTAAAACAGAGTACTACATCAGCGCTTATCTTGGTACAAGTACCCGTGTTACTGTACCCACTCATTATCTGGGTGCTCCAGTTGTTAAACTTAACAGTACTGCTTTTTATAACAACAAAACTCTTACATATATTGATTTTGGAAGATTTCTTACAGAGATTGATGACAGCTGTTTCTATGGCTGTACCTCTCTTAAGTCAGTTACATTGAATAAAAAGATCGATACTCTGGGTAAGAGTGTCTTCTATGGTTGTACCTCTTTGATTTATGCTTCTGTTGAAAGCGGTTCATCCCTGACTGTTATTCCCAGAAGTTGCTTCAATCGTTGTACTTCTCTTTCTTCAGTTACTCTCACACAAGGCATAGAAACAATCGATTCTTACGCTTTTTACAAGTGCTCTTCTCTTATAAGCATTGATATTCCTCAGTCTGTTAAGTCCATTGCAGACAACGCTTTCGATGATTGTAGCAATCGACTGACAATTTACGGATTCAACGACACCTATGCTGAGGAGTATGCAACAGAGCACAACATAAACTTTGTGTCCTACGGCGATTATGTAGAACCTACTCAGTCTCCGATTCTTCCCGAGATTCCGACAACTGCTCCTACAGAGCCTCCCACATCCGAGCCCTCTGAGTCCGACCCCACAGAGCCTCCCACATCTGAGCCTCCTGTGTCCGATCCCACAGAGCCTCCCACATCCGAGCCTTCTGAGTCAGATCCTACAGAAGCTCCTTCATCAGAGCCTTCTGAATCAGATCCTACAGAAGCTCCTTCATCCGAGCCTTCTGAGTCAGATCCTACAGAAGCCCCTTCATCCGAGCCTTCTGAATCAGATCCCACAGAAGCGCCTTCATCCGAGCCGGGTACAGTACATCCTCCTATGGTAACGTATACGATCGGTGATGTAGATCTGGATGGTAAAATCACAGTCAAGGATGCAACTCTTATCCAGAAGTACGCTGCAGATCTTGTAGAACTTACCACTGCTCAGAAAGTTGTGGCTAACTGCGACGGACTTATAGGCATTAATATTAAGGACGCAACTCTTATTCAGAAGTATTGTGCAGACCTTATCAAGCAAAATTGTAATATTGGAACAGAGGTTACAATCTGATGCCTAAATACAAAATTGCGGATATATGCGTAGAGTTTTCACCTGCTTATGAGGAAACGGCTCATTGGTATAGTAAATATCAGGTTGCTGATTCTTTCGATGCAGAGTTTACTCTTGAACCTTCTCAGGAGAGTATAGATTATTTTATCACCGAAGGAGTAGGTATTACTTCCGGAATTGCGGAGAATATGGTGCTTTGCAATATGTTTAACCGTAGACTTCTTAAGTTTATGGGCAGTTATATTCATAGTTCTGCATTACTTTATAATGGCAAAGTGTACCTTTTTTCAGGTTGCTCAGGAGTAGGTAAATCTACCCTTACCAAAAGAATAATCAAGCGCTTCCCCGAGGCACGTATTATCAACGATGACAAACCTTCTTACAGGTTAATCGATGATAAATGTATTGTCTACGGTACACCTTTTGCAGGTGGTACCGATATTCAACTCAACGAATCTGCAGAACTCGGTGCAATAATTTTTATTGAACAAGGTTCAGAGAATATTCTCACAAAGCTGTCTACAAAAGATGCAATTTCGCGTCTTATAGAACAGACGCCCCGTTCACAGAACTTTTCTATGGGGGACAGGTTTCTCTCTATGTATTCACAAATCTTAACAAAATATCCCGTCTATGGCTATTCGTGCAAAAACAGTGACGATGCCGTAGATGCGGTTGCTGATATCTTAGAAAACACATTACTTACTAACTGAAAGGATGTAATCTTATGAAAATCAAAGATAATTTTATGCTCAGAAAAGTAGCAGATTCCTATGTTGTTGTTCCTGTTGGAGCTGCAACCGCAGAGTTCAACGGTATGATTAACCTTAACGAAGCAGGTGCTTTTCTCTGGAGAGCATTCGAAAACGATACAACTGTTGATGCAGTAGTTGAGGCTATGCTTGAGCAGTACGATGTAGATGAAACTACCGCCCGTAAAGATGTTGAGATGTTCGTAGGTGAACTTAAGTCTGCAAATCTTTTACAGTAATTATTTCTAAAAATAGCCGTACAGACCACTGTACGGCATTTTGATTTGAGGTGAAGTTCATGGAAGAACAGAACTTTTATAAAAAGGTTATAACAACCCTCACCGATGGCAAAGCTCTCAAGTGGATTTTCAGTAGTGCCCGTAAACAGATGTTCAAGATTATCATGTTGACAGTCATCAACATCCTTATCGCCTGCGGTTCTGTTATGGTATCCTATATGCTGAGGTTTGTTGTCAACTCTGCAACAGGTGTGTACGGCGTTACTACAGATGAGCGACTCCAAGGTGTTGCCTTCTGGGGTACTGTCTTCGTACTTATCATCCTTTTTGAGATTTTTCTCAGAATAACAAACAGTCATCTTGTGTTCAGAGTTTCCGCCAGACTAACGATTGATATAAAAACAAGTCTTTACGAGAAACTTCTTAAGAAGAGTTATTCCCAGGTAACAAAGTACCATACAGGCGAGATGCTCAACCGTCTTAATAACGACGTCGGTACAATTACAAATGCTATTACAACCCTTATACCCGGACTTGCTCATGTATTCGCAAAACTTGTGGGTATTTTCGTTGTGCTTTTCTCTATTGATCCTTGGTTTACCGTTGCTTTTGTGGGTGTCGGTTTATTTGTATTCACAGTTTCACTTTTCTTCAAAAAGTTTATGAAGGAATACCATAAACAGATTATGCAGACAGACGGTAAAATTCGTTCCTTTATGCAGGAAACTTTGTCAAGTCTGCTTGTTATTAAAATATTCAATGCAGACAAACAGGTCTGTGATACTGCAAGTGAACTTCAGGAGACCAACTACAAACGTAAAGCAAAGCGTAACATTATCTCTTTGATAACACACGGCTCCTTTTCCGTAGCATTCAATGTTGCATATTTCTTCGGTCTTTTCTACTGTGCTGTTAAAATTGCCAACAATGATCCCGTTATTACTTATGGTGTACTTTCACAGGTACTCTCTCTTGTATCACAGATCAGCGCTCCCATAAATTCTCTCACAGGAATTCTGCCTTCATATTATGCCGCTATCGGTTCTGCAGAAAGACTTATGGAATTTGAGGAAATGGATGACGAGCCTATCGTAAATAACGATAATATAAACTTCGAAGAGATTTACGAAAATCTCGACACAATTGAGTTTAATAATATTACATTTAGATACGACAGAGAACTTATCTTTGACAACACAAGCCTCACTATAGATAAAGGTGATCTGGTTGTTATGACAGGTATCTCGGGTATCGGTAAAAGTACCCTCACAAAACTTCTTTTGGGTGTATTCCCCCTAGAAAGCGGAGAAATATATCTGAATATGAAGGACGGAAGCAAACTTACTGTTGACCGTAATATGCGCCGACTTTTCTCTTATGTTCCTCAGGGCAACTTCTTGCTTTCAGGCACAATCAGAGAGAACATATCTTTCATAAAATCAGACGCTACCGAAGAAGAGATCTGGCAGGCAGTGGAATTTGCTTGTGCAGATTATATTAAAGAACTTCCTCAGGGACTTGATACTGTAATAGGTGAGAAAGGCTTAGGCCTTTCTGAAGGTCAGGTACAACGAGTTGCCATAGCGCGAGCATTTTTGTCGGGTGCCCCCATTATACTTCTTGACGAAGCAACCTCGGCACTTGATGAGGCTACCGAACTTAAACTCCTCAGCAATATAAGGAAACTTTCTGACAAAACTTGTATACTTATCTCTCACAAGAAAGCGGCAAATGCCCTTTGCAACAAAGAGGTAAGAATCGTAGATGCAAAGATAGTGGTGTATAACTTAAATGAAAAGAGCGAAGCCTGAGTACATAAAAGCACTTAATATATTACTGAGGCTGCTGGGAGGAATTCTTAGCGGCAACTCCACTGTAGATATCCCTACAGATGTAGACTGGACTTCGGTGGAGTATATAGCCGAGAAGCATTCACTTCTCGGTATGCTGTATCCTGCTTTGAAACTTGTACCCGACAGAGTTAAACCGCCACAAGAGTTTATCTCAAGACTTCGTGAGTTTTACGGAGAACTGACAGTAATTGATATCAACCGTACTTTGGAAACCGAATTATTGTTATCTCACCTGACATCAGTCGGTGTAAAATGTCTGCCGCTTAAAGGCTATATACTTCGCGACCTTTATCCCGAGAGCGCAATGCGCACTATGTCTGACGTGGATATACTCTATGATTATAGCGATACAGATGTTATCAAGGATGTTTTCAAAAGTCTCGGCTATACACTTACAAATAGCGTCGACGGTGATCTTGACTTCTTCAAAGAGCCTTTTCACCACTACGAAATGCACAGAAATCTTGTGTCATCTATAAAGTCAGAACACTCCTATTTCAGTAATATCTGGAGCAAGGTTATTTTCGAGGAAAACTCTCTTGTAGGAAAACTTACACCCGAAGATTTCTATATTTATACTCTCGAACATCTCGCAAAACATCTCGAGAGTGGCGGTGCAGGTTTTCGAATGTTTATGGATATTCACGTTCTTTTGAGAAACGGATATACCCTTAACAGAGAATATCTTGAAGAAGAACTTAAAAAGATTAACCTGCTCGACTTTTCCCGCAGGGTAGAGGAACTCTCCCTTAATTGGTTTTCAGGTAATCCCAATACCGACTCCGAGATAACCGAGTTTGTTCTGCGAAGTTGTACTTACGGCTATGTAGAAAATAGTTTCGCTCAGAATGCTATTCGCTCAAATGCAGGAGCAAAGGGCAAGGACACCCTTATAAAAAGGGTGTGCAGACGTATTTTCCCGTCCTATAAATTTATCAGCAGACATTTTCCCATAGTCAGAAAATACAAGGTGCTGTATCCTCTCTGCATTTTTGCATATTGGTTCAAGCGTATATTCATAGGCAGAAACATATCACTAATCAATAAAGAATTCTTCTTTATTTCAGCAGACTCCGATACCGCAAAAACTACAAAACGGATGATGGATGATTTAGGCCTTTCTTCTCGTATAAAGTAAAAAACAGCTCCTCATACGAGGGGCTGTAATTTTAGACAGGTGACAATATGAAGTATTCAGTTATACTCTGGGACTTTAACGGAACGATAATGGATGATGTATATGCTTCGTTGGAAGCCGTTAATGATATGCTCACAAAAAGACATCAAAGCACAATTGATATAGAGAGATACCGCAGTGCAATCACAACTCCTATATGGGGCTTTTACGAAGAAATATTCGAGCCATCTACAATTACCGTAGAGGAGGCTATAGAGGAATTCGACTCAGGATACAACAAACATCTCAAAGCCAATCCTCTTATGAAAAATGCTCACGAGATTCTGGAATTCGCTAAAGTCAAAAACATCCGACAATTTGTTGTTTCCTCGTCCCATATAGATAAAGTAACAAAACTCACAGAGAGTTTTGGAATAAGAGATTATTTTGACGGTATACTGGCGTTGTCCGATTACTATGCAGGAGATAAAAGTTTTCTCGCTAAGAAGTATCTTGAAGAAACCGACACTTCTCCCGCTTCAGCACTAGTGATAGGGGACACGATTATGGACTATAATATGGCAAAAGACCTCGGTTGCGACTGTATCCTTATATCTATGGGACATCAGGGAAGAGATACTCTTTTATGCACCGGCGTCCCGGTCATCGATGATCTTCGCGAACTCAAAAAATATATTGATGAATAAAGAAAGCTCCCTGATTTACAGGGAGCTTTTTAATTTACTCGTTATCCTTGTTTGTCATCAGATAACCAAGCGTCATAAGACTTTCGCTCAGATGAACGTTTTCGACCACACAATCGGGATAAGTACCCTTGATATCATAGTGGCTGAAATTAAGAAAATTCCGAACACCTGCATCATAAAGTTTCTTAACAACAGGCTCAGCGCTGACTGTAGGAATACACAGTATAGCGGTGTCGATAGGATTTCTTGAGATGAAGTCTATAAGTCCGTCATCATCAGAAATAATGAATCCTGCAAGTTCGGTTCCGACTAACTTAGGATTAGTATCGAAAATGCCTCTCAGACGGAAACCGAATTTTTCAAAATCAAAGTGAAAAAGTACCGCTCTGCCAAGATTTCCGATTCCGTAGATAACGGTATCTTTCAGTTTGTTTATACCGAGGAGATTTGAGATTTCCTCACGCAGAGTAGATACATAGTAGCCGTAACCCTGCTGACCAAACCCACCGAAACAGTTGAGGTCCTGTCTTACCTGAGATGCAGTAATATTCATAACCTCAGCCAATCTGCGGGAAGATATTTTATCTACGCCCTCTCTCTCAAGGTTACACAGACATCTGTAATATTTAGGAAGTCTGCGGATAACGGGCATAGAAATCTGACCGTCTGTTTTCCTCATCTTAAGCCTCCGAATTTTAAGCCATTAACTCTCTGAGTTTCTTACCGGTTTCTTTAAGGAAGTCCTGAGTGCTGACCTTTTTCTTTTCCTCCAGAGTAGAGATAAGGTAAAGGTCGCCTGTCATAATACCGCTTTCAATGGTATCAATAGTAGCTTTTTCAAGCATATCTGCGAAATGCATAAGTTCTGTATTATTGTCGAGTTCACCGCGTTTGCGAAGAGCACCACTCCATGCAAAAATAGTAGCAACAGAGTTAGTGGAGGTTTCCTCGCCTTTGAGGTGCTTGTAGTAGTGACGCTGTACAGTGCCGTGGGCAGCCTCGTACTCATAAACTCCGTCAGGAGAAACAAGCACACTTGTCATCATAGCGAGTGAACCGAAAGCGGTCGCAATCATATCGCTCATAACGTCGCCGTCATAGTTTTTACAAGCCCAGATGTAACCGCCGTTGCTTCTGATAACTCTTGCAACTGCGTCATCAATAAGTGTGTAGAAGTATTCAATACCTGCTTCTTCAAATTTACTCTTATACTCGTTTTCAAAAATCTCAGCAAAAATATCTTTGAAATTGTGGTCATAGATTTTGCTGATGGTGTCTTTTGATGAGAACCATACGTCCTGCTTTGTAGCGAGTGCATAGTTAAAGCAAGAACGTGCGAAAGATGCGATACTCTTGTCTGTATTGTGAAGACCTTGAATAATGCCGTCACCCTTGAATTCCATAATTGTAGAGCGAACTTCGTTACCCTCGGAGTCAGTCAGACAGAGTTCAGCCTTTGAACCCTTTGTAGCCTTCATCTCGGTATTCTTATACACGTCGCCGTAAGCGTGTCTTGCTATAGTGATAGGCTTTGTCCAGGTAGGAATAAAGGGAACCACACCTTTTACCAAAATTGGAGCACGGAATACAGTACCGTCAAGAATAGCACGAATTGTGCCGTTAGGGGACTTCCACATTTCCTTGAGGTCATATTCTGTCATTCTAGCAGCGTTGGGGGTGATTGTAGCACATTTAACTGCAACGCCGTATTTCTTTGTAGCCTCAGCACTCTGTACAGTAACCTGGTCGTTTGTTGCATTTCTGTTCTCAAGTCCCAGGTCATAGTATTCAGAGTTAAGGTCAACAAAAGGAAGAATCAGTTCTTCTTTTATAAGAGACCAGATGATTCTTGTCATCTCATCTCCGTCCATCTCCACAAGGGGAGTAGTCATTTTAATCTTATCCATTGTTCTGCTCCTTAGTGTAGTTGAGAAGTCCACCCGCAAGAATGATATCTTTCATTCTCTGAGTCAGTTCGCATTTAGCATAAATCTTCTTGCCGGTTGTCTTGTTTTCGATAATAACGTCCTCGCCTTTGATGAGAATATCTCTTACATCGGGCATAATAATTTCATTACCGAGAGCGATCTCGTCGTAGTCAGCTTCATTTACAAATTCAAGGGGAAGAATACCTGCGTTTATGAGGTTTGCTCTGTGAATACGTGCAAAAGACTTAACCAGTACAGCTTTCACTCCAAGATAAAGAGGAGCGAGTGCCGCGTGTTCACGTGAAGAACCCTGACCGTAGTTTACGCCACCGACAATAATGCTGGAGCCGAGTTGCTTTGCTCTTGCGGGAAATTCCTTGTCACATACTGTGAAGCAGTGCTGTGATATAGCAGGAATGTTTGAACGCAGGGGAAGAATCTTTGCACCTGCAGGCATAATGTGGTCGGTAGTGATGTTATCGCCAACCTTAAGAGCAACAGAAGCCTCAATAGAAGCCTCCATAGGCTTTGTGGTGGGGAAGGGCTTGATGTTGGGACCGCGAAGTACCTCAACAGAGTCCATCTTATCTTCCTCAATAGGCTCTACAATCATATTATCGTTAATAAGGAACTTCTCGGGAAGTGATATTTCTACTGCTTCGCCTAAAGTTCTGGGGTCGGTAAATACACCGGTAAGTGCAGATACAGCAGCGGTCTCGGGAGAAACAAGATAAATCTGACCATCAGCAGTACCGCTTCTTCCCTCGAAGTTGCGGTTAAATGTTCTCAGAGAAATACCTGCGCTGTTGGGGGACTGGCCCATACCGATACAAGGACCGCAAGCACACTCGAGAATTCTTGCACCCGCAGCAATCAAGTCTGCCAGAGCGCCGTTTTGTGCCAACATATTAAATACCTGCTTACTGCCGGGAGCAATAGAGAGCGATACAGAGGGACACACAGTCTTGCCCTTAAGAATAGCAGCGACTCTCATCAGGTCAAGGTAAGAGGAGTTGGTACAGGAGCCGATACAAACCTGATCAACCTTTTTTGCGCCGATTTCCTCTATAGTCTTGATGTTGTCGGGGCTGTGGGGACAAGCCGCCATAGGAACAAGAGTAGACAAATCAATGTCGATAACCTTGTCGTAAACAGCGTCCTCATCAGCAGAGAGTTCTATCCAGTCCTCACCGCGGTTTTGTGCCTCAAGGAAGGACTTTGTAATTTCGTCAGAGGGGAACAGGGAGGTAGTAGCACCCAACTCTGCACCCATATTTGTAATAGTAGCACGCTCGGGAACAGAGAGTGTCTTAACACCCTCACCGCCGTACTCAATAATTCTGCCAACACCGCCTTTTACAGAGAGAAGACGAAGCACCTCGAGAATGATATCCTTAGCCGATACCCAGGGGCTTAACTTTCCGCTAAGGTTAACTCTTACCATTTCGGGCATAGTAATATGATATGCACCGCCACCCATAGCAACAGCAACGTCGAGTCCGCCTGCACCTATAGCGAGCATACCTATACCACCGCCTGTGGGAGTATGGCTGTCGGAGCCGATAAGTGTCTTGCCGGGTTTGCCGAATCTCTCCAGGTGTACCTGGTGACAGATGC
Organism: Ruminococcus sp.; assembly: GCA_045603105.1. Lineage (GTDB taxonomy): Bacteria > Bacillota > Clostridia > Oscillospirales > Acutalibacteraceae > Ruminococcoides. Next base: position 16,403 of record JAZULM010000034.1, read on the forward strand.
CGTTACCGGGACGAGAGAAATATATGCCGTGCTTTCTGCATACAGACTGAATGAATCTGTGGTCGTCAGCATTCTCAAAACCTGTCTGAAGTGTGTTGTGGTCTATGTAAGCAACGCTTTTTTCGGTCTTAACTCTGGGAACGCCCATAGCCTCGAACTCAAGGTAAGCCATAGTACCGGTTGCGTCCTGTGTCAGCGTCTGGTCTATTCTCAGCGCCACATCAGTTCCTTTGATCATCTCGCCTTCCACAAGATGAGCCTTAATGATTTTTTCTGCGATAGTGTATCCCATCAGGAATTCCTCCTTTTTAATGATAAATATACATTATATATTATATAACAACACAAAGATAATGTAAAGTAAAAATAACTGAGCAGGACTCTAATATACTATATCTAAGAAGTATAATTTTCATATAATTTTACCATAGTATTTTATGTCGCATTATGATATAATCTTGTACTGGAATTTTATTTTGCAAGGATATGATTTTGTGAGTGTAAATGAAAATCTCAGAAACGTTGCAATTATTGCTCACGTTGACCACGGAAAGACCACCTTGGTTGACCAGCTTCTTCGTCAAAGCGGAGTTTTTCGTTCAAACGAAGTTGTAGCAGAGCGTGTAATGGACTCAGGGGACTTGGAGCGTGAGCGTGGAATCACAATCCTCTCCAAGAATACCGCCGTAATGTATGGCGACGTTAAAATCAATATAGTAGATACCCCCGGACACGCTGACTTCGGCGGTGAGGTTGAGCGTATACTAATGATGGTAGACGGCGTGTTGCTTTTGGTAGATGCCTTTGAGGGCTGTATGCCTCAGACACGATTTGTATTAAAAAAGGCATTGGACCTCAAGAAAAAGGTAATCGTTGTCGTAAACAAAATTGACCGCGAGGGCGCACGTCCCGAAGAAGTTATCGACGAAGTACTCGACCTCTTCATTGATCTTGGTGCGGACGAGGATCAGTTGGAGTTCCCTGTGGTATACGCTTCAGCAAGAGACGGTTTTGCAATGCTCGACTATGCGGAAAACGGTACCGATATGAGTCCTCTTTTTGAAAAAATTATAGAAGAAGTACCTGCTCCCAAGGGCGAAGATAAAGCAGGACTTCAGATTCTTCTTTCCAATATCGACTACGACGAGTACGTTGGCAGAATCGGTATAGGCAGAGTTGAACGAGGTACAGTCAAAGCAGGACAGCAGGCAGTCCTCTGCTCGGCAGACGGCAGTGAAAAAAAGGTGAAAATCTCTAAACTCTACGCGTTTCAGGGGCTTGCACGTGTTGAGTGTGAGGATGCTACCATCGGTGACATAATTTGTGTCAGCGGTATAGGCGAGATTAACATCGGTGAAACAATCTGTGATGTTGACTGTGTAAAGGCTCTTCCTTTTGTCAAGATAGACGAGCCAACAGTATCTATGAATTTTATCGTTAATAACAGTCCCTTTGCAGGCAGAGAGGGTAAGTTCGTTACCTCAAGAAATCTTCGTGACAGACTCTTCCGCGAGGTAGAAACCAACGTAGCCCTCAGAGTAGAGGAAACAGACTCCACCGATACATTCAAAGTATCAGGCAGAGGAGAACTCCACCTCTCAATTCTTATCGAAACAATGAGACGTCAGGGCTACGAATTTCAGGTTTCCCGTCCTCAGGTTATCACCAAAGTTATAGACGGTGTCACCTGTGAGCCTATGGAATATCTTATGATCGAAGTTCCCGATACCTATGTCGGTCCCGTTATGGAGAAACTCGGTTTCAGAAAAGCAGAACTTATCAATATGGGTAGTCGCGCAGGAAGCAGTATGACTCATATCGAGTTCCGTATTCCCTCACGTGGACTTATGGGATATCGACCTGAGTTTTTGACAGATACCAACGGCAATGGTATAATGAATAGCGTATTTGATACTTATGAGCCAATGAAGGGTGAGATTATTACCCGTCACAAGGGTTCCCTTATTGCTCACGAGTCAGGTGAAAGTGTCGCATACGGTCTTTTCCAGGCGCAGGAAAGAGGCAGACTCTTTATCGGTCCCGGTGTCGAGGTTTACGAGGGTATGATCGTCGGCGAGAATCCCAAGTCAGACGATATGACCGTAAACGTATGTAAGCGTAAACATATGACCAATACCCGAGCATCAGGCTCCGACGATGCACTCAAACTCGTTCCTCCGTCAATTATGTCTTTGGAACAATGTCTTGAGTTTATTGCCGATGATGAACTTGTGGAGGTTACTCCCGAGTCTATACGTATGAGAAAAACAATTCTTTCAAAAGAATTAAGAATGAAGAAGGCTTTTCGTAAATGACCTATGTAATTCTCGACCTTGAGTGGAATGCTGCATTCAGCAAAAAGCAAAAAAGGTACATCAACGAGATTTTTGAATTTGGTGCAGTGAAAGTCGATGACAATATGCAGGTCATCGACAGTTTCACTATGCTTGTTCGACCTTCCATAGGAAAAAAACTCAATCCCTATGTAAAGAAACTTACAAACATTGAGTTTGACGAATTAAAGAACGCTGAGAACGATTACTACAGTGCAATCAAAGCATTCGCTTCCTTTGTGGGGGATAGTGTGCTGATGACCTGGAGCACCTCCGACTTACTCGCATTGCTCGAAAACAACAGTTACTTTATGGGTAGCGACAAACTTTCCTTTATGACAAAGTATTGTGACCTGCAAAGTTACTGTGAACACGTGCTGGGTGTCGGCAGTTCTTCTCATCAGCTAGGACTTTCTACCTGCGCAGAACTTCTCTCGATTAAAACCGAGGAGGAGTCACTGCATCGCGCATCAGTTGATGCAATGCTCACCCTTAGTTGTCTTAAAAAAATATACAGAGAAAAGGTTTTAGAGGAGTTTATTGAGGATGCAACGGTTGATGAGTTCTATCGAAAACTCACTTTCAAATCAAGAATGATCACAGATATCAGAAATCCCCTTGTGGATCGTTCCAAGATGTTCTTCGATTGTCCCGAATGTGGAGCCAGATGTGTTCAGAAGTCCAAGTGGAACGTAAAAAGTCGTAGTTTCAAGGCATTCTTCGTCTGTCCCGAGTGCAAAAAAGAATTTGCGGGACAGGTTTTCGTTAAACAGAAGTACGAGGGAATAGTATTTACAAAGAAAATTGTAGAGCCACAACCTCAACAGACAGACAACACAGAGGTACCTCAGCAGACAAATAGCATACAGGCACCTCAGTAATAGAGATTTTACAGACAGCGAATTTTATGTCCGCTGTCTGTTTTTCTTTATTAGAATAATATAACACTTCTTAAAAAATATCGAACAAATATTCGAAAAACTATTGAATTTCTGCAAAAATAATGTTAGTATATAACTGTGAGATTTTTCTCTGTAATCTTAATAACGAATGCAGCCCCAATTTGTTATGAGTATGAAGTTTATCGAAAGGATATGAAAAATGGAATTTTTACAGTGGTCACAGGAGTATTATGAGGAAGCACAGAAGGTATTGAGAAACATCGAAAGACTTAAGAAAAAACTTAGGTCGTGTCCACAGGACGAGTACAGGACAATAGAGCGCGATATCCAGACGCTTCGTGGTATTTATTACGAATGTCTTGAGATTAGTTCTTATCTGAAACAGCGAGCAGGGGAGCGTGATATGGTTGCGTAAGGTTTTATTCCTGCAAGATTATTTGTGTGACAATGCCGCATATATGGCGTATAATTTAGGGGAAACCAACGCCTCTGAAATAAACAAAATGAAACGTATTTTATCAAAAGCCATTCGAGTAGAATTAACGGAAAATCAGCGTTTCTGCCTGATCGAATATTATATCCACGGCAGAAAAATGAAGGATATAGCAGAGAGTCTTTCTCTTAATCCATCTACCGTAACGCGACATATTCGTATGGCAAAGGACAAACTTCGTCATATCGCAAGTTACTATTAACAGCATACCTTATAATACAAAAAGCCTTTCCGTATAAGCGGAAAGGCTTTGACCTTTTACAGGGGTTTAATCATATGATAAAATCATCTGCTTCAAATTTATCGAGCATTTTGGGAGGCTCAACTTTTCTCATAACGGGGTTATACAGAAACTTTGAGCATTTTCCTCTTTTATTGATCGACTTTTTATATCTGCAGAAGGTTTTACCGCCCTCAAAGACACTGTTCTGACAGTAATCACAGTTGTGGGGAATATTCTCACCGAGAAGAACTCTCTTTTTTCTGAACATAAAAACCTCCCGAATAATCATAAATATCTTTAGTAATTATATCACGAATATTATTGTCTTGCAAGTTGTTTCGGTATATAATATAGTCAAGGAGAGATTTCTATGGATATTATTTCAAACACAATGACACTCAAAGGTGATAAAGTGCCATATCTTACATACAACAGACTGAGCGAAATACCCTTTATCCTACACGCTTTTTCTACACGATTGGGCGGTGTCTCCGAGGGCGATTTTGACTCTATGAATCTCTGTTTCGGAAGAGGTGACAGCGACCAAAATGTCACCGATAATTATCGTAGATTCTGTCAAAGCGTCGGTTTTGACTACAACACCTTAACCGCATCAATCCAGATTCACGAGGCGAATGTCCGAAGGGTGACAGCTCAAAACAAGGGAGTAGGTATCTACAAGCCTCAGGATGAAACTTCCGTGGATGCCCTTATAACAAACGACAAAGGGGTGACTTTGGTTACGTACTACGCAGACTGTACGCCGATTTTCTTTGTGGATACAGGAAATAAAGCAATAGGCCTTGCCCATGCAGGTTGGCGCGGTACAGTTTTAGATATTTCAGGCAACGTTGTGCGTTCAATGAATAAGGAGTTTGATACTGATCCAAAAGACTTAATATGCGCAGTAGGTCCCGTAATCGGAAAATGCTGTTACGAGGTAAGCGAAGAATGTAAGTTAGAATTTTCAAAACTCTTTTGTGAGGAATCGGGTGTCATTACTCCTGCCGAAGTCGATGGAAAATATATGATAGACTTAGCCCTTGCCAATAAACTCTTGCTTATGCGCTCAGGTGTCAAAGAGGAGAATATAGTCTTAAGTGACATTTGCACAAGGTGTAACAACGACCTGCTTTGGTCCCATAGAGCAACAGGCGGTAAACGTGGCGGAATGTGTGCCATGATGACAATCAAATAAAAACACAAGACGGAAAAGTCAGATACCGACTTTTCCGTCTTTTTCAAACCATATATTTCTCGCAGTAAATACTTTGCCTTTAAGGTATGCAAGAGGAGAACTTTCTTCAACGTCGCAAAAAGAAAGTTTATAAGAGTAAAGCACCTGTCCCGTGTGACTTTTTACTTTGAGAGGATGACCGCCGTACTTGGTGTCACCTGCAAGTGGGTGTCCGATTGATGCGAGATGTGCTCTTATCTGATGAGTTCTGCCGGTCAGCAAATCAATCTCAAGCAGAGAGTGGTTTCCTTTGCTGTCAAGAACCTTGTAGTAGGTGGAAACCGATTTGCCCGCATCCTCTTTTCTACTTATGGAAACCTTATTTTTGCTTTCATTTTTTGTGAGTTTTCCCTCAAGCAGACCTTCACTTTTCTTTGGTACTCCCTCACAGACACACAGATAGTATTTTTTTATAATACGCTCCTTAATCAGTCGGTTAAGTTCCTTAAGCGTGGGAAAATTTTTTGCCGCAATCAGCAACCCGCCCGTATTTCTGTCGAGTCTGTTACAAAGAGCAGGGGAGAAAGAGTTTTCGCTGTCGGGAGTGTATTCGCCTTTTTCATAGAGGTAATGCTGAACCCTTGCCACCATAGAGTCGAAGTGATACGTTTTGTCAGGGTGAGCGAGTACTCCCGCGGGCTTATCAATTATTATGAGGTTTTCGTCTTCATAAACAATATTCAGTTTTGCGGGCGCTTTCATAAACTCATACTCGTCGTATTTTTGCTCAAAGAATTCGTCCTTAATATAGAAGGTAAGTACGTCACCCTCAGTAAGCATATTATCTATAGCGCATTTTTTGCCGTTTAGTTTAATATACTTTGTCCGTATGTACTTGTACATCAGAGATTTAGGCATAGAACGAAACCGTTTAGTGAGGAATTTGTCAAGCCTTTGCCCTGCATCGTTTTTGTTAATTGTAATGGTTCTCATATAAACAACCTCTCTGTGTGTATTATATCAGCAGGCGTCTTAATTTTCAATATAAATATTGTTGTAACAAAGTCAGAACCTCTGCATAGTATACACCAGAGGTGATGTTTGTGAGACGCAGCGGACTATGCTATGCAGTTTCTTTTGCAGCAGGACTTTTGGTAGCCAGTTGTCTGCCTTATGAATTTGTCGTGGTGGTATCTGCTGTGACCATCATCATAATCTGCTTTATATTCAGGAGGCGAGTCTGTTGAAAGTTATCCTTATCGAAAACCCTAAGTTCATATCCTTCCTTTTGCGAAAATTTTACAAAATCAAAAAGCAAAGAACATAACCTGAGTATAACATATCCTACGTCCCCGAGGTGAGTAAAACGCCTCGGGGATATCTTATGCAGATACAAACAGACAAGTTATATGGTAAAATTTTATCTTAATGTTATAAATTATCAAAAATTATTGAAAATTAACATACTTTCTGTTAGGATAAGGATGTAATCTATCAGGAGGTTAAATATATGAAACGCGTAAACAAGATTCTCTCTCTGCTTTTGGCTATGACACTCGTTATAGGCATGATAGCAACATTTACTGTTTCTGCTCAGGGCGATACAGTATACGTTAAGGTTAACGAAAGTTTTGGTGTGCCTTACTGCTATATGTGGAACTCTTCCTCAGACCAGGATGTAGCCTGGCCGGGTACACAGATGACTTTGGTAGGTGACAACGTTTATTCCTACACTCCCTCCAAGTCATTTGCCAATGTAATTTTCAGCAGTAATGGCAATAACCAGACAGATGACCTTGTATATCCCGGTCCTAACAACATATATGACCATTCAACAGGGAAATGGGATACATACGATGTCAGCAAGGCGGAACCTTCTATTTCTATCAGCAAGAAAGACGGTTCTTCCTTCAAAACCGAGTCATTAACTGTTACAGTTACAGTGAACAATGCCGACTCCGCATACTATACTGTCGATGGCGGCACTCAGCAGACAATAAGCGGTACCACCGACGTAACACTCGGTGCATCTACTGCAGTCGGCTCTACAGTTACACTCTTTGTATCTGCTACGAACCAAAACGGCACAGTAACGTCTTCCGCTACTTATCTTAAGAAAGACGCTTCAGTAGCAGTTGAGAGCGACGGCTCTTCCGCACCTGCTCTCGGCGGTTACTATGCAACCAACCCCAACGGACAGGTTGGTAAACAGGCTTCAATTACAATCGACGGTAATATCAGCGATTGGGATAGTTCAATGCTTATTGCACAGGGCGTTGCCAACGATGACCCCCGTGTATATCTCCCCAGTTCAATGCACGAGATTCCTATCGATGACTATGCTCTCTATGCTGCATGGGATAACACAAACCTCTACCTTATGTGGGAGATGGCAAACGTTCAGGATGCAGTAGCACCCTCTGATGATTTCCCGATTTCTCAGGGTAATCTCTGGATATATAACATTCCCGTATTCCTTTATCTGAGCATTGATCCCTCCATTGAGGGCGACGGCACAGTTGTTTCCGGCGAAACTCTTTGGAACAGCGGTATTACTCTTGATGCCAATATCGATACAGTAGTAGCTTTTTCTACTAACTATTCAAACGGTCCCTTTGTATACAAAGCAGGGGATGACGGCAAGATCGTCTACAACGATAATACTCAGCCGAGCATTAAACTCGAATGGGGCAACACTACTATAAGTGAAAACCTCTGGGGTATAGACGAGGGTTACGGACATTATAACAACCGTACTCCCGGCGATACATTACTTGATACTTCAAACTGGCACGATTTCTATACCGATAAAGATCACAAGAAATCAATTGATATGTTCTACGAGATGTCAATTCCCCTTGATCTTCTCGGTGTTACAGCTTCTGAGATTGAATCACAGGGTATTGGTATTATGAAGGTATCTACCTTCGGAACATCAGCACTCAATACTCTTCCTGCTGACCCCAGCACTTGGGATAACGCAACAGGAGCATACTCCAACGATTCCTCAACAACTAAGGAAAAAGAGGATATGGACAATATCACAGTTCCTCTTGCACGTATAGGAAAACTTCTTGCAGGTGGCGGTTCAACACCCTCCACTCCCTCAGATCCTAAACCTACCGAGCCTACACCTACACAGCCCTCTGCTCCTACAGAGCCTACTCCCACACAGCCCTCTGCTCCCACAGAGCCTACACCCACACAGCCCTCTGTTCCCTCAGATCCTCCCGTTGCTACCAATCCTACCGATGGTGCAACCGATGGTGAATACTATCTTGGTGACGCAGACCTTAACGGTGTTGTAAACGTTAAGGATGCAACTTTGATTCAAAAGGTTACAGCAGGACTTGAGAAAGCATTCAAGGACGAAGCATTTATCTGTGCAGATGCTAATATCGACACGGAAGTTAATGTTAAAGACGCAACAATGATTCAGAAGTTCCTTGCAGGACTTTCAATCGATAAGCCTGTTGGCGAAATCGTAGAAATCTGATTAATCGGAACCCGACCTTAACCGGTCGGGTTCTTTTTATTTCAAAAGGTTATATTTTTTCTCTCTCAATAATAGAATAGTGTAGAACATAAAAGGAGAGAAAAAATATGGACTATTTACTGAAAAACCGACTTGTAAGTTGTGCCGGAGAGATACTTGACTCAGTATCTCAGCAACCGGTTGATTTGGATTTTACTTTACCTGATTATTGCCCGGATGTTGAGAAGATACTCAAATGTTCCCTTATACCTAAGATATATTCACGTTCTCTTTCAGCAGGCCAGTTAACGGTAGACGGAGTATCCTTAATCAGAATACTTTATACAGACAGCAACCGTTCAAGGCTTCGTTGCTGTGAACAGACTGTGCCTTTTTCTCAGAATATTTCTGTCAGCACCGAAGCATCAGACAACGTTATCTTTACACTTCCTAAACCTGAATATCTGAATTGCCGTGCATTATCCCCGCGAAGACTTACTCTCCACGGAGCATTTTCACTACATACAAAAGTTCTTTCCCGAAGTATGACTACTATTTACGAGGATAAGACGGACGACGACCTGCAACTTCTGAACTGTCCTCTTGACTTAATGGAAGTGTGTTCCTTTGCTCAGGAACAGTTTTCTGTTGCGGAGAGTGTAGTGCTTAAAACAAAATCTACTGTGGAAACCATTGTCAGAAGCGATGTTCAGGCTGTAATAACAGATTGTACCAATACAGGGGACAGGGTTATGCTCAGAGGAGAAATTACCCTGAGTATGCTCTATATAAGCGATACCACCACAGGCGACACAGACCGCCTTGTATACGCTTTTCCGTTTAATACAACTCTGTCTACAGGGGATAAAGAGTGTACCTATCTCGATGCCCGTGTGGATGTATTATCCTATGAAATATTGCTTAAATCTGAACTTATGTCTGAGGAGCCCGTCGTGACCGCAGACGTAAAGCTCTGTGCGTCTGTCGTAGGCTATAAGCCTCGAAGTATCAGCCCTGCTGTTGATGCTTATTCAACTATGTATAAGACCGACTGCGAACTCCAAAGCGTATCTCTTTGCAAAGATATCTCACTTATCAATTCCTCGTATACTTCCAAGAGTACGGTGTCACTCGGCGATGAAACTGTCGAAAAAATACTCGATATATTTACGGAATCTCCCATTTTCACGGGCAGTATTAAAGAGGATACCCTTTGTCTTTCGGGCAAGGTAAACGTATGTATCCTTGCATTCGATAAAGAGGGCAAGATAATATTCATAGAGCGTCAGGTTGATATCAGCAAGGAAGAAGCCATTTCTAAAAAATGCAGTTCAATTAAGCATATAAAGGGCAACGTTACTTCTCTGAGTTACAGAATAACAGAGAGTAACACTTTAGAACTTCGCCTTGATATCAGGCTCTATACTGTACTTTCAGATGAAATAATTCTTAATCAAATATCAAAGATAAAGGGAGTAGGTGAGCTTTCAGAAAATACACAAAGCCCCTTGACTCTGTATTTTGCCAAAAGCGGTGAAAAAGTCTGGGATATAGCCAAACATTTCTCAGCACCGGTGAATACCCTTTGCACCGAAAATTTAATAGACACCGATGTTTTAGAGAATGACGGAATGCTCTTTGTACTTCGTGTGTAATATCAGACAGGACAGTATATGCTGTCCTGTTTCTTTTTGAAAAAATACACACCATTCATAGACAACTGTCATATTATACTTATTGCCCTCATAGACTTTAATACAATCAACTATCATGTGGAGGCAAAGCAATGGAACACAGAAACATTTATCAGGATATTCAGGCACGTACCGGCGGAGACATATATATTGGTGTAGTCGGACCTGTTAGAACAGGCAAATCTACTTTTACCAAGCGATTTATGGACACCCTTGTAATACCCAACATCGGTGATGAATACAGCAAAGAGAGAGCCAATGATGAACTTCCTCAGTCTGCAGGCGGCAGAACTATAATGACCACCGAGCCAAAGTTCATTCCCGAGGACGCGGTACAAATTGACCTGGGCGATAACGTGAGTTTGTCGGTGAGAATGATAGACTGTGTGGGCTATATTGTCCGAGGAGCACTCGGATACGAAGAAGAGGACTCTCCCCGAATGGTAAAAACTCCTTGGTTCGATGACGAAATTCCCTTTGATAAAGCCGCAGAGTACGGCACCAAAAAGGTAATTACAGACCATAGTACCATAGGGCTTGTTATCACCACAGACGGTTCTATAAGTGACATTCCGAGAGAAGATTACATAGAAGCCGAGCGAAGGGTGATAGAGGAACTCAAAGAGATCAATAAACCCTTTGTGGTATTGCTCAACTGCTTTGATCCTATGTCTGCTCATTCTCAGCAACTCGCATCAGAACTTGCGTCAGAGTATCTGATACCCGTAATTCCAATATCCTGTCTGACTCTTGACGAGAACGAAATCAAGAGAATACTTGCTCAGATACTTTTCGAGTTCCCCGTTAAATGTATTGATGTTGATATCCCGTCCTGGGTAGTATCGCTTCCGATGGATCATTGGCTGAAATCTGATATATTTTCGACAATTACTGCCTGTGCGGGAAAAATAGAGAAACTGCGCGAAATTCAGCAGGTAGCCGAGGAAATCTGCCTCAATGAACACATAATGGCATCAAGACTCTCCTCTGTTGACTTGGGTACAGGCACTGCGAAACTTTCAATAATGCTTTCTCCCGATCTGTTCTTTAAGGTTTTGTCCGAGCAGACAGGGGTCTCAATCCCTGACGAAAAAGCTTTGCTTCAGAATTTCTCCGAACTATCATCGAGAAGAAGCAAGTACGAGCGTATTGAAAAAGCCTACTCAGAGGTATGCGAGAGCGGATACGGTATTGTTATGCCCACTATGGAGGAACTCAAACTCGAAGAGCCTCAGATTATTAAGCAAAACGGCAAGTATGGTGTCAAACTTAAGGCGTCGGCACCCTCGGTTCATATGATGAAGATTGAAACCTATGCCGAGGTAACGCCTTTAGTCGGTTCAGAGCAACAGTCCGAAGAACTTGTCAAATATCTCCTCCATGAATTTGAGGAAGACCCCGTTAAAATCTGGGAATCTGATATATTCGGAAAATCTGTCAGCGACCTTGTAAACGAAGGTCTTCAGAATAAACTTTACCGTATGCCTTCCGATGCCAGAGCGAAACTCTGCGAGACAATAGAGAAGATAATAAACGAGGGTTGCTCGGGACTTATCTGCATAATTTTATAAAAATTAACTGATTGAGAGTCTGTTTTCAAAAACCGCTGAAATTTTTCGGCGGTTTTTTTCTTTTTGTATTGAAAAATCTTTTGAAAAAGTATACAATATAAATGTATATGGGAAAGTAGGTCTTTTCTGAGAGAAAAGACGCTTTCGGATAATCTGTTATTGGAGGTTGACTATGACTACCTACCTTGCTCAAGCAGCAGAGTCTAATATGTCTGTTATCATTCTTATTACCGGCTTTGCTGTTGTGTTTGCTGTTTTATTCTTGCTTATCGGTATAATTAAGATTTACTCCTCGATTGTATCGGGTGCACAGAATGCAGCCCAAAGAAAAAAAGAAAAGAACAATCAGAAAAAACTCGAAAACGCTCCTGTGGTCGAAGTACAGCCTGAGCCTGAAGTAGTTTTAACTCCTGCTTTAGACGATACACTCGACTTACAGACCGTTGCAGTTATCACCGCAGCGGTTGAGGCATATTATGCAGGTAGCAAAAAAGTTCGCGTTGCAGGTATTCGCAAATCTACATCTGCTCGTTCAGAGTGGGCAACCGCAGGACTTATGGAGAGTATTCCTCAGATGAGAACGGAGGGACTTCTGTAATGGCAATATTAAACGGATTTCTCGACTCGGTTGTAGGTCTTTTCTACGATTCGGGACTTATGGAACTTACCTGGAAGAACTACGCAATGATCGGTATTGCATGTTTCCTTTTGTTCCTTGCAATCAATAAGCAGTACGAGCCTTTGCTTTTGCTTCCTATCGCATTTGGTATGCTTCTTGTTAACCTCTATCCCGATATTATGGCAGCACCCTCTACAAGTTTAGTACCTGTAGAGCAGTATATAGCCGAACACGGGGGAGAAGCGGCGAACTACGCCACCACAGTTCAAAACGGCATATCCTACTATAACGTTCCTACCAACGGCGGACTTTTCTATTATTTGTACCAGGGCGTTAAACTTGGAATTTATCCTCCCCTTATCTTCCTTGGTATCGGTTGTATGACCGACTTCGGTCCCCTTATTGCTAATCCCAAGAGCTTTATCCTCGGTGCAGCAGCACAGATTGGTATTTTCTTTACGTTTATCATAGCATCCCTCATAGGCTTCACTAATGCAGAAGCAGGTTCTATCGGTATTATCGGCGGTGCAGACGGCCCTACAGCTATCTATACTACCACAATTTTAGCACCTCATCTTCTCGGTCCTATAGCTGTTGCAGCTTACTCGTATATGGCACTGGTACCCATTATCCAGCCTCCCATTATGAAACTTCTCACCACAAAGAAGGAACGTTCAGTTGTTATGCAGCAGCTTCGTCCCGTTTCCAAACTTGAGAAGATTCTTTTCCCCATAATCGTAACTATCGTTGTAGCACTTTTACTGCCTAGTGCAGCGCCTCTCGTAGGTATGTTGATGCTCGGTAATCTGTTCAAAGAAAGCGGAGTTGTTGACCGTATATTCAAGACCGCTCAGAACGAACTTATGAACATCATAACAATCTTCCTTGGAGTTACAGTCGGTGCTACTGCTACGGGCGATGTGTTCCTTAGATTGGATACTATCAAGATCATCTGTCTTGGACTCGCAGCATTTATGCTCGGTACTGCATTTGGCCTGCTTTTTGGTAAACTTATGTATGTACTGACTAAGGGTAAGGTTAATCCCCTCATCGGTTCTGCGGGTGTATCTGCAGTTCCTATGGCAGCCCGTGTTGCCAATAAGGTAGGACAGCAGGAGAATCCCTCTAACTTCCTTCTTATGCACGCAATGGGCCCCAACGTAGCAGGTGTAATCGGTTCAGCTGTTGCAGCTGGTGTTCTTATCAGCGTACTGGGATAATTGTTTTTCTAAAATACAAAGTATTAAATTACTTCTGATAAGGAGATGGTATAGTTGAGAGATATCACAATTAATGACATTCTGAAGATGATACTTGCCCATGTTAAACTTATTGTCATCGTGTCTGTTGTGGCAGCTTTTGCGGCTTATATCTATGCTGACAATTTCATTCCTAAAAAGTATTCTTCAAGTTCAATGATATGTATCAAGAATGACGAGGTAAATATTAAAGATGGTAATGTGAGTAACGATGATTCGAAGGTTTCTTCAAATTCGATCAACGCCTCGGCTACTCTTGCGAACAACTGTACAGTAATGTTTTCCCGTTGCGAGGAGATGCTCGACATTATCCCCGGAGGGTACAACGTACAAATCAGCAGTATCAACGAGACAAACTTTTTGACTATTACTGTGTCAGGAAGTGATGCTCAGGTTTGTGCCGATACTGCTAACGCTATCCGTAACGCTGCTCCGAAGGTGTTTGAAAAATATTACACAGGTGGTGAGGCAGTTCCGTTCGGACGTCCCGCCGCAGTTCCTGGGGTGCATTCTACTCCTAACGAAACAAGATATGCTCTCTTTGGATTTATCGGTGGCCTTATCGTTTCTGTAATCTTAGCAATTGTATTTGAGATTATCGATACTACCATTAAGCCTGACGATGATTTGTTCAAATTCTACGAGGTTCCTGTTTTTGCAGAGATTATCGACTTCGATGCTGATTCGGGCTCTAAGAAAGGCGGTGGCAGATAATGAAATTCGGACGTAACAGCAAAACAGTAAAACACGCCGAAAGAAAGAGAAGAGATGCAATTAGTGGCGATAGTAAATTTGCCATTGTTGAGGGATACAAAATTGCCCGTACAAATCTTGTGTTTTCTCTTTCTGCAGCCGAGAGTAAGTTAGTTGTAGTAACCAGTTGGTCCAAGGGTGAGGGTAAATCTACCGCGACAGCAAACCTTGCTATCTCATTCTCTAAAATGGGCAAGAAGGTGCTTCTTGTTGACTGCGATCTTCGCCGTCCCAATATTCACAACCTGATGAGACTCCAGAATAAAGCAGGTACATCTGAAATTATCGGTAAATTCAAGACCTTTGAAGAAACAGTACACAGAGATGTGCTTCCTTGTCTTGACGTTGTTACTGCAGGTGCAATCCCTCCCAACCCCTCAGAACTTCTCGGATCAGCAAGTTTTGAAAACTTCCTGCATACTATGGAACAGACCTATGATTATATCTTTCTGGACACTCCTCCTGTTGGTGTTGTTACAGATACCTTGCTTCTCAAGAACTATATTGCAGGATATGTAGTTGTTGTCCGCGAGAGAGTTACCACTCACGGCGATATTGAGAAGACACTCCAGAGTATCAAACTTGCCGATAGTAAGGTTCTCGGATTCCTCAAAGTAGGATGCGCTCTTACTGACAAAAAGTACTCAAAAGGTAAGTACGGATACTATAAATACTATTGATTATGTTGACCCGTTGCAAGCAACGGGTCGATTTTTGTAAAATAATGCAGGATGTTATAACAAAACTTGCAAAAAAGACTTGAAATTCTTTCCGATATCCTGTATAATCCTATAATTGTGAATAATTATTCTTGGAGAGTGAGCAAAATGTTGTACTCAAATCTTTCAAAGGAAGAGTTAAAATCACTTCAGTCAAGTCTTCTGAGTGAATATAAAACTTACGTTGATAAGGGACTTTGCCTCGATATGTCCCGTGGCAAACCTTGTACAGAACAACTTGATATTTCAGACGGACTGCTGAGTGTTCTTTCAGATAAATCTGATTGTATCAGCGACGCAGGTTTTGACTGCCGTAACTACGGTATTCTTGACGGTGTCGCTGAGTGCAAGGAAATGATGTCAAAACTTATGCAGGTTAGTCCCGAGCAGGTTATGATAGGAGGTAACTCATCCCTTAATATGATGTTTGACTCCATATCCTGTATGATGACAACATCTATTTCAGAAGGCTGTGAGCCTTGGTTTAATGTAAAAGACAGGAAATTCCTCTGTCCCGTACCGGGTTATGACCGTCATTTCGGTATTACCGAATATTTCGGTTTTCAAATGATTCCGATTGCTATGACCTCAACAGGTCCCGATATGGATATGGTAGAAAAGATTGTTTCCTCCGATCCCTCGGTAAAAGGTATTTGGTGTGTTCCAAAGTACTCCAATCCTCAGGGTGTAACTTATTCAGATGAAACAGTCCGCCGTTTTGCAAATCTCAGACCTGCAGCACGTGATTTTCGTATTTTCTGGGACGACGCATACTGCGTACACGATGTAACCGATACTCCCGATACACTTTTAAGCCTTATGCAAGAATGTGAGAAAGCAGGTAACCCGGACCTTCCCGTTATATTCTGCTCTACATCCAAGATTTCCTATCCGGGCTCGGGTGTAGCCGCTATGGCCTCTTCACAGAATAATATGAAGGTGTTCAAAGCACGATACACAAAACAGACCATTGGTTTTGATAAACTCAATATGCTTCGCCATCTTCACTTCTTCAAAGATTACGAGGGAATAAAAGCACACATGCAAAAGCACAAGGAGATACTTGCTCCTCGCTTTGATATGGTAATAAGTAAATTCAACGAGTATCTTGCAGGTAAGGGAATCGCTTCCTGGACAAAGCCCAACGGCGGATATTTTGTCAGCATTAACGTATATCCCGGTACTGCCGCCAAGGTTGTAAAAATGTGCAAGGAAGCAGGACTTGTGCTTACTCCCGCAGGAGCAACTTATCCTTTAGGCTTAGATCCCGAGGATAGCAATATCCGTATTGCTCCCTCATATCCTCCTGTTTCAGAACTCGAGGTTGCAATGGATATATTCTGTGTATGTGTCCGTTTGTGTGCTATAGAGAAACTTCTCGAAGCATAATGATATTATGTGTGAAGTTTATCTGTTATTTTCGGTACAAACATTGACTTTTTTATAAAAAAATCATATAATAACTCTGTTATGGTAGGGGATTGTCCCCACTTAGCAGAGTTATTTTTTTACGGAGGTTCAAAGAATGAAAAGTCTTTCGAAATTCGTTTCCGTCATTATCGCTCTGTTAATCCTTGCTTTCTCATTTGTTTCAGTTTTCGGTGTTAGTTATTACGAAGGCGATAACAAAATTACAGTTATCAAGGGTTTCCGTGATATTGATTGGGGTATTGATGTATCAGGCGGTACCAAAGTCGCCCTCGATGTTGCAAGTCCTGACGAAATTCAGAACGTTGCAAAGATTATTGAAAAAAGAGCAACCAGATTTGGCCTCAAAGATTATCAGCTTGCACTCGACAACGAAGCAGGTAGTATCTCATTGGTAGTACCGAGCGACGTTGACTGTGAGTTTTCTGCAGAAGAAGTAGCAACACTTCTTTCTTCCTACGGCTATTTTGCTATGCGTCCCGGTAACTCTTATGAGGATATGATAGTAGATTCGTCCAATGGTGCATGTTTCGTAAAACCAGTAGATGAAACTGCAAAAACCGTACTTATAGACGGCTCATTACTTGAATCATCAGGTTGGTTTGAGTATAGCGAGTCTGATTTTACATACTATTATGTAACCGCTACATTCGGCGAAGTAGGTTCACAACTGCTCAATGCATTTACCAATGCAGACACTGGTGCATATTATAATCAGACTGTTTCTGTATGGCTTGATGATAGAATGCTTGCATTCCCGACAATCAGCGAACCCTTAACAGACGGCAGTATCTCCTTTACCTCTGACAATATGACAGAGAGCAAGGCAATGCTTTATTCAGCAATTATCGGCACAGGAACACTTCCCTCAAAGGTGACTGTTTCCTCTGTTTCTCAGGTCGAGCCTGTTGTTTCCGAGGGTACAACACACCTTTTCATGTACGCAGGTATTATTGCTGCAATAATCATTGCAGTAATTATGATTATCAAGTACAGATTCACAGGCGTTGTTTCCGTATTTGCCGCACTTGCTCAGTTCTCTGCAGTACTCGCAGTTATCACCAGATTTGCAGGTAACGGCAATACATTTATGATGACCATAGCAGGACTTGTTGGTTTTGCATTATCTGTACTTTTGGCTGTACTTTGCTGTGTAATCTTCGGAGAAAAGATTAACTCAGAACTTTCTTCAGGCACAGATGTAGAAACTGCAGTTACCAAGTCTATTGAGAAGAGCAGAAAGGCTATCGTTGACATCAACTTTATCCTCATAATTGTAGCACTTATCGGTATGTTTATGTTTGGTACATCAACTCTTATTACCGGTATCTTCGGCTCTGCTGTTATGGGCGGTGCATATACCTTCTCTTATGTACTGTTCTTCGGTGCATTGCTTAACTTTGTTACAGGTTACTTCCTGCCTCAGCTTATGCTCAGAAGCCTTGTTTCCTTTAAGGCGTTCAAAAAGCCTTCAGTATTCGGAGGTGCAAAATAATGAAGAAAAGTATAAATTTCAAAGGACTCAATAAGATTTCTCTTATAATAGCAGCAGTTCTTGTTGTAGTCGGTATTGTATTACACCTTATTTTCGGAAGTTATTCTTTAGGAAAATTTGGCGTTGGTTTTTACCTCAAAGCCTTGGTTGCAGCAGTACTCGTACTTGGTCTGACAATGATCTATTTCCTCATCCGCTTCAAAAAGCCGGGTGTCAAGATGGCGCTGTGTAGTGCGCTTGGTGCTACAGTAAGTGCCGTTACAGCATTTGCTTTAACAGTTATCTGCAGAGCAAACTTCGGTGATATTACTTTTGCACTTATGCTTTTTGCCGTAGTTCTCAGTTACATTACATTTGTTATTTTTGCTTACAGTTTTAGCGTAAAACCTGCAAATCGCAGAAAGAAGGACGAGCCTTCGGTAGACGCTTACTCCGTAGCAGCAGACAAAACCTTCAAAACAATGCGTCCTGTTGCAGTTATCATTCTTGCTCTCATTATTGCAACCTTAATAATTTCTGCAATTTTCGGAGCAAAGATTATTCTGCTTTATGTTTTACCCGCAATTTTGACAGCAGTATTCAGCGTAGTGTTCACAATCGCTGTTTCCTGCAGACTTTTTGCTGACAAGGCATAATTTATTATGTATCCATCAATCGGGCGGTTTATCCGCCCGATATTTGCATTATACTAATAGAGTCAGAGGGTGTTTTCTATGTCACTTCTAAAAGTAAATAAACTCAGTCTCGGTTATGATGGCAAAAGTGTTATTAACGATATTGACTTTCAGGTAAGCGAGGGAGATTACCTCTGTATAGTCGGAGAAAACGGCTCGGGTAAAACTACTCTTATCAAGGGTATCCTCGGACTAATTTCCAGACAAAGCGGTTCTGTTGAGTATGGAGAGGGACTATCTCGCAATCATATTGGGTATCTTTCTCAGCAACCCAGATATAGCGCAGATTTTCCTGCTTCTGTCAGAGAGATCGTTCTCTCAGGCTTTCTTAATAATCGTATATCAGGCTTCAGATATACCCGTTCAGAGCGAGAGTATGCGACAGAGATTATGACTATGGTCGGTGTCAAAGAACTTGATAGAAAATGCTTTTCAGAACTTTCAGGCGGACAGCAACAAAGGGTTTTACTTGCAAGAGCTTTGTGTGCTGCCAAAAAACTCATCCTTTTAGACGAGCCTACTTCAGCACTCGATCCAATAGCCACCGCTGATTTTTACAGCCTTGTAAAAAAACTCAATCAACAGGGTATAGCCGTTATTATGGTTTCTCATGATGTAAATGCGGCGGTGCGTAATGCCTCCCATATTCTGCATCTCGGCAATAACGCCTACTTCTTCGGAACAACCCATCAGTATATGCACTCCGATATAGGTCAAAAACTTCTATTATCCGACTGTCCTTGTGATGATTGCACTCATTCCTCAGAAAAGGAGGGTGAGAGAAATGCTTGATATTTTCAGATATCCTTTTATGGTCAATGCACTTATTGTAGGTGTACTAATAGCCATCTGCTGTGCCCTTTTGGGTGTTGTATTAGTGCTTAAAAGGTACTCTATGATCGGTGACGGACTATCCCACGTAGGCTTTGGAGCTCTATCCGTAGCGGCGGTACTCAATCTTTCAGGTCCGATATATCTCTCACTGCCTGTGGTGATGATAGCCGCGTTCTTTTTACTCAGAATAACAGAGAACAGTAAAATCAACGCCGACGCCGCTATTGCGGTTATATCCAGTTCAGCCCTTGCAATAGGTGTATTTATCGCGAGTGTCAACGGCACAAACATAAATCTTCAGCAGTATATGTTTGGCTCAATTTTGTCTGTAGGGGAGTCCGATATCGTCATAAGCGTTGTACTTTCTGTGTTCGTAATTTCTATGTACCTGTTGTTTTACAACAAGATTTTCCTAATAACCTTTGATGAAAACTTTTCTACTGCGACAGGTATCCGTACCAAACTTTACAACACAATAATTTCCCTGCTCACCGCTATCACAATAGTAGTCGGTATGCGTATGCTCGGTACTTTGCTTATATCTGCTATGATAATTTTCCCTGCACTAACGTCGATGCGAGTCTGCAAGAGGTTTTTAACAGTTGTAGTCACCTCTGTCAGCGTATCTGTCATTTGTGTACTTACGGGACTCTTCACCTCGTTTACCTTTACGGATATTCCCGTAGGAGCCACAATCGTTATCTTCAATTTAGCAGCATTTCTGATTTTTTCACTTATATCCCTTATTATCAAGGGTACAAAAAATCGAAAGCAAAAATAAAGACAAAGACAAAGCCTTCCTTATTAACAGGAAGGCTTTTTTTATATTATATTTTCCGCCAGAGGCTGTTCGCTGTTATATAGTGATTCGAGTTCCTTTTTTGTCCGTTGACTGGTTGCAAAAAAAGAGGTGTATTCTTCATTACCGAGGTGAATTTGCATCTCTGCGAGATTAGTACCGATTTCGTCTACGTAATCGTGATACAAAAGCATATCAATACGACTGACTGTACCTTTCCAGTTTTTATTCAATAGTTCCGTATATTCTATTGCCTTATCAACCTCTTGGTTTCTGATACATTTTTCTGTATATTCAATTCCCTCAATGTACTTTTTAGCGTTTTGACAAACACATGTATATTCAGCAACACAAAGTATTGCTACAAGACTCAAAATTACCAATGCTCCGTAAACTCTCTTCAATTTTCCCACTTCCTGATTATATTGTACTCCTTGAGCTTGTTTGCAGTCATCATCATCACGTCTTCGGTTTTCATGTTTTGTTCCTTTAGAGTAGAGTGTATCCAGTTTTCGTCTATATCACACAGTTCCATAGACCCTCTGAGAAGTTCTCCGTCACTGATGATTACCGCTTCAATACCTGTATCCCTTGCGGGAAGACGCATATCCTCCATAGACGGTGTCCTTTTTTCAGGTTTTAACAGTACACTGATTTGTCCCGTAGTTTCTATTATGCAGTACTGAACATCGTCAATACTGAAAACTCCCTGTTGCCTCAGCAGTACCGATAAGTCCTCTGTCGTCAGCCTGAGATGTTTCATCATATTCTGATTCAGCCTGCCGTTTTCGATTATTATTTCGGGTTTTCCGCATATAATGTTACGGATAAAGGGAATTTTCATCATAATTACACTCAAAAAAATCTCAGCGCAGACAAGTATCATCACAGGTACAATACCTGACAAAAGAGGTTGAGAAGTGTTTTGCATTGGGATAGAGGCAATATCCGCAATTATCATTGTGATAACGAGTTCCGAGGTCTGCATATCACTTAACTGTCTTTTGCCCATAATTCTTATTGCAAGAATAACCACAATATAGAGAATTATCGTTCGAATTACAGAAATTATCATAACGTCACCCGCCAATATTATGGTAATTAATAGGCTGTGATATTCAGCAAAAGTCAGTTATTTTTTCTTTGATGCATTTATAATAAATATTTTGCATATTTTTTGCATATTTTTCTTATAAAACTCTTTTATTTTCTTAAGGTTTGAGTTATAATTAACAGTGTATAAGTATATGCCTTTGTAAAGGCATAATTATCGGTTTTTAACAGAGAGGAGTTCGGTTATGAATACACAGTTTTCTGTATCTCTTGCACATCTGATTAAGGAAAGTCAGCTTGAGCCGTTCTATATGCCCAAAAACCCCGAGGAGATAGATATTGTATCAATGGACATCGACCGCCCGGGACTTGAACTCACAGGCTATATGGAGTTCTTTGATGAGAAGCGCATTATCGTTTTCGGCAATACAGAGTTTGCTTATCTCGGACAGTTTGACGAGGATAAACAGTTTGAACTTATAGATAGTCTTTTATGCCACAATCCTCCTGCTATTATCATAGCCAGAAACATCGAGCCTACAGAGGCTATTATGAAGTCAGCGAAGAAGAATGCTATTCCCGTACTTCGTTCCTCTGAGACCACCTCGGCAATTTCCGCATCACTTATAACATTCCTTAATGCCGACCTTGCTCCCAGAATTACCCGTCACGGTGTTCTGGTAGAGGTTTACGGCGAAGGTGTACTTCTTATCGGTGACAGCGGAGTAGGTAAGTCCGAAATCGCTATAGAACTTATCAAACGCGGACACCGACTTATCGCCGACGATGCGGTCGAGATCCGCCGTGTTTCTAACCGTACTTTGGTAGGTTCATCTCCCGAGAATATCCGACATTTTATCGAACTGCGCGGTATCGGTATTATCAATGCCCGCCGAATCTTCGGTATGGGAGCCGTAAAACTCACCGAGAAAATCGATATGGTTATCAATATGGAACAGTGGGATACCGAGAAGGTATATGACCGAATCGGTATGGATAATACTTATACAGAGATAATGGGTATCCAGATTCCGATTATCACCATTCCCGTCAAACCCGGCCGTAACCTTGCCATTATTATCGAGGTAGCCGCTATGAACAATCGTCAGAAGAAGATGGGTTACAATGCTGCTCAGGAACTTCTGCAAAGTCTTGGTATGGATGTTGGCGAGGAAACAATTCAGGATAAAAAGATTGACACAGGATGGGATTTCTGATGAAAATCGTCGCTGATTTACATACCCACACTATTGCATCTGTTCACGCGTACAATACAGCCTTAGAGATGATAACCGAGGCAAAACGTATAGGACTTTACGCTTTTGCCGTTACAGACCACGGCGAAACAATGCACGGCTGTCCACATCCCTTTTATTTTATGAATCTTCACGCTATACCAAAGGTGTACGATGGCATCAGAGTCATAAAAGGCATAGAGGCAAATATCGTAGACAGTAAGGGTACACTCGATGCTACTGACTCTGTGCTATCAAACCTTGATTTTTGTATAGCATCTTTGCATATGCCCACGTATAAGGATGAAGTGTCTGTTGATACGTGTACACAGGCATACCTCAGCATAGCCGATAACCCCAATGTGCATATGATAGCCCATTCAGGCTCACCTTATTTTAAGTACGACTACGAAACCGTAATCAAACGTTTTGCGCAGAAGGGCAAACTCATCGAGATCAACAACGCTTCAATTAAGCACAAACCCGATTTTGTTCCCAACTGTATAGAAATCGCAAAACTCTGCAAAAAACATGGATGCCACATAGCAGTCGATACAGACGCCCATTTTATCACTCAACTTGGCAGGGCAGAGGAGGCACTTAGTCTGCTCGAGTCCATTGATTTCCCCGAGGAACTTGTGGTTAATTCAAGTATAGATAATCTCGAAAGATATATGAAACAAATAAACATTCCTCTTAAATAGGAGATATTATGTTAAACAATTCATTTGTAGAAAAACTCACAAATAAAGGTATTGAATACAGTCTCTCTGAGCCTATGAAAGACCACACCACTTTTCGCGTGGGCGGCGAGGCAGATTACTATATCTTAGCCGAATCTCTTGCCGAACTTCAGTTTTTGCTCGATTGTTGCAAGGAGTACAGTATCCCTTATATGATTGTCGGCAACGGCAGTAATCTTCTTGTGAGCGATACAGGACTTCGCAGGGCTGTTATCCGTCTTGCAGGAGAGTTCAAGGACTTATCCGTTAAAGGTGAAATAATCACTTGCGGAGCAGGTGTTACTCTTTCAAAACTCTGTACCTATGCTTTGGATAATTCCCTAACAGGACTTGAATTTGCCTTTGGTATACCGGGTACTGTGGGCGGTGCAGTGTATATGAATGCAGGTGCCTACGGGGGCGAGATGAAAGACGTACTCGAAAGCGTCACACATCTTACCCGCGACGGCAAAGTAGAAACTCTGAGTGTCGAGGAACTTAACCTTTCCTACAGACACAGTATTTATAAATCAAATGACGCAGTAGTTCTCTTTGCAAATTTCAAACTTAAAGAGGGCAACAAGCCTGAGATTAAGGCACTTATGGATGACATTATGAACCGCAGAGTTTCAAAGCAACCTTTAGAGTTTCCCTCAGCAGGAAGCGTGTTCAAACGTCCCGAGGGAGCATTTGCAGGTACACTTATCGAAGGATGCGGACTCAAGGGTACTTCAATAGGAGGAGCACAGGTAAGTCCCAAACACGCAGGTTTTATCGTCAATACGGGCGGTGCTACGTGTAAGGATGTTTTAGGCCTTATCTCCCTTGTGCAGAAAACCGTCAAAGATGCTACGGGATATATCCTTGAGAGAGAAATTATATATCTGGAAGATTGACGTTCAATCTTTTGACAGGAGAATACATTATGGATTTTATAATTATTACAGGACTTTCGGGCGCAGGTAAATCTCACGCGCTGAGAGCATTGGAAGACATAGGTTTTTATTGTGTGGACAATATCCCGCCCGCACTTTTGTCTACCTTCTGGGACCTTTGTGAAAAATCAAGCGATATCCGTATGAAACGTGTCGCTGTGGTTGTTGATGTCCGCGGAGGAGAGGTGTTCGACACTCTTTTCGAGGAACTTAGAAAGTTCAACTCCGAAGGCAGAAAGTATAAGATTCTTTTCCTTGACGCTAAAAGTGACGTGCTTTTAATCAGATACAAAGAAACCCGTCGTAAACACCCCCTTGCAGAGTCGTTTGAGGGTAGTACAACCGAGGATGCAGTCCGTCTTGAAAAAGAACTCATGAAGCCCTTCAAAGCAAGAGCCGACTACATTATAGATACCTCATATATGGCACTTCGCCAACTCAAAGAGCGAGTTACCACCATGTTTTCGGGCGACCCCTCCGAGGGCTTTATCGTTACCTGTCTTTCCTTTGGCTTCAAATACGGTATTCCGCTTGAAGCAGACCTGATTTTCGACGTTCGTTGTCTGCCGAATCCCTATTATGTCAAGGAACTCAAAGAACTCACCGGTCTTGACGAATCAGTACGAGAATACGTTATGAAGTTCCCCGAAACACAAACTTATGTTGAAAAACTCCTGGCACTTCTCGATTATTCTCTGCCGATGTATCGTACCGAGGGTAAGAGTGAACTTGTAATCGCGGTTGGATGTACGGGCGGTAAACATAGAAGCGTTACCCTTGCACGACTTCTCAACAGCCATTTCATCGAGATCGGTAACAAGTCAACCCTACATCACAGAGATATCTGGAAAGCATAATCTAACTTAACTATTTCGAAAGGAGGTACAGGGCTATGTCGTTTTCACACGAAGTAAAAAAGGAACTTGCAAAACACGAGAATAAGACTAAAGCGGTGAATTTTGCCGAGTGTTATGGTATGATGCTTTTCTCTAAGCCGTTTTCCGACACAGAGATAAAACTCAAAACCGAGTCAATCAGCGTAGCAGAAAGATACATTTCTTTGTCAACAATGCTATTTTCTCCTGTAGTTGAGAAGCAGTCAACCCTAAGAGCAAGCAAAGATTTTATAAATCTACATACAGTAAGTTTTATTATCCCCGAGGAATGTAGCCGAATGTACTCTGCTTTCGGCCATATACAAGGCAGACCTACCCTCAGACTCAATCGTGCAAATATTGAGGATGATATAAGCCTCAGTGCTTTTTTGAGAGGAGCATTTATGGCTTGCGGTTCTGTCAACGATCCCCAAAAAAACTATCACCTCGAGTTTTGTGCAGGATATAAGAATCTTTGCAACGACCTGTGCACAATTCTTTCTGAAATAGAGGAGTGCAACCTCACTCCCAAAACAATACTTCGAAGCGGTTCTTACGTTGTATATCTCAAAGACAGCGAACAAATTACCGATTTGCTGACCTATATGGGAGCACCCTTGTGTGCTATGGACATTATGAATGCCAAAGCGTTCAAGCAGATGAGGAATATGGCAGTCCGCCGTACAAATTCCGAACTTGCCAATATCAACAAAACTGCCACAGCGGCTGCAAAACAACTTTCTGCTATAGAAAAAATTGATTCTACCGTGGGACTAGCCTCTTTGCCCGAGGGACTACGTGAGATAGCCATTCTCCGTAGGGACAACCCCGAACTTTCTCTCAGAGATTTAGGCGAACTTCTCTCACCACCAATCAGCCGAAGCGGAGTCAACCACCGACTGATGAAAATAGTAGAACTTGCCGAGCAGGAAACCGATGACACAGATAATGACTGATTTACATATACGGAGGTTATTATGAGTACAAATATTCCTACAGATATATTTGAAAATATGGATTACGAAACAGCCATAAATAAACTGACAGAACTCATTGGTATACTCGAACGTAGCGAGGGTACTTTTGATGAGATGATGCAGGTTTATACCGAGGCATACAGTTACTATACTTATTGCCTGAAATATCTTAATACCGCCTCCGAAAAGGTCAAGGATCTCAATGCCCGTATGTCAGAGATTCTCTCAAGTCAGGAGGGTATGTAAATGGATGCAACCCTTATTTTAATTGAACAAGCCCTTGAAAAATATCTCAGAAAAGACGAAACACTTTATGACGTTCTTTTGCAGTCTATGAGATACTCTGTTGATGCAGGCGGTAAGCGTGTCCGCCCGAGGCTCACCCTTGAGTTTTGTAAACTTTGCGGTGAAAATATAGAGTCCGCCATACCTTTTGCCTGCGCAGTAGAGTTTATCCACACATATTCACTTATTCACGATGACCTTCCCTGTATGGATAACGATGATATGCGACGTGGGAAACCTTCCAATCACATAGCATTTTCCGAGGACACAGCACTTCTGGCAGGAGATGCCTTGCAAAGCCTTGCTTTTGAGGTAATGCTTTCTCCTGAAAGTATGTCTAGAGTCCCTGCCAACAGAGTAGCCGAAGCCGCTTACACCTTGGCTAAACTTTCAGGTGCAGACGGAATGGTAGGCGGACAGGTTATCGACCTTGCATATGAGGACAAAAATGCATCCGAGGAAATCATCAATCAGATTCATTTGCTCAAAACGGGTGCCCTTATCAAGGCAGCCTGCCTTATGGGTGTTATTATTGCAGATGCAGACGAGAACAAACGCCGTGCTGCCGAGGAATATGCCGAGTGTGTCGGCCTTGCTTTTCAACTTGTCGATGACGTTTTGGACGTTACATCAAGCACCGAAGAGTTAGGCAAACCTGTAAACTCCGATACACAGAATAACAAATCTACCTACGTTACACTCTATGGAGTGCAGGAATGTATGCGCAGAGCAAAACTTCTGACAGAACGCGCTGTCAAAGCACTTGATATATTTGAGGGTGACACAACCTTCCTCAGAGATTTTGCAGTAAGCCTTGTAAACCGCAAGAACTAATATAAATATCAGCGAGAAACACGCTCAATATAAACGATTAGGATTCAGATATGGAAAGTAATTTTGAAATGCTTGAGAAAATAAAATCTCCGGCTGATTTGAAAAAACTGAATATAGACGAACTCCCTGCATTATGCGAGGAAATTCGCCGTAAGTTGATTCTCACAGTATCAGAAAACGGTGGCCACTTAGCCCCAAATCTGGGAGTTGTAGAACTGACCGTAGCGATGCACTATGTATTCGACTGTCCCAAGGACAGTATCGTCTGGGACGTAGGACATCAGTGCTATACCCATAAAATGCTCACAGGCAGATACGATAAGATTAACACCATCCGTAAAGCGGGCGGTCTCTCGGGATTTCCTCGAAGATACGAGAGTCCCTACGATGCTTTCGGAGCAGGCCACAGCAGTACGTCCATCTCTGCAGCCTTTGGTATCGCAAAGGCAAAACAACTTCAGGGCGACGACAGTCATACAATAGCCTTTATCGGTGACGGCTCATTTACGGGCGGACTTGCATTTGAGGGTATCAATAACGCTGGCAGATTCAAGAGAAACTTCATCATCATTCTCAATGATAACAAAATGTCAATTTCCAAGAATGTTGGTGCGGTGTCAAAACATCTGACCGCAATCCGTATTAGCCCGTGGTACCTTAACGCAAAGAGCGGGCTTGAACGAGTACTGTCAAAAGTTCCCGGTATAGGTATGCCCTTAGTCAGAGGACTTACCAACACAAAAAACTGGTTCAAAAAGAAAATTTACAAAACAAACCTTTTCGAAAACTTCGGTTTCCATTACTACGGACCTGTAGACGGCCACGATATGGAGAGTCTTATCAACGTTCTTCGTGCCGCTAAAAAGGTTAATCGTCCCGTATTAATCCATGCTGTTACTATCAAGGGCAAAGGCTATCAGTTTGCAGAGAATGATCCCAAGAGTTTTCACGGTATCGGACGCTTCGATATCGATACAGGTGAACCTCTTTCTCAGTCAAAGTCTTACAGCGATTGTTTTGGTAAAAAACTTGTGTCCCTTGCTACAGATAACGAGAATATCTGCGGTATAACCGCGGCTATGACAGTTGGCACAGGACTCACCGAATTTTCTCATAAGTTCAAGGACAGATTCTTCGACGTAGGTATAGCCGAGGAGCACGCCGTAACTTTCGGATGCGGACTTGCCTCAAGAGGTATGATTCCCGTCTTTGCAGTTTATTCAAGTTTTCTCCAACGTGCCTATGACCAACTTGTACACGATGCCGCCGCACAGAATCTTCATCTTGTGCTTGGTGTTGACCGTGCAGGCATAGTAGGTGAGGATGGCGAAACCCACCAAGGCGTTTTCGACGTTTCTATACTCAATTCCATACCGAATACCACAATCTATTCACCCTGCTATTTTGATGATTTAGAGAATTCTCTCTCAATAGCAGTTAATAAAGAAGACGGACTGACCGCAGTACGCTACCCTCGTGGCAGCGAGCCTTTCAGACCTTCAGATTTTACTCATAACGATACAAACTTTAGTATATACGGCAACCCCAACGCTTCGCGTTTAATTGTTACCTACGGCAGACTTTTCGCAGAAGCTTGCAAGGCAAAGGAAAAACTCTCAACTGTCGGTATCGAGGCATGCATTTTAAAACTTTGTCGCATTAAACCCATAGACAAAGAGGCGATCCGCTTCGCTGGAAACTTCAAGCGTGTATATTTCTTTGAAGAAGGTATGCGTTCAGGCGGAGTAGGAGAGATTTTCGAATCCGAACTTATGAAAGAAAGATTCACAGGTTCTCTTTCTATCACCGCTATCGAGGATATCTTTATTCCTCATTCCAAGGATACTATGGCGCTGCACGCTCTTAAACTTGATGCAGACGGAATGTACAGTATCCTCAGAAAATAATCAGCGAATCTTTAAAAGGAAGATTTCCATATATGAAAAAAAGACTTGATATTCTAGTGTTTGAAAAAGGTCTTGCAGAAAGCCGCGAAAAAGCAAAAGCGGTAATTATGGCAGGACTCGTATATGTAAACAATCAGAAAGCCGATAAATGTGGCAGCACCTATGAGGAGAATGTCTTGCTCGAGGTCAGAGGTCCCGCTCTTAAGTACGTCAGCCGTGGCGGTCTTAAACTTGAGAAAGCGATGACTTGCTTTGAACTTGATTTAGAGGGTAAGGTATCTATGGACATAGGTGCCTCTACAGGCGGATTTACCGATTGTATGCTTCAAAACGGAGCATCCAAGGTTTATTCCATTGACGTAGGCTATGGTCAACTTGCGTGGAAACTTCGCAATGATGAGAGAGTCGTCAATATGGAACGTACCAATTTCCGCAAGGTAACACCCGATATGATCGAGGACAAAATCGACTTTTTTTCAGTAGACGTATCCTTTATTTCCCTCAAACTTATCTTGCCCGTAGTCAGACCTCTTTTGTCAGCAAACGGACAAGGCGTCTGCCTTATTAAACCTCAGTTTGAAGCAGGCAGAGAAAAAGTCGGCAAAAAAGGTGTAGTCCGCGATAAATCAGTCCATGCCGAAGTTATAGAAACTATCCGTGACTTTGCTCTTTCTTCAGGCTTCGATGTATTGGGACTTGACTTTTCACCCGTAAAAGGTCCCGAGGGTAATATCGAGTACCTTATGTATATCCGCACAAGCGACTCGCCGAAACTTTTAACCGATATTACACCCGAGGCTTTGGCGGATGCTTCACACCTTGAACTTGATAAATAATGATTCCCACAAAAGGGAGGTATCATAAATGAAAATTGCACTGATTCCCAATTTAGATAAACCGCTTGCAATCAAGTGTGCCTTATCTGTAACAAGCCTTCTTATATCTCACGGGGCACAGGTGCTTTTGCCGTATCAGATGACGGACAACATAAAAACCAAGAGTGAAAATATCATCTTCTATGATACATACGATACCCTTTTCTCTGAATGTGACTCAGCAGTCACAGTCGGCGGTGACGGTACTATAATCCACAGCGCTCATTTTGCTGCTAAGTGGGGAAAACCAATACTCGGTATCAATACAGGCCGACTCGGTTATGTCGCAGAAATAGAGGCAGAGGAGACAGACCTCCTCGTTAAACTTTTGCGAGGCGAATGTGATATTTGCCACAGAATGATACTTGACGTAAGCGTCATACACTCAGACGGAAATACCGAAACATATATGGCTATAAACGACGCTGTAATCTCCCGAGGCTCTCTTTCACAGATTATCGATCTGGATGTATACGAGCAGGAGGAAAAAATCTCCAACTACAGAGCAGACGGTATTATTTTTTCCACACCTACAGGCTCTACCGCTTATGCGCTCTCGGCAGGCGGTCCCGTAATCGACCCTAGCCTTGATTTAATCGAACTGACGCCCATTTGTTCCCATTCGTTAACACAGAGAACCGTCATTTTTAACCGTGATGCAGTACTCAGCGTCAGATGTAAAACCCCCGATTCTTCTTACCTGACTATTGATGGTCAGATATCGGTGAAACTATCCGATACAGATACAGTCAGAGTATCAAAATCTTCTCATAGTCTTAAAATGTGTGTGCTCAAATCTCGCAATTTTTATAAGACCGCAGGAGAAAAACTTACCCAATCGGAAGATGCAGGTGACTAATATGAAAATTAACAGACACGCAAAAATTCTTGAACTTATAAAGCATTATCCCATTACAACTCAGGAGGAACTTCTCCAAAGACTACGTGAGGAAGGTTATTCCGTAACCCAGTCCACAGTTTCCAGAGACATCAAAACTCTTCGTCTGCAAAAATCTCATTCTATAGACGGAAGTTATCGTTACAGCGCACCCACAGGTATTCAGCCTGATGTAAAAAAAGGCTTTTCGGGTATACTCACAGGCTCAATAGTTTCTGTTGAGATTGCTCAGAATTTAGTTGTGGTTAAAACATTCAGCGGTATGGCATCCGCAGCCTGTGCCGCTATTGATTCTATGAGCCTTGAACATCTCGTAGGCTCTCTTGCAGGCGACGATACCATATTTATCGCTTGTACAGATAATGCCTCAGCGCTTGAACTTCGTGATAATCTGAGGTCGTATATCTGATTATCACAGATAAGTTTTATTTGAAACGAAGGAATACTTATGCTTTCTGAACTTTACATTGAGAATATCGCAGTAATCGAAAAAACGAATATAGAATTTACCAAGGGATTCAATGTACTCACTGGTGAAACAGGTGCAGGTAAAAGTATCATTATCGACGCTATCTCAGCGGTTTTGGGCAGACGTACCTCACGCGAACTAGTACGTACAGGTGCAGACTCAGCCTATGTCGCAGCTACGTTTACCGATTTAGGCAGTGCCTCATTAAAAGCACTTTCTGACCTCGGTTACGAAGTCGAGGACGGCAAACTGTTAGTAGAGCGCGAGTTTACCCTCTCAGGCAAGAATAACTGTCGGATTAACGGCAGACCAACGGCCGTGTCAGTACTTCGTGACGTAGGAAAATATCTCATAAACATTCACGGTCAGCACGAGAGTTACGAACTTATGTCACCCGATATGCACATCGGTTACATAGATGCACTCGGCAACCTCTCTGATGCACTTTCTGAATACAGAGAAAGTTTTAATAAATACAGAGAACTTACCCGAATACTGTCGCTTAAAGATAGCAACGACAGAGACAGAGCCCGTCGCGCAGATTTGCTTCGTTTCCAGATTGAAGAACTCGAAGCCGCCGATATCACAGTAGGCGAGACAGAAGCCTTGAACGAGGAACGCCTTGTCCTTGCAAACTCCTCACGTTTGCGAGAACTTTTCTCCTCAGCGTCTTATTTACTTTCAGGTGACGGAGGCGAGTTCCAGGGCGGAATGACGCTTATTTCAGATGCCGCCTCCGATATTTCATCAGCAGGCGAAATTATGCCTGCTGCAAGTGAACTTTCTGAGAGATTTCAGAATTTATACTACGAACTTCAGGATCTGTCCTCAGATATAAGTTCTATGGCAGATGTACTTGAGGATGATCCCGCTCGATTGGAAGAAATAGAAACCCGTCTTGACCTTATTCACAGACTTTCTAAGAAATATGGCGATACTGAGGAGGAAATGCTTCAGTATCTTGAAAATATCAAAGAGGAACTTCGTAGCATTTTGTGTTTCGAAGAAGACAGAGAAAAAATCGCCTTAATGCAGGAGGCGGCATATAAAGAGGCAATGAACCAAGCTACAGCACTTTCTGACAAGAGAGCTAAAGTAGCCGCAGATTTTTCTCAAAAAGTAATGGAACAGATGAAACTTCTCGATATGCCAAGTGCCGAAGTTTCCGTGTCACAGATTACCTGCGACCTTTACGAAAACGGCATAGACAAAATCGAGTTCCTTGTATCAACCAACGCAGGTGAACCCGTAAAACCGGTTGCAAAAGTTGCCTCAGGCGGTGAACTTTCACGAATGATGCTAGCAATCAAGACTGTCCTGAGCGAGAGTGATCCCACCGATACCCTCATATTTGATGAGGTAGACAGCGGTATCTCAGGTTCTGCAGCACGCAGGGTAGGGGACGCTTTGAAACGAGTCAGCACGACTTGTCAGTCTTTGTGTGTAACTCATCTGCCTCAGATTGCCGCTTTGGCAGATTCTCATTTCCTTATATCTAAGTCAGAGTCACAGGGCAGAACATATACAGATGTCACACCTCTTGATACGCAAGGCAGAGTACAGGAACTCGCAAGAATTATCTCGGGCGAAGCCTCAGGAGTAGCCGCTCAGGACTATGCAAGAGAACTTTTAGGTATATAAATTTTTTGAATTACGGAGTCGGATATGAAAAAATGGACTGTTGCACAACTTAATAAGCACGATGCATTACAGATAAGCGAGAGTATGGGAATTCCTATGCTCCTGTCTGTTATGCTCAATATCCGATCTCTTAATACTCAGGAGGATATATATAACTTCCTTCGCGAGGAACCGATTTTCTCGGATCCGTACCTTATCAAAGATATGGACAAAGCAGTAGACCGAATCAAAGATGCTATAGAGAATTTTGAGAGAATCTGTGTGTATGGTGACTATGATGCAGACGGTGTTACTGCTACGGCACTTCTTTATTCATATCTTGAGTCAGTAGGTGCCAACGTACAGTATTATATTCCCTCCAGAGCCGATGAAGGCTATGGTATGAACCTTGATGCTATACGTCAGTTTTCGGAGGAAGGCGTTAATCTTATCGTCACAGTAGACAATGGTATCTCCGCATACGAGGAGGTACAGTTTGCATCCTCGCTCTCAATAGACGTCGTAGTAACCGACCATCACTCAGTACCCGATGTTATCCCCGAGGCGGTTGCGGTTGTTGACCCTCATCGCAAAGATGATGAAAGTGA
Source organism: Ruminococcus sp. (assembly GCA_045603105.1). Taxonomy (GTDB): domain Bacteria; phylum Bacillota; class Clostridia; order Oscillospirales; family Acutalibacteraceae; genus Ruminococcoides. The sequence continues at coordinate 50,144 of JAZULM010000034.1, forward strand.
ATTCAAAGAACTCTCAGGTGTAGGAGTAGCTCTCAAACTTGTAATGGCTATTGAGGGCGAGTACGGAGATTTATCTCAGATACTTGAGAATTTCGCAGATTTAGCGGCACTTGGTACCATAGGTGACGTAGTATCTCTCACAGGAGAAAACCGCGCTATAGTCAAAGCAGGTGTATGTCTTTTACAAAACAGCGACCGAGTAGGAATACGTGCACTATTGAAACAGGCAGGTTACGAGGATAAACCCATAACCTCCTCGAGCCTTGCTTATACAGTCGTACCGAGAATCAACGCAGTCGGCAGACTCGGACTTTCCACACGTAGTGTAGAGTTGCTTCTGACCGAAGATGAGGAACTTGCATCCTCACTTGCTTTTGAGCTTAACGAAGAAAACGTTACCCGTCAGCAAATCGAGCGTGATATCCTGGCGGAAATAGAAGAAAAAATCAAGAGTGACCCTGCACTTACAATGCAGAGTATTATAATAATAGACGGTGACAATTGGCATCAGGGCGTTATCGGAATCGTCGCCGCAAGAGTCAAGGCCGCTTTCGGTAAACCTTGCATCATTATATCTCGTTGTGGTGATACCGCGAGAGCATCGGGCAGATCAGTCGAAGGTTTTTCACTTTCAGACGCTATTTTTAATTTCAGCCATCTGCTCACACATTTTGGCGGACACCCAATGGCGGTGGGCTTTTCACTTGAAAGCTCTAATATTGAGGCATTCAAAGAGGCAATATATTCATATACCGACGACATTGATGAGATGCCTCTGCCTGAACTACATCTCGATTGTAAACTCAATCCTTCGCTACTTGATTTATCTTTACTTGACAGTATCTGTGCCTTAGAGCCTTTTGGTGCAGGTAATCCGTCTCCTTTGTTCGGGCTTTATACAATGCACATAGACGATATTAAAGACTTATCTGCAGGAAAACATAAGAAACTCACAGTATCAAGGGACGGAAGCCATGTAACAGTAATGTGCTTCAATACCGATGTGTCAGGCTTCCCTTATTGTGTGGGGGATGTAGTAGACTTGGCAATAACCCTTGATAAAAACATCTATGCAGGTAATACATACCTTTCCATTATCGCAAGAGATATTAAACTATCCTCCACAGATAACGAAGCACAACTTGAATCTCAGCGTATATTCGAGCGATTCTGCACAGGCAGAAGTCTGGGAAGCGACGATCTGTGTTCAATTTTACCCGATCGTCAGGACTTCGCTTTGGTATATCGCTTCCTCAAGTCAGGTTCGGGATTCTCAGGCACAATTGACCTTATGTCTGTCAAACTTTCACTTCCCTTAGGTAAACTCAGAGTTGTGCTGACTGCTATGACCGAACTCGGACTTATTTATATGCAGGAAGGTATGAATAAAACAGAAATCAAACTGTGTCAGGTAGAGGGTAAAGTTGACCTTGACACAGCTCCTATAATCCGTGAACTAAGCGAGGTATGCTTATGAGTACAGAAGAAATCAAAACCACTGTAGATATGACTCATTATTACGACTACGATAAACTTCTTGAATTAATGAACAATAGCGGAAACAGCTTTGATTTATCCCGCATAGACAAGGCGTACCGTTTTGCTGAGGAAGCACACAAAGACCAGCGTAGAGTTTCAGGACTTCCTTATATCTTACATCCCACATCAGTTGCCTATATTCTAGTGGGACTTGGTATGGACTCCGACTCTATAATCGCGGCTTTGCTCCACGATGTAGTCGAGGATACCGAGTATACTCTCGATGATGTCTCAAAGCTTTTTGGCAAAGATATTGCTCTGCTTATTGACGGACTTACAAAGTTGTCCAAGATTAAGTACAGCAATCGTGAGGAACAACAGGCAGAGAACCTCAGAAAAATGCTTATTGCTATGAGCAATGACATCAGGGTTATTATTATCAAACTCGCCGACCGACTTCACAATATGCGTACTATTGACTGTATGCGTGAGCAAAAGCGCAGAGATATAGCGCTCGAGACTATGGAAGTTTACGCTCCTATAGCATATCGACTCGGTATTACTGCGGTTAAGGAAGAAATGGAGGATCTCTCTCTGCGTTATCTTGACCCTGTCGGCTATGCAGAGATTGAAACCGAACTCAACAACACCGCACACGATCGCGAGGAGTTTATTGCCTCTCTCAAAGAGGAAATTCTCGAGAGAAGCAGAACCCTTATCCCTAACCTCTCCATCAAAGGCAGAGTAAAGAGTATCCATAGTATCTATCGTAAAACCTTTATGAAGGGCAAGACTATCGAAGAAATCTACGATATTTTTGCCGTACGTGTTATTGTGGATACAGTAACCGACTGTTATAACGTTTTAGGTATAATTCACGATATTTATAAACCTATCCCTAATAGATTCAAAGACTATATTTCTACTCCTAAGCCCAATATGTATCAGTCTTTGCATACTACTGTACTTAGCCACAGAGGTATTCCTTTTGAGGTGCAGATCCGTACCTGGGATATGCACCATACTGCTGAGTTCGGTATTGCTGCTCATTGGAAGTATAAAGCAGGAGTAGGTGCAAGACAGGGCGATTCATTTGACGAACATCTTGCCTGGATTCGAAAGATTCTCGATACTCAGAAAGATGCCGTAGACGCCACAGACATCGTCAGCACCATTAAAACCGACCTTAACCCCAACGAAGTTTTCGTCTTTACTCCCAAAGGAGACGTTGTCAATCTCCCTGCAGGCTCAACCGTTATCGACCTTGCATATTCAATTCACTCTGCAGTCGGCAACTCAATGATTGGTGCCAAGGTTGACAGAAGAATTGTCCCTATTGATTATCAACTCAAAACAGGCGAAATTGTTGAGATCCTAACCCAGAAAGATGCCCAGGGACCAAAACGTGACTGGCTGAAAATTGTTAAAACATCCGAAGCCAAGAGCAAGATTCGTTCCTGGTTTAAGAAAGAACGCAGGGAAGAAAATATCGTCGAGGGTAAAGCAGAGTTTGACAGAGAACTTCGCAAATACGGAATTATCATTCCCGAAAAAGAGTTGGAAGATTTCCTCAAAAAAGTCAATCTCAAAATTCAGGTTAACAGTCTCGAGGACTTCTATGCAGCAATCGGCTACGGCGGTATTCAGCTGTGGAAGATTATGCCCCGTATCCGCGAACTGTATCAGAAAATCTACGGGAAATCAGCCACAGAATTTACTCCCAAAACTTCAGCGGAACTACCAAAGGACAAAAAAGTCGGTTCAGGTGTTATTGTCGAGGGCATGGATGACGTGCTTATCAAGTTCTCAAAATGCTGTAATCCCGTCCCGGGTGATGATATTATCGGCTTTATTACAAGAGGTTACGGTGTATCTATCCATAACCGCAATTGCCGTAATGTTCCCGCAGATATTTCTACCGCCGAGGAGCCTGGCCGTTGGGTAAGCGCTCATTGGGAACACAGACTCAGAGAAACATTCCAGACAAGTCTTGAGATTCTTTGTACCAACCGCGGAGGACTTCTGGCGGATGTTTCAAATCAACTCTCGGCTCTGCATATTATGATTCGTTCCCTTAATTGTCGCGAACTTCAGGGCAACGATGCTATTATCAACGTAACAATTGATGTTACCGACGTCGACCATCTTAAGACAATTATGGCAAGAATCTCTACCGTAAACGGTGTCAACAGTATAACCCGACGCGGTAATTGATTCACAAGAGGAAGGTATATGAAAGCAGTAATTCAACGTGTAACTCAGGCAAGTGTTACAGTAGACAATGAAGTAATAGGCGAAATCAATAAAGGTTTTCTGATTCTTCTCGGTGTGGAAAAAGGCGATGACGAAACCGAGGCACGTGTGCTTGCAAACAAGATTTCCGCTCTTCGTGTTTTTTGTGACGATAATGACAAGATGAATCTCTCTCTCGAAAATGTTGAGGGAGAGGTCCTTGTTATATCTAACTTCACACTATGTGCCGATTGTCGCAAAGGCAGACGCCCGAGTTTTGACAATGCCGCATTACCTCAGAGTGCCGAATATCTCTACGAGTATTTCTGCACCTGTGTTCAAAATGCAGGAGTAAAAAAAGTCAGCAAAGGCAAATTCGGTGCAGATATGAAAGTAAGCCTTCTCAACGATGGTCCCGTTACTCTCATAGTCAATTCAAAGGAGCTTAGCAGATGATTGAAGTCAAAACATTCAGAGTCGGTATGCTTGGTACCAACGCTTATATAATTACAGATTCAGCGTCAGGCGAAACAGCCCTTGTGGATCCGGGTTGCAAGAGCCGTGATTTAACCTCAGCACTTGACATAATAGGGGAAGAAAATATAAAATACATTCTCCTCACACACGGTCATTTCGACCATATAGGAGCCGTGGGTTTCTATGCAGAGAGATACAAGGCGCAAGTCGCAATTTCCAAAGAAGATTCTCCTTTTCTTTCTGACAATAACCTCAACGCTTCAAGTTTGCTCCCTACCGCACAGATGAACCCTGTGTACGCAGATATTTTTTTGAGCGAGGGGGATACCCTTTCTTTAGGACAGACAGAGTTTAAGTTTATCCGCACCCCCGGACACACCCTTGGCAGCGGTTGCTTTGTATTCGAGGATGACAAAGTTATCTTCACGGGCGACACCCTCTTTTTCTGTTCGATGGGTAGAACCGACCTGCCTACAGGCGATAGTATGCAGATGGAAAAATCTCTTCAAAGACTAAGTAGAATTAAGGGTAACTTCACAGTTTATCCCGGGCACGACAGATCGACAACTCTTGATTTTGAACGAGAGAACAATCCTTATTTCTTCTGATTTCAAGCAGGACTTATACTTATGAATCTATATGCGATTAATCATAAATTTCACTATGAACTTGAAAATTTAACACGAGCATTTTTCCCTAACGAGAAGATTGCGGTTATTTCTTCACAACTGATTCCCGAGGAACTTTCCTCGCCTTATATACTAACTGTTCTTGATGATAAACTGACTGTCGAGATTTCTATTGGGGACTTTGCCCGTAAACTCTCAGCGGATATAAAGGGTGACGACGCTGAACTTGAAATGGCGACGCTTCTTTACAAACTTCTTTGCGAGTTTACAGGTATCACTCTGTCTTGGGGACTTCTCACAGGTGTACGTCCCATTAAACTGTTTCGCAGATTATCTCAGCAAATAGGGGAGGAAAAGGCACGAAAATATTTCACCGATTCGCTACTTGTTAGCAAGGAAAAAACAGACCTTGCCACGGTAACCTGTGTCAACGAGCAACGAATTTTAAGCCTTTCCAAAGAAAAGTCCTTCAGCCTCTATATCTCAATACCGTTTTGTCCCACAAGGTGCAGTTATTGCTCCTTTGTATCTCAGTCTGTCGAGAAAGCAAAACATCTTATTCCTTCATACGTAGACTTATTATGTCGTGAAATAGCCTTAACGGGACATATAGCAAAAAGCCTCGATTTAAGACTTGAAACAGTATATATGGGCGGAGGTACGCCGACTTCTCTTGAAGCACCCTACCTCAGCAAAATTTTATCCACAGTCAGAGAAAACTTCGATATGTCCCATTGTCGCGAGTTTACTGTAGAGGCAGGCAGACCTGATACCATTACCGAGGACAAACTCACAGCCATACTCAAAAACGGTTGCGACAGACTCAGCATCAACCCTCAGACTCTTTCTGACGAGATACTTCAGGGTATCGGCAGACGTCACACAGTCGATGATTTCTACCAATCTTTTTCACTTGCGAGGAAACTCGGTTTTAAGCATATAAATACAGACCTTATTGCAGGACTTCCCGGAGACACCCCCGAGAATTTCCAAAAAACAATAGAGGGTATATGTACGCTTTCTCCCGAGAGCGTTACTGTTCATACCCTTTCTATGAAACGAAGTTCTCAGCTTACAGGGGATAAAATGCAGATTGATGCGGAAGATACAAAAGCAGTAGCCTCAATGCTAAGTACCGCCTATACATCCCTTAACAAAGACGGATATTCCCCTTATTATCTTTACCGTCAGAGCAGAATGCTCGGCAATATGGAAAATACCGGCTGGGCAAAAAAAGGCTTCGAGGGACTGTATAATGTATATATTATGGATGAAACTCATACCATACTTGCCTGTGGCGCAGGTGCGGTAACAAAACTCAAAGATCCTTATTCGGACAACCTCGAGCGTATATTTAACTTTAAGTATCCATATGAATATATTGATCGTTTCGAGGAAATGATTGAGCGAAAAAATGGCATAAAGTCTTTCTATAGTGCTTTATTCTGAAAGGAGATTTCCTGATATGTCCAACTCCTCACAAAAGAAAAGCACCTCCCAAAGTTTTTTGAAAGGTGCGTTTATTCTGACGCTGAGCATGATTGCAGTAAAACTCTGCGGACTTGCCCAGAAGGTGTTACTTACAAATCTTTACGCTACCTTGGGTGGTAACTATGCCGAGTTCGGTACAGCGTTGTTTTCCAATGCCTATGAGCTCTATGTACCTCTTTTTACGTTGGCGACAGTTGGTTTTCCTATTGCCGTTTCAAGGCTTATCTCCGAGAGTTACGCCAAAGAGCGATACAAAGACGTCAAACAGATTTATAATGTAGCAAGACCGTTCTTTATAGTGATGGGTACAGTTTGCTTTTTGCTTATGACTGTGGGTAGTTTTTTCTACATACAGTACATCAAGTCACCCTACTCATTACCCGCGTTGCTTGTGTTGGCACCGACCATTTTTTTCGGATGCCTTGTGTCTATTTACAGAGGCTATTTTGAGGGCTTAAGGGATATGACTCCTACGGCTGTGTCCGAGGTTATTGAAGCATTCTCAAAAATCGCAATCGGTGTACTGTTGTCCTATATTATCGTTAATATAGGTACAAAACAATATGCTTCTACCGGCACAATCTTTGGACTTACCTTTGATTCTACCGATGAAGCGATGCGTACTTTAGTAGCCGCTTCTGTTGCAGCGTCAATTTTCGGAATCACTATGGGAAGCGTACTTTCGTTTATTTTCCTTCGAATCCGTTATGCTGTGAAAAAAGGCGGTATAGACCCCGCATATTTCGAGACCTCAATAGAGGCAATTTCAAAGCGCGAAACCTTCAAGAAAATGTGTCTTACAGCATTACCCATAGGTATCGGCGCTCTCGTTATGAGCCTTTCTAATTCCATTGACGCAGTTATTATTCAAAATCTAATATACAATATGGCTGTAAATCAGCCCGAGACACTTTTACAGGAGTTTAATCATGTCTTGGATAATGAAATAACCAAAGACGAGATAACAATCCACACCTGTATTTGGGGATACTATAGTGCTGCTTTGACTCTGTCATCTTTGGTGGTGTCTGTAACACAGGTATTCGGTACCAGTGCAATGCCCAATGTTACCGCAGCATATACAAGAGGCAACAAAGACGAACTCAAAGATTCAATTAACACAGTTCTTCGACTCACAACAATAGTTACTTTCCCTTGTGCAATAGGACTGTCCGTACTGGCAACCCCCATCCTCTCGCTCGTGTATTCGGGTAATCCCAACATCTCTACCTTCAGCGGAGAGATATTACAAGTCCTCGGAATGTCCGTAATCTTTATGGGAACAATTACTCCTTTGTGCTCTATGCTTCAGGGTGTAGGCAAGGTAAGGGCTACAATGTATATTTATATATTTGGTACACTTTCCAAGGTTCTGTTCTCATATTTGTTCGCACGTAACATTCACATCAACATTGTAGGTTCGGCAATAGGCTCCCTGATTTCCAACTTCCTGATGTGTGTTGTTGCTATGTACCTGTTGATAAAGAGTACAAAAATCATCCCCGATTTTGTCGCTTCAGCGATCAAACCTATGTTAGGAGCAGTAGTTTGCGGAGTCTGTGCCTATGTATGCCAATACGTACTTGACCTTAACGTCCTGATTTCCATCGTCATTTCTGCTATAATTTATCTTGTTTTTTTGTTGGTATTGCATACTTTTAAGCGAAATGAAATTTTAATGCTCCCAAATGGTAAAAAAATTGTAATAATACTTGAAAAACTTCATTTGATAGGTTAAAATATGTGATTGGAAAGCGGTTTGTACTTTCTACGGAGGAATCGTAAGTGGATTTTAAGTTCAAACAAAGTTATAACTTTGACGACCTTGTTAATATTATGAAAATTCTTCGCGAGCCGGGCGGTTGTCCCTGGGATGCTGAACAGACTCACGAGAGTATCAGACGTAATTTTATCGAGGAAACCTACGAGGCAATAGAGGCCATCGACAAACAAGACTGTGAACTCCTTTGTGAGGAACTTGGCGACGTGTTGCTTCAGGTTGTATTTCACGCTCAGATATCAGAGGATACTGGTGACTTCACCATAGAAGATGTCTGTGACGGAATCTGTAAGAAACTTATCATCCGTCATCCCCACGTTTTTGGCGATGTTCAGGCGGATACTTCCGAGCAGGTGCTCGATAATTGGGATGCTATCAAGATGCAGACCAAGAAGCAGACCACCCAAGCACAGGCACTTGATAGTGTTAGCCATGCTCTTCCTTCTCTTATCCGTGCTCACAAGGTTCAGCACAAAGCCCGTAAGTGTGGCTTCGACTGGCCCGACGTAACAGGTGCACTCGATAAACTTTCTGAGGAGATCGAGGAACTTCGCACCGCTATCCAGAACGGAGATGCTTCTCAATGCAGTGAGGAACTCGGAGATGTTCTTTTCTCTGCAGTAAATGTTTCCCGCTTTATTAACGTTGATCCCGAACAGTCACTTGGTCTTGCTTGTGACAAGTTCATTTCCCGATTTGCAATGGTCGAAAACCTCGCAAACAGTAGGGGAATAGATATGAAATCTGCATCCCTTTCAGAACTCGACGCTCTGTGGGATGAGATAAAAAAATCCTGATTTATTCAGGGGATTTTAAATTGTATTTATCGGCTATAGCCGAAATAAATAAATAAAAAATTATACGGAGGTTCATTATGAACAAGACTGAATTAGTTGCAGCAGTTGCTGCAAAGAGTGGCATTTCCAAGAAGGACGCTGACAAGGCTGTTGTAGCTCTTATCGACACAATCGTTGAGTCTATCGCTGCAGGCGAGAAAGTTGCTCTCGTTGGCTTCGGTACATTCGAGCAGAGAACAAGAAATGCTAGAACAGGTTGCGATCCCAGAACAAATGCTAAGATCGAGATTCCTGCTTCTAAGGTTCCCGCTTTCAAGGCTGGTAAGGCATTCAAGGACGCAGTAAACAAGTAATTTATTTGTTATCAATGGGCATACTTATGTATGCCCATTGTTTTTTGGAGGATATATGAGACTTGATAAATATCTCAAAGTTTCCCGACTTATCAAGCGCCGTACAGTTGCCGCCGAGGCATGTTCAGCAGGTAAAGTGGTTGTCAACGGCAAGGTTGCGAAGGCTTCCTGCGACCTTAAGGTTGGGGATATAATTGAACTTACATTTGGCGAAAAAACAGTCAAAGTTCAGGTGGTTACATTACAAGAGCACGTCCGTAAGGAAGATGCCGATGCTATGTATAAACCTCTCTGATACTCAGGTATAATGCTGGGTGTTTCTGCATAAGTATTATAAGTGCCGAAAGGAGTGCTCTTATGCAGGATAACATTAAAGTAGCAAAACCGCATAGTCTATGTCTTGATAATCGTGAAGTTTTATCTTTAACAGGTGTTACAGATGTCTCGGGCTTTGACGAACAGACAGTCAGTGCTGAAACATCAGTCGGACGACTTATAGTTAAGGGTGTGAACCTTCACATAAATAAACTTTCTCTAGAAACAGGCGAGGTCACAGTAGACGGCAGAATAACCTCTCTGCAATACCTTGGAGATGTCAAACAAAAAGGTATTGCATCGAAACTTTTCAAGTAGGTAGTGCCAAGTGACGTTTTCAGTTTCAGAGCAAATGCTCACACTGCTTTACGCAGTTATACTCGGTGTTTTACTCGGTTTTCTGTATGATAATATTAAAGCTGTGAGGATTGTTCTCAACCCCTCAAATGTTCCTTTGTTAATAATCGATTTGATTTTTATGATAATCTGTGCTTTTTGCACGGGCTTGTTCAGTATGGCATTCTCCTTGGGGGACACCCGATATTTCACTGTTTTTGGCGAGATCGTCGGATTTTCACTTATTCATTTTACCTTAGGCAGAGTATGTATCCGCCTGTTTGAAAAAGTCTATGGTTTTGTTTATAAAAAAGTCAAGAAAATATTAGGTTTTATCGGAAAATTTGCAAAAAAACTCTTGAAAGTTACACTCAAGTTAATGTATAATAAAAGTAGATTATTAGACACTTTTAACAGAAGAAGCGTTCCTTCTTCAGAAAGTGCAACTACGGAGCAATAAATATGGCATTAAAAGTAGTCAAAGAAAAAAACAAAAAACGACTTCCTTTCCGTTACTTTGTTATCGGGGGAGTTTTTATAGCATTCCTTATTTATTCTGTTTTTGCCATTGCTGATATCAATCAGAGAATCAAGGAAAAACAGTCGCAGTACGATGCTCTCCAAAGTGAGATTCAGATTCAGGAACTCAAAAACAGTGAACTTGAATATGTTCTCAATTATTCCGATGAGGAATATCTGGAGTACGTAATCAACAAAGCTCACAAAGACCTTGATTACGTTCGTCAGGGTGAGCGTGTATTTGTAAACTCAGCAGGCAACTGATTATCTGCTTTGTTATAAATTTTTTATTTAGAAAAGGAAATGTATGAAACCGGAAATAGGACAGATTTACGAAGGTAAAATCACAAGCATTACAAATTTCGGAGCATTCGTATCACTGGATGACGGCCCCGATGGTATGGTACATATTTCTGAGGTATCTGACAGATTTGTCAAGGATATCCACGATGTTTGTCAGATAGGCGACACAGTCAAGGTTAAGGTCATCACCATAGCCGACAACGGCAAAATTGCTTTGTCTATCAAACAAGCTATGGACAATCCTCAGAAAGCAGAACCTAAAGACGAGTGCCCTCAACAGCGTCGCGGTAATTTTGCTCCGAGAAAACATCAGGAACCAAAGAAGTCCACACCCCCTCCCGTATTTTATCCCGATGGTGTATGGGAAGAAACCGTTTCTTCCAATCCTGACTTTGAGGATATGATGTCTCGATTCAAGAAGTCCAGTCAAGACCGTATGTCCGACCTCAAGCGTGGCGAGAGCAGAGGTTACAGCCGCCGAGGTAACGGTAACGGCAGAAAATAAAATATAATAAATCTCAAAGGAGGCACATCTAATGAAGATTACCTATGTTGCTCGAAAAGTTACACTTCGTGACAATTTCAAAGAAAGAGTCCAGAAGAAACTGCTTAAATTTGAGAAAATCTTCTCAGATAACGCAGAGGCAACGGTTGTTGTCACCCTTGAGAAGAATCGCCAGACCGTGGAGATTACAATCAAGGATTCAGCTATGGTATACCGTGCCGAGTCAACTATGCCCGAGATGAACGACGCCCTTGACAGGGTAGTCGATGTGCTGTCCCGTCAGCTCAGAAAGCATAAGACTCGCCTTGAAAAGCGTCTTCGCACAGGCTCCCTTGATACACTTATCGATGATACTTTCTCAGAAGAAGTTGAGGAAGCAGACGTGCTTTCTGTTGTTCGCAGAAAGCAGGTTCCCCTTAAACCTATTTCTGTCGAGGAGGCTATCCTCCAGATGGAAATGACCAACCACAAGTTCTATATGTTCCTTAACGATTCCACCGACGAAATCAATGTTGTCTACGTTCGTGATGACGGAGCATACGGACTTATCGAGCCCTCCGAAATGGGCTAAGCTTATAAAAATCATAGGGCGGGGACAACTCCCGCCCTTTATATTTTATCAGAGGTATGATGAAAGAATTAACATTTTGTGCTCCCTGCCTTTTTGGAGTAGAGGGAGTTGTTGCAAACGAACTTCGCTTTATGGATATAGCAGATGTAAAAGCTGAAACGGGCAGAGTTTTGTTTACAGGTGGATACGAAACACTTATCAGAGCCAACATTCGTTCGCGTTGTGCCGAGCGTATTCATATATTAGTCGGAGAATTTACCGCCACAACCTTTGAGATGCTCTTTGACGGAGTTTCAAAACTTCCTTGGGAAGAGTTTATCTTCAAAAATGACGCTTTCCCCGTCAAGGGCAGTTGCCTTGACTCAACACTTATGAGTGTGTCCGATTGTCAGAAGATAATCAAAAAAGCCGTGGCAAAACGTCTCGGTACCCGATACAACACTCAGTGGTTATCAGAAACAGGCCCTGTTCATCAGATTCAGTTCTTAATTCGAAAAGACAGAGTGTCGTTGCTCTTGGATACGTCGGGTGTACCTCTTCACAAACGAGGCTATCGCAAAGAGGCAAACGATGCTCCGATAAGCGAAACTCTTGCCGCAACAATGGCTGACCTCAGTCGAGTACGTAGAGATCATTTCGTTACCGACCCTATGTGCGGTAGCGGAACAATACTTATCGAATCTGCTCTTAAAGCGATGAATATCGCACCGGGCATTAACAGAGAATTTTCTGCCGAGCAGTGGGACGTAGTTCCTAAAAACTTGTGGACACAAGAGCGTGAACTCGCCAAAAGTTTAGAGCGACGTGACTCAGCCTTTACTGCAATCGGCTCCGATATAGACAAAAACGCTCTGGAAATCGCAAAACACAATGCCCAAAATGCAGGAGTTGCAGACAGAATCGTCTTTACCTGCAAAGATTTAAGAGACTTCCTGCCAACCGAGGAGAGAGGTACTTTGATTACCAATCCTCCTTATGGTGAGCGTATGCTCTCTGTCAAAGAGGCAGAGGAAATCTATCGTACAATGGGCAAAAACTTTATCCGCAAATCAGGTTGGAGTTACTCAGTTATAACTCCCGATGACGATTTCGAAAAATGTTTCGGAAGACATGCCGATAAACGTCGGAAACTTTACAACGGTATGTTGCAGTGTCAACTTTATATGTATTATACCTGATGCGTTTGTATCAGTAATATAAAATCTCTTTGCCTGTGGCAACGGAGGAATTTATGAAGAAAACAAGACTGTATAACAGAATAGTTTCCTTGTTATTACTATCCTTGATTATTATGGCGTCACTGTGTGCGTGTTCAAATTCTTCAACCGATAACACAGAGCCTTCGGATACTACACCCGAGGTGAAATACAACGTCGGAATAATCAGAACAGAAATTAGTGAGGAATCAGAGAAAGCACTTGAGGGTTTTTACCGCGCCTTTTCCGAAAAGAACTTCGAGGCAGACGTAACTTACTCCTCCACAGTAATTGATTGTAACGGAAAAAAAGCTGAGTGTGAAGCCGCTGCCGAGCAGTTTGTGTCGGATGATGTTAACCTTATTTTCGCTATAGGGGAGAAGGCCGCCAAAGCAGCCAAAAAAGCCACAAAAACAATACCGATCATCTTCTGCGGTGTTGCTGATCCCATCGAGTCAAAACTTCTCAAATCTTGTTCTGAACCCGAGGGCAATATTACAGGTGTTACCGATTATACCCCCGTATATGACCAAATTGAGCTTATAAAGGAACTTTTACCTGACTCAAAGAAAATATCTGCTCTTTACAATACAACGGACGAGGGCTCAATTTTAGTATCTACGTTAGCCTCTGCTGAAGCGGAAATGCTCAAAATGGAATATTCACCCTATACTGCATCCTCCAAGGAACAACTGAAAAACGTTTTATCAGATGCTCTCAAAGATACGGACGCTCTCTATATCCCCGACGATGATTTCATAAGAGAAAACATTGAAACAATAATCAAAACTGCCAATAAAAAGAACGTTCCCGTTTTCTGTGTTAATGAGGAACTGCTTGCTGATGGGTGCCTTGCTACAAGCCTTCCCGATTACGAGGATCTTGGATATAATGCAGGCGAACTTGCACTTATCTGCCTCAAGGAACTTCATCCTATCAGCAGTATCGCTGTAGAGTACCCGACTGTGTGTATAGACTATATAAATAAGTCCGTTGCACAGAAGTATTCAATAGATATTTCAGGATATGAAGATTTTCAGTTTGTAAACTGACATCTTTTTAGAAACTTGACCGTATATTAATATAAAATTAATATTTACCGTCAAATTTCACTTGATTTTTTACAATTTATGGTATAGTATTATATTAGCACTCGGGAATGCTGAGTGCTAATTCTTTGATAAGAAATAGGAGGATATATATGAATATTAAACCTTTACTCGACAAAGTAGTTCTCAAGGTAGACGATGCAGTAGAGACAACAGCAAGCGGTATTGTTCTCTCCAGCGCTGCACAGGAGAAGCCTCAGTTTGCCAATGTTGTGGCAGTAGGCCCCGGCGGTATGATTGACGGCGAAGAGGTAACTATGTATGTAAAAGTTGGTGACAAGGTTATCACCAGCCAGTATTGTGGTACTAAGGTAAAACTTGAGGGCGAGGAATATACTATCGTTCGTCAGAGTGATATCCTCGCATTAGTAGAGTAATATTTGGAGGTATATAAAATGGCAAAACAGATTATTTACGGCGAAGAAGCCCGTAAAGCACTCAAAAGCGGTATTGACCAACTTGCTGATACCGTAAAAATCACCCTTGGACCTAAGGGCAGAAACGTAGTTCTTGACAAGAAGTACGGCGCACCTCTCATTACCAATGATGGTGTTACAATAGCTAAAGAAATCGAACTTGACGATGCATTCGAAAATATGGGTGCACAACTTGTAAAAGAAGTTTCTATCAAGACAAACGACGCAGCAGGTGACGGTACAACTACTGCAACACTTCTTGCACAGGCACTTATCCGCGAGGGTATGAAGAATGTAACTGCCGGTGCAAACCCCATGATTCTTAAAAAAGGTATCGACAGAGCAGTTTCTACCGCTGTTGAGGCTATTATCGCCAACAGCGTACAGGTTAAGGGTACCGAGGATATCGCTCGTGTAGCAACTATTTCTTCCGCAAGCGAGGATATCGGCAGACTCATCGCTGATGCTATGGAAAAGATTACTCAGGATGGTGTTATTACTATCGAGGAGTCCAAAACAGCCGAGACATACAGCGAAGTTGTTAAGGGTATGATGTTCGACCGCGGTTATATTGCACCTTATATGGTAACTGATACAGATAAGATGGAAGCAGTCCTTGACGATGCTCTCATCCTTATTACAGACAAGAAGATTTCCAACACTCAGGAGATTCTTCCTTTACTCGAGCAGATCGTTCAGGCGGGCAGAAAACTTCTCATCATCGCCGAGGACGTAGAGGGCGAGGCTCTCACTACTCTGGTACTTAACAAACTTCGCGGAACATTTACCTGCGTTGCAGTCAAGGCCCCCGGCTTTGGCGACAGACGTAAGGAAATGCTTCAGGATATCGCTACATTAACAGGCGGTACAGTTATTACCTCTGACCTTGGTCTCGAGCTTAAGGATGCTACAATTGCTCAGCTTGGTCGTGCACATCAGGTTAAGGTAGAGAAAGAGAATACCATTATCGTTGACGGTGCAGGTGATCCTCAGGCAGTAGCTGCCAGAGTGGCACAGATTCGTCAGCTTATCGAAACTACCACATCCGACTTTGACAGAGAGAAACTTCAGGAACGCCTTGCAAAACTCGCAGGCGGTGTTGCAGTTATCAAGGTAGGTGCAGCAACCGAGATTGAACTCAAAGAGAAGAAACTTCGTGTTGAAGATGCACTCGCTGCAACAAAAGCAGCCGTAGAAGAAGGCATCGTAGCGGGTGGCGGTATCGCAATGATTAACGCTATCACAAAGGTTTCATCCCTTGTTGACGAAACAACAGGTGACGAACAGACAGGTGTTCGTATTGTGCTCAAAGCATTAGAAGAGCCTCTTCGTCAGATCGCTGTAAATGCAGGTCTTGAGGGTTCAGTTATCATCGATAACGTTATGCGCAGCGGTAAGGTAGGCTATGGCTTCGATGCACTCTCTGAGGAGTATACCGATATGATCAGTGCAGGTATCGTTGATCCCACAAAGGTTACTCGCAGCGCACTTCAAAACGCTGCCTCTGTAGCATCTATGGTTCTGACAACCGAGAGCCTTGTTGCTGATATCAAAGAGCCTGCTCCCGCAGTTGCTGCAGCTCCCGATATGGGCGGAATGTACTAATTAAATATTAAATTTCAGAAGTCGGCATATTATACGATATGCCGACTTTTTCTGTTATTAGGAGATATATTCTGTTGACATATTGTTCTTGATTCTATATAATAAATAAGCGGATGTTTTCGCATCCATACTTAATTTTAGGCGGTGCTTTATATGAAACGTTTAATAGCAATTCTTTTGGCTGTATTTATGATTTTTACAATCTGTGCCTGTAAACCGAATGGGGGAACCCAGGGCGACAACAAGCCTACTAAGAATCCCACAGAGATTTCTTGGTCTGTAATTCCTGACGAGAGTATTCTTGGTGCATGGACTCCTGACGAGCCTATAAGCAACGAGTATATTATTTTCACTCAGGACGGTAAACTCCGTGTTGCCAACGGTACAGTTGTTATTGACGCTGATATTCAGTACGGCGTAGACGGTCTTGGCAATCACTCTGCTTACACAGAGGGCAAGTATCTTTACGGCCAGTGGACATATACTATCGAGAATGGTGTCCTCACCATTACATATCCCGACGAATCTGTAGAAACTTTCAAGTATGCTACAGACTATAAGCCCATCACCCTTGTCGCAAAAGAAGATTTTGTAAGTGACGAGACACTTTTAGGTGAATGGTCAAACGATTTATACGATGATGAGTACGTATTCACCGAAGATGGATATGCTGTTTTCTCACAGGAATATGACGATGGCGTAAATGTATTTGATACCGAAATCAAATATACCTATACTGTTTCTGACGGTACCTTAACTCTTTATTATTTCGATAATTACGAGAATGAAGAGAAGGTAGATACTATGGAGTATTCCATTGATGGAGATAAACTTCTCATTGATGGTAATGACTATTATCGCGACGGATCAGATGCAATCGCAGCCTCTGAGAACGCTGAGTAATATGCATAATATTGCATAAATATTCATAATTATTATATGTTAAAACTACAGCCCCGATGTATTTGTCGGGGCTGTGTTATTTGTTTTAGAGTAAAGAATGTCTATTGTTTAGGCAATTTTACTAATATATTTACTTTGATTTTGTTGTATTGTGGCAATACAATGAAAATAATGCACAATGCAAAATAACACTTGCATAAATATACTAAATATGTTAATATTTATGCATACTAAATATACAAAACACTTTGGAGGTTTTATTATGGCACAGAAAGAATTCAAAAAGATCGTTCTTGCATACTCAGGCGGTCTTGATACATCCATCATTATTCCTTGGCTTAAGGAAAACTACGGCAACCCCGAGATTATCGCAGTATCAGGTAACGTAGGTCAGGCAGACGAACTCGAGGGCCTCGAGGAGAAAGCACTCAAGACAGGTGCTTCCAAGCTTTACATCGAAGACCTCACCGAGGAGTTCCTTACCGATTACGTATTCCCCTGTGTACAGGCAGGCGCACTTTACGAGGACTATATGCTTGGTACAGCATTTGCTCGTCCTCCTATCGCAAAGCGTATTGCTGAGATTGCTATTGCCGAGGGTGCAGATGCTATCTGCCACGGATGTACAGGTAAGGGTAACGATCAGGTTCGTTTTGAAATGGCTATTAAAGCATTTGCTCCCGATATGCCCATTATCGCTCCTTGGCGTGAGTGGGATATCAAATCCCGTGACGAAGAAATCGACTATGCAGAGGCACACAACGTTCCTCTTAAGATAAGCCGTGAGACAAACTACTCCAAAGATAAGAATATCTGGCATCTCTCTCACGAAGGCCTTGACCTCGAGGATCCCACCAACGAGCCTCAGTATAATAAACCCGGCTTCCTTGAGATGGGCGTATCTCCCGAGATGGCTCCCGATAAGCCCACCTATGTAACAATTCACTTTGAGCAGGGTGTTCCCACAGCAATTGATGGTAAGGAAATGTCTGCTACAGAACTTGTACTCACTCTTAACAAACTCGGCGGCGAGAATGGTATCGGACTTCTCGATATAGTTGAGAACCGTCTTGTTGGTATGAAGTGCCGCGGTGTTTACGAGACTCCCGGTGGTGCAATTCTTTACAAAGCACACTCTGTTCTTGAGTCCATCTGTCTTGATAAGGACACAGCACACTACAAGGCTTTAATTGCACAGAAACTTGCAGAACTCGTATATAATGCTCAGTGGTTCACACCTCTGACCGAGGCAATTCTTTCATTCGTTAAGACTACCCAGCGTACAGTAACAGGTGACGTTACACTCAAACTCTACAAGGGTAATATGATCAACGCATCCGTATCCTCACCCTATACACTTTACGATCCCGAGATCGCAACCTTCGATGAGGACGATGTATACGATCAGTCCGATGCAACAGGTTTCATTAACCTCTACGGACTTTCAACTACAGTTTATGCCCGTATGAAAAAGAAAAACGGCATCGACTAATATCTGAAACAATCAATATTTTTACGTACGAGCTCCCCGTAATCGGGGAGCCTGTACTATTATTAAAGCATAGGGGACACCCTATAAATTTAAGATAAGCAGGTAAGATTATGGATAAAATGTGGGCAGGCAGATTCTCAAAACAACTCGACAAACTCGCGGATGATTTCAACTCATCCCTGCGTTTTGACTGCCGTATGTATAAACAGGATATCGAGGGCTCTATAGCTCATGCGCTTATGCTTGCATCCAAGGGAATCATCTCCGCCGAGGATAGCACAAAGATTATCGAGGGACTCACCTCAATCCTCAGCGATATAGAAAGCGGAGTTTTAACCTTTGACTCAGATGCAGAGGATATACATATGTTCATCGAGGCAGAACTCACAAAGCGTATCGGCGATGCAGGTAAGCGTCTGCATACAGCCCGTAGCCGTAACGATCAGGTAGCACTTGACATCCGTATGTATCTCCGTGCAGAGAACGAAGAGATTTTATCTCAGCTTCATACTTTAATCGAGGCTTTGCGTGATAAGGCACGTGATAACACAGATGCAATTATGCCCGGCTATACACATCTCCAACGTGCCCAGCCCGTTACCTTTGCACATCATATTCTTGCTTATGCTATGATGTTCATCCGCGACTACGGACGTATCAAAGATGCAGTCAAAAGAATGAACAGTTCACCCATAGGCTCCTGCGCATTGGCGGGTACTACCTACAATACAGACAGATATTTTGAGGCACAGCAGCTTAATTTTGATTCCATTATGCTCAACAGTATTGACGGCGTTTCCGACAGAGATTTTTGTCTGGAACTTTTAAGTGCTTACTCAGTTTTAATGATGCACCTTAGCCGTTTCTGCGAGGAAATCGTAATGTGGTCATCCTGGGAGTTTAAGTTTATCGAACTTGATGACAGTTACTCCACAGGTTCCTCTATAATGCCTCAAAAGAAAAATCCTGATATGGCAGAACTTATCCGTGGTAAGTGTGGTAGGGTATATGGCGACTTGGTTGCACTTTTGACAACCCTCAAGGGACTTCCCTTAGCCTACAACAAGGATATGCAAGAGGATAAGGAGTGTATCTTCGATGCAGTTGATACAGTCAAACTCTGCCTCTCAGTCTTTACTCCTATGATTGCTACTGCAACGGTACTTAAGGACAATATGTATTCTGCTGCACAAAAAGGTTTCATAAATGCCACAGATTTGGCGGACTACCTCGTTAAAAAGGGAATGCCTTTCAGAAGTGCCTATAAACTTGTTGGCGAAACAGTAGCTTACTGCATTTCACAAGGAACAGTTCTAGAACAGCTTCCTTTTGATAAGTACAAGGAACTTTCTCCTTTATTTGAGGAGGATGTATATACAGACATCTCTCTCGAGGCTTGTGTGAACAAACGAATCTCACAGGGAGGTACAGGACCTAAATCTGTACTTGAACAGATAGATTTTGTAACGGAGTTTTTGAATGACTAAAGTATTTATTGACGGTAAGGCAGGTACAACAGGCCTTAAAATTTACGACAGACTTTCTAAACGTTCTGACATAGAACTTCTCACTCTACCCGAGGAACTTCGCAAGGATACATCCGCTCGTGAACAAATGCTCAATACCGCAGATATTGCCTTTTTATGTCTGCCTGATGCAGCAGCAAAGGAAGCGGTATCTCTGATTCATAACGATAATACAGTAGTTATTGATACCTCTACTGCACATCGTACGAATCCCGACTGGGCATATGGGTTTCCCGAACTTTCAGAAGATTTTGCTGAGAAGATAAAGACTTCCAAGCGTATTGCCGTTCCGGGATGTCACGCTTCAGGCTTTATTGCACTCGTATATCCACTTGTAAAAATGGGTGTGATCTCTAGGGATACCTTGCTCAACTGCTTCTCTCTCACAGGCTACAGCGGTGGCGGTAAGCAGATGATTGCTGACTACGAAAGTTCCGACAGAGAGTTGGAACTTTCATCTCCTCGTCAGTATGGTGTACTCCAAAGTCATAAGCATATTCCCGAGATGACAGCAGTTACTTGCATTAACCTCGCTCCCGTATTCTGTCCAATTGTAGCAGATTTTTATAGCGGTATGCAGGTGACAGTTCCTCTTCATAAGTCACAACTTTCTGAAGGTTTCACTATAGATAAAATCAAAGAAATTTACAAAAATCTTTACAATGATTCCTTAGTAAGTTTTGTTGACAAAATGGATGATACGAACTTTATTTCCTCTAATGCACTCACAGGTTTTGATAATATGCAGATTACCGTCGAAGGTAACGACGACAGAATTTTACTTATTGCCAGATACGATAACCTCGGCAAAGGTGCCTCAGGTGCAGCAGTAGAGTGTATGAATATTTCACTCGGAATAGATAAAACAACCTCCCTCGTGATAAAGGAAGTGTAAATATGAAAATTATAGACGGCGGTGTTTGTGCCGCACAGGGCTTTTTAGCCAACGGAATCCACTGCGGAATCCGTAAGAATAAGTCAAAGCGCGATTTATCCCTTATATACAGTACAAAACGTGCAACAACAGCAGCAGTTTATACCACAAACCTTGTTAAAGGTGCTCCTATTATGGTTACAAAGGAGAATATCTCCGACGGCTTCGCGCAGGCAGTTATCTGTAACTCAGGTAACGCCAACACTTGTAACGCCAATGGTGTGGAAATTGCTCGTCAGATGTGTTCACTTATCTCCGAGGAACTCAACATCCCCGAGAGCGATGTTGTAGTTGCTTCCACAGGAGTTATAGGTGAGGTTCTTGATATAGAGCCTATCAGACAGGGTATACCCGAGCTTGTTTCAGGACTTGGTGATAACAGCGTTTATGCTGCCGAGGGCATAATGACTACCGATACAGTCCGCAAAGAAATAGCCGTTTCTTTCGAAATCGGTGGCAAAGAATGTCGCATTGGTGGAATCGCCAAGGGTTCGGGTATGATTCACCCCAATATGGCAACAATGCTTGTATTCATTACAACCGACTGCGCTATTTCACCCGAAATGCTTCAAAAGGCACTTTCGAGCGATATTCAGGATACATTCAATATGACATCTGTTGACGGAGATACATCCACCAACGATATGGTAACAATTCTAGCGAATGGCCTTGCAGGTAACGAAGAAATCACCACTGATTCAGAGGACTTCAAAATATTTATGAAAGCCCTTAATACAGTAACAGTCTACCTCTGTCGAAACATCGCCGCAGATGGTGAAGGTGCAACAAAACTTGTTGAGTGCAAGGTAGAGGGTGCTTCTTCCAAGGAGCAGGCTAAACTCGCCGCTAAATCTGTAATCTGTTCCTCACTTGTCAAAGCAGCAATGTTTGGCTCTGATGCTAACTGGGGAAGGGTACTGTGTGCTCTCGGTTACGGAGTCAAGGACTTAGACGCTACAAAGGTTGACGTTTCGTTCAAATCATCCAAGGGCGAGATCGCTTTGTGTGTAAACGGAGCAGGTATTCCTTTCAGCGAGGAAAAGGCAAAGGAAATTCTCCTTGAAAACGAGGTGGAAATACTCGTTAATCTCGGCTTAGGTGAGTATTCAGCCTGTGCATGGGGTTGTGACCTTACCTATGATTATGTTCGCATAAACGGAGATTATCGCACATAATTTTTATGATATTTTTATATAGAAAAGGATAATATACAATGTCACTAAAGATTACTAATGCACAACGTGCTGAAGTGCTGACACAGGCACTTCCGTATATTCAGAAATACAACGGAAAAGTTGTTGTTGTTAAGTATGGCGGCAACGCTATGGTAAGCGAAGAACTGAAGCAACAGGTTATGGAAGATATCGTTCTTCTGTGGCTTATAGGTGTCAAGGTTGTTCTTGTCCACGGTGGCGGTCCCGAAATCACCGAAACTCTCCACCAAATTGGCAAAGAGTCCGAGTTTGTAGACGGACTTCGTGTTACCGATAAAGAAACCGTAGACGTAGTTCAGATGGTTCTCGCAGGCAAAATCAACAAAAGCCTCGTAAACCTTATCGAAACAAAAGGCGGTAAGGCTATGGGTATTTCAGGTATTGACGGCAGAATGATTAAAGCCGAAATGAAAGACGAGCGTCTTGGTTATGTCGGTAAAATCACCGAGGTTGATGTTCAGCCTATTATAGATTTACTTAGCAACGGCTACATCCCCATCGTGTCCACTGTTGCCTGTGATGATGACGGAAACGTCTACAACATCAATGCAGATTCTGCCGCAGCACATATAGCAGGCGCATTGAGTGCAGAGCGTTTGATCACTATGACAGATATAGACGGAATACTCCGCGACAAAGACGATCCCTCGACTCTTATTCCCGAAATCGATACCAAGTCCGCCGTAACTCTTTTTGAGGACGGTACAATCTCAGGCGGTATGATTCCCAAGGTTGAGTGTTGTTTAGAGGCTATCTCTATGGGAGTTAAGCGCGTAATTATTATGGACGGACGAGTTCCTCACTCACTTCTTATTGAAACGCTCACCGATGAGGGTGCGGGTACAATGGTAGCGGAGGATTTTTCTGATGAACATTAAGGAACTCGACAGTAAATACGTTGCTCATACCTACGGACGTTTTCCTTTGACTATAAATCGCGGAAAAGGCAGTGTTGCAATATCCGACGATGGTAAGGAATATATAGATATGTCCACAGGTATTGCCGTCAACTCCTTTGGATATTGTGATGATTTGTGGGTAAAAGCTGTAACAGACCAGCTTGCTACTTTACAGCACACCTCCAATCTGTACTTCACAGAACCTTGTGTAAAACTCGCTCAGATACTCTGCGAGAGAACACAGATGAAAAAAGTTTTCTTTTCAAACTCAGGCGCAGAGGCAAACGAGTGCGCTATCAAGGTTGCACGCAAATATTCACAG
The DNA here is from genome assembly GCA_045603105.1 of Ruminococcus sp. Classification (GTDB taxonomy): domain Bacteria; phylum Bacillota; class Clostridia; order Oscillospirales; family Acutalibacteraceae; genus Ruminococcoides. The sequence continues at coordinate 73,547 of JAZULM010000034.1, forward strand.
GATAAATACGGCAAAGACCGCAACGTAATAGTAACTCTTAAAAACAGTTTTCACGGCAGAACAATCACAACTCTTGCCGCTACGGGACAGGATACCTTTCATCAGGACTTCTTGCCTTTGACCGAGGGTTTTGTCTATGCTGAACCTAACAATATCGAACATTTAAAGCAACTTGTTAACTCAAACAAAGTTGCAGCAATAATGTTCGAGTTTGTGCAGGGCGAGGGCGGTGTAACACCCCTTACCAAGGAGTTCGTGGACTGCATCTTTACCCTTGCGAAAGAGAATGACATTATAACTATCGCTGACGAGGTGCAAACAGGCAACGGCAGAACAGGAAATCTCTATGCCTTTATGAACTACTCAGTCAAGCCCGACATTGTTTCCACAGCAAAAGGACTCGGTGGTGGACTTCCTCTCGGTGCCACAATATTAGGGGAAAAGGTTCAGGATGTACTTGCTCCCGGTGATCACGGCTCAACCTTCGGCGGTAATCCCGTATGCTGTGCAGGTGCAATCAGTATAATAAACCGTATTGATACAGAACTTCTTTCTGAAGTTTCAAAAAAATCTCAATATATAATTGACGAACTCAGCGAGTGTGAGGGCGTTGTATCCGTAGACGGAATGGGACTTATGCTCGGTATTACTACCAAAAGACCTGTTGATGACGTTGTCAGAGAATGTATGGACGCAGGTGTCCTTGTTATCAAAGCAAAGTCTAAACTTCGTCTGCTTCCTGCTTTGAACATTGAGTGGGATTTGCTTAAAAAAGCCGTAGAAACAATCAAAACAGTATGCAATAAAAGTGAGGATAAATAATATGGAAACAATCGTTAATCAGTTAAAAGGAAGAAGTTTTCTCAAACTTCTCGACTTTACCCCCGAAGAAATCGGAGCGCTTATTGATTTAGCCGAACTTCTGAAAAAACAGAAAAAAGCAGGTATTCCTCACAGACTCTGTCAGGGTAAACATATAGCATTGGTATTTGAGAAAACAAGCACCCGTACACGCTGTGCCTTTGAGGTTGCTGCTCACGATTTGGGAATGAGTACCACGTATCTTGACCCCGATGCCTCACAGATAGGAAAGAAAGAGTCAATCGCAGATACCGCCCGTGTACTCGGCAGAATGTACGATTGTATCGAATATCGCGGCTTCGGACAGGAAATCGTTGAGGAACTTTCTCAAAAAGCAGGTGTTCCCGTTTTCAACGGCCTGACCAACGAGTTTCATCCTACACAGATTCTTGCTGACTTCCTTACTATCAAGGAACACTTCGGCAAACTTAAAGGAATCAACTTCGTCTATATGGGCGATGCCAGATACAATATGGGCAACTCTCTTATGGTAGGTTGTGCAAAAATGGGACTTAACTTCACCGCTTGTGCTCCCGAGGAGTATTTCCCTGATTCCGAACTCATAGCAAAATGTCAGGAAATCGCACAAGACACAGGTGCAACTATCAACTTCGAGACAGACCCCATGGTTGCAACAAAGAATGCAGACGTTATCTATACAGACGTATGGGTGTCAATGGGTGAACCTGCTGAGGTCTGGGCAAAGCGTATAGATGATTTGCTCCCTTATCAGGTCAACCGTAAACTTATGGACAACGCAGGCGAAAACGCAGTGTTTATGCATTGTTTACCTGCTTTCCACGACCTTAATACAGGCGTCGGCAAAGAGGTAGGCGAGAAGTTCTCACTTGATGCTTTAGAGGTAACAGACGAGGTGTTCGAGTCAAAGCAGTCCATTGTCTTTGACGAAGCAGAGAATCGTATGCATACCATTAAAGCAGTTATTGCTGCCGCTTTGGGTAAGAGTTAATAATAAAAAAAGACGGTACAGTCTGTTGACTGTACCGTCATATTTTTTTATCAGAATTCTTGTTTTACAGAGCGCTCAAAAAGTTCCTCAATACCTTTGACAAGGTCTTTGTTCTCAAATAGTACCTCATAAAGTATAGAAACAATCGGCATCTCAACCTGAACTTTATCAGCGAGATTTTTAAGCGCTTTTGTTGTCATAACGCCCTCTGCGAGTTTTTGAAACTCAACTCCATTAACAAAGTTTTCGCCAAACATTCTGTTGTGGCTCCATTTAGAAAAGAGTGTTGCCTCATAATCGCCGAGATGACATAATCCGTAGGCGGATAGGGGATTACCACCCAACGCCTCAATCAGTCTTGCTATTTCTCTTGTACCTCTCGCCATCAATGCGCCCTTGAGAGATTGATATCCGAGACCATCAAGCATACCTGCCACAATACCGATTACATTCTTAGCGGCGGCACCGATTTCACTTCCGATAAAATCAGTACCTATGTACATTCTAATAAGGGAACTCGAGAGGTTCTCAACAAGCATTTTTTTGACTTCATCGTTATTGCTGTCGATAACCATACAGTTAGGTATACCCTTGACAAAGTCCTGAGGATGACCGGGGCCTACCCAGACTGCAATAGGGGTTTTCTCCTCATCCACAAACGAGGCGACAACCTCACTCAATCTGCATCCTGTAGACACCTCAACACCCTTCATACAAAGTACGATAACCTTGCCGTCGAGGTCGTATTTTGAGATATCAGCCATATATTCACGCAAATGCTGAGCAGAAATAGAGATAACTATTATCTCAGCGCGATTTACAGCATATTCAAGGTCAGAACTTACCTCGATGCTTTCGGGATATTCAAGATAATCGTTTTTATGAGTATCACGCAGTCTAATGAACTCAGGCGCATCCTCAAGTCCGCAGGAAAGCACCTCGTGACCGGTCTTATTAAGATACCAGGCAATACAGCTACCCCATCTGCCACATCCAAGAACAGATATTTTCATATACTAATTCTCCTGATTAAAATATAGAGTCCCGCCTGACCGTATAAGACACAAGATAACCTGCTACTAAAAAGCAGGTGGGTGCTCTCCCGATAGCTTTTGGCTCCCTTCTTCCCATAATAGGGGAGGTCTGCACGCCACTATCGGAGCAAAGCTCCCGATTTAACGGTTGTAGGGTTATTTTTGTCTTATTCGCGTATCAGGCAGGATGTTTAATATTATGATTTATCGTTGCCGATTAGTCCTCAGCACCGAATTTTTCTTCGAATCTTTTTTCAAAAATATCGGCGAGTTTATCGAGAAGTTCATCATCCTCTACTTCTGACAATTCCCAGCCTTCTTCAGAATCTGAGGTCTCCATGATATAGTATTCACCACTGTCGGCAACCATATCCTCGGGATTTTCAAAAACAGGGTACAAGGCATAATATTCCTTACCTTCATATTCCATAGTGTCGAGAATTTCAAAGTTATGCTCGTCACCATTTTCGTCAACAAGTGTTATAAGATCGGGTGAGTATTCGCTCATAATCAATCACTCCTTAATAATCTTTATCTCTGTGTATTAATTTTAACCTTATTCTAATTTTTAGTCAAGTGTCAACTATGTTTATCGATATATATAATACTACATTTTTTTCGTAAGTTTTAGAGAAAAATGTCAAAAGGATATATTTTCTATAAACTGTTGAAATTTTCAGCGTATAATAGTATAATATACAATGTATATTTATGTATAATGCCTGTATTATAATATAATTTCGGAGGCGTAAAATGCGACTGCGTCAATTTTCACAACTTCCCGAGGAATTTCGTAACGAAAGTGTCAAACCATATTATGATATCCTCAGCAAAAAACGTTGGAGTCTTTTTTTGAAAAGAGTTCTTGATATATTAGCGTCACTTATCCTCATTGCTTTACTTATTATCCCAATGCTGATAATCGCAATTGCTATTAAGTTAACTTCCAAAGGCCCGGTTATATATAAACAAGTTCGTGTTACAACTTTAGGCAAAAGATTCCGCATACTAAAATTTCGCACAATGGTAGTCGATGCCGATAAAGAAGGCGAACTTACCTGTGGAGAAGATTCCCGAGTGACAAAAATCGGCAGATTTCTCAGAAAATATCGTTTGGATGAACTGCCTCAGATATTCCACGTACTCTCAGGAAAAATGAGTATTGTCGGTACCCGTCCCGAGGTTCCCCGATACGTAGAACAGTACACTCCCGAGATGATGGCTACACTTTTAATGCCCGCAGGTGTTACCTCGCTTGCAAGTATTATGTTCAAGGACGAAGCCGAACTTCTCGAGAATTCTCAGGATCCCGACAAGGAGTACGTTGAGGTCATTCTTCCTCAGAAAATGGAGTATAATCTCAAATATATATCCCGATTTGGTTTCAGACGAGATATTTATCTTATATTCAAGACAATTATCGAAGTGTTAAAATAATCGATTTTTACTACAACTGATTGTGGTATTAGAGGCTATTATGAAGAAACTCAAGTTATTATTTCTTGATACTTCACTATTCCGACTATCCTATATACTCGCACTGTTTTTCAGTATGGTAATGTATGTAGATATGGTCGCCTACGTGATAGTATACATATTGTTTCTTTGGGGTTTTGCCCTTACTCTTTACAAGATAATCAAAGAGAAAATTTATACCAGGATGTATATAGTCGTTTGGCTACTTGCATTTTTACTGTCTTTTTCTCTTACAGTACTTGTAAACATTAATCTGAATATTCTTTCACTCGCGTATAACCTTCTGATGCTTGCTCATAGCGGACTCTGTTTTTTCATATTTTTTGGAATGCACTCCGAGCGAGGATCACTATTCAGATGGGAACTTTACCTTATGGCAAGAGTAATCGTATATCTGTCAACCATTTTTACCTTTATCGGATTAGTGCTTATGTTGTTTACACAGGGCAAGTTTGACGATTATATGTATTACGAAAACGTGTTCAAAGGTTTTTTCACTAACCCCAACTACCAGGGATATGTTTCTGCATTGTCAGTAATATTCTGTCACATGCTGACAAAACCTGACTTTATCGCAAACTCCGGCCAGAAGCGTGTCAGCCGACTTTGGATAGTCAGCTGTATTTTCCTTAATTGCACAGCGTTGCTTTTATGCGACAGTAACGGAAGTCTGTTATTTATAGTTTCGTACGTTGCGTCAATAGTACTTCTTAAACTTTTCGCGATGATTGATAACCTCACTCCAAAGAAGATTGTCATAAGAGTAATTGTGTTGATTGTAGCCGGAATAGTTGCTGTTGCAATAATGATGTTTGTCAGAGTTATATGCCGTATTGGTGTGGCAGCATTCTTCAGCGAAACAGGTCTCACACAGGCACAGATTGACGCTCTGACCTCTGATGTAATATTTATTCCGAGCAAAGATGCAGGATTTACCAGCAGATGGTTCTTGTGGGATGCAGGATTTAAGTTATGGACACAAAACCCTGTTTTTGGTATTGGAAAAGGTAATCTCTATGACGGCATAGTTGCCATAACAGGAAGAGAAAATCTTAATTCTCAATATGACGGAATAATACAAATAGGAGTCACAGATTTACATAACGGATACCTCACGATACTGACAACTGCAGGTGTAATCGGATTCATTATTTTTGCTGTATTTCTTGTCAGATATCTTATGATAATTCTGCCCGTATGGTATGTTCATCGCAGGATTATGACCTACAGCGCATTCCCTTGTCTTATCTCATTTATTTTTGCATACTTTATATTTTCAGTTATAGAGAAGACAATTATATTCGACAATACCTATATGGTTATGAGTTTCTGGCTTATTCTCGGATACACAATATGCTATGCTATCAGTTCGGGATATCAGCGCAGAGGTGCATTCTATATCGGCAACTTTAAATTGGACAAGAAATATATATAAGTATAAATTTAACACTGTATATCAAATACTATAACCGTAAAAATCTACAAATAAGACGGTGATTGTATGAAGCTTTTAATTAAGCGTGATACCTCAATGGAACACACCCGATATAATATATATGATGAAAGCGGGAGTGAGCGATACCGAATAACGGGTAAGTGTACGGCATCCATAGAAAAGATGATAATCTCCGATATGAGTGCCAACGCCTTGCTCACACTCCGTGTTGCGAGACTTCCCGGTTTGGAAGCTTGTGTTGTATCGGACAAAAAAGAAAGATTTGAGATGACTGTAACCTCGTCTAAAAAAGTGTACAGACAACTACGCTTTCACGGTATTAGTTGGCAGTATACTCCGGGTAGTGACAATCGCTCTTTCGAAGTATTTGATTTGGATGGTACCTGTATTATGCTACAGTCTGCGGACAGATATCTGTCCACAGGAGTCCTCGAACTTACAGTCAACTGTGAGCCGAGAGAATTGTTTTGTATCGGTGCGGCAGTCTTTGCAGATATGGTTAATATCGTTGACTCTGCCGTCACTGCTCCAATATAAAATGATAAGGAGATTTTAAAATGGATAAATTACTCAGACTTCTTTCAGAGAACTCATCTTACACCGCAAAGGAACTTGCTCTGATTCTCGATGAGAGTGAGGCAGAGGTAGCCTCCCGTATAAAGTCCTACGAAGAAAAAGGAATAATCAAAGGTTATCGTGCAGTTGTTAACTGGGAAGAAGTAAATGATAACGGCGTTACCGCTTATATCGAACTTAAGGTTACTCCTCAGCGTGACAAAGGTTTTGACGAAATCGCAGAGCGTATAATGTCTTTTGACGAGGTTTCATCTCTTTATCTTATGGCAGGTACATACGATCTTGCTGTAATTGTTAAGGGTGACAGCATTCAGGATGTATCTTCCTTTGTGTCCAGAAAACTTTCCGCGATGGAGGGTGTACTGGCGACAGCCACACACTTCATTCTCAAACGATATAAGGACGACGGACTCGTAATGTCCGAGATGTCCAAGGACGAAAGGTGTATGCAGTTTTAATGGACTACTCAAAATATATAAATAAGACAATTCAGGATATTAAGCCGTCAGGAATCAGACGCTTCTTTGATATTGTCAACGAAATGGATAATGTAATCTCCCTGTCAATCGGTGAACCTGATTTCCGTACACCGTGGCACGTTCGCAAGGCAGGTATAGATTCACTCGAAAACGGCAAAACATGGTATACTCCCAACCGTGGTTTCGAGAAACTTCGCAAAGAGATATCAAGTTTTGTTAGCCGTAAATATGGTTTAAGTTATGACTCTACCTCTGAGGTTTTGGTTACAGTAGGCGGTAGCGAAGCATTGGATGTAGCCATACGCTGTATGGTAAATCCCGGTGACGACGTACTTGTACATCAGCCATCCTTTGTCTGCTACGAGCCTTTGACTCAGATGTGCGGTGCTAATGCCGTTATTATCAACACCAAAAAAGAGCATAGTTTCCGCCTTACACCCGAAGAACTCGAGCAGGCTATTACACCCAACAGCAAGGTGCTGATTCTTTCTTATCCCAACAACCCCACGGGTGCAATTATGCAAAAGGAAGATTTAGAGGCACTTTGTGATGTAATAATTAAACACGATCTGCTCGTTATCTCTGACGAAATATACTCAGAGTTAACCTACTCAGGCAACCATACTTCTATTGCTTCACTTCCGGGTATGAGAGAACGTACCGTTGTTATTAACGGCTTCTCTAAGGCATTTGCTATGACAGGTTGGCGTCTCGGATATGCTATGGGACCTGAACCCATTATCTCAGCAATGACCAAACTTCACCAGTATTGCATTATGTCATCTCCAACAGTTGCACAGTACGCAGCCATAGAGGCTTTGCAAAATGGTGACTCCGATATAGAAAAAATGCGTAATGAATACGATATGAGACGCAAGTTCATCGTAGGTTCTTTCAACGAGTTAGGACTTACTTGTTTTGAACCTTTGGGAGCATTTTATTGCTTCCCTTGTATCAATTCTACCGGTCTTACCTCAGAGGAGTTTTGTACAAAACTCCTTCACAGCAAAGGCGTCGCAATAGTGCCGGGTAGTGCATTCGGCGATTGCGGAGAAGGTTTTGTCCGCGTTTCATATTCCTACTCATTAAGCCATCTTACAGAAGCAGTACATAGAATCAAGGAATTTATAGAGGAACTTTAATATGCAAATTACTGCAATCTCTCCTGCGAAAATCAACCTTACACTTGATATACTTGAGCGCAGACCTGACGGCTATCATAATGTCGATATGCTTATGCAGGCGGTTTCTCTCTATGAAACAGTCACAGTTACAGCCGATCCCACACCTTGTGAGCAAGAGGGGAGTATTACCATTACCTGTGACAAAGAGGGCGTACCCTGCGACAGTACCAACATCGCCTACAAAGCAGCAAAAGCATATTTCGCTTATACTGGTATTACTCACGGCGATATCACCATTGATATTCACAAAGAGATTCCCTTTGGTGCAGGACTTGCAGGAGGAAGCGCTGACGGTGCCGCGGTTATAGTTATTCTTAATCGACTATATGACACAAGGCTCAAAGAATCGGAACTTTGTGATATAGGCTCAAAGGTCGGTGCCGATGTGCCGTTTTCAATAGTCGGAGGCACAAAACGTGCAGTTGACACAGGCACAACCCTCAAAAAAGTTATACGTCTGCCTCGGTGCTACGTAGTTATCTGCAAACCCGAAATTTCTATCTCCACCCGCGAGGCTTATGCTTTGGCGGACAAGCGTACAGGGGGCAGATTCTCTTACACAGATTTAGCTGTAAAGGCTCTGTATAGCGGAAGCATCCGCAATGTTTCAGATTTTCTTCACAATGATTTTGAAGAGGTGCTTTCTCTGACCGAGATCAATACCATCAAATCAAAAATGTACAAGTCAAAAGCCATCGGTTCAGCAATGAGCGGTTCAGGCTCAGCCGTATTCGGCTTGTTTCTTACTAAAAAAGCCGCCGAAAAATGTGCCAAAAACCTCTCAGAAGAGTATTCGGATGTCTATGTAACAGAACCTATTAATAAGGGTACCGAGATAACCGATATTTCTTATTAAGAAAATTACACGAGTGAATAACACAAACAAAACCTGCCAATAATCACCTTGCAATAAGTGTGAATGGCAGGTTTTTCTTATGAAAAAAGTTTTCAAATCTCTTTTATGCGGTTTTGTTATAGCGTGTGTATTCTCTTTTGTGCCTTTTGAGGGACAGTGCAGGGATATCAGCGATAAGGTGTTTCGTCTTCATATTTTGGCAAATTCTGATTCAGCTGACGATCAGTCCCTCAAATATCTGGTCAGGGACGAGATTCTTAAAACGGGTAGCGATATATTTGAGTCAGCAAACTCAAAGGAAGATGTGATAATTCTCGCTGAGAATAATCTTCCTTTAATAATTGATACCGCAAAGGATGTAATTAAGCGCGAAGGCTACGATTATCAGGTAAAAGCCTCTGTTTGCAAGGTGCCTTTTGATACGCGATATTACGGCGATGTTACAATGCCAAGCGGTACCTATGATGCTCTGCAGATTGTAATAGGCGAGGGAAAAGGAAAAAACTGGTGGTGCGTTATGTATCCTGCTTTATGTCTTGGCAGTGCAACCGAGTCCGAGTCGCTTTCTGATACTCTTACTTCCTCTGAGTATAGTATAGTTACCTCAGACGGCAAATACGAATTCAGATTCAAAACCCTCGAAATCATCAATCAAATTACTGTGAAAATTCGTGAATTGTTAAGATAAAAGAAAAGCACCTCTGCGAAAATTTGCAGAGGTGTTCTTTTATTCTCTCAATATGTCACTTTCAATCGTCAGTATATCTTCTATAGGCACTATCGTTTTGTCTGTGAAAATTACTGCTCTTTCCTGAGTGTCAATTTTTCTTGCCTTACCGCGATATTCAACGTATTTACCGCCTTGTTTTCTTTGGTCTGCTACAAAGTACATAATACTAATCTCAGGTAAATCTGAGATTTTTTCAGACAACATTCTCAGTTTTTCATTGAGCCTTTCTTTTGCACTATCTGTCAATTCTATTTTCTTATCTGTCAATCTGGCGGTTTCCTTAATCGCCTCATCGTGTCCCGTTAGGGCTGCAAAAGGCGAGAACTGTGCCGCACGGTCTTTTATGGACATATGTGGTCTTTTGTTCGACTGATAATGGGGAAGACCGATTATATCTTCATACATATATATAACTCCTAACTTTATGCTTTGTGACCGCCAATCTGACCATTTCTTTCCATGGCGGTAGCACCCTCCTCAAGGTTCGTACCTTTCAGTATAGCGTTTTTGCCGAAACGCTTTTTGATTCCTATCATTGTACGCTGAATCGCCTTTTCTCTTTTGTTATCAGTTTCTTCCGCCTGTATGTCGGCTTCGGTTTTTATATGCTCATCAAATAACGACAACTGCTCTGACTCAAAATTAAGCGAAGCGGTCATCTCATCTTGTAGTCTGCAGGCAGCAAGTGAAATTCTTCTTATCAGCAGATTCTTATCAACGATACTGTCGTACAACTCCATTACTTTCGAAGTAATAAGTTTTGTGGATGATGAGTATTTCTTCAGATTTACTGTGGAGTGAGCGTGTTTCGGAACTCTTCTTCCGTAGTGGTCGGTAGTAACTTCGCCTTTGTATTTTTTTCTTCTTTCTTTATCGGTGAGGTTTTCTATATCATAGCCGATTGTCAGCGTCAACTGATTTGTCACAAGCCCTTTTTCTACCAAGTCAAGCACAAGCAACTCCGTCATTTCTCTTGTTACGAGTTTCGCTTTTTCAAAGTCATAGGGACATTTAAGTACTTGACCGGAACTCAGACTGCTCGACTCTGGTCTGTATGATTTTACGTCAGCAATGGTACAAGGCTCCCAACCCCAGGCGTGGTCAATTAAAAGTTCCGCATTAACACCAAAAAGTTTATAGAGCAAATCTTCGTTAAACAGGGAGTATTTTGCTACATCTCCCATAGTAAACATACCGTTTTCCTGCAGTTTCTTCGAGTACCCTCTGCCAACTCTCCAGAAGTCAGTGAGTGGTTTATGTGACCATAACTTTTCTCTGTACGACATCTCGTCAAGTTCTGCTATGCGAACTCCGTCTTTGTCCGCAGGAATATGTTTAGCGGTAATGTCCATAGCAATTTTTGCTAGATACATATTTGTACCGATTCCTGCTGTTGCTGTAATGCCAGTTGTATCTAGAACGTCTTTTATAATCATTTTTGCAAACTGTCTGGGTGTCATGTTGTGAAGTCTCAGATAAGGCGTAATATCCATAAAAACTTCGTCAATAGAATAAACGTGAATGTCCTCAGGAGCCACATATTTTAGATATACGTTGTAGATTCGGGTGCTGTATTCCATATAGTGAGCCATTCTCGGCAGTGCTACTATATAGTCAAGTGACAGCGCAGGGTTACTTTTAAGTTCTCTGTCATAAGGTGAAGAACCGATGAATTTCTTATCAGGTACTTTCGAGAGCCTTACAGCGTTTATTTCCTTAACCTTCTGCACAACCTCAAAAAGTCTTGCCCTTCCCGAGATTCCGTATGACTTAAGCGATGGCGTTACCGCCAGACAAATTGTTTTTTCTGTTCTGCCCAAATCAGCAACAACCAAATTTGTTGTCAGAGGATCAAGTCCCCGTTCGGCACATTCAACTGAAGCATAAAATGACTTCAGGTCAATGCATAAATAGATGTGTTCTGCCATATGCTTCAGTCCTTTCGTTTTATACTTTAATTATACCACGTTTTCGGTGTGTTGAAAAGGACAAAATATCTGCTTTGTCTGAATTAACAAACACATCCCCGTCAATACTAAAGTAAAAGTGATGACGGGGGTAATTATTTGCAGTTCAGTAAAGTTGAAATCTGCGGTATAAATACCGCGAGTCTGACGGTTTTGAAAGAAAGCGAGAAAAGAGAACTTCTCCAAAAAATCAGAAACGGTACAGAAAAAGAGAAGAAAACAGCCCGTGATAAAATGGTACAGGGGAATCTTCGTCTTGTTCTCTCCGTTATTCAGAGATTTTCATCCCGAGGCGAAAACCCCGACGATTTGTTTCAGGTGGGTGTCATCGGACTTATCAAAGCAATCGATAATTTCGACCCTGACCTCGACGTTAAGTTTTCAACCTACGGAGTGCCTATGATAATCGGAGAAGTTCGCAGGTTTCTTAGGGACAATAACCCAATTCGTGTCAGCAGAAGTATGCGCGATACCGCCTATCGTGCTATGCAGATAAAAGAAATGCTGACCACACAAAACGGTAGAGAACCTACAGTAGAAGAAATAGCAAAGGAAATGGACGTCCCGAAAGAAAACGTTGTGCTGGCGCTTGAGGCAATAGTAGAGCCTGTGTCTTTGTATGAGCCTGTATTCTCAGACGGCAACGATACAATTTACGTAATGGATCAGGTGGGGGATAACCGAAGCGATACTGATTGGCTTGAAGAAATCGCTCTGAAAGAATCTATCGCAAAACTCAGTGAGCGAGAAAAAACGATTTTGGGACTGAGGTTTTTCAAAGGAAAAACACAGATGGAAGTAGCTGAGGAAATCGGAATCTCTCAAGCACAAGTCAGCAGAATCGAAAAAGGAGCACTTGATACTATCAAGAGGGAGGCGTTCTGAATTAAAAACAGTTCGTTAAAAAAGGATATGTTGCTATTTCTCGGGGGAGGCTTGTGCTATGGAACGATTGAACTACTCTGGCGTCAGCGAACCCATTGGAGTATGGTCTTGACAGGCGGCGCGTGTTTTTTGACACTGTATAAGATTTACACAAAATATCCAAAACTCACCTTGCCGAAGAAATGCATCATAGGCTCACTTGTTATCACATCTTTGGAATTTGTTGTGGGCTGTATAGTTAATATTTATATGGGGCTCAAAGTCTGGGACTACTCTAAACTTCCTCTTAATATCCTTGGTCAGATATGTCTTATGTATAGCATGCTGTGGGGGTTATTGTGCATACCTATAAGCGGTATTTGTTCCTATATCAATAAAAAAAGAGCATAAAGCAAAAAAGTCGTGAAGCATTATGCTTCACGACTTTACTTTTATTCTTCGTCTTCCTCTTGGGGCTCAGACTCGTTTACCTGAATCGTTACGGTATCAATACGCTGATTTGTAACGCTGTCAACAGTCAATGTCAGTCCCTTAAACTCAATGAAGTCACCTTTCTGGGGTATGGTGCCGAGTGTTTCAGAGATAAATCCGCCTATAGTAATACATTCGCTGTCGTTTTCGTTTTCGTTAAGACCGAACATCTCGTACATATTATCGAGTTCAAAGTCTCCGTCCAATCTCCAACTTTTCTCAGATATTTTTTGAATATCGCTTTCGATTTCCTCGTCCTCATCCCAGATTTCTCCGACGATTTCCTCGAGCAGGTCCTCCATAGTGACAATACCCAGAGTACCGCCGTACTCGTCGGTTACTACAGCGATATGTAGTCTTCTGCGTCTGAATTCAGTTAATACAGAAGAAAGATTCTGTGTCTGGAAAATAAACTGTGCAGGACCTATCAGGTCTCGAAGCGAGGGAATCTCACCCGACGCTGCAGCGTCGAGGTAATCCCAAGTGTGCAGAATACCGACAATATTATCAATGGTTTCTTCAAAAACAGGAATTCTGGAGTATCTGTGTTCCTTGATTATCTCCATAATTCTCTCGTGAGATTCATCGATATTTATTGCAATAACGTCAACTCTTGGAGTCAGAACTTCAACAACGGTTGTTTCGTCGAAGTCAAGCACCGAGCGTACCATTTCACTTTCTTGTTTTTCGAGTACACCCTGCTCCTCGATTTCTTCAACAATATATTTAAGCTCGTCCTCAGTAACGGTAGAGTCCTCACCCTTAACGCTGAAAATTTTGAGCGCCAATTTCTTAATTGCAAGAAACAGGTAAATAAACGGAGTCAGAATTATCATCATAAACGAGAGAATACCCGAAATAGAAAGTGCGAGTTTATCGCATTTTTCTTTACCGAGGCATTTAGGTATAATCTCACCGAATGTCAGAACTAAAAGGGTGATTATACCCGTAGATATAGCAGCGCCGTAGGTAGGGAAGATGTTAAGGAAAAGCACAGTGGCTAGCGCAGAACATCCAAGATTTACAACGTTGTTCAGAATGAGAATAGTAGTCAGAACTTTGTCGTAATCGTTTGCTATCTTAAGTGCTCGTTTTGCCTTCTTGTTACCCTCATCAGCCCATCTTTTAAGCCTTATGGTATTTACACAGGAAAAGACAGTTTCGCTGCAAGAGCAGAATGCGGAAATAAAGATTAGAATAACTATAATGACGGAATATAATATATTCGTATTCGTGTCCAAAATAATTCACTCCTTAATATAATAGCATACCATAAATTTTTGCAACAATATTGTAATAAAGAAATATAGATAATATTCTTGAAGATTTTACAGTATAGTGATATAATGTAAATAATTACATACATTATATTGTATCTCTCGGGTAAAACTACATTATGAGGTGCAATATATGAGCAAAACACACAACAATTCTCAAAAGAGTAAAACCTTTAACGAGAATAATCAAAGTGCAGACTCTTCATACGTTCAAAACCCCTGTGAAGAGCAGACGAATATTGAGTCCGACAGTCCAATTAACGAGCAACATACGGAGCAGATTAACGAAACAGGTTCCGTGCTTATTAACAGAAACGGTGTTATCATCCATTGTCTTACAATTGTTGGACAAATAGAGGGACACTATCTGTTGCCACCGGGTAGCAAATCTACCAAGTACGAGCACGTTATCCCTCAACTTGTGGCTGTGGACGAGGACGACCGTATTCACGGACTACTGATTCTTCTCAATACCTGTGGCGGAGACGTAGAGGCGGGCCTTGCTATCGCAGAGGTCATAGCAGGTATGAAAAAACCCGTTGTATCTATAGTTTTGGGCGGAGGTCATTCTATCGGAATACCCTTGGCGGTAGCCTCCAAAAAGAGTTTTATAGTACAGAGTGCATCCATGACAGTACATCCCGTCAGAACTACGGGACTTACCGTCGGCGCACCACAGACCTTCGAATATTTTCGCAGAATGCAGAACAGAATCACCACCTTTGTATCTGATAACTCAAATATCTCCAAAGAAAGATACACTGAACTTGTTCTCAATACTGGTGAACTCGTCCTCGATATAGGCACAATACTCGAGGGACAGGAAGCTGTTTCAGAAGGACTTATCGACAGTCTTGGTACATTGTCCGAGGCAATAGACTGTCTGTATTCTATGATTAAAGAGAATAACTC
Source organism: Ruminococcus sp. (assembly GCA_045603105.1). Taxonomy (GTDB): domain Bacteria; phylum Bacillota; class Clostridia; order Oscillospirales; family Acutalibacteraceae; genus Ruminococcoides. Next base: position 88,681 of record JAZULM010000034.1, read on the forward strand.
GCAGACCTGATGGTTTGCGCTTACATATAAAGCAGTTTACCAACATATCATATAAACATTCAGGAGGGCAATATGGAGTACATATTTTCTATTTTACAGGGTATCGTTCAGGGGCTCACCGAGTTTCTGCCTGTTTCCAGCAGCGGACATCTTAATATGTTCCAGCATTTTTTTGGCATAACAGAAGATAATCTTTTCTTTAATGTAATGCTTCATCTCGGAACCCTCGTTTCGGTTTGCATTTTTTATCGTAAACTTATCCTTCGTCTTATCAAAGCCGTATTTGCAATGATAAAGGATATCTTTACAGGCAAATTCAGTTTCAAAAATATGGACGACGACAGAAATCTTGTGGTAATGCTGATTGTCGGTCTTGTACCTCTTTTCCTGTTATTCCTGCCTATAGGAAACGATATGAAACTCAAAGATTTAGCATCTCTGTTTTCGGGTGATCCCAATTACTTCATAGTTACAGGTATATCATTACTTTTAACATCTGTATTACTCCTCGCAGGAATACTGATGAACAAAGCAAGAGAGAAAAAAATAGCCGACGGTACAGTAGCACCCAAGGAGAGATATACACTTTTAGACGCTATTGTTGTAGGCTGTGTTCAGGTAGTAGCCGCTATACTTCCCGGACTTTCACGTTCAGGGTCAACTCTTGCAGCAGGGCAGAGCAGAGGTATCAGTAAACAAAACGCTCTTGACTATACCTTTATTCTTGCAATACCTTCTATTCTCGCAGCTGCAGTGCTTGAATTTTCTGACGCTTTATCTCAAGAGGGCGGACTCAGCATCAACATCGGACCTGTGATTGCAGGTATGGTCGCATCTGCTGTTGTAGGTTATCTTTCAATCGCACTTTTTAAGTGGCTTCTCAAAACCGACAAAACCTATGTATTTGTAATATATACCGCTTTAGCAGGTGTTGTGGTACTCACCATAAGCATTATTGAACTCGTAACCGGTAACGTTATTTCTTTTGTATAAGGTAATATAAACACAAGGACGAAAAAACGGAGGAAGAATTTTGGCTTCGAAGAAAAGTAACACTAAACGTGCATCTTCTAAGAAGAAAAGCACATCCTCAAGAGGAAGAAAAACAAATAATTCAAATCAAGAGACAATATGTATGAGAATGAATCCTCAGGTGAAAGCTATATTGCTTTTAGCATCTGCAATTTTGTTGCTTGCTCTGGTAATCTTCCCGGGAGAAGCATTCTGGAGCACACTCAGAGGCTTTTTCTACGGCGTATTCGGTATAGGCTTTATCCTGATACCGATTCTGCTTGGCTACCTTGCAATTATGACCGCCAAAGAAAAACAAGTGGCAAGATTATCAACAAAGCTTTTGCTTTCTGCTCTTATAATCTTACTCGTATCATCTCTTTTCTTTATGTTCGGTTCTCCCGATTACAAGGAAGTAGGCTTCTTTAAGTCTATGGGACTTTCCTACACAGATTCCGCAGACACCTCAAAAGGTCTTGGTGGCGGAATAATCAGTTGTATTCTCGGCTATCCCTTAGTAAAACTTTGCGGTGACAATTTCCTGCCCAAGTTTATAGCCATACTGTTTTTAATCGTCAGCATAATGCTGCTGACCGGAATTTCCCTTGTAGACATAGCCAATGTAGCCAAAAAGCAGATGACCGCTATTCGTAACGCACGTCATAGAGATTTTGAAGAGGATGAATCTTCAGATACAGAAGAGCATATTCAGGAGATTCCTACATCGCGCAAAAGTAGAAAAATAGGCGATTCACGTATCGATATTCCTCTTACACCCGCCGATGTAAGTGGTACTCCTTATGGTGTTAATCCCCCTGACGATATTGCAACAGATGATGATACACCTGTTGCCTACGAAGATCCCGCGGATAAACTTATCACCTCTATTTTGATTGCTCAGAGTGACGATTTTACGGGCGACGATGCAACTAAGGCATCCTTAGTCGCCAAGGGTATAACCCAGTCTAAGGGCAAAACCCGTATAACAGACGGAGCAAAACAGCCCGATCCCGAAACCGTAGCGGTAGATCCTATGGCTCCCGCGTCAGACGACGAGGATCCCATTGATATAGATGCAGAAACCCGACTTGTTCAGGAAGAGATAAATGAGGCAGAAGAAAAAGTTGTAGAAGCCCCTAAGTATACATATCCTCCTGTCCAACTTCTGAGAATGCCTCCGTCATCCGATGATGCAGGTGCAAGAATGGAACTCGAGAGTAACGCAAAGAAACTTATCGAAACTTTAGAGAGTTTCGGTGTTAAGGTTACTATCAGCAATATCTGTCGCGGACCTTCCGTTACTAGATATGAACTCAAACCTGCACCCGGTGTCAAGATCAACAAGATCACAAACCTTGCCGACGATATCGCCCTCAGCCTTGCAGCAGATGGTGTCCGTATTGAAGCACCCATCCCCGGCAAAGCAGCAGTCGGCATCGAAGTTCCTAATAAATTTGTAAGCATGGTAACTATGCGCGAACTTATTGATTCAAATGAGTTCCGTAATGCTGAGAGTAAACTCACCTGTGTTCTTGGTAGAGATATTTCAGGTAATATCGTTACCACAGACCTTGCCAAAATGCCGCACTTGCTTATTGCAGGTACCACAGGTTCGGGTAAGTCCGTATGTGTGAATTCTCTGCTTATGAGCATTCTCTTTAATGCGACTCCGGACGAAGTCAAACTCCTGCTTGTCGACCCCAAGATGGTAGAGTTTTCCAAGTACAAAGGACTTCCTCATCTGCTCATTCCCGTAGTGTCCGATGCAAAAAAGGCAGCAGGCGCTCTCAACTGGGCGGTTACAGAAATGCTTCAAAGATATAAACTCTTCTCCGAGTATGATTGCAAAGATATTCTTTCTTTCAATAAACTCGTAGAGTCAAATATCGAATATATAGCCGATAATAAAGATTCTGATGAAAAAGTTTGTATGGAAGTAAACGGACTTCCCGTTCCTACAGAGAAACTCCCTCGAATTGTTATCGCGATTGACGAACTTGCAGACCTTATGATGGTTGCCGCCAAGGAAGTTGAAGATGCTATCTGCCGTCTTGCACAGATGGCTCGAGCAGCTGGTATGCACTTAGTCCTCGCAACTCAGCGTCCCACAGTTAACGTTATTACAGGTCTTATCAAAGCGAACATTCCCTCACGAATTGCTCTCAAGGTAAGCACAGGTCAGGACTCAAGAATTATCCTTGACTGTGGCGGTGCAGAGAGCCTCATCGGTAGAGGTGATATGTTATTCTCACCTGTCGGCGCTCCCAAACCTATCCGAGTGCAGGGATGCTATGCTTCTGACGAAGAAATCGAGGGCGTTACAGGTTATATTAAGAAGAATCACAGTGCCCGATATAACGAGGAAATCGAAGAGAAAATCCGTCGTATTGCTGCTGAAGAAATGGATAAGAAGTCCAAGGATTCCTCTGATGGTGACGATTTTGGCGCAGATATTGACGATAAAATGGAAGAAGCCATCAAGTACGTAATAGATGCAGGACAAGCCTCAACTTCTATGCTTCAGCGCAGACTTCGTATAGGATATGCCAGAGCAGGTCGTATGATTGACGATATGGAAAAAATGGGTATCGTAGGACCTTATCAGGGAGCCAAGCCCAGAGATGTACTTATGACCTATCAGCAGTGGCTTGAGCGTAACAATATAACAGGGGATTAACTAATTTTACGTATACATTTTACTTGACGGATTTGTAAAATAGATTTATACTTAACCCTATAGTTTTATAACAAATAAAGGATTGATACAAATGAACGTTTTTGACGAACTTAAAGCCCGTGGCATTATTGCTCAGTGCACCAATGAAGAAGAAATCAGAAAGCAACTCGATGCAGGTCCTGTTCGCTTTTATGTAGGTTTTGACCCCACAGCCGATTCTCTTCATATCGGTCACTTTATTCCGATTATTCTTATGTCACATCTTCAGCGTGCAGGCCATGTTCCCATCGCACTTTTCGGTGGCGGTACCGGTGTTATCGGCGACCCCTCGGGTAAGAGCGATATGCGTAAAATGCTCACAATGGATGACATCAAGCATAATGTAGAGTGTTTCAAAAATCAGATGTCAAGACTCATTGACTTCTCTGATGGCAAAGCAATCGCAGTTAATAACGCCGACTGGCTTTTAGACCTTAACTATATAGATTTTATTAAGAAGGTCGGTGTGCATTTTACAATTTCCAAGATGCTCGCAGCCGAGTGTTATAAGCAGAGAATGGAGAGAGGTCTCACATTCTTCGAGCTTAACTATATGCTTATGCAGAGTTACGACTTCTATGTGCTTAATCAGGAGTACGGATGTATGATGGAACTCGGCGGTGATGACCAGTGGAGCAATATGATTGGCGGTGTTGAACTTATCCGCCGTATTGCTGCCAAGGAGTCCGAGGAAAACGGCACTCCCGTACCCGAGTCAACAAAGGTTAATGCATTTACGTGTTCGCTTCTTCTTACCTCTGAAGGCAAGAAAATGGGTAAAACCGAGAAGGGCGCCCTTTGGCTGGATCCCAACAAGACCTCTCCTTACGATTTCTATCAGTATTGGAGAAATATTGATGATGCAGATGTTATCAAATGTCTGAAGATGCTCACATTCCTGCCTCTCGATTACATTGACGAACTCTCAAAGGCTGAGGGTAGCGAAATCAACAAGGTTAAGGAAATTCTTGCATTTGAAGTTACCAAACTTATCCACGGCGAAGAAGAAGCACAGAAAGCTCAGCAGACCGCAAGAGCACTCTTCACCACAGGTGGTGATATCGAGAATATGCCTTCAACCGACCTTAGCATCGATGATTTTACCGATGGCAAAATTTCCGTTCAGGATATCCTCGTTAAGTGCAACCTCTGTCCCTCCAAGGGCGAGGCAAAGCGTCTTATTCAGCAGGGCGGTGTTCTTGTTGATGACGAGAAGGTAACCGATATGTTTGCAACTTTGACAGATGAGAATTTTGCAAAGGGTTATGTGGTAATCAAAAAGGGTAAAAAAGTCTTTCATAAGGCTAATTTTAATAAATAAACAGGAGGTTTACAATGAAAAAATTTTTTGAGGAGTTCAAAGCATTTATCTCAAAAGGAAATGTAATGGATATGGCAGTCGGCGTTGTAATCGGTGCTGCATTCCAGGGTATCATCAAGTCTTTAGTTGACGATGTGATTATGCCTTTCATCTCTCTTATCACAGGCGGTATCGATTTTTCAAGTTGGTACGTTCCTCTTACAGAGATCCCCGAGGGTGTTGAGAACAACGTTGCAGCACTCAAAGAAGCAGGAGTTGCAGTATTCAGTTACGGTAACTTCATCTCAGCAATAATCTACTTCTTAATTTTAGCATTTGTAGTATTCTTGCTGGTTAAGGGTGTAGCAAAGGTAAGAGACCTTGCACCCAAGAAGGAAGAAGCTCCCGCAGAGCCCACAACAAAGAATTGTCCCTATTGCTGTACAGAAATCGACATCAAGGCTACACGTTGTCCCCATTGTACATCAGAACTTTCTGAGTAATTTTATATTACATATAACAAACCGCTTGAAGTTATCTTCAAGCGGTTTTTATTATAATTATATAACAGTAGAATATCCTTTTGTAAAGGCAAATGAACAAGTGTAAATTTTAATATAAAAAGAACCGCCTGTACATAGTACAAGCGGTCAATTTATTTTACCAATTTCTGTTTGCTCTTGCTTTGATTCTCTCGAATCTTGCTTTCTTTCTTTTCTTCTCTGAGGAGAACACAACCCAGAATGCAGTACCCATAAATACAACCATAATAACAAGCCATAAGATAAATGAGCCGTTATTTGACTTTGAGGAGGTTTCTGTCTCTGTATGAACGTTTACACCCTCAAGTGCTTTTGATGCAAGCTGAGCGGATTTCAGAGCAATCTCAGTAGCCTCGGTAGGTGAATAAACTACTGATTCAGTGGCTTCAGTAGAGCCTGTGGATTCAGTACCCTCTGTAGGAGCCTCGGTGCTGTCTGCGTTAGGGTTAACAACTACAACCCTGTCTGATTCTACCTGATTGGGGTTTTCAAGAGCATTTACGCTAAAGAGTGTTGTATATGTAAGCTCGTCCACAACACCTGTAGAGATAAGTCCGTTTTCATTCTGGAAGTTAATAACAGCTTCTTCGGTCAGTTCTCCGTAGTAACCTGTGGCGTCATCATTGAAGTAACCAAGGTTGATAAGCTGAGACTGTATGTTATAAACCTCGTCGTGATAGTCACCGGTTGAGAAGTTTGTGGAGGTTTCAGCCTCGGTTGTAGTCTCAACGTCAGAAGATTCTTCCTGAGCATTATCTGAGTTGTTGCTTGCACCAAGCTGGACGATGCTTCCTGTAGGAGCAGAATCAGAGTAAAGAATCTCAAGGTCAGATTCACCTGCGATTCCGTCAACATAAACGCCTGCAGCTTTCTGGAATCTTACGTAAGCCGCCTCGGTCTGCTCACCGAAATAACCTGTGATATCGCCGTTATAGAAGCCAAGTTCAGTAAGTCTTAACTGAAGTTCGGTAACGTTATCACCGTAAGTGCCAACCTTCATAACAGAACTTGTTGTATCAGAAGGAGTGTCGATAACTGCGCTTGTATCACCGGGAGTAGAGGAACTAACGCCACTTGCATCCAGATAATAGGAAACGCCGTCAACAGTTATATATGTATCAGTGAGATACTCACCATTTTCATAGTAGTAATAATTTCCGTTGTAGCACTCCCAACCCTCAGTAGGATAGGAAACACCTGCTACTTTAAACCAGTTTGTCCAGTTTTTGGAATATACAGACTCGTAACAAATACCGTAGTATTCGTCTCTGGCATCAACGGCCATACCGCTGCCAACGTAAACGCCAACGTGACCGGGCTGATAAAGTCCGAGACCGTGAATGTTGGGGATACCGTTTGCAACAGAGCCTGTCTCGTATGATGAACCCATCATATCAGAACGACTGCCTGTACCCGAGTAAAGATAAATAAGACCCGAACAGTCAACAGCACCAAAACTTGCAGCACCGTAAACATAACTCCAACCGCTGTAATAGGCGTTAAGAGCGTGTTCGCAAAGTCCGATACCTGTTCCCGCTGCAGAAGCAGAGAACATACCACCCGTAACAGTCATAGCAGCCAGTACGGTAATTATTAGTAATAAAGATATAATCTTTTTTATACGATTCATAATGGAAAAAACCTCCGAAATGTGGGGGGACATTGTCCCAAAGAAAAAGCCCATAAGGGCATAGTGAAATACATATTAAAATAGTTAGTTACAACTTTGTAAACATTATAACACGCAACTTACTATATTGCAACCCTTTTTGTAATAAAATTCCGAGAAAAACAATAAATATAGTAATTCTTATGAGATTTTATACAATATATACAATTATTACACAAGATAATGTGTTTGTAACTATTTGTAACTTTAGCGGGGTAAAAAATAAAATTGACGTCTGATTATATATACTTCCAAAAGGGAAAATTAAAGAGAATATATATGAAAAAACAAAAGAAAAACGCACCTGCATAAGCAGATGCTTTTGGCGGAGGACAAGAGATTCGAACTCTCGCGCCGGTTACCCGACCTACTCCCTTAGCAGGGGAGCCTCTTCACCACTTGAGTAATCCTCCGTGTTGGTGAATTATATAGAAAAAATATAATTAGTAAAGTTGGCGGAGAGGAAGGGATTCGAACCCTTGGTACCTTTCGGTATCACTAGTTTTCAAGACTAGCTCCTTAAACCGCTCGGACACCTCTCCGTTTCGTACAAGGGATATTTTATCATAACCGACAGTTGTTGTCAATAGTTATTTGGGGGTATATCGCCATAAATATTTTTTACATAATATGTGTAATTATTTAGTATTTATCATAAACAAAAGGGCTTGCAAAATGCAAACCCTCTTATATGTTTTTATTACAGAAGTTCCTTTCTGAGTTCCTCGTCTGACTTAATGCTCAGAAGTGCAGGAGCAATATCAAACACAGTCTTACATCCTGTGTCACCCTTTAGGCTGAGTCTGTGTGCAGCCCTCGCATAGGCTAAGATTACAGATGAAGTAAACTCTGGATTTGAGTCGAGTTTCAGACTGTATTCAATAACGTGATTATGCTCATTATTTAGACCCGTTTTTCCTGTACGAATAACAAAACCGCCGTGGGGGATACCGGAGTGATCGCGTTTCATCTCATCCTGAGTGATGAAGTGTACGGTTGTGTCGTAATCAGCAAAGTAGTTGGGCATTTCTTTGATTTCTTTCTCAATTCGAGCCTTATCGGTATCCTTAGCCACAACAACAAAGCACTCTCTCAGATGTTTTTCTCTTGTGGAGAGTGTAGGAGCAGATCCGCTTCTTACTGCCTCGAGAGCAGCCTCAACGGGAATGGTATACTGCTTTGCATCCAACACGCCCTCAATTCTGCGTATTGCGTCGGAGTGACCTTGACTTACACCCTTACCCCAGAAGGTATAGTCTTTGCCCTCGGGCAGTATAGCACTGGCATACAGTCGGTTAACAGAGAACATACCGGGGTCCCAACCGACAGAAATAATTGCTACGTTACCGCCTTCTTTTGAGGCGGCATCAACATTTTTGAAGTGTTCGGGAATTTTTGCGTGTGTATCAAAACTATCGATGACGCTAAATATTTTTGCAAGTTCAGGAGTCTGTGTAGGCAGATCGGTAGCGCTTCCGCCACATAGAATCATAACATCAATCTTATCGCGATATAAAGCCACATCTTTAGCAGATACAACCTCAGCGGTATCTGTATTTATTGTCAGCGTAGAAGGGTCACGGCGTGTGAATACTGCCACAAGTTCCATATCGGGATTCTGGCGAATTGCATTTTCAATACCACGTCCGAGATTTCCGTATCCAAAAATTCCTATTTTAATTTTCATATTATACTTCCTTCCAATGGGATAATGTTTTACTGTTTATTATAATGATATTTTACTCTAAATCAGAGCAGTTTGTAAATAGTAATAATCAAAAAATATTTTACTAACCTGTGTGTATATTATAGTTATATTTTATTTTCAATTGTAATTATATATTCTCTATGTTATACTATTTTAGTAATAAACAGTGAGGTTTTAATTATGCCCTTTTTACCTATTACAAAAAAAGAAATGATTGACCTTGGGTGGGAGAGACCTGACTTCGTACTTGTTACAGGCGATGCTTATGTTGACCATCCCTCCTTTGGTACAGCAATAATATCCCGAGTTTTAGAGAATGCAGGATACAAAGTTTGTATTCTATCTCAGCCAAAAAGCGATTCCGACTATATGCGCTTTGGTAAGCCGGGCCTCGGTTTTCTTGTCAATGGCGGAAATATCGACTCTATGGTAGCCCACTATACCGCCGCCAAAAAACCGAGAAGTGACGATGCCTATACCGCGGGTGGTAAGTCAGGCAATCGTCCCGACCGAGCCACAATTATTTATTCAAAGAATATCCGCCGACTCTTCGGTGATGTTCCTATTGCTATAGGGGGCCTCGAGGCATCTTTAAGACGTTTTGCCCATTACGACTATTGGGATGATAAAGTTCGTCCCTCGATACTGATTGATTCCGAGGCAGACCTTCTTATGTACGGAATGGGCGAGAAACATGTTGTCCAAATTGCCGATAAACTTAAAGCAGGAGTAAATGTCAAAGACATCACCGACGTTCTCGGCACTTGCTATGCAGTCAAAACTCACGACTATACACCCGGTCCTGTCAGAGAATGTCCGAGTTTCGAGGCGGTATCTGCCGACACAGACTCAGGCAAGAAAAATTACGCCAAGTCCTGCCGTATTCAACAGACAGAACACGATGCTACACGAGGTTCTGTTGTTATCCAACGTCATGGTGACAAAATAGTAATTCAAAATCCCCCTATGCCACCGCTCACAACCGAGGAAATGGACAAGGTGTATTCTTTACCCTTTATGCGAACCTACCATCCCTCTTACGAGGCTTTAGGCGGAGTTCCCGGTATAGAAGAGGTCAAGTTTTCAATTATCCACAACCGCGGTTGCTTCGGTGCATGTAACTTTTGTTCACTTGCTTATCATCAGGGCAGACAGATTTCCTGCCGTAGTCACGATTCTGTCCTTGAAGAAGCAAAACAGATAACCGAAATGCCTGATTTCAAAGGTTATATCCACGATGTTGGCGGACCTACAGCAAACTTCCGCAAGCCTTCTTGTGAACTTCAACTCAAACGTGGACTTTGCTCTGACAAGAAATGCCTTGCTCCGAGAAAATGTCCAGCAGTTCAGGTTGACCACAGCGACTATCTCGCATTACTTAGAAAACTTCGTGCTTTGCCTAAGGTTAAGAAAGTGTTTATCCGCTCAGGTATCAGATTCGATTACCTCATAGCCGACAAGGACGAAACCTTCTTCAAAGAACTTGTTGAGCATCACGTCAGCGGTCAACTCAAGGTCGCTCCCGAACATTGTTCTGAAAATGTTCTTAACAGAATGGGCAAACCTCCCGTTGATGTTTATAATCGTTTCAAAAAACGTTTTTACGAACTTACCGAGAGCATTGGCAAAAAACAGTACCTTGTGCCATATCTGATGTCATCTCATCCGGGAAGCACCATAAACGACGCAATCGAACTTGCAAGATTTCTCAAGAGTGAGGGACTTCATCCCGAGCAGGTTCAGGATTTTTATCCTACACCGGGTACTGTATCTACCTGTATGTTCTACACAGGCCTTGACCCCTATACTATGGAGGAAGTCTACGTACCGCGTACACCAAAGGAAAAAGCAGAACAAAGAGCCCTTCTCCAGTATTTCAAACCCGAGAATCATCGTATTGTCCACGATGCCCTAATAAAAGCAGGCAGAAGAGATTTAATAGGTACAGGTAAAAATTGCCTCGTTACTCCCTTGACCACTTTACAATCTAATAAGAAAAAGTCAAAACATGGAACTATAACTAAGGGCAAAGTTACCCATAAATCACGTACTGCTCCTTCACGTCGCAATAATAAAAAACACAGATAAAGAAAACCGTGCTACAACTTCAGTAGCACGGTTTTTTATGATTTATTCGAATTATTGCTTTGCCTGTTCTTCCTTTAATTTTTCTTCATACTGAGCAATCTTATTTTTAATTGACTGATAAACTCCATCCCAATCTTCTTTTACCTCGTATTCATTACGGTGGTCAGGGAAATCGTAATTTTCATCAAGATATTTTGATAAAGCAGCGGTGTACTTTTCTGCGCCGTAGTAGTTTACGTGACCTGCATTATAGAAGTCTGTAGCGGGATCTATATCAATTGTGAAAGTTCCGTCATCATTAAAGAAATGAATGAAATTCTGATCTGTTTCCTCCAAGAGATTATACGCTGTGTTAGCTCTTGCAAGTTCAGGCTCTAAACGGAATTGGGGAGAGTCAACAAAGAGTAACTCAACATCATTTTTTTCTGCATAGTCAAGAAGTCTGTAATAAGAGCGTTCTGTCAGCTTATCAATTTCGGCTGTAATATCTCTGTTATAGGGAACAGCCTCCTGAGGGTTAATCAGCGCACTAAAATCAGAGTTGATGAAAAATCCCAACTGCTGATGTTCCTTGTTACCAAGATTATTCTTTATAGTATAGTCATCCTCTGACCATTTTGAATGATACTTTACAAAGGATAATAGATAAGAAATATCAAATCTTGGTTCATCCTCAAAGAGATAGTGGATGCTTTCCATAGTGTTAAATCCGGCCTTAATTCTGTTCAGAGATAACAAGGGCATAGCATCAAGTACACGTCTTGCACGTACGTCCATAATATCAACAGTATCATTTACCTGTGAAATACAACGTACATCAACAATGATGAGTTTGGGGTTCTGGTTATTGTATATTTCTTCGAGTATATTCTCGAATAACCAAATCGGCATTGAGTCGGTTGACAGAGGATACACAGTCATACCGTATTCTTCGTAGGCCTTAGCGGCAATCCAATATCTGTCAACACCGCTTGTGCCGATATAAACTGCATCAATTGTATCTTCGTTGAAGTTTCTGTATGTTGTGAATCGTCTGTCCATATTTCTGTTGTTACCTTGCTCAAACAAATCACACAGAACAATTAGAATAAAACATACAATCAGAGCAAAGGCAACACAGCGGATAATAATTTTTGCTTTTGATTTCATATTCTTTTCCTCCTTTAGAAGTTTCCGTAGATGAAGGATGCAGCATCATAGTTGGGACCATAGATGCCGAATATAAGAACAAATACAAGTAAAGCGAGGATAAGTCCCCAACGGAAAAAGAGGTTTTGTTTAGAGAGAGTTTCTCTGATTTTCATACCGCTTTCCTGGAGTACACCTATAACCAAGAGTAAAAGAATAGAAATGAACAGGATGAACATTCCCTTTTCGTCAACACCATAGGTGTATATCTTACCGTTAAGACCAAACAGGAAATCAGGATCAAAGGAGGTGAACATTGACTTAATCATTCTTAAAGCATCCATAAGACTGGGAGCTTTAACAATAATTCTTGAGATACACAAAAGAGCAAATGTTCTGAGCATCTGGAAAATTCTCCAGCTGAATGCCTCAGTATTTATCCTGAGTTTCTTTGCGAGTTTTTCATAAAAAGGTGTTAATGCAACTGTGGATGAAATCAAAATCGCATTGTACAGACCGTTGACTATATACTGCCAACTTATTCCGTGCCATATACCGATCAGGAAGAATACAACCATTGGTGCGGCAACAGAGGGAACCATTTTAGCAGCATGGGGGCCGTACTTCACACGGAACTTTTTGCTCAGTGCTGTAACGGGCTTTGAGAGCATAACAGGATAGAATACAAACTCTCTCATCCAAGCACCCAAAGACATGTGCCAACGCTGCCAGAAGTTAGCCATAGATGTAGCAAAGAACGGTCTTTCAAAGTTTACAGGTAAGTCAATACCCAACATCTGTGCGGCACCACGTGTAATATCTGTACCACCGGAGAAGTCGCCGTAAATCTGGAAAGAATAAGCCAGAACGCCAATAAATACCTGTGAGCCGTTGTAATTTGTAAAATCAGGGGAGAAAACAGTAGAGGCAATTGCAGCAACTCTGTCTGCAATTACAAGTTTCTTGAACATACCCCAAAGTATAAGCTGAGCACCATACTTTACATTATTGTACTCAAACTTATGAGGAGCCTGTAACTGATATCCAACGTCGCTGTATCTGAACAAAGGACCTTGAATGATAGAGGGGAAGAAAGATACAAAGAGTGCAAACTTTCCGATATGTCTTTCGGCGGAATGTTTACCTCTGCCAATGTCTACCAGATAACCTATAGAGTTAAAGGTATAGTAAGAAAGTCCCAGAGGAACAATGATGTTGATAAGGGGGTCAGCCGGATCCCACTTAAATAAAGCAAAGAGGTTGCCGGTAGCAGGGTTCAGAAGCTTGATACAAGCCAGAACTCCAAGGTTTACGAGAACAGAAAAAACCTGAATTGAGTGAACCTTTTTGTTAACAACTTTTTTGAGTTCACGCTTTTCTTCTTTACTAACATCAGGACCTAAAGTATCAAGATGTTTTTGGTTTTTGTTGCGAAGAGATTGCATCCAAAGACCTGCGAAATAGGTGAATAGGGTAGTGCCGATTATGTAGATAAGGTTATCCACACCACTGCTGATGTAAAAGCCGTAACTGGCAATCAGCAGAACAGCCCACTGAAATTTTTTAGGAACTATGTAGTAGATAAGTACTACCACAGCCAAAAAAGCAATAAAGCTTAGCGAGTTCAGTGCCATTGTTTTACTCTCCTGTATAGTTTATATTAGAATTTATCGCCATTTTTATTTTGTCGTAAAATATCTCATTATGACGATTAAACCAAAAAACATAATACCATAGTTTGACTGGATAGTCAACTTGGATATATGATAAAATCGTATTTTCAGGTGAAATTACAAAAACACCTGAGCAAGTAATTTATAATATGTTTACCTTGACAAAGCCCTACCAATAATATAAAATATTCGATACAGAATTTGTGTGATATATTAGCACGAACTACCCTCTTAAACACCTTAGGAGGTAACTTCTCATATCGACTAAACAAGATATAATTTAATACACTTGCCCCCTTAGTTAAATGGATATAATAAACCCCTCCTAAGGGTTAGTTGTGAGTTCGATTCTCGCAGGGGGTGCCAAAAAAATCAAAAGGCTGTCTCGTTTTTCGAGACAGCCTTAATTTTATCTGATACCGTAATTTTCAATGATATAGTCCATATCCTTGTCGCCTCTGCCGGAAAGGTTTATCAGCACAGAGCCTTTACCCATTTCCTTAGCGAGTTTAATGCCATAAGCAACAGCGTGGGAACTTTCAATAGCGGGAATGATACCTTCTTTTCTTGAGAGTGTAAAGAACGCGTCGATAGTATCGTCATCGTTTACAACGTCATACTTTACTCTGCCGAGAGTATGCAAAAATGCGTGTTCGGGGCCTGATGAAGGATAGTCAAGACCACTTGCAACAGAATATACAGGAGCGGGATCGCCGTTTTCGTCTTTTAGCATAATACTGTTGAAACCATGCATAACACCCTCTTCGCCATACTGCAGACTTGCAGCGTGGTCGCCCATCTTGGGGCCTCTTCCGAGAGGTTCGATACCGTAGATGTCAACAGGGTCATTAAGGAACCCTGCGAAGAAACCTGCAGCGTTTGAGCCACCGCCAACACAGGCAACAATAGCGTCAGGCAGTTCACCGGTCATTTCGATAAACTGTTCTCTTGCTTCAATACCAACAATACTCTGGAAATCTCTTACCATCATGGGGAAGGGATGTGGACCTACAACAGAGCCGATGCAGTAGATAGCGTCCTTGTATTCTTTGCTGTATGCTTCAAATGCAGCGTCTACCGCTTCTTTGAGTGTAGCCAGTCCGTGAGTAACCTCAACAACGTTAGCGCCGAGGATTTTCATTCTTGCAACGTTTGGAGCCTGTTTTTTAATATCAACTGAGCCCATATATATATCGCACTCAAGACCGAAGTATGCAGCGGCAGTAGCGAGTGCAACGCCGTGCTGACCTGCACCTGTTTCAGCAATAATCTTCTTTTTACCCATGTGTTTTGCAAGCAGAGCCTCACCCATACAGTGGTTAAGCTTATGTGCGCCTGTGTGATTTAAATCCTCACGTTTTACGTAGAGCTGAACGTTACCCAAAGAGTTCGAGAGCCTCTCGAGATGTGAGATAGGGGTAGGTCTTCCTTGGAACTCTTTACGAATTCTGCGAAGCTCAGCAATAAATCTTCTCGATTTACAGATAGTGAAGTAAGCCTCGGTAATTTCCTTCATAGCCTTTTTCAGATTATCGGAAATATATGTTCCGCCAAAGTTTCCGAAATAGCCGTTTTCATCAGGAAAATTCTTAAAATAAGTGTCAAAATTTATACCATTGAAATTCATAATTATACCTCCGAATTTTATATAAAAGTGGTGTCGTTATCAATTTCCGTTATGCCATCGCTTAGTAAGTAATATCATATTATTCCTCCTATATGTGAGTGAAAATAAAAACGCCCTTGACAGAACATTAAACTGTCAAGGACGAATAATTACTTATCCGCGGTGCCACCTTGAATTCATAGCAAAAAGCTATGCCCTTTGCAGGATACAAACATATCCCTGACTTCTGACGTGAGTCCTACGTTGCAGAATACTCTGTGAAAAAACACATTTGACTGCACCCTCAGCGGTCCATTTGACAATCTGTACTCTAACCCGACTTTCAGCACCACGGGCTCTCTGTATAGGCATAATTGCCGTTATCTCCGCTTCAACGGTTTAGTATATTAAATTATAGGTATTATATCACCATAAATTTTAACTGTCAATAGAATTATTGGTATTTTTATGGTGGTCAAATTCAGTCTTTTATAGCTTCTTCGAATTTTGCCTTTATACCGCAACCGTCATCGTGGAAACGGTGATTTTGTGGCATATCGTATCCGGGCAGACTGTTACCCTCAACCAAAACAGGACCTGAGGGTGTAATCGCTACGTCCCAGCCTACATATCGGATGCGTTTTTCTACAGTAGTTGCATTAAAACATAACTCTTTAGCCTCGTCAAAAAACGGAAGCTTAAATCCGATAAAGGGAAATCCGCTTACGGGATGCTTTTCGTAATAAGATACAGTTTTATCGCAAAAACAAGGATGAGTTATCTCACCGCTATCCGACAATAACGTATACATACCACCGCTCGTGACGTTATCCACATCTTTTGTACCTGAGCCGATTCGTACCAGAGCATAGATAAGGTGAGGTTTATCGTTATCGCTGAGAATTGTCACCATACGAATAGTGTTAACTGACTTGTCACACAGTTTATTCATATCAGGATGCTGAGTGATGGTATCTTCTGCGAGATACATCTTGTCACTCATAAGACTACTGTAAAGGGCATCAATATCCTGATTCTCAAGGTAAACCTTCTTTACTCCCAAACCACCGAAAGATTCAGGTTGCTTTGCAAAGAAACTGTCTTTACCTTTACAGAAATCACGAAATGCCTCTATGCCGTCTTGCAAATCAACGTAATCTCTACCGAGAAAACTCTCAAAAGTCTTGCTGAATAACAACTTATTCTCAAAGAAATCAGAAGCGTCCTTTTGATTCATTCTTCTGCACATCTGAATATTATCGTCCATAGTCATAAAAGTTTTTCTCTTATCCTTTTTGATAAAAGCAAAACCGAAGGTCATATAGTCAAGATAACCTATTCCATAGGCGAACATAGAGTACACCATATCAAAGAAAAGAAGTATTCTGTTTTTACCCGACTCCTTATGTACAAGGTTCAGATTTCTGAAAAAACGCTTAAAACTGCCCGAGGCAACTCTGCGAAAAAATACAATAATTTTCCTCATCTTAATCATCCTGAATGTTTAGTATAGTATAAACCTCTGATTATTATATTATTAAAAGCAAAGTGTGTCAATAAAATGACGAATACATCTGTTGACATAAATTTTTCGTATGTGATATTATAAGTGTATATTATGAGAAAAGAGATTTTTATGAGCAAGAAAGTTTTAGTTGCCCTTAGTGGCGGAGTAGATAGTGCCGTATGTGCTTATTTGCTTATGCAAAGAGGCTACGATGTAACGGGTATTATGTTACGCCTATACGATAAAGACAATAGTACAGATTATAGTGATGCCCTCGCACTTTGCGAGAAACTCGGTATTACTCTCCTTTATCCCGATTATCGCGAAACATTCAAACACGAGGTGATCGACAGATTTGCGTCAGCATACCTGAGTGGTGAAACTCCCAATCCTTGTGTTGATTGCAACCACTATGTAAAACTTCCTCTTATTTATGACTATGCTCTGAAAAACAACTTTGACTATGTAGCCACAGGACATTATGCTCAGGTAAAGTTTAACCCCGACACCGAGCGTTATGAACTTCACAAAGGACTCGATACAAAGAAAGATCAGAGTTACGTTCTATATAATCTCACTCAGCCTATGCTTTCCCGACTTTTACTTCCGATAGGAGAACTGTCTAAGGACGAAGTCCGTAATATAGCACTCAGAGAGGGCTTTTCAAATGCTAACAAAAAAGACAGTCAGGATATATGTTTTATTCAAGGCGATTACTACGATTATCTTCGTGAAAACTGCGGTGTCCAAACCGAAGAGGGCGATTTTATAGATAAAGAAGGCAACATTCTCGGCAGACACAAGGGCGCGGTATGTTATACCCGAGGTCAGCGCAAAGGTCTTGGTTTAGCACTTCCACAGCCTATGTATGTTCTTTCAAAGGATATGAAAGCAAACACCGTCACCTTAGGGTATAACGAGGACTTGTTTACAGATACAGTCTTTGCAGTAAACGTAAATTTTGTATCTGTTTCCAAGATAGATGGTGAACTCCCGGTCACCGCCCGCGTAAGATACAACCAGCCCGAGCAAAAGGGAACCGCGTTTTTAACCGAAGACGGAAAACTCTGTGTCCGTTTCAGCACCCCTCAGCGTGCAGCCACAAAGGGACAGTCCTTAGTGCTTTATATAGACGACGCCCTTATCGCCGGCGGTATTATAACCGAATAAGCAAAAATGCCGTTTGTATAAACGGCATTTTTTTATACAGCAATTTCCCCTGTCGCAGGTTTTACTGAGGAAATTTTACCTAATACGATCGCACCCTTAAGTATCCTTAGTGTAAAGGTGCTGATAACCGTTCCTGCAAATATAGCAACAAACATATTAAGACAAGACAACAAATCTGCGGTTGTTGCAACAGACAGAATTCCCCCTATAGGAAGTCTGCATTCAATATTAAAAGCAAAACTCAGGACTGACGCTACAATTGACCCTATAACCGAGGAAAATACACCCTTAAATCCGTTTTTGAGAAAAAACGGAACGTTTCCCAAGGGGATCCCAAGTAAACAGGGGATAATGAGCAAATCGGAATATACTCTATCCTTATTACTTTTTCCATCAAGAATATTATCTACTGCAAATGTAAGTGTACCGACAGTACCCGCACAGATAACTGCAACCATATAAAAAGACTCAAACGTTACAATAGAGGCAGAGCCAAAAAGGTACGCTGACAAATAAAGCGGCCCTCCTATGTCCGCCGACACCATAAATCCTAAAAATAAAACTACGAGTATTTTACTGACAGAACTCATTCCTGCCAACATATAAGAGAGGTTTGTATTAAGGTAGAGCGATATACTGTTAATTATCAACGAAGTTACAATACCAATTATAGCAACCAAGATAATAAATAGCGGCGCAAACTTTTCTTTAATTTTGAGTTTATTTTGAACTTTTACAGAGATTAACCCCGAAATCCCGCATATAAACCCCACCAAAACAGCACCCGCAAACCCCGAGGCACCTCTCACTTCACCGGGGATGTTGTTTATCACCGAGCCTGAGGATATAAGTATACCAGATATTAACCCTGCAGTAAGTCCGTATATTTTGCCGAGTTTAAGCCCTATAGTAGCCGATATCAACGGCAAAATTATCCTGCTTGCAATCAGTCCAAGATCATAGAAAAAAACAGAGATACCCTTTATAATCTCGCTCGAATTAGTAAAAACTTCCCCCAAAATTCCTACACTTAGCAAAATTCCCGCAATCACTATAACAGGATATATATATACAGACAATTTTTTTGTAATGTAAATCATTCGTTTGCTAATTTTATTGCTGATATTTTCCATAACCGACCTCCTGAATAACGCTTATATTATTAGCGCAGATTATTAACTTATTGCAGGAAAGAAATGTTGACGGAATTTGTATTTTCAAATATAATGATTTAAGAAAAAGAGGTGATAGAAAATGAGTAAAATAGTCGTGTGCGGACTTGTGAACGTAGAAACCTCAGCCTATGTGGAAAGTTTTCCTATTGAATACCGTCCTATAGACTATAGAAATTTTGCGATAAATTCCAACCCTGCAGGAGTAGGACTCAATATAGCCCTTGCACTCCATACTCTCGGTGACGATGTAGCCTTATGCTCGATGTGTGGTGACGATTTATCGGGCAAGATTATCACAGAGCACCTCAGCAGTAAGGGTATTTCTACAGATAATATTCTCAAAAAGAATAAATCTACCGCTCAATCTGTTGTCTTATACGACGATTCAGGCAAAAGATATATCATCTGTGACCTTGCTGATAATCAGGACTTATCCTATGATGAGGACTCATTTTCGAACGCTCTGAAAGATGCATCACTTGTTGCACTTTGTAATATTAACTATAGTGCCTCTCTTATCCCTATAGCAAAGAAGATGAATGTAACCATAGCCACAGACGTACATTGTCTTTGGGATGTTTACGACGAGTACAATGCCCGCTTTATGAGAGAGGCGGATATACTCTTCCTCAGCAACGAAAATATCATCGGCAAAGAAGAGGAGTTCGTCCGTAAACTTTCCGACGTTTACCCACCCTCTGTAATAGTTGTCGGAATGGGTAGCAGTGGTGCCCTTTTATATACACGCTCCGACGGTGCAATCACACATTACCCTGCACTTTATACCCGACCTGTCATAAATACAGTAGGAGCAGGGGACAGCCTCTATTCTGCATTTATACATTTTTATACTAAGTGCAAAGATCCGCACCTCTCTTTACATCGTGCGATGTATTTTGCATCGTATAAAATAGGCGAGAGCGGTGCATCCAATGGCTTTTTGACGGAATCAGAACTTCTCAAAATTATAGAGGAATCAGGTAACTAATATGGAAAGATATATACGTACTCAAGCGTTAATCGGCGACGAAGCGCTTCAAAAACTCAGACACTCAAAAGTAATAGTCTTTGGTGTCGGCGGTGTCGGCGGATATGTTGTAGAAGCATTGGCGCGTTGCGGAGTCGGAACTATCGATGTAGTTGATCCCGACTCAGTCGCAAAGAGCAATCTCAACCGTCAGATTATCGCACTTGAAAGCACAATAGGTAAACAAAAAACTCAGGTTATTAAAGAACGTATCAAGGACATAGATCCCGAGATTAATGTCAACTGCTTCGATATTTTTTATACACCCGAAAATACAGATGAAATCGACCTTATCGGCTATGATTATATAGTAGACGCCATTGACACAGTTCAGTCAAAAGTAGATATCATCTGTCGAGCAAAAAAACAGGGTACACCTGTTATCAGCAGTATGGGTTTTGGCAACAAACTCAACCCCACAGAGATTGAGGTGGCGGACATATCAAAAACATCCGTCTGTCCCTTAGCTCGTACAATGCGCCGACTTTTAAGGGAAAAGGGAATAAACCACCTCAAGACTGTCTATACAAAAGAAGTCCCCAAAACTCCTGCAACCATCGATGACTTATCAGGCAAACCTTCTGTTGCAAGCATTTCTTTTGTCCCATCAACAGCAGGACTCATAATCGCCTCAGAAGTCATAAAAGATCTTATCGCCGATTGCTGATATTTTATAAAAAAAATCCCGTGTATGTTTTGTCATACACGGGATTTTTACATGTCTTTTATAAGATAACAAAGAATATGATTCCTGTAATAATTGAAATCAAAGCACCAATAATTACGTCGCTTATATAATGCACTCCTGCAAAAATTCGGGTGAGTGCAATTATTATCGCTACTATACTGAGAATAATTGTCAGACTTAAAGATATTGGTATACAGCACATAGCGATAATAAATGCAGAGGCGGTATGTCTGCTCGGGAATGATTCGCCCTTACCCTCACGATCAATTATAGGCTCGGTAGAGTATTTTTCATAAGGCCTCGGTTTTTTGATTATTTTCCTTAATACAGTTACCTCTATCAGCACCGCCAGAGGAACGATTATCATTCTGATAAGTTCTCTGTCAATACCGTCAAGTGCATTCAAGACTAAAATTACAGGAAAGACGATAATCATAACTATCGGCAAAAATTTATAGAGCAACTCAAGAATTCTGAGAGCGGTCTCGTGACTCGAAAACCACCCTTTAAGTTTTAAATATCTGTCTTTAGTCATAATCTCACCTCTTATGATATTTTATCACCAAAGGCGAGTTTTTACAACTATATTTTACATATCAATCTTAACATCAAAGGTTTCAAACCAAGAATCAAGCTGAACGATATATGCGAGAATCTGTGGGGATCTCATAAGCTGACCGTACCACGGCGAAGAAATACTGTCGGGATTTTCTA
The DNA here is from genome assembly GCA_045603105.1 of Ruminococcus sp. Lineage (GTDB taxonomy): Bacteria > Bacillota > Clostridia > Oscillospirales > Acutalibacteraceae > Ruminococcoides. Next base: position 110,403 of record JAZULM010000034.1, read on the forward strand.
TAATATCCTCAATTCCTTTAACGTAGAGCATTTCTGTCAATGCGGTCTTCTTCTTAAGTATTTCTCTGACCATATCCGATACTAATCTCATATATACGGGGTTGTGTGTTTTAGGGTAGGGGCTTTTCTTTCTATAGCATATTTCATAGGGGAGGATGTTTTCGAATGCTTTTCGCACAATACCTTTTTCGCGTCCTGCGAGAGCCTTTATTTCCCAAGGCATATTGTAAGCATACTCAACAATTCTATAGTCACAAAACGGCACTCTGACTTCCAACCCGCAGTCCATAGAACATCTGTCTTTTCTGTCCAAAAGACACTGCATAAACCAGTAAAAGTTCAGCATAAACATCTCTCTCATACGAGATGTTTCCTTTGAGTCATCAGGCAGTTTTTCTGCGAGTTTTACAGTGTCAAGATAACGTTCGCGAACGTATTCTTCACCTTTTGGGAGTAACCCTTTTCTGAGTATCTTTCGTCTTATATCCTGACTTCTTGACCATGGGAAACATTCCTCAAATAGTATATCCTTGTTATGATACCACGGATAACCGCCGAACAGTTCGTCAGCACATTCACCCGACAGCGCAACGGTAAAATTCTTTTTCACCTCATTACAAAAGAGCAGAAGTGACGAATCTACGTCCGCCATTCCGGGCAGATCTCTTGCATAAGTAGCACGACTTAATGCCCTGGCAAGAAGACTGTTGTCAATAACAACCTGATAATGCTCTGTATCAGCGTGCTTGGTCATTAGGTGTATATAGTCTTTATCCTGATTCGGCTGAAACAGACTTTTGGTAAAGTACTTATCGTTATCCTCGTATTCAACACTATAGGTGCATAATTTTCCTTTGCCTGTTTCTTTGTAATATACGGAGGCGGTATTTGTTATTATACTCGAATCAAGTCCACCCGATAAAAAACAACACAGAGGAACATCCGATACAAGTTGCCTTTTTATAGAGTCCTCAATAAGAAACCTCGTATGCTCAATAGTATCATTAAGATTCTCTCTATGTTCACAAGCCTTAATGGTAAAATATCTGCTTTTTATGAAATTTCCATTCTGATAGAAGCCGTATTCGCCCGGCAACAACTCTTTAATATCCCGAAAAACTCCATTACCCGGTGTTCTTGCAGGGCCCAAAAAGAATATTTCATTTAACCCTTCTTCATCAATATACGGAGTAGCCACACCGCTTGAAAGCAGAGTCTTAATCTGAGAGCCGAATACAAAATCAGAACCCTTGTGTGTATAAAACAGAGGTTTAACACCTATTCTGTCCCTACAGAGAAACAGACGTTTTTTCTTCGTTTCATAAACCGCAAAAGCAAATATTCCGTTAAACTTATCTGCACATTTTTCCTTCCATCTCACGTATGATTTAAGCACAACCTCGGTGTCACTTTTACTCTCAAAACTATAACCGTCTGCTATCAGCCTGCCTCGAAGCTCATCTGTATTGTAAAGTTCTCCGTTATATACAAGAACGTAACGTTCTTCGCCCTCTCTGTATATCATAGGCTGTATCCCGCCTACAATGTCCACTACCGAGAGCCTTCTGTGTATAAGTGCCGCTTCCTGACAAATATACATTCCGTCTTGGTCGGGACCTCTGTTTTTGAGTGTGGCGGACATCTTCTCCAGTACATTACCTTGTTCGTACATATTATATTTTTCACTTAAAAAACCTGCTATACCGCACATACAATTACCTCCTGAATAATTATTGTTTACGAAGTGTTTTTATATGTGTCTGCTTCACTGATATCAAGAATACAACACATAGTATTATGAGAAATATACATCCGATTACCCCTGATGATAGTTCTCCTTTTGCTTTTTCAATTGTTGAAAATACCTGAGAATATCTCGGAAACAGTTTTAGTATTACAAACGTTATTCCGCCTGTTATCAAACCTTGCAGTATTCTGTATACGTAAAAGAGTATCTTTGGAACTTTGAGTGTTCCAAGTATAGAAAAAATCTGGAAGTGAACACATAATCCCGAAAATCCACATAATGCCGATATAAGCACAGGGGATGCAGATAACCCAGTTAATATCTTTGTTCCGTTTGTTATTTCTATTAAGGCGGTAAGCCACATGATTTTATTGTGATTATCAAGAAGTGTAACAAACACCTCGCACACACTTCCAAAGAGAACTACCATAGCACACATGTTTGCGCACGATACAATTCCACCGTGTACACCGTTTATAAGCGCATCCGTCATATTGACGTTACCTTTGATACTATTAGTCTTTTTTATATGCGTATTTTCGCTCTTTTTGAATTTAACGCCTTGGCTGAGTATTCCAATGATTATTACTCCCAAAATTTGCGAAACAAGAAAAACATATCCGATCTCTGTACTTCCCATCATCACAGTACCAAGGTAAGTCACCAGAAAACCGCTTCCCGATGCTACACAAAATAGCGACATTCTCTTTGCCTCGGCCTCAGTAATTATTCCATTGTCAAATAATTCCTTGACACATTTAGCACCAATCGGATAACCACCAATCAGCGACAGCAGTATACACGGGAGCGTTTCTTTAGGAAGACAAAAAAGCGTCTGTGAAACATATCGCAAAACCTTGGGAGTTTTCGATAAAATTCCGCTTTGCACACAAAACCCCGCGAGTACCATAAAAGGAAAAAGCGATGGTATCAGAACCTGAATACAGAGGTACACGCCGTTAGTCGCACCATCTCTGCATTCTTTCGGAAAAATAAGCAGTATACTAAGAGCAATTCCCACCAAAGCCCATATCTTAAGCAGATGTGTCTTTGAGAGTGTTTTATACAATTTCATTTATCTCACCGATTATATATATGTACTCACTTGCATAAATATTATTAAATATAAATAAAAAGACGGTGGCGTAGTGGTTTTTTACAAGAAGCATTCTTATAGCGAAAATAGTGGGGAAGATACCCCTAAAAAATCAATCAAAGATATATTTACCGACAAACCGCATATCGAGATTATTGATAATAAAACAGTCAATATTGAAGGCTCCAAAGGTGTTATGGAGTATTCAAACAAGGTTATCAGAGTAAACCTCGGGGAATACTCCGTCGTATTTTCGGGCAGGTCTTTGGCGCTTCGATGTATCTCTCCGACAGTATTGGTAATAGAGGGTTTTATACTTAATATAGAATTTTGTATGTAGGTGATAATTTGCTTTTATATATACTCAGATTTCTCAGAGGATACGTAGATTTTCGTATTATAGGGCGATTCCCTGAGCGATTTATCAACCTTTGTTCGAGGCGAGGTATCCGACTTTTTCACCCAACTCCTACAGACGACGGCTTTTTCGCCTCAATGTTTTTGAGTGATTATAAACGTATAAGAAAAGTTGCATACAAATCATCCGTAAGGCTCAAAGTAGTCGCCCGACACGGACTTCCCTTTATCATACATAAATACCGATTCAGAAAAGGAATTGTCGCAGGAGCAATAATTTTCCTGATAATAACCTTAGTGCTTAGAAGTTTTATCTGGACAGTCGAGATTAACGGTGTCGAAACTATCAGCCGTTCAGATTTATACGATAAAATTAACGATGGCGGACTTTATATAGGAACATACAAGAAGAATTTTGACAGTTATGCTTTGGAGCGAAAACTTATGGAGGAGTTTGACGATATAGGGTGGATGTCAATCAACATACTCGGTACAAAAGCTGAGATTGAGATAAAAGAAAAAGAACAAAAACCCGAAATAACCGATTCAATAACACCTTGTAATATAGTGGCTTCAAGGGATGGCTTGATTACAGAAATTTACACAAGGTCGGGTAAAGCACACATTACCTCAGGCTCCGCGGTAATAGAGGGGCAACTTTTGATAAGCGGTGCCGTCGAGGACTCTCTGGGAGGTATCCGTTATGTCGGAGCAGAGGGAGAAGTTTTTGCGCAGACAACTCGTACAATGCACTTTTCTGCACCTAAATCATCAGAGTATAAAACCACCTCGGAAGTCATTAACAGACACAGACTCATTTTTCTCTGGTCAGAATTTCCCCTGACACTTAAAAACATAAGTTCAGAATATACGTCCTTGATCAAAACCGATATGATGAGTATGAACAATACAGTCATTCCGTTTGGTCTGCGTACAGAACTTTGCTCGCTTTTTAGCGTTGAATCTTATACTCTTGACTCAGAGAGTGCGCACAAACGTCTTGAAACCGACGAAGTCTTGTGGCGTCTGTTCAGTATGCAAAAATGCAATGAAATAACCACAGAGTATAAATATACCGATACTAAAGAAGAATATATGTTAGATGCAATTTATACCTGTATAGAGGATATAGCCGAGAAAGAAAACATTATTGTAAATTAAAGCGTTCTGTGATATAATACTAAAAAATTATAATCATAGAATTGGTGATTAAATGAAGATTCTCTGTATTGGTGACGTTGTGGCAGGAGTCGGTTCCCGTTTCCTTCGCTCAAAACTCCCTGCACTCAAGCGCACAATGGGAATAGATGTAGTTATCTGTAACGGTGAAAATTCTGCAGACGGTAATGGTATTTTACCCGTATCCGCTGATTTTTTGTTCCAAAGCGGTGTAGATGTAATTACCCTTGGTAATCATTCCTTTCGCCGAAAAGAGATATATCCCTATCTCGACGAAAATGAATTTATTATCCGACCCGCTAATTTTCCCTGCGCTACAACACCGGGTAGGGGAGTGTGTACCCTCGATATGGGCAGATATTCGGTGTCTGTAGTAAATATCTTGGGAAATGTTTATAATCCCACACCCGTAGATTGTCCCTTTAAGGCGATTGATAATATACTCAAAGATATTGACTCTAAAATAATCATTGTTGATTTTCACGCTGAAGCAACAAGCGAAAAACGTGCTATGGGTTTTTATCTGAACGGCAGAGTATCAGCGGTTTTTGGTACCCATACCCACGTACGCACCGCCGATGCACAGGTTTTATCAGTTGGTACGGGATACATCACCGACGTAGGTATGACAGGCCCCAAAGATTCAGTCCTTGGAGTAGAGCCTCAGATAATTATCGATAATTTCACAACAAAACTTCCTCAGCGCTTCGATACCGCTCAGGGGGACTGTATTATGGATTGCGTGCTTTTTGAGATTGACGAAAAAACAGGCAAGACAATTTCTGCAGAGAGCTTTTCAGTAGGATAAAATATGTGTGTGCTTATTGTCAAAACTTGTGATATACGGCTGATTATTTTATGCAAATAACCAATTTTTACAAAATTGACTTGAAAGAAAGTCTTATATAATTTATAATTATACTGGTGTCATTTGAAATATTTGATACTTTTATACTTTGTAATATAAGGATGTGTTTTAATGCTGACCGGAACAATGTTAAAACAGGCTATAATTTCTGGAGCAAACAATATATGTTCCCAGAAAGAAAGAATTAACGACCTCAACATTTTCCCTGTACCCGATGGTGATACAGGTACAAATATGTCAATGACTATCAGCGAAGCAGTCAAGGCTGTTTCCGCTTGTGATTCTGATAATGCCGGTGAAATTGCAAAAGTAGTTGCTTCCGCTATGCTTCGTGGAGCACGCGGTAACTCAGGTGTTATCCTCTCACTTCTTTTCAGAGGCTTTTCCAAAGGCCTCGAGGGTAAAGCCGAGGCATCAGGCAAAGATCTGGTCAAAGCTTTAGGTATCGGTGTAGATGCTGCATACAAAGCTGTTATGAAGCCCACCGAAGGCACAATTCTTACAGTTGCAAGAGAAGCATTCGAAGAAGGCGCAAAGTTTGTCAAGAAGTCTAACGATCCTGCTGAAGTTTGGTCAGTAGTATGCGAGGCAGCAGAGGAGTCACTTCAGAGAACTCCCGAACTTCTCCCCGTACTCAAAAAAGCAGGCGTTGTAGACGCAGGCGGTAAGGGCTTGCTCGTTATCTTCGAGGGTATGCTTTCATATATCAAAGACGGCGTTATGGTTGAGTATGATGTCGCAACTGCCGCACCCGTATCCACCGATGACGATACATTCAGAAGTGCTGCAGCAGAGTTCGACGAGGTTATCAACTTCACATATTGCACAGAGTTTATTGTTGGCAGAGATGCATCCGTTACAACCTCTCCTCTGAAACTCCGCGCTTATCTCGAAACAATCGGTGACTGCGTAGTTGTAGTTGACGATGAAGAAATCATCAAAGTTCACGTTCATACAGAGGATCCCGGTAAGGCACTTCAGAGAGGTCTTCAGTATGGTCAGCTTCTCACAGTTAAAGTCGAGAATATGCGTCAGCAACACGAGCAGGCAAAGGCTGAGAACGCCAATCGCAAGACAAAGAAACTCGAAGTTGTTGCTCCCGAGGAAGAAGTCGGCTTTGTCGCAGTCGCATCAGGTGATGGACTTTCCTCTCTCTTTACAGAACTCGGTTGTACTCATGTTGTTTCCGGCGGCCAGAGTATGAACCCCAGCACAGACGATATTTACGAAGCAGTTATGGCTACTCCCGCAAAGACTGTATTCGTATTACCCAACAATAAGAATATTATTATGGCTGCAGAGCAGACAGCAAAGATTGTTGAGGATAGAGAAGTTATCATTATCCCCACCAAGACTATACCCCAGGGTATTACAGCAATGCTCGCATTTGATCCCGACAGCGATGCCATTATCAACAAGGGCACTATGCAGGATGCACTCGAGAACGTATCCACAGGTCAGGTAACATTTGCTGCACGTGACTCTGAGTTTGGTATGAAGAAGATTAAGGAAGGCGATATCATCGGCCTTGATAACGGTAAACTCACCGTTGCCGAAAAGTCTCCCAAGAAAGCACTTCTCAAACTTGCCAAGTCTATGATTGACAAGGATGCTGAGTTTATAACTCTTATCTACGGACAGGGTATCTCTGAACAGGACGCTCAGGAAGTTTGCGATGAACTCATCCTTAAGTACGGCAACAACGTAGATATCAATATGATAAATGGCGGTCAGCCGATATATTATTACATTCTCGGTATTGAATCTGCACAGTAATCAATAAATTAAAGGCGGACGTTCTGTCCGCCTTTTTCTGAATTTTATATTTAGGTACAATAATTATGGCATCATTATTTGAACAGCCGATAAACACCCTCAAAGGTGTCGGCACAGTCAAATCAAAACTTTTTGAAAAACTGAATATTAACAGTGTCGGTGCCTTACTCTATCATTTTCCGAGGGACTACGAGGACTGGAGTAATCCCGTCAGCATCCGCGATGCGCAAAGTGGAGATGTTTGTTGTATCAAGGGAAAACTCTCTGCACCTATAAGAGAATCAAAGATTCCGGGCAAAAAATATATAGTCAGAGCAGAGGTATCAGATTCTTACGATGTAATGAAACTGGTGTTTTTTAATAACGTGTATATCAGTTCAATGCTTAAATTCGATACCGAGTACTATTTTTATGGCAAGGTTACAAGAGATTTTTCAGGAGTCCAGATGGTTTCTCCCGAGTTTATTCCCGTGTCCAAATCTACAGGTAACTTTCACCCCATATATAACCTGACCGCAGGTCTAACCAATAAAGCGGTCCAAAACGCAGTAACCCAGGCACTTTTGCTTTTACCCTCAGAAATTTCTGATCCCATACCCGAAGAAATCAGAAATAAATATAAACTCTGCGGACTCAGAGAAGCAATAGTCAATATACATAACCCGTCCTCTTACAAAGCGCTTAATGAAGCCAAACGCCGACTCACAGTTGAGGAACTTTTGGTATTATCCCTCGGTATCCGTTTTCTGAAGTCTGAGCAAAGAAAAGCCAAAGGTACAAATATCAAACAAGATTTTACCGAGGAATTTCTGAAACTCTTACCATTTACACCAACCGATGCTCAGTTAAGAGCAATGCAGGACACAGTCCGCGATATGCTTCATTCTGTCCATCCTATGAACCGACTTATTCAAGGAGACGTTGGCTCAGGCAAAACCGCCATAGCAGCCGCCGCTTGTTATAATATTGTGAAAAACGGCAGACAAGCTGCATTTATGGCACCTACCGAAATCCTCGCGGAACAGCATTTTGCAACACTTACAAAACTTTTCGCCGGCTCGGACGTGCGAGTCGGTTTACTGACAGGCTCTTTGACACCCTCAAAGAAAAAGTTTGTCCGTCAGCAAATTTCCTCGGGAGACATCGATATTGTAGTAGGTACCCATGCTCTTATCACCGAAAAAACCGAGTTTAAGTCACTCGGACTTGCAATTACTGACGAACAACATCGTTTCGGCGTTGCTCAGAGGTCAAAACTACTCAGCAAAGGTCAGGATCCCCATTTGCTCGTAATGAGCGCAACTCCGATTCCGAGAACTCTTGCGCTTATTATCTACGGCGATCTCGATATATCTGTAGTGGGCGAATTGCCCCCCGGCAGACAACCTGTAGATACTATGCTTATAGGTTCAGACAAGCGTAGCCGAGCCTTCGGCTTTATCCGAAAGGAAATAGACAAAGGCAACTGTGCATACATAGTCTGTCCTTTGGTCGAGGAGGACGATTCCTCACTTGCCGCTGCCGAGGAATATGCCGCCGAATTGATGCTCAATGAATTTTCCGAGTATGCAGTAGGAATCATTCACGGCAAGATGAAATATTCCGATAAAGAAAAAACAATGCGAGATTTCGCTTCGGGAAAGTTAAACCTCCTTGTAGCGACAACCGTTATCGAGGTTGGTGTTGATGTCAGTAACGCTACCGTTATGATGATAGAAAACGCCGAGCGTTTCGGACTTTCACAACTTCATCAGCTCCGTGGCAGAGTGGGTAGGGGGAACAGTAAATCTTACTGTATACTTGTTTCTGACAATCAAAAAGAAGAAACACTGCGCCGACTCAATGTAATGTGCAGTACCAACGATGGCTTTAAGGTTGCCGACGAAGATTTACGTCTTCGCGGTCCCGGTGACTTTTTTGGAGAACGTCAGCACGGACTTCCTAAACTCGCTATTGCAGATTTTTCCGATATGGATGTTCTCAGTCTTTCCCAAGCAATAGCCGATGATGTACTCTCTGAAAGCCCCGATTTATCTTCACAGAAATACAGATTGCTCAGAGGTTCAATCAGACGTCTTTTCAAAGATACAGAGGGAACAATGAACTAAAAAATACACCCCCGATTTATTTCGGGGGTGCTTTTGTATTAAAATTGTCTGCTTTTTCTTACTCCGTCAATTGGTATGATTTCTTCGAATACCGCAAAGGCATTCTCCGCAACAACAAAATCTACGTGTAAATTTCCGAAGAACCACTTGTCATATCTCACTTCTGTAGAGAGCCTTTCAAGAAAGTCGTTGACGGGGTTTTTCTGACAGTTGTGCCATATCTTATGCTTATATGTAGCCGAAGTTTCGTGTGTGATTATATAGTCAACCTCACAGTTGAAACTCTTCAGTTTATTTACAGCCTTAAGCATTTCATCGTCAGTAGGCAGTTCGCGTTCCTGCCAAGTACCCGAGTCAATAATCTGTTGCAAATCTGAACTGACACCGCCACCGAAGGTAAAGATGAACTTTCCGTCAATATTGTATATCTCGCCTCTTTGTAAGTGGTAAATATTTCTCGCAATTCTTGTTGCTTTTCCCTGACAAAAATCTACCGTCGGATTTGACTCGATGAGTTCAAAGTTCTCGTGAGTACCATCTACAAAGAGTATTGTGTATTTCTGAGATTTGAGGAAATCTATCTTTTCTTTTTCCTCTTCAGATTCATTCCAAAGAAAGCCGAAGTCACCACAAATAATAAGATAATCTTTTCTTCCTAATTTCTTAAGTTCCCTTTTTTTGAATCTGTTAATATCTCCGTGTGTATCGCCTGTAACATAAATCAAGGTAAAAACTCCTTAGAAAAAATCTAAAACTGATTGAAATAGACTTATGAGTATTGTATAATAACCTTATATTATCATAGGAATTTATGTATGTCAAAGGTAACTACAGGATACTTTGACGTTTTGTAGTATGAAAGGAATAGTATATGAAAAAGATTTTAAGGGTGATATCAATTGCATTTTTGCTATGTATTTTGCTGACGTCAGTTATTTCAGCATCAGCGGTTACATACAGTTACGATAAAGAAATCGAGTCCGACACGGTACTGCTTGTTAATATGGATACAGGTATCCCCGTTTTAGAGAAAAACGCCGATAAAGTCCGTTATCCTGCATCTCTTACTAAGATTATGACCTACATCGTAGTTTCCGAGAATGTAGAAGATTTTTACAACACCAAGGTTAAAATCCGCCAGGAAGTTCTCAACCCTCTCCTCGGAACAGGAAGCAGTATGTCAGGACTTGATTATAAGGTAGGCGAGGAAGTTTCCGTTATTGACCTTGTCCATTGTCTTATGGTTACCTCTGGTAACGATGCTGCCTTAGTTTTAGCTGATTACGTCGGCGACGGTGATGTTGATAAATTTGTCGAAATGATGAATGATAAGGCAAAAGAACTCGGACTTGAGAACACACATTTTGTTAACCCTCACGGACTTCACGACGACGACCACTATTCAACCGCCTACGATTTATACAAGATGACATCCTATGCTTTGTCACTGCCTCTGTTTTCTGAGATTTCCAACACCGCAACGTATTACTGCGAGGGAGATACTTATCCTCTTGTAACAACCAACTTTATGATTGATATCAACCGTGGCGGAGATTATTACTATACTTATGCCAGAGGAATAAAAACCGGTACTACCGACGAAGCAGGCAGATGTCTTATTACTACGGGAATCGCTGACGGCTACGCGTATATGTGTATATGTATGGGCGCTCCCTACGAAAACTCAGACCATAACGGAGCAATGACCGATGCAAAAGAACTTCTCCGTTGGGCACTTTTGGATCTTGAACTTGCAAGAATGCTTACAACAGATACACCCGTCTGTGAAGCTAAGATAAACTATACTTCCTCTGACGATACCGTCCTTTTGTATCCTGCCCGTACTGTAAATACAATTTTACCCAAAGACCACTTGCCCGAGGACGTAACTGTTGAGTCCGATATTCCCGAATCTGTTGATGCTCCGATTGAAAAAGGTACAATCATCGGTACCGCTACAGTATATTATAAGGGCGAGGCAGTTCAGACTGTTGACCTTATATCCACAGAGGATATAGAGCGTAGCGACTTTGCTTATGCTATGCATATTTTTAAGGTTGTACTCAGTTCATGGCAGTTCTGGATAGCTGTTATTATTGCTGTAATTCTTGTATTTGTATACATAGCTTTGCTGTCCAACGTCAGATCCAATCAGAAAAAACATAAAGTTAAAAAATACAGAAGAATGTAATCTAAAAAAGGCATCCTGATTCAGGATGCCTTTTTATTTATGATATTTCGAAGTCGGGCAGAAACCACCGAAGCACCGATTTGTAGTCACTTCCGTTTTCACATAGGTAATTTATTCCAAAAACACTGATTCCACTTGGGTAATCATATTCAGGCTCATAGTCGCTTCTGAGTTTTTCCCAAGGAGACGCGACAGATTTCAAATACGGATACTCATCGCTTTTTGTCGTATATTCGCCACAGTGTTTTACAAGGGGGATAAAAACCTTCTCTTTATTGTATTCCAGATTACAGTCAAGTTCTTCGTAAATACTCTTAAGTTCACTCAGATATTCATCGCTGTACTCAGATACGTTATGTTCCTTATTTTCAATATCGTGTTCAAGGTTGTAGGCATAATTATTGATGCAAATTGCCATTACAGCCATTTTGGTCTCTTTTGATGCACTTTCACTTACGTTTTCCATAACGTAAGCGCATATTTCCTCTATGTAAAATGTATCGTTTTTATCACTTTCATCTTGTGTCGAATGGACTTCATCAGCATTTTTGTTAGCGGAGATATCTCCATAAACAACAATAATCGGAATTGAAATCATCAATAACAAGAAACACAGAATAACTACAAAATATTTTTTCATTTATCCTCCGCTAAAGGTGTTATTTTCCATCGAAACGCCTTGACAATATATATATATTGGAATAAAATATATTTGTATATGTATGTCTGGATAAGTATATTGTCTTTGACGATTATTTATTCTTATTTTTTGTTGATTTTAATTACTCACGTACAAATTTACGTGTAGAAGGAGAAAATATGAAATCTGCTAATTCACTTGTAAAATGGATCTTTTTTGTTCCGGTACTAATTGCTTCGGTAGTTGCTGTATTGCTCGACGGATTATTCCCCAATATGCTCCAGAACTCGCTTTCTATCAGCAAAACAGGAATGTCCGAGATTATTGCTTATGCAGTACTGGGACTTTTTGTGGTGTGTTTCTTATTATCACTTCTTGATAGAAAAACATCTCCCATTCATATTCTCCACAAAAATTATTATTGTGCCATAACATCTATCTTGTGTGCATTCGGACTTGCCGCATCAGCTGCGCTCAATATTACCAATACTCTCAAATCTACCTCTGCAGATGCGATGGTGCTGGTTGTATCAATTTTTGCAGCAATAAGCGGAGTCGCAATGCTATTTATCGGACTTAATCATCTCTCGGGAGCAAATGCCAGAAACAACACATCTCTTTTATATCTGGCGCTTCCTCTTTGGTGTGGTGTTCATCTTATTGACAGATTCCTCAGTCATACCGCAACACCCGTACACGCAGCAGACACACTCGATCTTGTAATGTTTGTTGCACTTGCACTTTTCTTTGTGAATGCGATGATGGTACATTCATTCATTCCCGCAAAGAACTCAGTAAAAGCTACAATGACCTTTGGTTTTCCTGCGGTAGTAATTACTCTTGTTTACGGTATTATCGATCTTTTCAATGTTCTTGGTGCAGAACACGTTATTTACATCAATATAATTCCCTCTGTTACATATATCCTCATAGGCTTATATGTTTTAGGTTTTGTTGCAGAGTTATCCTTTTGCTCCAAAACTAACGAAGAACAGCGAGTTCTTGAGGTGTCTTCCGATGACGAGGAAGACTTCGAGGATACAGATGACGAGTACGGCGACTCATATGACACAGACTCTACAGGTTATTCTGATGTAACTGATGAATCTTCTGATTCAGAAGATATTGAGCAAGAAGATACTTCTCCGGACATAACTGATTCCTCTGAAGCAGACTTTGATTCATCAGCCGATGAACTTATCAGAGCAGCACAGCAAAGCGACAGCAGACGTACCCAAGGCACTGCTGATGAAATTTTTGGAAGTGATGATATGATTATTGAAGGTGAAAAAGAAATAATTGCCCCTGCTTCAGGCGTTAAGGGTTCAGAGCCTAGACCTAAGGGCGTAACCGTCAGAGAAGCCGTAACATACGGCGACGAGGACTTTATTGTAGAGGTTAGCAATATACCCGCAGAAACTGAAAGACACGAAGATATTTCCGCGTTTATTTTAACTGCTGAGGAAACTCCCGATAATTCTGATGGTAAGTCAGACAAATTTTTCGATGAACATTATGTAGACCGTCTTGATGAAATCGACAAACTCATTATCAGCATCCAAGGTGGAGAACAGGGTCCTAAAGGCGATAATCAGTAATTTAAGGGCGGAGTAATCCGCCCATTTCTATTTCATTACAGGAGGTGCAATATGAAAAAGACATTATCGGTTATTACATCCTTGATGTTAGTTTTTGTACTGTTAACATCAGTCTTTGTTATAAATGTTTCCGCTGCGTCAGACTATGTTGTCGAAAACGGTGTCTTAACTAAATATAATGGTAAAGAAACAGCCGTGACTATACCTGTGGGTGTATTTTATATTGCCGATTCTGTATTTGAAGGTAATACAAAAATCACTTCTGTAGATTTAAACGGTGCCTCTGTTATCGGCAACAAAGCCTTTTACGGATGTACGTCCCTTAAAACAGTTACAGACTCAGAACACGTCAGTGCCTGCGGTGCCTATGCATTTTTTGGTACTCCTTATCTTGAGAGCAACAAAGCCGAAACAGTTACTATAGGGTCAGTTTTGCTCAAAGGAAGAGCCTCGGGCAAGGTTACTTTACCCGATAACATTTCCGCTATAGCACCCTATGCTTTTTCCTACAATACCAATATCACCTCTGTCACTATTGGCGATAATATAGTTTCAATAGGCGAGGGAGCGTTCTTTGAATGCACCAAACTTAAGAACGTATCTGTCAGCAAATCTGTTTCACATATCGGTGCCTATGCATTCGATAGTACAGAGTTTCTCAATTCCTATACCGGCGACTTCCTCATTCTTGGAAACGGAATTCTAGTATCAAGTAATGTAACTTCCTCAAAGGTTAATATTCCCGAAACAGTCAGAGAGATTGCTGCCGGAGCCTTTTATCTCAATAATACAATGAAAAAGGTAACTATTCCCAATTCGGTAACAGGTATATCAATGAGAGCATTTGCAAAATGCTCCTCACTCGAATCTGTTACATTACCCGAAAGCCTTATCATTCTTGACAAAGAGGCATTCTGGAATTGTTCATCTCTTAAAAATATCACAGTCCCCTCATCAGTCAAGATTATCGGTGACAGCGTATTTCTTGGATGTACTTCAATTACCAAAGCATCATATTATAGTGACGCACCTGTTTCAAATGGACTCTTTGCAGGATGCACTTCTCTTGAGTCTGTAATAATCGCATCAGAAACGACCTCCTTAGGTCAGTATGCCTTTTATTCGTGTCCTTCCTTAAACGAGATTTCTGTTCCCGATACCGTAAAAGATATCTCAAACGATACCTTTGATACAGAAAACAGTCTGTCTGTTTTTTGCAACAGTAGCAGTTATGCTTACAAAACACTCGGGGACGGGGGTATTGATGTCTATCAGATTGGAGACGCTAATCTTGACGGAAAACTCGATGTCCGTGACGCTACCCATATTCAGAAGGCAACCGCTTCACTTTTAACTCTTGATTTCAGCAGTACACTCAGAGGAGATGCTGACTTTAGCGGTGTTGTAAATATCAGAGATGCAACAATGGTACAAAAACTTGTTGCAGGAATAATATAAAAATACTGATAAATGATGATTGACTTTACAGAGTAAAGGTGATATTATTTATATCAGTTAAATATGCGTTGACGAGGACAATGTCCGATTCAATCTTGCCTTCAGAGAGCAGATACAAGGCTGAAATATCTGCGACAAGACTTTCGGGATACCACCTCTGAGCCTGTGCAGGAAATGGCACAGCGGCAGCACCGTTATATGCAAACAAGGGTACTTTTGTACCGAAGTTGGGTGGAACCACGTCGTATTTTATCGCCGTCCCGATATTCTCTCAGAGAATTATCGAGGCGGTTTTTATTTTTTGGAAAGGATGATTTTTATGATCAATATTGAACTCAAAGGCGGAGTTATTAAGGAGTATGAACTCAATACTACCGCTGCAGATGTTGCAAAATCTCTCGGCGCTGGCCTTTACAAGGCTGTTTGCGCTTGTAAAATTGACGGAGTTGTACGTGACCTTCGTACACCTCTGACTTCTGACTGTAAACTCGAACTTCTCACTTTTGACGATGAGGAGGGTAAACGCGCATTCTGGCATACATGTTCCCATGTTCTTGCACAGGCAGTCAAGCATCTTTATCCCAACGCAAAACTTGGTATTGGCCCCTCTGTTGATAACGGATTTTACTATGACTTCGATGTAGAGAAGCCCTTTACTGCAGAGGATATAGAGGCTATTAAGGGTGAGATGAAAGCAATCGTCAAGTCCGGTCTTGAACTCGAGAGATTTGAACTTACTCCCGAAGAAGCTGAAAAATTCCTTGCTGATTCAGGCGAAGAGTATAAAGTTGAACTCGTCAGAGAACACGCAGGTAAAGGCGAAAACATCAGTTTTTACAAGCAGGGTGACTTCACAGACCTCTGTGCAGGTCCTCACCTTATGAATGTATCAGCACTCAAAGCCATTGAACTTACCAACTGTACAGGTGCATATTGGCGAGGAGATGCAAATAATGCACAGATGTGCCGTGTATATGGTATTGCATTCCCCAAGGCATCTCAACTTGAGGAATATCTGGAGATGGTAGAACAGGCAAGACTTCGTGACCATAATAAAATCGGTCGTGAACTCGAACTTTTCACAACATCCGACCTTATCGGCCAGGGACTTCCCATCCTTCTTCCAAAGGGTGCAAGAGTTATCCAACTTTTACAGCGCTTTGTTGAGGACGAGGAACAGAGAAGAGGTTGGCTCCTTACAAAAACTCCCTATATGGCAAAGTCTGACCTTTACAAAGTAAGCGGACACTGGGATCATTATCAGGACGGTATGTTTGTTCTCGGTGACGAGGAAAAGGACAAGGAAGTATTTGCACTTCGTCCTATGACTTGTCCTTTCCAGTATCAGGCATATCTCAATCGTGGCAGAAGTTATCGTGATTTACCTTTAAGATATAACGAAACTTCCACACTTTTCCGTAACGAGTCAAGCGGTGAGATGCACGGTCTTATTCGTGTTCGTCAGTTTACTATCTCCGAAGGACACCTTATGTGTACTCCCGAGCAACTTGAAGAAGAGTTCAAGAATTGCCTTGAACTTGCCGTATATATGCTCAAAACTTTAGGTCTCTACGAGGATGTTTCTTTCCGTTTCTCTCAGTGGGATCCCGAGGATAAAGAAAAGTACATCGGTACAAAAGAGCAGTGGGACGAGGCACAGGGTGTTATGGGCAAAATCCTTGACAACCTCGGACTTGAGTACAAAATCGGTGTTGGCGAAGCAGCATTCTATGGCCCCAAACTTGACATTCAGATTAAGAACGTATGGGGTAAAGAAGATACTCTCATTACAATTCAGGTTGACCAGCTTCTTGCTGAGAAGTTCGGTATGGTATACGTAGACAAAGACGGTTCAAAGAAGAACCCCTATATCATTCACCGTACATCTATCGGTTGCTACGAGCGTACACTCGCACTTCTTATTGAGAAGTATGCAGGTGCATTCCCGATGTGGCTTGCTCCCGTACAGGTCAAGATTCTTCCCATCGCAGACAGACATCACGATTACGCATACGATGTTAAGAAAGCATTAGAGGCTAAAGGTATGCGTGTTGAGGTTGACGATCGTTCAGAGAAAGTCGGCTACAAGATTCGTGAGGCTCAGCTTGAGAAAGTTCCCTATATGATTATCCTTGGCGATAAAGATATAGAGAATAACACAGTATCTGTTCGCGGACGTAAAGCAGGCGATCTCGGCGCAATGACTCTCGAGGAGTATATAGATCGCGCAGTAGAAGAAATCAACTCAAAGGTGATTAACTGATACAATGCCATACAATAGATACGATATAACTAACCGTTACAATTATCGTGGCAGACGTAGTAATGACAATGTAATCCTCAAGACCGTATTTCTGATAATGATACCGATTTTAATAGTCGGTATAATCGCTCTCGGTATATTTATTTCTTACAAAATGGAGATTAACAAAAATGAAGTGATTCTGCCGATAGCCTCAGATGACGAGGTCGAAAACTTTACCGACGAGGAATTACTCCACATTGTCAATGAGCAGTATCCTCTCGACAAAGATTATGTTCCCGATCTTGTGTCCTTTGGCGGAGTTCAGGTTTCGGTTATCGCTTTTGACGATCTCGATAATCTTATAAGCGACGCTACAAGCGAGGGAATAAGCCTTAAAGTGAAAACAGGTTACATTTCCTACGATGAGCAGGTAAAACTCTTTGATAAGACTTTCAAAAAAGTCCAGAAGGATAATAATTATACCTCAATCAAAGCGGAGTCCGAAACCATGAAAATATGTCCTGAAGCAGGTTGTAGCGAGAGTCAGACAGGACTTCTTATACAGTTTGCAAGTGACGAGAATAAGGACTTCAGCAAGACAGAGGCCTTCAAGTGGCTTGAGAAAAATGCGGTCAACTACGGGTTTGTGCTCAGATATCCCGAAAGCGAAGAAGGGGATACAGGTATGTCCTATATGCCTGATGTATACCGCTATGTAGGTAGCGAACATGCCCTCAATATGCGTCGATACGGAATGTCTCTCGAAGCATACAATCGCCACATTTCTGTTAGATAATAACAGTAAAAAGCTAATTTTTTTGGTATTTCCTTGTAAATATCGAGAAATTAAAAAAATATCTTGCAATTTTAATACTTTTGTAGTATAATTCATCTGTTACTACGGAATCAGCGAAAGAGGTGAACAAGAAATGCAGGAGAATATCCATCCTAATTATCAGCAGACTACTATTACCTGCGCATGCGGCAACGTTATTGAGACTGGCTCTACAAAGCCCAACCAGCGTGTTGAAATTTGTTCCAAGTGCCATCCTTTCTTTACAGGAAAGCAGAAGCTCGTTGATACCGGCGGTCGCGTAGACAGATTTAAGAAGCGCTACGGCATCGACTAATCTCGTAATAGTAAATTATAGGCGGTACTTCTTTAGAAGCACCGCCTGTTTTTGTTATAAAAAAGGAGCTGAATGTATGCTCACAGATTATAAAACCATAAGCTGCGAGGCATCTCCCGAGTTTGTCGAGAGACGTTCAAGGTTTATCGGATATGTAAAACCCGTTACAACAGAAAAAGAAGCTCTTGATTTTATAAATTCGATTCGACAAAAGCATTGGGACGCAACACATAACGTCTATGCTTATGTCCTCAGAGAGCAAAACACCTGTCGCTACAGCGACGATAATGAACCTCAGGGAACAGCAGGTATGCCTGTGCTGGATGTCATCCGCAAAAGCGGACTCACCGATATCTGTATTGTGGTAACAAGATATTTCGGCGGTATACTTCTTGGTGGCGGCGGACTTGTACGTGCCTATTCTCACAGTGCTTCTTTGGCGGTTGAAGCAGCCGAGCCTGTTATGATGTGCAGTTCATATAATTGTACCTTAGACTGTACATATAATCAGTACGGAAAACTTAACTCCCTCATACCTGAAAACGACGGAATAATTACTGATTCTGATTTTTCCGATGTTGTTAAAATTTTCTTTCATATTCCTGTTTCAAAACTTAACTCCCTCTCAAAACTCGTAACTGACGCCACTTCAGGCACAGTATCGATAAATGTCGAGGATGAGTGCTTTTATCCTGTTCCTTGTGATAAAATCTGATATTAAAAAAATAATGAATTTTTCTGTTTTTTTGCAGGAAAATTCATTTTTTATTCGTATATATTATCAAACGTATATTTTTTGACGAATATTATGTAAGGAGGCGAACCGAATGGCATTACCCGACAGTTTTTTGTCTGAACTCAAATCTCGATGCGACATATCCGATGTTGTGTCATCTTATGTGAATCTTAAGCGCAGGGGCAGAAACCTTGTGGGACTTTGTCCTTTCCATTCGGAGAAAACTCCTTCCTTTAATATCTATCCCGAAAACGGATCCTTCTATTGTTTCGGTTGTGGTGTTGGCGGTGACGTTATCACCTTTATTATGAAGATCGAAAACCTCGATTACGTAGAGGCCGTCAAGTACCTTGCTCAAAAAGCAGGACTTGAAATGCCCGAGAACACCTACGATGACGGTGTAGCAAAACTTCGCACCCGAATTTTGGAAGCGAACCGTGAGGCAGCAAGGTTTTATAATAAACAATTAGGCGAGCCGTGTGGCATAGAAGGTCTTAATTACCTTCACAGTCGAGCCTTGTCCGACAATACTATCAGACGTTTTGGATTAGGCTTCGCTCCCAAAGACAGATTTACACTTTGTAAACATCTCAGAAGCCTCGGTTTCACAGATAACGAGATCGTATCCGCCAATCTCGCTTTCAGAAGTTCAGACGGCAGATATATAGTAGACCGATTCTCTGACCGGGTAATGTTCCCGATTATCGACCTTCGCGGTAATGTTATCGCCTTCGGCGGACGAATAATGTCCGACAAAAAACCAAAGTATCTCAACACTTCCGATACATTGGCATTCAAGAAAAGTTCAAATCTCTTTTCTCTCAATAATGCAAAGAATACAGGTCAGAGGACACTCATTTTATGCGAAGGCTATATGGATGTCATCGCCCTTAATCAAGCAGGTTTCAAAAATGCAGTCGCTACCTTGGGAACAGCGATAACTTCTGAACAAGCACTACTTATTAAACGGTATGCTGACGAGGTTATTATCTGTTACGATATGGACGAAGCAGGACAGAAAGCAACCGCTCGTGCAATCACAATTTTGCGCGGTGCAGGACTTCAGATAAGAGTAATATCAATCCCTGACGGCAAAGACCCTGACGAGTTCATACGATTAAAAGGTGACAAGGGAAGTGCCGCTTTCCGTAATATTATTGAAGCAAGTGGAAATGATGTAGAATACAGGCTGTATCGTCTCAAATCTCGATACGATGTATCCCGACCTGACTCCAAGGTTCTGTATATGACAGAAGCGCTTAAAATTATAGCCTCTCTTGACAGTGCCGTTGAGCAGGACATTTATGTATCAAAACTATCTCAGGAACTTGATATCGACAAAATCTCAATAAATGAAGACTTGCGAAAACTCATTCGAGCGAAAATCCGTGAATCTGATCGCAAAGAGTTTACTCAGATTTCTCAGGAACTCACAGGTAGAGCCGATAAACTAAATCCCGAGAAAACAAAGAACAACCGCGCCGCCAAGGCTGAGGAGATGCTCATAGCCTATCTTGTGTATAACAACGATATGGTGCCCGATGCCTTAAAGCGCATAACTTCTGAGAATTTTGTTACAAAATTCAACGCTGACATTTACGACTATGTAGTCAAAAAGGTTTTGGAGGGTGTCTCACCAAACACAACCTTCAGCCGTGATTTTACTGCAGAAGAAGTCTCAAAATTCTTCTCGATATTACAGTTATATAATTCACAGACCGCAACAAAACAGGCTATGAATGAATATATAGATACTATACTTTCCGAGAAAGAGCGTCTGACTCCCGACAAAATATCACAGATGTCTCCCGAGGAAATCAAAGAATTACTTAATAAGAAAAAACCTAACAACTAAAATACAGATGAAAGAAAGGAAATGATATTATGGCAGCTTCAGTTCAGGATAAGAAGACCGTAATCAAAGAAATTACAGAATTAGGAAAGAGCAAAGGACAACTTACAAATAAGGATATTCTCGATGCAATAGGCGAGATGGATTTTGATCCAGAACAACTTGAAAAACTTTACGATAACCTCGAGTCAATGGGTATCGAAATCGTAGAGGACACAGAAGATCTGCAGTTCGACGATATCGCATTAGATGTTACATCCGCTGTTGACGGTGAGGCTTACGATAACGATTCCGCTGACGTAGTTGCTATCGATGACCCTGTTAAGGTTTATCTCAAAGAAATCGGTCGCGTTCCTCTTTTAACATCAGAAGAAGAAATCGAACTTGCTATCCGTATAAAAGACGGTGACGTGTCCGCAAAACAGCGTCTTTCGGAGGCAAACCTCAGACTTGTTGTAAGTATTGCGAAGCGTTACCTCGGCAGAGGTATGCAGTTCCTCGATCTTATTCAGGAGGGTAATCTCGGACTTATTAAAGCAGTAGAAAAGTTCGATTATACAAAAGGCTTCAAGTTCTCAACCTATGCAACATGGTGGATTCGTCAGGCTATTACAAGAGCAATCGCTGACCAGGCTCGTACAATTCGTATCCCTGTTCATATGGTAGAAACCATCAACAAAGTTAAGAAGGTATCAAGCCAGCTTCTCCACCAAAACGGTCACGAGCCTACTGCAGATGAAATTGCAGTAGAACTTGATATGTCTGTTGACAAAGTTCGCGAAATTATGCGTGTTGCACAGGAGCCCGTTTCTCTCGAAACACCTATCGGCGAGGAGGAGGATAGCCACCTTGGCGATTTTATCCCCGATGAGGATGCTCCCGCACCTGCAGATGCCGCATCCCACACCCTTCTTCGTGAGCAGCTTATGGAAGTTCTCGATACCCTCACTCCCAGAGAGGAGAAGGTTCTTCGTCTTAGATTCGGACTCGAAGACGGCAGAAGCCGTACTCTTGAAGAAGTAGGTAAGGAGTTCAACGTTACCCGTGAGCGTATCCGTCAGATTGAGGCAAAAGCTCTTCGCAAACTCCGTCATCCCTCAAGAAGCAAAAAACTCAAGGATTTCCTTGACTGATGATTTTGCCTATATCTCTTATGGTGACAATTACGTTGTGACCATTTCTATAATACATAAATTTTTTGGTGTTTTATGTCGTATAAAATAGATTTTGGCGGTTGGGGTGCTGTTTTTGCAGTACCTACAGCCCTTGTTGACAAAGGACTTAAACTGGCGAGTGAAACCCAGCTTAAGGTACTCCTGTATATACTGCGAAATTCAGGAAATGAACTCACAGACGAGCTTATAGCCGATTCGTTGTCTATTCATCCCGAGGATGTTCGTGATGCCATATCCTATTGGAATGATAAGGAAGTTTTATGTACTCTTTCTAACACTGTTACTATGGGTAATTTATCAGTAAATTCCTCACAAGTTTCTGTAGCTGATACAAAGTCAACTCCTTTATCAGAAGATAACCGCTCCACCGAGGTTAAGCCTCGCCCTGTCTCAAGAGCGGTCAAACCCGAACCCGGCTATGTCTCAAAACGTCTCAAAACAGACAAAAACCTCGTGTTCCTTATGGACGAATCTCAGAGAATACTCTCAAAAGTTTTCTCCAACTCCGACACAGCAACTCTGATTATGCTTCACGATACAGACGGTCTGCCCGTAGAGGTTATCCTTATGCTTTTGGAACATTGTGTCCAAATCGGCAAAGGAAATATGAGATATATCGAGAGAACAGGTATTCAGTGGGCAAGTGAGGGCATTACAACAATCAGCCTTGCAGAAGAGAAAATTCGCAGATACAGCGAGTCTACCTCTGCGTGGAATACCGTCTCGGCAGTTTTCGGAATCAGACTTTCGGGTACCCCTACAAAAAATCAGCTTTCCTTTGCTGATGTTTGGGTTAATCAGTGGAGTTTTACCGAAGAAATGCTCCGTCTCGCCTATGAAAGTTGTGTAGATTCCAAGGGCGAGATGAAACTTTCCTATATCAATGCGATACTTCGCAAATGGCACGAAGCAGGCCTTTCGAAGCCTCAACAGGTAGCCGAGTATAACAATGCTCACAAAAGCAAAAAGAAGTCAACTTCCAACTCTGCATCCTATGATCTGGATGCTTATGAAAGCAAAAGTTTATTTGATGAATAAAGGTGACAACCTATGACCTATAGCAGAGAAATATATAGTCTTGCCTACAATAAAATAGACGAAAGACGAAGATTAGCCGAGGAAGAAGCCCAGCGTCATACCGACAAAATTTACGATGAGTTCCCCGAGATTGAGGAGATTAACCGTAGTATGCGCAGTTGCTCAATAGCAGCCGCACGCGCTGTATTTTCGGGTTCTGACGCCAAAGCGGAACTTGAGCGTCTTGCCGAAATAAGCAAAAACCTCCAGGAAAAACAGTCGGATATACTCCGTACCCACGGATATCCTGCCGATTATATGGAGCCTCATTATACTTGCACAGCTTGTAACGATACAGGCTATGTGGAAAAACAAGGTAAAACCGTCTATTGTGATTGTCTTTTGAATCTTTTAATCGAGTGTTCATGTGACGAGATAAATAAACTCTCACCCCTCAAACTCTCTACCTTTGATTCCTTTAAACTCGATTTATATCCCTTTGACAGTGACGGCGATGGTGCTTCACCTTATACACGTATGAGCAATATTTTTAATTATTGTAAGAACTACGCCAAGTCATTTAACGGTACCGGCAAGTCAATTTTGATGCGCGGTGCAACAGGTCTCGGTAAAACTCATCTTTCTCTCGCAATAGCCAACGAGTTACTCAGAAAGGGATACTATGTTGTCTATGTTAGTGCCCCTTCTATTCTGACAAAACTTGAAAACTCCCATTTTGATTATAATAGTTCTGAGGAAGAGCATATTCTGAAGACTCTCTCTGATTGCGACCTTCTGATTATTGATGATTTGGGAACAGAGTTTCAGACACCCTATACCAAATCTGCCATCTATAACATATTCAATAATCGTATTCTTCAGCAAAAGCCTGTTATCTTCAATACTAACTTGACTATGAAAGAGTTAGAAACCGCTTATTCACAGCGATTTGTATCGCGTATTATGGGAGATTGTGACAGACTTGATTTTATTGGCAAAGATATAAGAGCAACACTTTAAAAAAATCTTGCTCAAAGCATAATTTTATTAAAAAATTTATAAAATACTATTGACTTTTTTCGGGAATCGGATATAATAATATCTGTTGTTCCGATGCGGAATTGTGTAAGGGTAGCACAGCAGACTCTGACTCTGTATGTCTGGGTTCGAATCCTAGTTCCGCAGCCACAACTCAGCCCCGAAGCAATTCGGGGCTGAACTTTTAATATTGCTAATACATACGTAACGAGTAGTTATCAAAAAAATATTAGCAATAAAACAAATCAATATCGAGGTGTAGCGCAGTTTGGTAGCGCGCTTCGTTCGGGACGAAGAAGTCGTGGGTTCGAATCCCGTCACCTCGACCATAGAAATAAAGGGATGCTTTGTGGCATCCCTTTCTCTATATAAATAGACGAGGTGTCGGGATTCGAAGGCGACCGTGCCAAGGTGAGGTGGAACACCGAAACCGCAGGTAAAAAGACTCCTGT
The DNA here is from genome assembly GCA_045603105.1 of Ruminococcus sp. Lineage (GTDB taxonomy): Bacteria > Bacillota > Clostridia > Oscillospirales > Acutalibacteraceae > Ruminococcoides. The sequence continues at coordinate 135,066 of JAZULM010000034.1, forward strand.
GGAGTGTTTTTAGGGAGAGCGTTGATGATGATAGTAAAATGCACACCGCAACAAGCGATATAATAGTTTTCCTCCATATAACACTCCGTCACCTCGACCATCAAATGGCTACAAAAAAGATATAGCCACAGAAAGATTCTTATTTTATCAGAGGTTTTTCTGTTTTTATGGGCAAATTTTTAGTTGTCGGTTTGTGCGTACAAAAAAATATTTTTCACAGAACAGACTTGAACTTTCGCAAAAAACAACTGAGGTTTTTCGTAGAATCTTGTATTTCTTTTGCTGTTATGTTACACTGTTACACAGATACACATCATTCTGCGTAAAGAAGTCAATCAACAATGACCGAAAGAAACATGGTTAATTTAACGATAACGATGACAAAGGAAGAAAGAAAAGCATTAAAGCAAATTGCTCTCGATAACGAAACTACCGTTTCCGCCCTCCTTCGTCAATGGCTTAAAGACTATCAAGACAAGAAAGGTGGTAATAAATAATGGCAACAGAAAAGAAAAGAGATTTAGCGGCGGCTAAACTTGACAAAAAGGATGAATTTTATACGCAGTTAACTGATATTGAAAAAGAAATGCGTTACTATCGTAAACATTTCAAAGACAAAACGGTTCTTTGCAATTGTGACGATCCCTTTGAAAGTAACTTTTTTAAATATTTTGTTTTGAATTTCAATCGGCTTGGACTAAAGAAATTAATTGCTACCTGTTACTCAGGTTCGCCAATTGCAAATCAGCAATTATCGTTGTTTGATATTATCGGAGAGACTGAAGAAAATGCAAACAAACCATACAAAGCCATCGTTACGAAAGTTTATGATAAAACCGGAGATGGCGGTGTTGATATGTTTGACGTTGCTGAACTTTTTAAAAGTGGTGAAAACCAGCTTACAGAATTGAAAGGTGATGGCGACTTTAGATCTGATGAATGTTTGGAACTTTTGCATGAAGCTGATATAGTTGTAACAAACCCACCTTTTTCTTTATTTAGAGAGTATGTTACAACGCTTATTGAAAACGAAAAACAATTCATAATAATTGGAAATGTCAATGCCATCGCATATAAAGAGATTTTTCCTCTTTTAAAAGATGATAAAATGTGGATTGGTGCGAGTATTCACTCAGGTGATAGAGCTTTTTATGTCCCCGATGACTACCCAATGAAGGCATCAGGATGTGGCATTGATGAAGACGGTCGTAAATTTATTCGTGTTAAAGGTGTAAGATGGTATACTAATCTCGATATGAAATTACGACATGATGAATTGATATTGGTAAGAAAATACAATTCGGAAGAATATCCCAAATATGAAAATTTTGATGCAATAGAAGTTTCTAAAACGGCAGATATTCCTTGTGACTATCCCGGTGTTATGGGTGTGCCTATTACATTTATGGATAAATACTGTCCCGACCAATTCAAAATAATAGGACTTGGCATTACTGATCTTGGAAAATCAATTGGTGTGGGAGATTATGATAGACAATATAAAACCCCTGCATCTCGTGATGGAACGCTCTACTATGTTAAAAATGGCAAAGGCGTTGTTCCATATGCAAGAGTTCTGATTCAGAATAAGCATCCGGAGGTATCTAATAAATGATTATAGAAGAAAGAAAAATCACAGTCGGCGAAGTCTGTGAAGGATATTTCAATGATGCCGAGGAGGGTGTCGTGGGGTATGATGAAAGGCTTGATATCAGACCTAAATATCAGCGTGAATTTGTTTATAAAGACGCACAAAGAGACGAGGTTATCCGCACAGTTCTTAAAGGACTTCCGTTAAACGTTATCTATTGGTGTAAAACCGGTGATGATACATACGAGGTTCTTGACGGACAGCAAAGAACTATATCACTTTGCGAATATGTTGATGGTTCTTTCTCTGTTGATGATAAGTATTTTTATAACCTGCCTGCCGATGTTAAGAAAAAGATACTGGACTATCCTTTGTTCGTTTATGTATGCGACGGTACGGACAGCGAAAAGCTTGACTGGTTCAGAATTATCAACATTGCAGGTGAACAGTTGACCGACCAAGAATTAAGAAACGCTGTATATGCAGGTTCTTGGACATCCGATGCAAAAAGATATTTCTCGAAAACAGGCTGTGCAGCCGATTCATTAGCCGGAGATTATTTGAAGGGATCATCCATCCGACAAGAATACCTTGAGACTGCAATTATGTGGGCGGCAAGTGCTGAAGGTAAAACTATTGAAGCATATATGGCCGAGCATCAGAATGATCCGAGTGCGGTTCAACTATGGAATTACTTCCGTTCTGTAATAGACTGGGTTGAAGCAATCTTTCCGAAGAAGCGTAAAGAGATGAAAGGTCTCCCTTGGGGATTGTTCTTCAACGAACACGGCAAGAGAACTGACCTTGATCCCAAAAAATTGGAAACAGAGATTCAGCGCCTTATGGGAGATGAGGATGTAACCAAAAAATCGGGTATTTATGAGTATCTCCTAACAGGTGAAGAAAAGAAATTATCAATCCGTGCATTTGACCGCCGAGATGCTCTTGCAGCTTACGAAAAGCAAGAACATAAATGTGTGTACTGCGATGTAGAGTTCGACTTTGAAGAAATGCACGCAGACCATATAAAAGCTTGGTCTAAAGGTGGTCATACAACTCCAGAAAATTGCCAAATGCTCTGCCGCGACTGCAACTTAAAGAAAGGTGCACAATAATTTTGTTGTTTTGTGAAAGTTCAAAACTATACAGCAATTTCAATAAAACATCTTTTTTGTAGCCCATAGACATAGAAATAAAGGGATGCTTTTAGCATCCCTTTCTCTATATTATTTATCCCTTCCTGTCATTTACTGTTGAATTTTGTAACCTTCTGAAGTATAATAACAATATATTCAGTAGGAGGTTGCTTATGAAGAAGTTTTCCGCTTTATTACTACTTATTTTAATATTCACATTTACTCTGACAGGTTGTACTGAAAACACTCCAAAAGAGGTCATTCTTCCCGATGTGCTCTCATCTATCAATACAGAGTGTTCTCTTGATACCGAAAGTCTGTTACAGATTGAGTCAAAGGATGATTTGGAACTTTACTACAATATTCTACCCGAAGACGTCAAGCAGTTCGCTGCCGAAACCACCAAGAACAGCGCTACAGACATAACCGAAATCATACTTGTTGAGGCAGTAGACTCTGATGCGGCCGAGCGTATATACAATTGTCTGGATATAAGATATAACTCTCAGCGTGACCTCTGCGCAAGTTATTCAGCAGAACTTCTTGCAATAGTTAATATGTGCGAGGTTACTCAAAACGGCAATTTTGTCACCCTCATAATGAGCGAGGACACCGCCGATATCACAGCCCACTATAACTCATTTTTCGCTTAAAAAAACAAATTCGCAACAGTAAGTAAATTTTCAATACTGTTGCGAGTTTTTATTTTTTATGGTACAATAAAAATGTATTTTGAGATAAGGATCAGGATTTCAGATGGATATACAAAGCATAAGAGAAAATTACTCACGAATGAACGAAATGCAGCAGCAGGCGGTTTTTCATACCGAGGGACCTCTGCTTATTTTAGCGGGTGCAGGTTCAGGAAAAACCACAGTATTGGTCAATCGTATCGCATACATCCTTCAGTGTGACCTTGCCCGTCCCTGGCAGATTCTTGCAATTACTTTTACCAACAAAGCTGCACGTGAACTCAAAGACAGAATCTGTCTCACCGTACCTGACGGCGGTCAGGATATCTGGGCGGCAACGTTTCATTCCGTTTGTGCGAGAATACTTCGTCGTTTCGGGGATAGAATCGGCTACGATTCTCACTTCACAATTTACGATACCGATGATCAGCGCAAGGTTATGAAGGACATTCTCAAGTCCATGAACGTTGACGAGAAGTTCCTTCCGCACAGACAGGTGCTTTCTGTTATCTCACAGGCAAAGGACGAGATGAAAACTCCCGAAGAGTTAGAAAATGCCGCAAACTTTGACAGTCGCAAGATTACCATAGCCCGTGCTTATGCAAAGTATCAGTCACAGCTCAAATCAAATAACGCTATGGACTTTGACGATATGCTTTTGAATACTGTCCGACTTTTCGAGTCTTGTCCCGATGTATTAGAGCAATATCAGAATCAGTTTCGATACATAATGGTAGACGAGTATCAGGATACAAACCGAGTTCAGTATCGTTTTGTAAGTTTACTTGCTCAAAAAAGCCGTAACCTCTGTGTTGTTGGTGATGATGACCAGAGTATCTACAGATTCCGCGGTGCTACAATCGAAAACATCCTTTCTTTTGAACATACTTTTGCCAATGCACGTGTAATCAGACTTGAGCAGAATTATCGCAGTACAAAGAATATTCTTGCAGCAGCAAACGACGTTATCGTTAACAATAAACAGCGTAAAGGCAAGACTCTCTGGACACAAAACGACGAGGGAGAAAAGGTAACGCTTCATACCGCCTACGATGAACGTGACGAGGGTATGTATATTGCAAGAACAATACTTGACCTTGTGTCAAAAGGCGCTTCATTTGGCGACATCGCTGTACTTTATCGTATGAATGCTCAGTCCAACTCTATTGAATATGCACTCACACGTTCAGCCATTCCTCATAGAATTATAGGCGGACACCGATTCCTCGATCGAGAGGAAATCAAGGATATGCTCGCATATCTGCAACTTATCAATAACCCGAGCGACGACGTCAGACTCTCAAGAATAATCAATAAACCCCGCCGAGCAATAGGCGATACAACTGTTCAAAAAATATCTTCAATTGCATCAGTTCTCGGTGAGAGTATGTTTTCAGTTATCAAGAGGGCAGGGGACTACCCCGAACTTTCCAGAGCATCACAAAAACTTCAGGAATTTGCTCAAATGATCGAAGGTCTTATAGAAGCCTCTCAGTCTGATGACTATACTTTGGCAGAACTCTACGACATAGTCTTAGAGCATACCGATTACAAAAGTTACCTCAAAGCAGAAAAAGAAAATGCCGATGAACGCATAGAGAACGTCGATGAACTTATGTCCAATATCATCAACTTTCAGGAAGATTATGGTGACGAGGCTACACTTTCTGCTTTCTTGGAGGAAATCGCTTTGCAGACTGACCTTGATAATATGGAGTCAGGTGCCGATAGCGTTACAATGATGACTATGCACAGTTCCAAGGGACTCGAATTTCCTATTGTGTTTATTGCCGGTATGGAAGAGGGTATTTTCCCATCATTCCAGTCAGTATATGAGCCCGACTCCCTTAATGAGGAACATCGACTTGCCTATGTCGGAATCACACGTGCAAAGCAAAAACTCTATCTCACTCATGCTCGAAGCCGTATGCTCTTTGGCTCTACTCAACATAATAAGGTTTCCCGATTCTGCGAGGAGATTTCCGATGAATTTCTTGAGAAGTCGGGTGCTAAACCTACTAATCAGCCAACTGTCTCTGTTACACCCTTAGCTTCAGCTAAGTCAAACTTTGATCCCTTTGCCTTTGGTTCAAAGCGTAAATCTGAGAGCGAATCGGCAAGTTCCTCTGTAGGTTATTCCGTAGGTGACAAGGTGCTTCACAAAGTTTTCGGAGTTGGTATGATTATCCGTGCCGAGCGTATGGGTAACGATACGATGCTTGAGGTTTCTTTTGATAAAGTAGGTACAAAGACCTTAATGGCTAATTTCTGCAAAATGGAAAAAATATAGAAAACTGAGGTACAGATAGTCTGTACCTCTTTTTTTCACCATAATTGTATCTCCGCATAGTATGAAATAAGCAAAAGTACCGACTTTTTTCAGGTACTAATTAACGGAGGTAGATTTATGGCAGATTATACACCCAGCACAGACGCCGCTAATTCTGTTTGTAACGATTCGGGCTGTCCCCAGTCCGTATGTATTGATGCACTCAGAGTTTATGACAGTTGCGGTGACAAGGATTGTCTTAACGACCTGAAAGTATATTTTACATCGCATGGACAGAGTATTATCGATACAGCAATAAGCGTTCGTATCCGTGAAGCAGATGTAATATCAGTCCTCACAGATTTAGAGTCTGTACCGTTTCACAAGGGCTTTTACTCTGTAGATATGACTTTCTTCTTCGACATAAGCCTCGATGTTTTCACAGCACCGGGTTCAAATCCCACCCAGGTAGACGGCCTTGCTATATTCAATAAAAAGGTAATCCTCTACGGTAGCGAGGGAAGTGTAAAAGTATTCTCAAGCGACTACTGTCTTGATGAAATAGACATACAGAACAAAGTAACCCGCAATCTTCCCAAAGCATCCGTTCAGGTAGCGAAACCTATAACACTCTCTGCAAAACTTTGCGAGTGTCCGACTATGGTAAATCCCCCCTGCAGAATACCCGACCGTATATGTGAGTGCTTTGGCGGTGAGTTTATAACCTCAAGTCAGAGATGTGTCCTTGTTACCTTAGGTATGTTTTCTATCGTACAGATTGAGCGTAACGTTCAGATGCTCATTCCGTCATACGATTTCTGTATGCCTGAGAAAGAATGTACCAACTCCTCTGACAATCCCTGCGAGGTGTTCTCACGTCTTGATTTCCCGACAAATGAATTCTTCCCTCCTAACATATGCGATATAAATAACGACTGCAACTCAAACTGCGGTTGTTGTAAGCATCATTATTCGGGAGATTGACAGAATCTGTATAACAATATAAAATTAAGGGCAGACTTAAGCGTCTGCCTTTTTTTTATTAAAAAATTCATAATTTATATAAGACTTTAGTAGATTATGGGTGTATAATCAAATATATCCGATTTTGGAGGTGTATATATGTTACAGATTAAGAATATCAGCAAAAAGTATGTAACAGGTGACCTTGTACAAAAGGCATTGGACGGAGTTTCTCTTAATCTTCGTGACAATGAATTTGTCTCAATACTCGGACCATCCGGTTCGGGCAAGACAACCCTGCTTAATATAATAGGTGGTCTTGACAGATACGACAGCGGAGACCTCATAATTAACGGCATTTCCACAAAGAAGTATAAAAGCAGAGATTGGGACTCTTATCGCAATCATACTATCGGATTTGTGTTCCAGAGTTATAATCTTATAGAACATCAGTCCGTACTTTCAAATGTAGAAATAGCACTCACAATCTCAGGAGTAAAGCGTAAAGAGCGCAGAAAGAGAGCCCGTGCCGCCTTAGAGAAAGTCGGTCTTATTGAACATATCCACAAAAAGCCTAATCAACTGTCAGGCGGACAGATGCAACGTGTTGCTATTGCAAGAGCACTTGTTAACAACCCCGATATACTCCTTGCCGATGAACCCACGGGCGCACTTGACTCGGAAACAAGCGTACAGGTTATGGAACTTCTCAAAGAAGTAGCCAAGGACAGACTTGTTGTAATGGTAACCCATAACCCCGAACTTGCTGAGAATTATTCTAACAGAATTATCAATATCTGCGATGGTAAAATAGTAGGGGACACTAACCCTTACGAGGTGGAAAGTTCAGAGATTCCCGCACCAAAACATCAGAATATGGGCAAGTCCTCGATGTCTTTGCTTACATCAATGAGCCTCAGTTTCAAAAACCTGCTCACCAAGAAGACAAGAACTATTCTGACCTCTTTTGCAGGCTCAATCGGTATTATCGGAATTGCTTTGATTCTTTCTTTGTCAACAGGTGTCAATCAGTACATCGTAGATATACAGAAAAGTACTATGTCATCGTACCCGATATTACTCGAAGCACAGGCTATGGACTTATCAAGTTTTCTTGAGATGAGTGATAACGCTCCTGCAACAGACGATGAACATTCCCACGACAGAGATAAGATATATTCTGACGGTACCGCTATGGAACTTGAGTCTACTCTTACCACAAGCATAACCGAGAATAATCTTACGAACTTTAAACTTTATCTCGATGACAAAAACAGCGAGATTCATAACTATATAGGAGAAAACGGTATAGTATATTCCTATTCTCCCAAATTCTCAGCATTTACTTACGATCCCGACGGAGTACTTATCAATACGGATGGAAGTACACTCTATCAGTCCAATACCTCACAGATGATGAGTATGGAAGAACAGATGTATAATCAGATGGGACTGTCCTCTGATAACTCAATGATGCGTATGTTCGGTTCCAATAACTTTGACGAGATTCTTCCCGGACACAAGGGTGAACTCATAAGCCCGATCGTTAAAGATAATTATCAGGTTATCCACGGACAGTGGCCTGAAAAATACGATGAAATTGTACTCGTTGTCAATGAAAGAAACGAAATTCAGTCAAGTGTTCTTTATCAACTTGGAGTTCTGCCTTCAGAAGAATATGAGGAGTTAATGAAGAAAGCGGATGAGGGCGAGAAAATCAAGGTTGATAGTGAAGTATTCAGTTACTCAGAACTTTGCTCAAAAACCTATACCATCATCCCTGCTTGTGATATGTACGTTGAACAAGAGTCGGGTATATTTACCTATGTCGGAGATGACACAGATAAAATAGAGGAACTCCTCACCACAGGTATTGAACTCAAAATCACAGGAGTTATCAGACCTATAGATGATGCCGATAATCTTGTTATTTCCGATAATATCGCTTATACAAGAGCGCTTACCGACTACCTCATTTCTTATACTGATGATAGTCCTGTTGTAAAAGCTCAGATTGACAGCAAAGACAAAAACGTTCTCAACGGACTTAACTTTGCTCCCGAGGATGACTCAGAGCGTATCGAAGATGCAAAGGTTTTCCTTGAAAATCTCGGTGTAACAGAAAAAGCAAAGATAACACGCGATATGCTTTCTATGATTTATGCTCAGAATCCCACGGCCGCAACTCAGATGATGGCATTAGGCGAGGCTGAACTTGCTGCGATGATGGACAATTATCTCGCAGATCCCGAGGATGACGTTCTTCTTTCAATCTATGATGCTTATATTTCCACAGGCGACTATGATGATAATATGTCAGCCTTTGGCGTGGTCAGTTTAGATGCTCCGACGTCAATAGCAATCTATTGTGATAGTTTCGAGAACAAAGACTTTATTTCCGAATGTATAGACGATTATAATAAAACCGCATCTGAAAAAGACAAAATAACCTATACTGATTATGTTGGACTTCTGATGTCCTCTATAACAACAATTATCAACGTAATCTCTTATGTTCTTATAGCCTTTGTAGGAGTATCCTTGGTGGTATCCTCAATTATGATTGGTATCATTACTCATATTTCTGTATTGGAGAGAACAAAAGAAATCGGCATTCTCCGTGCTGTGGGTGCTTCCAAGCGAAATATCTCACAAGTATTTATGTGCGAAACCTTTATTGTCGGACTGTTTGCGGGCCTTATCGGTATCGGAGTTACTCTACTGTTGCTTATACCCGGTAATATGATTATCCACTATGTAGCAGGCACGACTATAGTCAGTGCTCTACTTCCTGCTGTGGGAGCGATTATCCTTGTTGTACTAAGCGTTGTGCTTACTGTTATCGCAGGACTTTCACCCTCGAGAAAAGCAGCCCGTATGGACCCCGTAAAAGCACTCAGAACAGAATAAATAATAAAAAACCGCAGGAGTGAAAGCACCTGCGGTTTAGTTTTATTCTTCTATATTAAGTAGTGAAACAGGTGCCTCGCCATAGGTATCATTCAGTACCCGCCTCATAATCAGAGAAATATCTGTGTTTTCAATTCTATCGCTGACAAAGAGATTACCTGCCTGAGCACCTGCCGCGAAAACAAGTACATCCTCGCTTGTATGTTCACCGCCTGAGGTGAATAAATCATTTGTAACATCCTCAGGAAGTCCGCTGTCAGGTACCGTAACACCGCCTGTTTCGTGGTCTGCAGTAACAAGCACCAATGTTCCGGGGTGACTCTCTGCCCAACTAAGCGCATAGTCAATCGCTTTATCAAAAGCCTGCATCTCGCTTATTGTAGAGTCCATATCTTCCTTTGCTTCAAATATGTCAATATGACTTGCCTCAACCATAAGGAAGAAGCCGTCATCACCGTCTAAGAGTTCCAAGGCCTTTGCGGTCATAGTTGTAAGTGACGGATTTTTTGTAGCATTCAGATCAAAATAAGAAAAAGCCCCCATAACTTTTTCACCCTTTGATACAGTAGCGAGTTCCTCGGGTGTTTTGATATAAGTGTAACCCTTTTCGTTTATTCTCATCTGCATTTTTTCTGTGTCAGTATATTCTGCGCCACCGCCCATCAAAACGTCTACTTCTGCTTTAACCATTTGCTTCAGTATTCCATTGTATAAATTTCTGTAGTTCTGGTGAGCAATCATTCCTGCAGGAGTAGCGTGGGGGATGATCTGTGTAGCGACAAGACCTGTTTTGAGTCCTCGTGCTTTTGCAAATTCAACTATAGTTTCAACAGGCTCATAGTTTTCGTCAATACCAATGTACTGATTTCTCGTCTTAATACCGCAACTTATAGCAGTTGATGCTGCTGCGCTGTCGGTTGTTCCCGAGAGTGAGTCAGTACCTACATAAGCAGAGTATGGCATATAACTTGTGCTGTACGGAGCGCCCTTTACTATCTCGGCATTTTTAATGATGTTTTCTCCCATTCCGTCGCCAATCATCAGAATAATATTCTTAACCTGAGCATCTTCATCAAACGAATAACCTGATGAATTTGCCCATTCAAGAATATCACTCTGGGCCTCAGTAGGTACAACTTCAGATGCAGAGGGCAGAGTCTCTTCTTCAGTATAATTTGTGACATCGGTAGGGGATGGTAAATCATTTTCATTCACAGTACACGCAAAGAGAGAAAGTAATAAAAATATTGAAAGTATTGTTGCTGTAAATTTTTTCATCATTATCGCCTCACAACTTATTTGAATATCCAGGGAGTCAATTTTTCTCCTTTTACCATATATGCCTTTTGAGAAATCTCAGCCAAAGGTGTATCGCTAAAGCTGTCAGAGTAAAATTCATCAATCTTTGCGTCTTTATAAATTTCTCTGAACCTTTTTACTTTTTCTTTACCGTGACAATTTTCTCTCAAGAAACACCCTGTTTCAGAGTCAACCTCTGAACATATCAGATTGTTAATTTTGAGCATTTTACATACAGGCTCTAAAATAAACCTCGGAGAAGCCGAGATAATAACATCGTCATCTCGTTGTGTTTTATAGTAAAAATCCTTGATGTACTTTATCTTTTTATCCCAAAAATCATTGATGTCTTTTTCGAAGTCTATGTGCTTAACAAACCTCATTATCTTCGTCTTAAACTCAGTTTTTGTACCTTTTTTCAGTATATAGAACCTAACAAATCCCGCAATGATTGAGGGAATAAGACACAGTATCCTCGGATGTCTGAATATGGAATATATAAAAAAATCAGCGGTACTGTCATGTTTATAAATTGTTTTATCAAAGTCGTATACGTTCATATCAAACTCCGTAATAAATTACATTTACTTTATTATACTCCTATTTAATTACAAAAACAAATAAAATTTACATATTGTTAATCTAACACAATATCTGTTATGATATTATTGTAAAAGTGAGGAGGTATAATTTTGTTCGGATATGTTTGTATTCATAAGCAGGAACTAAAAATAAAAGAGTACGAAACCTACAAAGCGGTATACTGTAGCCTTTGCAAACAACTGGGCAAAGACTATTCCTTTATTGCTCGTTTTCTGCTCAACTACGACCTTACGTTTTTTGCAATGTTTTCTATGGCTTGCGAAGATACCCCCGTTTGCTTCAAAAAAGGCAGATGTACTTTCAACCCCTTTAAGTCCTGCAATTATTGCAAAGATCCTCAAACGTCTCTCAAAAAAGCATCTGCTTTGCTTGTGCTTATGTCTTACTATAAGGTGCTTGATAATATCCGTGACGGCAATATACTTGTGAAAGTCGGACTTACATTAGTCCGTCCGATATTTGCCCTTTGGAAGCGAAAAGCCTCAAAACTTTATCCTCATTATTATACCGCTTGTGAAAATATGTATATAGAACAAATCAAAGCCGAAACAAACAATGCGGGTATTGACGAGTCTGCAGAGCCAACAGCAAAACTTTTGAGCTTTGTTTTTTCTGAGGAAGCTTATAGCGACAAAATTAAACCCGCCTTTGAACAATTCGGCTATCATCTCGGCAAGTGGATTTACCTTATGGATGCTGCTTGTGATATAGATGATGATATTAAGAGTAAATCGTTTAACCCGATATATACTAAACTTCAAAAAAATAGGTCAGACAGTGCAGATTTTTGTGATAAACTCTTATCACATTCTCTGTTTTTGTTAACGTCTGCATATAATCTTATTGACAAAAAACGTTTTCAGCCTATACTTGATAACATAGTTTTAATCGGACTTACAAAAAAACAGAAAGATTTATTATTTTTTCGAAAGGAAAAAGGATAATGAATAAAAATCCTTACGCAGTACTTGGTGTGTCAGAGAACGCCACCGATGAACAAATAAAAGTTGCTTATAGGGAACTTGCAAAGAAATATCACCCCGATAATTATCAGGACAGTCCTCTCAAAGACGTAGCCACCGAAAAGATGCAGGAAATAAACACCGCCTACGATGAGATTATGAAAATGCGAAAAGAGGGTAGAAACTACTCCTCAGGCAATAATTATTACGGTAATTCCTATAATCAAAACTATTATACAAATAACAACTATGTTCACACAAACTTCCCCGATGTCCGAAATTTTATTCGTGCAGGTAGACTTGACGATGCCCAGACTATCCTCAATGGTACCCCGGCATCAAAACGTGATGGTGAATGGTATTTTCTTCAGGGTATGATTAATTATCAGCGCGGATGGACTGATCAGGCATATTCCAACTTCAAAACCGCCTGCGATATGGATCCGGGCAATATGGAGTTTCGAAACACTTTTAATCAGATAAATCGTCAGCGAAACTATACTTCTCCCGAATACAACACATCCGTTTATCCCGGATGCGGATGCTCAAGTTGCGATCTATGTTCAGCCCTTTGCTGTGCAGATACTTGTTGCGAGTGTATGGGCGGAGATTTATGCACGTGTTGTTAAGAATATGAAGACTATGAAAAAAACTCACCATTTAGCCTTGTGTGCTATGATTTGTGCATTATCGGTTGCATTTATGTTTTTGACAGGACTAATACCGATAGGCACCTACGCTCTCCCTTGTATATCGGGAATCCTTCTTGCAATTATCGTAATTGAGTCGGGGTATGCCGCTTCGCTCTCTGTGTATTTATGCGTTTCGGTTTTATCCTTTTTACTTTCAGCAGATAAGGAAGCAGCACTGTATTATACTGCGTTTTTCGGCATTTATCCCATACTTAAGGGCTTAATCGAGAGAATAAAACTCCCGATAATCATTTTAATTATTAAACTTTTAAGTTTTAATGTATGTGTGATTACCGCTTTCTTTATCAGCATATATATTCTTTTTGTACCCAAGGAGAGTTTTGAACTTTTCGGTATATACATACCTTGGTTATTCCTTATTGTCGGTAATGGTGTTTTTATCGTTTACGACGTTGTATTTACCCGATTGATTGCCTCCTATGTTACAAAATGGCGAAAGTTACTCAAATTCAAGTAATTTCTAAGGAAAAAGTTAAATAATAAATTGAACACGCTGTATATTTATGTTATAATAAATATATATAGCGTGTTTTTTTATTGCTAATATTTATACGGAGGTGTTTTTAGTGAAGAAATTTATATCTGTACTTTTACTTGTATCCTTGTTAATAACTTGTATAAGTGTAGGCATTTTCTCAGTTTCTGCTTCTTCTAATATACTTGTCACTCTTGACGAAGTCAGACTACGTTCTTCTGCAAAAATCACCTCTGATAATATTATCTGTACCCTTGATAAAAACGAATCTCTGACCTTACTTGCAAACGGTTCAGAGGGTTGGGCTTATGTAACTCGCTCAGACGGTACAAAGGGCTACTGTTCTATCGATTACCTCTCAGTACCCGACGGCTCTTTAGTTGCTATGACAGGTGTTACGACAGATGAGGTCAATTTCCGCAAAGGTCCATCTACCGACTACACCTCTGTTGAATTGCTTTCAAAAGGTACCAAGTTTACTGTCACAGATAATACATCCGAATATTGGGTAAAAGCAAAAGTCGGCTCTCAAACAGGATATATATACAGAACCTATACAAAATTAGCCGTCACAATGGGCGAGGAAGAAAAGTTCACTCCCTCTGATAAACCCAATACCCCTGACTGGTTTTCTTCATCAGCTCTCGATTCCCTTGTTTCAAACAGTACCTCATCTAATTATTCATCAACAGATTTTTATCTTACCGATACAACTGTCACCGTAGAAGAAGGACAAAAATATACCGTATCTGTATACTCTCTTTACGGCACACCCGTAAATGCCGCGGTTACGTATAAGTCCTCCGATACCTCTGTTGCTACTGTTTCAGAGTCTGGTGTTATCAAGGGTATCTCAACAGGTAATGCGCAGATTACCGCTTTCTTGGATGGCGCAGAATTATCCGATGTGTGTAAAGTTACGGTAACTCCGTCAACTACTTTACCGTCAGAAGATCCTCTCGTTTTATCCGATACATCGATTACAGTATTAAACGGCAACTCCTATCAGTTAACCGCCAATATCCCCGTATCGTGGAAGACATCCGACAAATCAATAGTTTCAGTCAGTAACGGTATTATTACCGCCAAAAGTACGGGAACAGCCACCATTACCGCATATACCGACACTCAGTCTGTAAAATGTACCGTCAAGGTCAAAGAATCTGCAGGTGGCATCTCCATTAACAGTTCCGAAGCCACAGTCACCGTTGGCAAGACGTTCTATAACGGAGCGAGTAGTTCGTCATCTCTTACCTGGACAAGTTCTGATCCCGAGGTCGCTATGGTTGAGAACGGCTTTATCACAGGTGTTTCTGCAGGTAAAGCTGTTATTACAGTTAAAAACTCCTCCGGTGCCAAGACTTGCCTTGTTACTGTTAAAGATGCCGAGCCTATCCGTTTTGCTTATAGTTATCCCAATACCGCCGCTGTGAATGAAACAGTCACTCTCTATGCCATCACCGACAAAAGTCGCACAGGCGTAAAATTTGAGGTAACCGTAGGCACCGAAACAATTACTGTAAACGCCACAGATAAAATTACTGACGGTAATTCCTATATCTGGTCAGGTACTACTTCAATATCCTCAGCAGGTACTTTCAATGTTACCGCATACTCAAAGCAACAGGGCGATTGGCAGACCTGCAAGGTGTTCAAGGACGATGCAAAAACTACAGTCTTTGTTCGTACTACTTCTGATTTGAAGAAAGAAACAAAAGAATACCGCCGTGCAAGCGATGAACTAATTGAACTTCTTGCTTCTTTCGAGGGATACAGTTCCACCGTTTACTTCGATACAATTGCCAACAATATCCCCACTATAGGATATGGCAAGGTTATCTACCTCGGCGACTGTTTCTATAACGAAATGTCAAAAAAAGAGGCGTTTGCTTATCTTGTGCAGACAGTCAACAATGACGGCTATACAAGTTCAGTCAACAACTATCTTGATAAATATAATATATACCGCAATCAACAGCAGTTTGACTCTTTAGTATCTTTCTGCTATAACCTTGGCTCTAATATTCTGGCAGGTGACAGCGACTTCCACGATATTTTTACCGCACCACAAGAAACAGCGGGTGCAAGTAAAAAGGATGCTTACATAAATGCAACTAATGTAAACTTCCGCGAAAAACCCGATACATCCTCTAAGGTTTTGGCTGTACTTGATTACAAAACAAAACTCACACTAATTAAGACAGAGCCCGAGAACAATTGGTACTATGTTTCTACCGAAGACGGTACAAAAGGCTACGTCTATGCCGATTACGTATCAAAAGGCGTGCTCAATACATCAGATAAACATTATCTCAGTAAAATAAACAAAGACGATTTTATAAAACTTATGCTTCAGTATCACCACGCAGGATCCACCTGTGTCAAAGGACTTCTTAACCGACGCGTTGACGAGTTGGACGTTTTCCTTTATGGTGAGTATAAGTACAACGGATCAAAGAACGTGAACGGATTTGTATTTACTTGCAGTATAAATTCTTCCACATCAATATCCTGATGAATTGTATTATTGCAGGGAGGCTATTATTTTGAAAATAGGATTTATCGGTGCAGGCAATATGGCAACTGCCATTATAGGCGGACTTTTAGCTGCCTCAACACCTGCCGACGATTTATATGTTTTTGATACAGATAAACAAAAACTTCTCTTTTTTGAACAAAAAGGCATCAATATCGTGACATCTTCATCACGCGTAGTGTCACAAAGCGACATCGTAGTTTTAGCGGTTAAGCCTCAAAATTATGCTCAGGTGCTAGAAGAAATCAAATTTTCTGCTACATCCTCAACTGCTTTTGTGTCTATTGCCGCTGGAATAACAATTGATTATGTCCGTAACCATCTTGGGATTGATTGTCCCGTTGTCCGTGTAATGCCAAATACACCTTTACTCGTGGGCAAGGGTGCTACTGCAATCTGTTTTTCCGACAATGTGTCAACTGCAGTCAAAACTACAGCACTCGGGATGTTTGGCTGTGGCGGAGTAGTAGAGGAATTTACCGAGGATAAAATGGACGCGGTTATTTCCGTCAACGGTTCCTCGCCTGCGTATTTCTATCTTTTTGCCAAGGCGATGGCTGATTACGCTCAGTCTGTAGGTATAGATAGGGAAAAGGCGATGAATCTCATCTGTGCTACTATGGAGGGCAGTGCTAAAATGCTTCGCACATCGGGTGACGATCCCGAAACCCTTATAAAAAAAGTCAGCTCCAAAGGTGGGACCACCATTGAAGCCTTGAATGTTTTTTATGATAATAATTTAGAGTTTACAGTCTTTGATGCTATGTCAGCTTGTACAAAACGAGCAGAGGAACTTGCCTCGGAGTCATAATTTTATATTTACCCTCATAATGATTACTGTAATCGGACAAACCGTTACAGGAGGTTAATTATGAGAGGTTTTGTATTTACATTAGGCACTAAAAAAAAGTATCCGAAGCGCAGTCTTCACTTTAATCTGAGAGAACTGCCTCAGATTATCCGTCGATACGGCACCGCCGTATTCTTCACCTTAATTTTTGCTATAGGAATGCTTGTCGGCTCACTTTCTGCCAAAGAGGCGGACGCATCTATGCTTTTGAATTTAGATTTTCTATTTACTACTAATCTTGACCAAAGGCTCCAACAACCGATGTTTTCAACATTCGCGGCAAGTTTTGCTTCGAATTTTCTGTTTCTTTTCTTTGTTATTCTCTGCGGACTTGCTCCCTGGGGAATAGGTTTTATGTGGATATCTCCTGCGTTCAAGGGTTTCGGCACGGGACTCTCTGCGGGATATCTTCTTATTACATACGGAATAAAAGGAATCGGCTTTTACCTTGTTGTAATGCTTGTGGGCACCTTTATTTCATCTTTTGCTCTTATAATAGCGTGTATTCATGCCCACTATCTTTCCTGTAAAGTTGCTCATAGTACCTTCACAGGAAGCGAGAACCCCCAGCCTCTTTGTATGTATACAAAGAGTTTTATGCTGAGAAGTCTTTATATGCTCTTATTATCTGCAGTTGCTTCAGTAGCGGATATGTTGCTTTGGACTGCATTTTCGGGGTTATTCTTCAGTTGATAATTCAGTTAGGATGTGTAAAATGAATCAGGAACGTAAAAAATCAGGCTTTGAATTGCTACTTAATAACCTCCGCTCAAATTTTGGCGGTTTAGTGCTTGTAAATCTTATTTTTGCATTGCCGTTTCTCGGCTCTGTGGTACTTTCATATTTGATTTGTCAGTACCTTATTCCCATAGTATCCATAGCGCTTCCGCTTGTACTTATTTTTTCTGCTCCTTTTTATTCGGGAGTAGTGGTACTGTCAAGAGACTATTCCCAAAATATTAAGCCAAAAGGACTTTTTCGCACCTATATAAAGGCTCTCAAAGAAAACGGACTTAAGTTTCTTTTGGGCGGTGTACTAATGTATATCGCGTTTATCGGATGTTACTTGAGCGTGACTTTATATTTGAATTTCGCCTCCGCTTACGGTTGGATGTTTTTCATAACGCTCTTTATTTGTGTGATTATTTGTATATTCTTTCTCTTTATGTTTTACGGTGTACCGCTTATGACGGTTTCCTTTGAACTTAAGCAAAAAGACGTATACAAAAACAGCGCACTCATGACCTTCGGCGAAATCAAGCAAAACTTCTTTGCTACCATATCAATACTAGCATATCTCGCTGTGGTATTACTGCCTGTAATTTTAATTTCCTATCTTGCGAGTGTTCTTTCAGTAGAACTTGTAAAAGCTTTGCTTATAGCCTACGGAGTTATCGCACTTGGAGTCTTAATTCCTGCTCCTTGTACTATGATAATATCAAATTATCTCTATCCCAATATGCTTTCTGTTATCGCAGGTGACGATGTTCAACCCGATAACACTTCAGATAATGCCTCTGATATTCATCCTCAGGGCAAATCAAATGACGCCGAGTTTGATTCTGAGCCTCAGATTGATGTGCAGGAACTTCTCACAGGAGATCCCGAGGAATATGTTTTTTATCAGGGCAAAATGATAAAGCGTAAAATTCTTTCAGAAAAACTAAATTCAAAGGAGGATGAATAATGAAAACAAGATCAATTATTTCTGTTTTGCTGATAGTAGTTATGGTTTTATTGGTGTTGTCATTGACAACCGCTTGTAAACCTCAGAATTTACCTGCGGACGACGATACAACCATCGACACCACCGTTGACACAATTTCTACTGAATTAACTACAGAAAACACCACCGCTCCTGTTTCCAAATTAACTCTCGGAGCAAAATACAACGCCCTCTGTGCTTATGACGAGCAAGGGGAAGAGTTATCACTGCAACTTCTTTACGGCAGTTCATTCTTACAGTACGGCGGTTCTATATCCTTTAATACCGACGGTACATTCTCATATTCTATGGGTGTATCTGCAAAAGGTCCCTCTACAGGCACCTACGAGTTTATCTCTGATGAAGAAATAAAACTCCTCTTTGACAGCGATAAGGAATCGATCGTGAAAATAACAGAAATTTATAATGATAACGTTATTTCGATTAAACTTCCCGAGAATGACTACTATATTGTTTTCACCTTGGCTCAGTCAGAGTAACTCATCCATTACAATCTACAAACCAACGGCTATCCTCAAGGAACAGATACCGTTCCTTACCGGATATCCTGCATAGATAACATATCCCAACGCCGCCCGCTTTTTGCGTGGCGGCGTATCTTATGTCCAAAATCTTATCTATAGAAAAACACCTGCCGTCCTGCCAGTGAACAGATACAGGTATAAGGTTCCCGTCACAGTCAAAACGTGCGGTTACAGATATAAATTGTTTCATATTAGCCTCCTTAATACGAACAGATGTTCTAACGGTATTATAGAACAAGCGTTCGAAGATGTCAAGGAAAATATAAAAAAAGAAGGCCTCGGAATATTCCGAAGCCTTTAATATTTTAGATTAATTGTACGATTATACACCCAAAAGTGCCTTAGCAGATGCCTCGAGTTCATCCATAATATCAAGAGCATTAGCCTTGGTGGTACCAACAGATGTAATGTACAGTTTAATTTTAGGTTCTGTACCGCTGGGACGAACAATAATCGCATTGTTATTGTCAAGTCTGTAGGAGAGAACATTAGACTTAGGCAGGTGAATTGCTGACTCGTCGCCTGTAACAAGGTCTTTATCAACGCGGAGGAGATAATCAGCGACACCTTGTAACTCATAGCCTGCGATACTCTTGGGAGCATTGTTTCTGAGTGTATCCATAAGTTCAGCCATTTTATTTAAGCCCTCAGCGCCTTCAAAGTAGAAGTTGAGAGTTTTGTTGTAATAGTAGCCGTATTCGTGATACAGTTCTTCAATAACCTGAGCAAGAGTTTTGCCGTGTTTTTTGTAGTAAGCCGCCATCTCAGCAATAAGCATAGATGCAACAACAGCATCCTTATCTCTTACGTATGTGCCTGCGAGGTAGCCGTAACTTTCCTCAAAGCCAAAGAGGTATCTGTCCTCTTCGCCGTTATTTTCGAGCCCGAGGATAACCTCACCGATATACTTGAAACCTGTGAGAACATCGGCCATTTCAGCGCCATATTTATCACAGATTCTCTTGATAAGAGGAGTAGAAACGATAGTCTTAACCACCAGAGGATTCTGGGGGAGAGTGCCGTTTTCTTTTCTGCACTTAAGTATATAATCGGTAAGCATAATGCCTGTTTCGTTACCTGTGATAAGTCGATAACTGCCGTCACTTTCGGGTACAGCAATACCAACTCTGTCAGCATCGGGGTCAGTAGCGAGAAGCAGGTCGGGTTTAACCTTATTACAGAGTTCAAGTCCAAGCTCAAGAGCCTCTTTGATTTCAGGGTTGGGGAAAGGACAAGTAGTGAAATTACCGTCAGGGAGCTCCTGCTCCTTAACAATGGTAATATCCTCAATGCCGATTTCAGAGAGGACTCTGCGGACAAGTTTGTTACCTGTACCGTTAAGGGGAGTGTAAACAACAGAAAGTTCAGAGCCGACACATACACCGGGATTGATCTGTTGACTCTTTACACAGTCAAGGTAATCGGTGTATACGCTATCGTCAACGTACTCGATAAGTCCTTTTTCTACTGCTTCATCAAAATCACAGAGTTTAGCGCTTGAGAACATATCCAACTTGCAGATTTCGTCGTAAACAATACCTGCAGAAACGTCTGTTATCTGGCATCCGTCCTCGCCATAAACTTTGTAGCCGTTATATGCAGCAGGGTTATGACTTGCAGTTACCATAATACCTGCCTGACAAGAAAAATGTCTGACAAGGTAGCTGAGTACGGGAGTGGGCTGAAGTTCCTTGGTGATATATGTTTTAATGCCATTTGCAGCAAGAACTCTTGCAGCCTCAATCATAAACACGTCAGCGTTGATACGGCTATCGTGAGAAATAGCAACAGCACCGCCGCCGAATTTATTATTAACGTAATTTGCGAGTCCCTGAGTAGCCTGACGAACAACATAGATGTTCATTCTGTTAGTACCTGCACCCAGAGTACCGCGAAGACCTGCAGTACCGAACTGAAGTTGTTTATAGAATCTGTCGTGGATCTCTTTATCGTTACCTTCAATCGACTTGAGTTCCTCTATTAAAGTTGTGTCATCAGTAGCATTTTCACACCACTGTTTGTAAAGTTCTGTGTAATTCATAACCAATTCCTCATTTATAGTAAATGTAAATTATATCCAAAAAATAATTACTGAAATTTTACCATATATAGAAAAATATTTCAATAGGTAACAAGGTTTTGATGAAAAATACGTGAAATTAACAAAAGAATTCAAAAAAAGAACATATAAAATATGTTGATTTATTTAAATTTTAATAGTAATATAAGTAGTGTTAGTTCAAGTTAGCGGAGGTAAATCAAAATGGACGATAATTTCAGAGAAGATAATATGAACACAGAGGATACATCTTCAGAGAATATTTCAGAAGAAGTAACAGAGGAAACTTCCACGTTGGATGTATCTCAAGAAGATATTGACGAGGAGATGCTTCGTTACGGTGCCGTACCCTCAGATGATACTGATACAGATGATACCTGTGAAGAATCAGAAAACGAAGGTACCAAAAAGCCTTTGATTCAAAAACCCATCATCATTGCATTTATGGCGATTCTCATTACAGCGGTTCTTGTGTTAGGTGCTTTTCAAATTTACAATGTATTCTTCAGACCCGGTATAAGCGGTGCCTGGGTACTTGCAGATAATCAAGATTCAGGTACATATTTTGTTTTTGACAGAGAAGGTAATATCTCTATGGACGGCGGTAATATCAGTTACTTCGGTTACTATACCATGGAGAAAAACGAAGCAGGTCAAGACGTATTTAAGACCGAGTTCGCACAGATTGCATATAACTGTGGTACCGAGGCTGTTGTAACATATTCAAGCGACAGAAAGACTATGACTTTGAGTTTTGGTGCAGGAGACCTCACCTTTGTAAAAGCAAAACTTCCCAAAATGAGCATAAGCCCTGAGAATATTACTCATGCATCAGCCGATGAATTGGGTGCAACGTCACTTAATATTGACAATAATATTCTTGGCAGTTGGAGTGAGGAATTATACGGCACATACACATTTAATAAAGACGGCACAGGTTCCTATTATTCCGAGTATACAACCGATTATTACGGTTGTGGCCAGGGTACAGAATATGAGTTCAAGTATACAATATCCGACGATATGATTTTAATTACAATTGATTATCACACAGGGTATTCAGAAGATGGTACTTTCGGATATTATATGGACAACGGCTCACTTATTCTCAATGGTATAAAGTTCACAAAAACAGCAGAATAAATTAAAGCGACAGAATTTACGTTCTGTCGCTTTTTTTAATACATCTGAGATAATTTCAGCAAATCTTTTGTGTTCAGTATGCCGTCTTTGTTAAGGTCAGCAGAAAGGAAAATATCGTCACTCAGAGTTTCTTCACCCGAGAGAATTTTCATCATTAGTTTCAGGTCACGGGAGTTTACATTTCCTTCACCCGTGATATCACCGATTATGTTTATCAGGTATTTTTGATCGTTGTATACCGCCGTCATTCCCGTTCCTAATCTGCCTGTAGAAAGTATTTTTCCGTCTGTTTTGTAAACAGTAAGTTCGGATTTCTCAACACCGAGACTTCTATATAGTTGGGCGAATGTTGTACTGCCACTCAGTATAAAACTATCGCTATTAATTTGTATTTCCACATAGTCCGACGAAGGCTGAGAGGGAGTGTCAGGTTCAGTTTCATTAACAACGGGTAAAATACCTCCGTCAGATATATCATAAACATTGCCGATGTAATCAGTTATGGTATCAAAAGTGTGAGTACTAGGGATAGAGAGTATGTAGTCGCCGATTTTATTTATTTGGTGATTTTTTATGCAGTAAACACCATCAGCGGTTATCAGGTAGATATCAGTACCCCTTATACAGAGCATCTGAAGTACAGGTGTGTTTGTTTTATATTCGTACGTTTTCCTTTGATTGGTGTATTCATACACAAGCCTTTCGTCAGCATAATCTCTCATAAATACGCTCATATTTTTATCTGCAGTACAGACGTATTTCTCAACTGATACTCTGTACGGCGCGTCAACTGAGACATAATCACCGTCGAAAGTATTATAAAAATAGATGCAGTAGTTAAATTTGTTATCCGATATGCTTTTATATGAGTACAAGGTTACAATATCATCATATACAGAACAATCTACAAGGTGAGTGTAAAAGGGGAGAGCAACAGTACCTTTGGGGTTTTTAATGGTAATCTCATCCGCATTTTGTGTAATTTCATACTCAGTACCATTTATATCTGTGACGCAGAATACTTCAGCAGATACACTTAATACACATGTAATGATTATTAGTACAGCAAGGATAGATGCTGTTAATTTTGAGAAGAATGTTTTACTGTATTTCATATTGTTTACCCGAATCGTTTTTTTGCATTATATCAAATACAGCGCTATAAAACATACAATGGGTAAAAGATTCACATAGAAAAAATAAAAGACGCCGAATTACACGGCGTCTTAGTTTGCTTTGCGGGGAATTATTCAGTCATTTCCCAGTTATGCCATACGTTTTGAATGTCATCATTATCATCAAACATATCAAGCATCTTCTGTAATTTTTCCTGAGTTTCTGTGTCCTCAATTTTTACGTAGGTGTTAGGTACCATAGCAACCTCAGCAGTAACGAAAGTATAGCCTTTGTCTGCAAGGTCGTCACGGATAGCACCCATATCGGAGGGTTCGGTATATACAGTGAAAATATCGTCATCTGCCTCGAAGTCAGCGGCACCTGCCTCAAGAGCGTGTTCCATAACTGTATCTTCGTCAGCATCGAGTTCTTCACGATCGATTACTATGACACCCTTCTGTTCAAACATAAAGCTAACACATCCGGGAGTACCCATATTTCCGCCGTATTTGTCAAAGTAATGACGAACGTCACCTGCGGTACGGTTGCGGTTATCGGTCAGAGCCTCAACAATAACAGCCACACCTGAGGGACCGTAGCCTTCGTAAGTTACTGCCTCATATGCAGCACCATCATTATCGCCTGAAGCCTTTTTGATAATTCTCTCAATATTATCATTGGGAACGTTGAGAGCCTTAGCTTTAGCGATACAGTCACGAAGTTTAGAGTTAACAGTAGGATCAGCGCTTCCGCCGTCACGAACAGCAACTGCGAGTTCTCTGCCTACCTTAGTAAATACCTTTGCACGGGCAGCGTCGTTCTTGCCCTTTTTCTGCTTAATGGTACTCCATTTATTATGTCCTGACATAAAAATTCATCCCTTTATAAAAATATCACAGAGATTATAGCATATATATACATTATTTGCAAATGATTTTAACGGTTACAAAATAGTTACAAATCTATTGTGTGTATAAATATAGGATGTTATAATACTATAAAGCGTTTATAAGGGGCAATATGGCAGAATAATAAACGCTGTTAAATCCAATTTTACAATATCGAAAGGATGATTACAGTGATTCGTTCAATGACAGGCTACGGCAGAGCCGAAGCAACACTCTCGGGCAAAGAAATCACAGTAGAACTCAAAAGTGTTAATCATAAATATTTTGAGTTTTCCTGTCGCACTTCAAGAGGCTACGCTTTTTTAGAGGACAAACTCAAATCTTACGTTGGAAGCAGAATTTCCAGAGGTAAGGTTGATATGTACGTCTCCATAGCATCCACAGGCGATACCGAAGATGCAACCGTAACAGTCAACAAAAGTTTAGCAAGCAGTTATCTGAACGCTTTGACCGAAATCAGAGATGCCTTTGGTGTTCAGGATGACGTAACTGCAACCACCGTTGCACGTTTTCCCGATGTACTGACAGTCCATAAGGCACCCGAGGACGAGGAACAGATTTTAGAGGATGTCCTCTCAGTTGCCAAAGAGGCGGTTGATAAGTTTATCAGTATGCGTGAAGCAGAGGGTGAGCGTCTGTATGCAGACGTTATGTCCCGCGCCAACACCATTCTTGATATAGTCGCTATTGTCGAGGAGCGTTCTCCCGTTATTGTCGAGGAGTACGAGAAACGTCTTCAGGTAAGAATCGAAGAACTTATTGGCAACGATACCTTTGACAGACAGCGTGTTCTTACCGAGGTCGCAATATTTGCCGACAAGGTAGCCGTTGCAGAAGAAACCGTCAGACTTCGCAGTCATTTCGACCAACTGAATTCCATTATTAATTCAACCGGTCCTATCGGCAGAAAACTCGATTTCCTCGTGCAGGAAATGAACCGCGAGGCCAACACTATAGGTTCCAAGGTGCAGGATGCAACTCTGGCGCATGAGGTTGTTAATATCAAGTCAGAAATCGAAAAAATCCGTGAACAAATTCAGAACATAGAGTAATCATTGTGAGGCTTTAGTATGAAACTAATCAATATCGGATTCGGTAATGTAGTAGCCGCGGGCAGACTTGTCACAGTACTAAGCCCCGACTCCGCACCTATCAAAAGAATCATTCAGGACGCAAAGCAGAAAGGCAATCTTATTGATGCTACTTACGGCAGACGTTGTAAGGCGGTGCTCTTTACAGATAGCGACCATATAATTTTGTCTGCTATATCTCCTGAAACAATAGCAAACAGAATTGATGAAGGAGATAAAAATGCCTAAGGAAATATCAAATAAAAGAGGAACCCTCTTTGTATATTCAGGTTGCTCAGGCGTCGGTAAAGGAACAATAATGAAAAGACTTCTTGCGAGTGACAGCAATATCCGTCTTTCCATTTCCGCTACAACCCGCGCCCCCAGACCGGGCGAAACTCACGGAGTTGAGTATTTTTTCGTTACTCAGCAGGAGTTTGACGAGATGGTAAGAAACGACGGCTTTTTGGAGCACGCTGTATATTGTAACAACAGTTACGGTACTCCAAAAAAAGCAGTAGAAGATATGCTTTCTCAGGGAATAAATGTTTTTCTTGAGATTGATGTGCAGGGTGGACTGAATGTTATCTCAAAATGTCCCGACTGTGTGAGCATCTTCATTCTTCCTCCGAGCTTTGAGGCACTCGAGCAAAGACTCCGCGGCCGTGCAACAGAGCAGGAAGAACAGATCCTAAAACGCCTCGGCGCGGCAAAAGACGAGATGTCCGCAGCAGACAAATATATGTACACAGTTATCAACGACGACTTAGACAAAGCCGTCAGCGATGTACTCGAAATTGTACACAAAGAAACAGAATAATTTAATAAATTATATTAAGCAATGCTTTTTATATATCAAAATTTTACAGGAGTGAATAGAAAATGATTAGAGCATCAATCGATGATATGTTAAGTGGTAAGGAGAGCCGTTATGCGCTGGTAATCGGCGTAGCAAAAAGAGCAAGAGAAATCGCTCAGGGTTTTGAGGATGAGGGTGTTGTTACCGCAGAGAAACCCGTACTTCTTGCTATTGACGAGTTCAAAAATCACAAATTCAATATTTTAGAGCCTACGGATGAAGACTGATACACCCTTAATTGTCGGTGTAGCGGTAGAGGGCACAGCCTATAATTTTGACAAGATATTTGACTATGCAGTAAGTGCTCACGATGCACAGAACATCAAAGCAGGTTGCAGAGTGAGTGTACCTTTTGCGAGAGGTAACCGTACCCGTCAGGGAATGGTTATGTACATCAAAAAGGGCGATACTGTAGGGCTTAAATATATTTCCTCAGTTCTTGACAGAGAGCCTGTTTTGACCGAAGAAATGCTCAGCCTTGCAGATTTTATGCATCGTCACTATTACTGTACTTATTTTGAGGCAGTCAAAACTATGCTTCCCTCAGGACTTGGTTTTAATATCACAACTTCCTATAGTGCTTTAGCGGATGCAGATTCCTCACAGTTATCTGACGAGGAAAAGCGTATTTACGATTATGTCCTTTCATCAGAGAAACCTCTCAGACGAGAACTGATAATGGACACCTTTGGACTTGATGACTTCAAAGTGCTTGAAAATCTTGTCCGTAAGGGTTATTTCATCAAATCTGATGATGCTCACCGTAAAGTAGGAGACAAATCTCAGAAAATGATTCGACTGTGTGAGAATGCTCAGGAGTTTGCAGGAAAACTTACTGACAAGCAGAGGGCAGTTGTTGATTTGCTGTGTGATGTAGGCGAAGTATCAGTTAAGGAAATATGTTATTTTACAGGTCTTACTCAGGCGGTGGTGGATGCTATCGTCAGAAAAGGTATAGCCGAGTATTATGACGCAGAAGTTTTCCGTACACCTATCTCATCAAATGCCGAAAAACTTGATTTCCTGACACTTAGCGAAGAACAAAGTAAGGCATACTCAGGTCTGTGTGATATGTATAATTCTTCTAAAGCAGAGGTAGGACTTCTTTACGGAGTTACCGGCTCAGGAAAAACAGCGGTCTTTATGCAACTTATCCGCAAGGCTGTGGAGGACAATAAAGGTGTTATCGTAATGGTACCCGAAATCGCTCTCACACCTCAACTTATATCTAAGTTCAAAGGCTTGTTTTTTGATGATGTAGCCGTATTTCACAGCGGATTATCTCTTGGTGAGCGTCTTGATGAGTATAAGCGTGTACGCAAGGGTTTCGCTAAAATTGCCGTAGGTACCCGAAGTGCGGTTTTTGCACCCTTTGAAAATCTCGGACTAATTATTATGGACGAGGAACAGGAGCATACCTATAAATCAGAGCAAAAACCTCGTTTTCACGCGAGAGATATAGCCAAATTCCGTTGCAATCACAATAATTGCCTTTTACTGTTATCATCCGCTACTCCCGATGTCGAGAGTTTCTATTATGCCCAAAGCGGCAGATATTCATTGTTCCGCTTAAATAACCGCTACGGCAGTGCCGAACTTCCCGAGGTTATTACTGTGGATATGAACGAGGAACTTTTAGCAGGAAATAACACAGGTCTTTCCTCTACACTGCTTGAGGCTATAGAGGATAACCTCAATAATAAAAAACAGTCCATTCTTCTTCTTAACAGAAGGGGATATAATACCTTTGCGGTCTGTTCAAATTGTAAAGAGGTAATATCCTGTCCCAACTGTTCTATTTCTTTGACATACCATAACGCAAATAACAGACTTATGTGTCATTATTGCGGACATTCACAGACTCTGTCCGATGAGTGTCCCTCTTGTCATGAACATACACTTCGTTTTTGCGGTACAGGTACTCAGAAAGCAGAGGAAACATTACGAGAACTTTTCCCGAATGCGCGCATACTTCGTATGGATGCGGACTCTGTTATGCACAAAAACTCCCACGAAAGACTTTTAACTGCTTTTTCAAAAGGGGAATATGATATCTTAATCGGTACACAGATGGTTGCCAAAGGCCTTGATTTCCCCAATGTTACCTTAGTAGGCGTTCTCTCTGCTGATCAGATGCTTTACAGCGACGATTATCGCAGTTTCGAGAGAGCATTCTCAATGCTTACTCAGGTTGTTGGCAGAAGCGGTCGAGGTAACGATAAGGGCAGAGCCGTTATTCAGACCTATACCCCCGAGAATACCGTTATAGATATGTCCTCAAGACAGAACTATGACGAGTTCTATGCAGATGAAATCGATATCAGACGCGCGATGATGTATCCGCCTTTTTCCGATATTCTTCTGGTGGGATTTTTAGGAGAAAATAAAGCAAAAACCATAACTTGTGCCAACGATTTTATCAGTCGTTTTCGTGAACTTTGCGAAAGTGAGTATTCAGATATTCCCATTCGAGCATTGGGACCGTCCCCGGCACTTGTTTCCAAAGTTAATAACAAATATAGATATAAAATTATCCTCAAAAGCCGTAACTCACCCCGACTTCGCGAACTTTTGTCTACACTTTTAAAGAGTTTCGGCAAGGATAAAAATTATAGCGATATTACAGTTTATGTGGATCTTAAACCCCTGAACTTTTAGTTTTTTGAAAGGAAGACGCTTATGGCAATCAGAAATGTTGTCAAAGAGGGCGATGACGTTCTTCGCAAAACCGCCCGTCCTGTGATTGAATTTAACAAAAGACTGCACATACTTCTTGACGATATGGCAGAAACTATGTACGAAACAAACGGTGTTGGACTTGCCGCCAATCAGGTAGGAGTGCTTCGCCGTGTAGTAGTCATTGATGTCGGCGACGGTCTTATCGAACTTGTAAACCCCGAGATTACCGAGAAATCAGGCAATCAGCAAGAGGTAGAAGGATGTTTGTCCTCTCCAGGCGAATATGGTATCACCAGCCGTCCTATGAAAGTTACCGTAGAAGCATTTGATCGCTTCGGTAATGAAGTCAAGTACGAGGGCGAGGGACTTCTTGCACGAGCATTTTGTCACGAGCTCGATCACCTCGACGGTATACTTTTCAAGGATAATGTTGTCCGTATGCTTTCACCTGACGAAATAGGCGAGTAATAAACAGGAGGATAATGTTATGAATATAGTATTCATGGGTACTCCTGATTTTGCTGTAAAAAGTCTTGAAAAACTTGTTGAGTCCAAACATCAGGTTATTTCTGTTTTCACAAAGGTTGATATGCCACGAGGCAGAAAGATGATTTTGACTCCGCCTGAAGTCAAAGTTTGTGCACAAGAGCACGGACTGACAGTCTATCAGCCTGAGACTCTTCGTGACGAAGAAGTCATAAACTGCATCAAAGAGCAAAACCCCGATGTAATCGTAGTGGTTGCCTATGGAAAACTTCTACCCAAAGCAGTCCTTGATATACCTAAGTACGGATGTATCAACGTCCACGGCTCACTGCTTCCAAAATACCGAGGTGCCGCACCAATACAGTGGACAGTAATTAACGGCGACGCCGTTGGCGGTGTTACAACAATGTATATGGGCGAGGGACTTGATACAGGAGATATGATTCTCAAATACGAAACACCTGTCGGCGAAAACGAAACATCAGGCGAACTTTTCGACAGACTTTCCGGGTGTGGTGCAGATTTACTTCTTGAAACCCTTGATTTAATCGAAAATGGTACAGCACCCCGCATTCCTCAAAATGATGATGAGGCAACCTACGCTTCAATGCTTTCAAAGGATATGTGCACAATTGATTGGAATAAATCTTCAACCGAGGTGCACAATCTTGTAAGAGGACTTAATCCCTGGCCCATAGCACTCACAACCCTTGATGGTAAGAGGATAAAGATAATCTCTACCCGCAAGTCAACACTTTCGGGTAAAGCCGGACAGGTTATTTCAACATCACCCCTCACAGTCGGATGCTCAGAGGGTTCAGTCGAGATTTTGACTCTTCAGCCCGAGGGCAAAAAGCCGATGGATTCCAAGTCTTTCTTAATGGGACATAAACTTGATAATAAAAGTTTCTTCGAATAATTTTATCGGAGGTAATTATGGGATATTTTTCCTACCTTATCTATATGCTGCCTGCAATCATTTTAACTTTGATTGCACAGGGTATGGTTAACTCAGCATATAACAAAAATTCAAAAATTCAGAACACACGCGGTATTACGGGTGCAGATGCAGCCCGTCACGTTCTTATGTCAAACAACGTAATAGGTGTTCAGATTAAACCCGTCGGCGGTAAACTTTCTGACCATTTTGACCCTCGAACAAATACAATCTACCTTTCCGAGGGAGTATATGGCGCTACTACTATTGCTGCTGTAGGTATTGCTTGTCACGAAGCAGGCCACGCAGTTCAACACGCCGAGGGTTATCTTCCTAACAAGATTCGATCTTTCCTTGTACCTGTTACAAACTTCGGTTCAAAAATCGGTTGGATATTGATTTTACTCGGTTTTCTGTTTTCAGGATTTTACTATTATTCAAGCGTCGATACAGAGTCGTTCACATATGAACTCGGCGGTGTTTTCCTTTTGATTGGCATTATTCTTTACAGTACATCTTTACTTTTTACCCTTGTTACTTTGCCTGTAGAGTTCAATGCATCCTCTCGAGCATTAAAAACAATCAAAAATACAGGTCTTCTTTCTGGTGAACAGTTCAAAGGTGCCAAGGAGACACTTACCGCAGCTGCGCTCACTTATGTTGCCGCAGCATTTACTGCTTTGCTTCAGATTCTTAGAATCATTTCTATCGCAAAAAGACGCAGATAATTTACACAAACGGAGATTTTTATGAGCATTTCAAGACAGGTGGCATTCGATGTTTTGAGAAAAGTCTTCTCAGATGAGGCTTATTCGAACATCGCCCTTGACGAAGCCGTAAAACTAAATAATCTGAGTAAATTGGACAGTGCATTTTGTACTGCCCTGGTTTACGGCGTCCTTGAAAGGCTCTACACCCTCGATTATATAATCAGAAAAACGTCTTCTGTACCTTTTCGAAAAATCGAACTTGATACTCTTATAATTCTTCGTATGGGACTTTATCAGATAATATATATGGATAAAGTTCCCGACAATGCTTCTGTTAATGAAAGCGTTAACCTTGCCAAAAAGAAAAAACTCTTCAAATCTTCAGGTTTTATCAATGGAATGTTACGTAGTTTTATTCGTAACGGCTCCAAAGTTTTGTTACCACCCGAGGATGATACTCTGCGCTATCTTTCCGTAAAATATTCCTGCCCCGAGTATCTTTGCAAACTCTGGCTTGAACAATACGGCTTAGACGTAACAACTGATATTCTTGAAACTTTAAGTGGCAGACCGCCTTTATTCGCTCACGTAAACACCCTTTTAACCGATGAGGATACTCTTATCGATAATCTGAATCGTGATGGTGTCAAAGCAGAGAAATCAACGATTTTACCTAATATGCTGACTTTACGTGATACTGGCGATCTCACAACACTAAATGCATTTCAAAAAGGTGAATTTTTTATTCAGGATATGGCATCCGCGGTATGCGCAGAGTTAACAGGCGTCAAGCCTTCTGATGTTGTCTATGATGTATGTAGTGCACCGGGCGGTAAGTCCTTTGCTATGGCAATAAAAATGGACAACAAAGGCGAAGTGTATTCTTTTGACCTACATCCTCACAAAATAAAATTGATTTGCGATGGCGCTAACAGACTCGGTATCTCTATAATTAAAGCATCAGTAAGAAACGCAGAAACCGACAACACCGAGTTAAAAGAGGCTGACGTTGTTTTATGTGATGTACCTTGCAGCGGTTTTGGTGTATTACGTAGAAAACCCGAGATCCGGTATACAAAAGAGGCGGACTTCACAGCACTCCCCAAAGTACAGTTTAACATTCTGCAAAACAGTGCAAAACTTGTAAAAAAAGGCGGTACACTCGTATATTCCACCTGTACCCTAAATAATAGTGAAAATAGGGAAGTGGTAGAGAGATTTCTATCCTCTAACCCTGATTTTATCCCTATGCCTATAGAAAATCTCCCTCAAGGAATCGAGAGAAAAATAGCGGAACCCTCTAATATGATTACTCTTTTCCCCACAAAAGAGGGTAGCGACGGCTTCTTCGTTTGTATACTTAAAAGAGGTGAATTATGAGCCTCATAGATATCAAATCTCTGAATATAACTGAACTGACGGAATTTATTCTGAGCAACGGATACCCCAAGTTTCGTGCCGCTCAGATTTATTCCTGGCTTCATCAGAAGTATGTAACATCCTTTGATCAAATGACAAACATACCAAAATCTATGGTGTCACACCTTTCTTCAATATGTTACATTTCTGTTGCAAATGTTGAAAAAAAGCTTGTTTCAAGTTATGATAATACAATAAAATACTTGTTCTCGTTTTCCGATTCGGAATGTGTCGAAGCAGTTGTTATGGATTACCACCACGGCTACTCAATGTGCATTTCAACTCAGGTAGGATGCAAGATGGGATGTACCTTCTGTGCAACAGGAATGTCGGGCTTTACCCGTAACCTCACAGCATCCGAGATGCTCAGCCAGATTACCGCTGCTCAGACGGATCTCAATATCCGAATCTCAAACATTGTCCTTATGGGAATGGGAGAGCCTCTCGATAACTTCAATAACGTAGTGAAGTTTATAAGCCTCGCTACCGATGATAAAGGACTCGGAATTGGCGCAAGACATATTACACTTTCTACCTGCGGTATTGCTGATCGTATCTATGAACTTGCAGATTTACACATTCCCGTTACATTATCTTTATCACTCCACGCACCAACTGATGAACTGCGTTCACAGACGATGCCGATAAATAAGAAATATCCCCTTGCGGATGTACTTACCGCTTGTAAATATTATTCAGATACTACAGGCAGACGAGTTACATACGAATATGCAATGATAAGCGGTGTCAACGACAGCGACAGCCACGCTCATCTGTTGGCAGAGAGAATCAAGGGAACCCTCTGTCACGTTAATCTTATACCTGTCAACCCTGTCCAGGGTACAGGATACAACCCAAGCAAAGACAAGCGTATGACATCTTTTGTCAATGTGCTTTCTCAGTATAATATCAATGCTACTGTCCGTAGAACCTTAGGTGCAGATATTAACGCATCCTGCGGACAACTCAGAGGCAAGAATCTTAAGAACAAAGGAGGAGTATAACTTGGAAGTTTTCAGTAAAAGTGATATAGGTTTAGTCAGAACGTCAAATCAGGACGACTGCCGCTTCGGAGTTTTCTCGCCCTCTTGTGCATGGGCTGTAGTTTGTGACGGTATGGGAGGAGCAAACGGCGGTAATATCGCCAGTGCTACTGCCGTTGATTTAATCAGCGAACAGATAACTCAGCTTTATGACGAAAAACTAAAAAAAGAGCAGCTTGCGACTCTTCTGATTGATATAGTACAACGTGCCAATACACAGGTTTTCGATATGTCTATGAACAATCCGGAACTCGAGGGAATGGGCACAACCTGTGAGTTCGTATTTATCAAGGACAGAACAATCCACGTTGTTCATATTGGCGACAGCCGTACTTATTCAATCCGTGGCGGAAAAATTAAGCAACTCACCGAGGATCACTCCGTTGTTCAGGAGATGGTCAGACGGGGAGAACTCACGCCCGAAGAAGCAATGGTACACCCCAACAAAAACATAATCACAAGAGCCCTCGGTATCAGACCTGAGGTTTGCCTTGATTATATCGAGGCTAATTTCTCCTACGGTGATGTTATACTTATCTGTACCGATGGACTTACAAATTGTGTCAGCAGCGGCGATATTGTCAAAATTGTCCACGAGAATCGTGGAGAGGACCTGACAAATAAACTTGTAGACACAGCAAAAGAAGGCGGCGGTACTGATAACATTACCGTCACAGTACTTTACTAAGGAGGTGGCAACTATGGATAAATACGTAGGTAAAAAGTTAGACGGCAGATATGAAATCCGTGAACTTATCGGTATCGGCGGTATGGCTAACGTATATCGTTGTTACGATACCATTGATGACAGAGAAGTTGCCATCAAGATTCTCAAAGACGAGTTCCTTAATAACGAAGAATTTATCAGAAGATTCAAGAACGAATCAAAAGCAATTGCAGTACTTTCACATCCGAATATTGTCAAGGTTTACGACGTTAGTTTCGGCGATATGATTCAGTACATAGTTATGGAATATATCGACGGAATCACTCTTAAAGAGTATATCAATCAGCAGAAAGTATTAACCTGGAAAGAAACAGTTCACCTTATTACACAGATTCTCAAGGCTCTCTCTCACGCTCACAGTAAGGGTGTAGTTCATAGAGATATCAAACCTCAGAATATGATGCTTCTTTCCGATGGTACTATCAAAGTTACCGATTTCGGTATTGCACGTTTTTCAAACAGCACAAGTACTATGACCGAACAGGCAATCGGCTCTGTTCACTATATTGCCCCCGAACAGGCTAAGGGCGATATCACAGACGGAAAAACCGATATTTACTCCCTCGGAGTTATGATGTACGAAATGCTGACAGGCAAACTTCCCTTTGACGGAGAGAATGCAGTTTCTGTAGCATTGATGCATCTTCAGGTTGTTCCCGATAACCCTCGTGTAATTAATCCTTCTATCCCCGAGGGAATTGAGGAAATCACTCTCAAAGCAATGCAGAAACAACCCTGTGACCGATACCAGTCAGCTCAGGATATGCTCGTTGATATTGAGAGATTCAGAATGAACCCAAGCGTTCGTTTTGAATACAAGTATATGTACGATAAACAGCCAACAAAGTATATAGATGCTATTAATAAAGGCAAGAGCCGTCGCTCTGCTGAGTTTGCACAGAGTGGAGCTTCAGACGACGAGAAAGTTCGTCATAGCCTTGCATTTCCTATACTTATCGGCATTATCATCGCTATCTGTATAGCGACTGTAGTATGCATACCACTGGCCGCATTTCGTTCAAATCAGACATCAGAAGCAGCCGATGTTAATGTTCCTGATTTTGTTGGAATGAGCATACAGGAGATCGGCGAGAATCCCGATTATAAGTTCAATTTCAAATACGATTATGTTTATAGCGAAGAGTTTGAACTTGGTGCTATTGTTGATCAGAGTCCCTCAGCAGGTTCTAAGAAAATCAAAGCAACCGGCACCATAACTTTAACTGTCAATAGTACACAAGGCGATCAGGCTATTCCTTCTATCTACGGCCTCAACGAAAGTGCAGCCCGTGCAACACTTAGCAAAGCAGGATTCTATAAGGTAGAGGTTATCACAGTATCCGATTCAAACACTTCTGCAGAAGGTAGCGTTATCCGTTCATATCCCCAGCAGGGTACAGTTACCTCTTTAGCTGATACAGTATATCTTTATGTAGTCGGCGGTGCTGCTGAAGTTGACAAAGTAAATGTTCCCAACGTTATCGGCTACACTAACGAAGACGCAATTGATAAACTCGAGGCATTAGGCTTCAAGGTTGAAGTCGAAAAAATTGACAGCGATAAGAACAAAGACTTAGTTGTAACCCAGTCTCCCTTAGGTGGTGAAATACAGAAGGGTGATACAGTTATCATTTTTATCAGTAAGGATAATCCCGAGAACTCTGTATCAATTTCTGTAGATTTACCCGAGGGCGTTTCTCACTCAATGCAACTGAATATCAAGTATAATGATACATCTCAACCCGCTACAGTTTACAGCAATATGAAGACTGTAAACTTCAGTGTTACAGGCAGAGGCACTATCACTGTTCAGGTGTTCCTTGACGACCAGCTTTATCGTGAATATCGAGTAGATTTTACAGAGAAAAAATACGAAACAATAACATCTAATCAGTATGTGGATCCTGAACCTGTAGTTACAGTTCCTACTGAACCCGCAACAACTGTCGGTGAAGAAAATGCAGAATAATTCATCAGAGAAGGTTGAGGGCGTTATTGTCAGACTGACCGGTGGGTTTTATTATGTGCTTTCACAGGGAGAGATTCTTGAGTGTAAGGCTAGAGGCAGATTCCGAAGTGTAGGCGAGACTCCCGTAGTAGGCGACAGGGTAGAGGTTTCGAAAAAATCAGAGGGCTATCATAGTGTAGAGAAAATACTACCAAGAAAGAATTTTCTCGTGCGTCCTCCTCTTGCTAACCTCGATGTACTCGTAATCGTTATCTCTACAGTAGAGCCTATACCCAACACTTTAGTTATAGATAAACTGACAGCCGCGGCGGTCGATATAGGAACTAATCCTTTTATCGTGTTCTCAAAAACCGACCTCAAAGCCTGCGATGAGTTTATGGAAATCTATACCAAAGCAGGATTTACTTGTTTTGCTTATTCCGATGGTGACGAAGCTTCTGTAAGTGAAATCAAAAAAGCTCTATCAGGCAAACTCGTCGCTTTTATCGGCAACAGCGGTGTCGGTAAATCTACCCTCATTAATAATCTCTATCCTGACCTTGAACTTAAAACAGGGGAGATAAGCAAAAAACTTGGTAGAGGACGACACACTACCCGTACCGTAGAACTCTTTATTTCAGATACGGGTTATATCGCCGACACACCCGGCTTTTCTACAGTAGACCTCGAACGTTACCACCTTGTTGAGAAAGAGCAACTTATGTACTCTTTTCCGGAATTTGAAGACTATATCGGTTCTTGCAAATTTACAACGTGTATGCATATATGCGAGAAAGGTTGTGCTGTTATTGATGCAGTCAATAATGGCGATATAGCCTTGTCCCGACATCAGAGTTATGTAGAAATGTTCAACGAAATCAAGGATATAAAACCCTGGGAACTTAAGCAATCGTAAAGGAGAATTACATTGATTTATTCAATATGTGACTTTCTGGTAGAATATGAGCCAAGGTTTGAGCGACTTTTGAAAAGAAGTGAGAAATATCTTGCACATGATCAGAGTGCTAAGCCCGATTTTACTTTGGTCATCACAGATGATGATATTGATGACCATATAGAAAAATATCCTATGGAAAAGGATCAGGCAGAGTATGTAGTCGCAGGTATAAAGTTTTATAACGAGGTGCTTTTACGAGGTGCTTTTTTCCTACATTCTGCAGCAATGGCAGTAGATGGCGAGGGATACGTATTTACCGGTCCTTGCGGAGCGGGAAAATCAACCCACGCAGGTCTGTGGAGAAAGTATTTCGGAGATAAAGTTATATCAGTAAATGACGATAAACCCGCTGTCAGATTTTTCGGTGGTGTTCCTTATATATGCGGTACTCCTTTTTCAGGAAAGTATGATATCAATACTAATATCCGCGTTCCGCTAAAGGGAATCTGTATCCTTAATCAACATCCCGAAAATTCTATAACAAAAGTAACAACCTCTGAAGCATTACCTGTTTTATTAGAGCAGACTCTCAGACCTGATTCACCTCAAAAAATGATGAATCTGATTGATATGATTGACACTTTGCTTAAGAAGGTTCCCGTTTATAAACTCAATTGCAATATCAGTAAAGAAGCGGTTGAAACTTCATATAACGGAATGAAATAATCTATTACCGCCTTGTTCGTTCAAGGCGGTATTTTATGATATAAAAATATCAAAAATACTTGCAATTTATCCAAAGGTATGATAATATAATTATCGTTCGTGGGGGCGTAGCTCAGCTGGGAGAGTGCTTGAATGGCATTCAAGAGGTCGTGGGTTCGATCCCCATCGTCTCCACCACGAAGAAGACCGCACTATTAAGCCTAAGTGGCTTTATAGTGCGGTTTTTGTTTTGATATAATGTGATATTATGTTTTCAAATTGTTTCAAATGTTTTCAAAAATGTGTCGTAAAAAGTGTCGTAATTTTTGTCGTAAAATATGCCTCTTCTGAGTGTTTGGAGGAGGCGTTTTGTATTTTGGTACAGATTAAATCATGTTATTTATAATATTATTTAAATCGTCTTGTGCCTGAGTTGCTCTTTGTTGGCGGATATGGGTGTAGATGTTGCGTGTTATTTCAATCTTAGAATGACCCATAAAGGATTGAGCTACTTTTTCATCTATCTTTGCTTCTTTGGTAACTTAGGGGGGAGTTCTGCGTGTTCTGCGGGGTTGTACCGAATAAGGCCTCTGCTCTGGGCAAAGTCGAATACAAGACTAATAAATAATCTTTGTATTTTGACGGTTTGAAGGGAATAACCTTGATTCGCAAGATGTCTGAGCAGGGCGGTAACATCCATAGGTGTAATTTCTAAAAGTTTTATACTGCTAAACTCGGCGGCAACTCGTTTGATTTCGGGGGAGTAACAGGTTTTTGTACCCGGTGCAATCTTTTCAAAGTGTTTTTCCTGCCAAGAGTCCATCACATCATAGAAGAGTGGATCTTTGCTGTATTCCTCAGCATTCTGTAGAGCTTCTATCTTCTGCTGAATCTCAAAAGCAGATAAGCCATATACATACACACGTTTATTTCCGATTTTAACTTTTTTCTCAAGACGTTTCTTCTGCCTTGCCATAAAATCCCTTATTTGATAAATACTCTATGAACTTCTGCTTATCTTTATCAGAGAGAACTCTGAGGCGGAGCAGGAGTTCTTTTTCGTCATCGGGTAGGTTGTAGATATATTCGGGTGGTGTGTTATTTAATGTCATCTTAATTTATATTATTGAAGAACTCGAACGGAGATTGTGTTTCAAATGTTATCAATTCGATTTTACCTATAAATCTGTTCCAAAAGTCATCGGGTGACAGGAAATTTTTTTCTGTAAATGTTTCCGATACTGACAGTGATTATGCCTTAACAATCAAAGATGCTACTACTTTCCAGAAGATAATAGCAGGACTTATCTAACGTCAAATCCCCGCAAGAATATTTTCTTGCGGGGATATTTTTTGTTAACAGAAATTATCATAATTTTGCTCGACTAATTACATTTTTAAAGATTAAGCATATAAATAAAAAAGCCTTGAGATCAGCATTTTATCTGATCTCAAGGCTTAATTTATTAAATTATCATTGTCTTGCCATGGGGAATACGTCGCCGTCTAAATTTTCAAGACAAAGTGTATCACCCATAAGCGTTACGTAGGCAGTACCTGAATCAACATCTCCGAGCATAGAGACGGTTAAATCAAGTTTATTACCGTCAAGACTCCAGGTTAAAGTACCGGTAAAGAATAATGCGGTAACTGTTCCTGTTCCGTCAGCGTTGAAGGTGTATGTAACCGTGTAGGGTAGAGTGGATGTGTATCCGAAAATATATGCATAACCTTCCTGCTGAGCAGATGTCCATGTGCCCACAAGTGATCCACCGCCTTTGGTGGTTGTGAGTTTCTCTCCGTCCTGCTCGACTGTTACTTTTCCGTCATTAACACTAATTGTTTCGGGTACGAAATCTTTTGGTTTAGCAGGTTTGTTTTCTTTATTATCAGTAGAAGGTTTTGTACTCTTATCTGATTCTTCAGGCTTTGCTGATTCTTCAGATTTTGCTGATGTATCGTCTTCATTTGGTGCAGAGGTCGGACTTGCTGAAAAGGGCTTGTTTACATCTGTCGGGGGCTTTTTGTAAATCTGATATTCAACCTCAATTTCCCCCTCAGGAGTGTTTGTATCGTGTGGGAATCCTGGAGTAATATAAATATCTTCATACTCATATTCAGCAGACGGCGGATAGGGGATACCCTTACAAATAACGTCGTCATCACCGATTACAATCTCGTATGCATCGTCTCCGAGTTTATAGATGTGACTTCCGATTAGTTCTTCGGGTAATATAACTTCTTCGCGTGTGAATATAATTGTGTATGTTTCTTCATTATACTCTACAGAAACTGTCAGTGTGTTTTGATCAACAATATATTCTCCGTTTATATAGTAGCCATCGCTTGAAGCAGTGAAAACATTATCGACCGCAG
The DNA here is from genome assembly GCA_045603105.1 of Ruminococcus sp. Lineage (GTDB taxonomy): Bacteria > Bacillota > Clostridia > Oscillospirales > Acutalibacteraceae > Ruminococcoides. The sequence goes on from JAZULM010000034.1 coordinate 175,398, forward strand.
AATACTCAGCAGTATATTCAGTATCGTCGTAGGTGAGAGCTCCTGTACAGTCAGAGTTTATGTTCAGCACAGGATTATTTGAAGGTCCGTACCAAGTACCAATGATAGCATCATCTATACCATTCTTTGGTAAATTTACGTTTTCATCATCCGTACAGGCACAAAAAGTAAATAAAAGAAGTACCATCGAAAGAATTATGGCCATTGTTCTTTTCATAATAAAACCTCCTTTAATCTAAGAATATTCCTCTTAACTACATAATATCAACATAAGTTGCGATAGTCAACTAAAATTATAAAACTACAATTCTATAACAAAACTGTAAATTGTGTAACATAGTAGATTCTTGTATTAGTGACTTTAGCGTGATATAATAGTATCAGTATAATTATAGGTATATCTTACGACAGGAGATGATATGATGTCACTGTGTATAGGTTGTATGTCAGAAATAGGTAAGGATGTTATCTGTCCTCACTGTGGATTTGACAATTCCCGAACTCAGTCGGCTCCTTTTTTGCCCTATGGTGCTGTACTTGATAAGCGCTACGTAGTTGGCAAAAATATCGAAACCAACGGTGAGAGCACACTCTATATTGGCTTTGATAGAGAAACTTCCAAGAAGATCTTAATCAGAGAGTTTTTACCCGCAGGTTATTATACCAGAACTGAAAATACAGTACGAATAGATATAGAACCCTCAAAACGCGAGATGTTCGACAGATTAATGTCAGACTTTGAACAGTTTTTCAGTTTTCTTTCAACCCTTCGGGATATGTCTGCTATGAATGTTATCACAGATATATTCAGAGCAAACAGCACTTGTTATGTTGTCGAAGAGTACGAAGACCTTATTTCGTTCGAGGAATATGTGTCACGTAACAACGGTCAACTCGAGTGGGAGGTGGCCCGTCCCTTATTTATGCCTGTTATCTCTCTTTTAGAGGCACTTCATAAGAACGGCTACGGACACTACGCAATTTCTCCCGCTAACCTCTATATTACTGCATCAGGAAAAGCATTACTCCTCGGTTTTGCTACCATAAACGAACGCAGACGCGGTACACCTCTTAAGTCTCAACTTTTTACAGGTTGTGCTGCACCCGAGCAGTATGAATCAAACTTCCCGATAGATAATATTACCGACATATATGGCTTTACGGCAACACTTTTCTACGCTCTGACAGGTTCTCTCCCTGCAAGCGCTAAAGAGCGTCTCAACGACGGCGCACTTTTAATGAGTACAGGTACTGTTAAACGTTTGCCTCCTCACGTTGTGTCAGCTCTTGCAAACGGATTACAGGTCAAGAGAGAAGAACGAATTATAGATTTTGTAGATCTTCGCTCACAACTTTCTGTAGCACCAACCGTTAAGGCTATTCAGGAGGAAATAAGCCGTACTGCAAGTATGGCTAACAGCATAAAGCCTAAGAAAAACAACTTCGGTATGTCTCCTGTTTCAGTAGGCATTATCGTTACGGTTGTAGCATCTCTTCTGTTTTTATGGATAGGTATGCTTATTGTAGATAATACAGTCACAAAACCTTCCGAATTACCCGAGGATACAGAGCCGTCTATTGAGGAAACGATGCCGACTATTATTGATGAGGACTGGACAGGTCCCACACTTGGTAACTATGTAGGTGCCGATTATGAGACTGTCAGCAAAGACCTCACCGCCAGAGGTATTACAGTATATAAGTCTGTCTATGCCGATGATTCGGACGGTTATTCCGAGGTTTACGACGAGGGTGTGATTATGGCTCAGAGTTTCCCCGAGGGAACACCCCTTGACGGTGAGCGAGGATTCGCTGTATCCTTCAAAGTAAGCCGTGGCTCAGCAACAGAAACATTACCCGATGTCGAGGATGTTTCTTTGGCTACCGCTATTGCTAAACTTACCGAACTTGGATATGTAGTATATCAGGATACCGAAACCGTACATCACGACAAAATCGCAAAGGGCAAGGTTATCGGATATTCAGACTATACAGCAGGGGATGAGGTCTCTCGCGATGAAAAGATCTATCTTGTTGTGAGTGCAGGCCCCAAAGATTCTGATTCTCGTAACACTGAGGACTAATTATAATACAATAAATAAGCACTTTTGATTATTTCAAAAGTGCTTATCTTATATCTTATTTACTTTTAGTTCTGATTTTACTTTCTGCGTGTTGGATAAGATTAAATAATGAACTTGACTGTTTCGGATAATCCTGCGATAATATCTCAGAGGAGTATTCTGTTTCTCTTAGTATATCAGCATTACTCGATTCTGTGACCTCATTTGTAAAGTACTGAAATCTTGTACAGTATCTTGCCATATATGAATCACAGAATCCCTGATATACACCTTTTTGTATCGAAAACATCGTCTGCTGATTCTTTTCATTCGCAGAGTATAAGGACCTGAATACCTTATATACTGCGAGCATCAGATAATTTGATACGTCAGACGTCATCTGCTTATTTTTGTTTACAGCCAACATATCAAAGATTATAGCCAAAGTATTACAGATAATCTTTTTATTGAGCAGAGGTACCATTGAACCTCCCTTAGTTCTTTCGGGCAGATCATCCTCAGCGTCGGGAATGTCCTCAAAATTCAGTTTTGCACCCGATCTTTCGGGACTTCTGCCGAGCAAGAAATCACACGAAACATTATAGTATTCTGATATATTTACAAGAAAATCAAGACTGCATTCTCTGATTCCTTTTTCATAGTGCGAAAGCAATGCCTGCGATATTCCTAAGTCAGCAGATACCTGCTTTTGACTTAACTTTCTCTCTTTTCTCAACATAGTTATGATTCTTGGGAAATCCTTATTCATTTTATCAACCACCTTTATACAAACAGTATAATATTTATTTTACAAATTGTAAAGTATTCTAAGGAGAATTTATATGAAATCATATTATATTCATTTCATACGCCACGGAGCAATTGAAGAAACCGCAAGAGGTGCTTATATTGGAGTAACTGATCCTGATTTATCTCCAAAAGCAGTAGATGAACTTACAACATTAGACAAAACTCATAAGTATCCTTATGCACCTGTTATCTTTACAGGTCCTCTGAAGCGTTGTACTCAGACTTGTGAGGTGCTTTATCCAGGCGTAAAACCTATTGTGCTCGAGGAGTTAAATGAAATGAATTTCGGCGAGTGGGAGGGTAAAACCGCTGAGGAACTTAAGGGTGATCCGCTTTTTGAAGCCTGGCTTTCAGGAGATGAAAGAGCAACTCCTCCAGGTGGAGAGAGCAACGATGATTTCACAAGACGTATCTGCCTTATGTTTCAAAGTCTTGTTGACGGCCTTATTAAAACGGGTACAACCGACTGTGCAATTATTACTCACGGCGGTATAATTATGACCTTACTTGCAATATACGGCATACCTCAGGCTAAACCTTTTGATTGGGCGTGTGATAACGGTTACGGCTTTTCTATGAGAGTAACTCCTATGCTCTGGCAAAGAGATCGAGTCGCCGAAGTCTATAAACTTATTCCCGAACAAATTGAGGATGATGACTGATTATTATCAAAGACAATTTTATATTAAGAATAAAAATGGCATCGTTTATCGATGCCTTTTTTGTTGCAAAAATTCTCAAAAATGAAGCAAAATGTTAAAATGATATTATAAAACCTTAAATTTCTGCAAAATCTTAAGAATTACCTTGCAAAAATCATTGAAATCAAACACAGAATATGATATTATATTTTAAGAATAATTTATGGAGTGTGTACTGATATGGAAACACATCTTTTAGTAAGAATAGATTCTAAAATGAACTCTCTTTCAAAAGGTCAGAAACTAATCGCTGAGTTCATTGAACAGCATTATGACAGGGCTGCTTTTCTTACTGCTTCTAAGTTAGGTGATATAGTCGGAGTCAGCGAAAGTACAGTTGTCCGTTTTGCTACCGAACTCGGATACAGCGGTTATCCTCAGCTTCAAAAAGCAATGCAGGAGATGATCAAGGATAAGCTGACATCTGTACAGAGAATCGAAGTCACAGCCGCTAAAATCGGAGACGGAGATGTACTTGACTCAGTGCTTAATCAGGATATTCAGAAGATCCGCCGTACTTTAGAGGAAACCTCACGTGAAGACTTCAACAAAGCCGTAGAAGCCATTACTTCTGCAGAGCATATTTATATCTTCGGTACTCGTTCAGCAAGTTCTCTCGCTAGTTTTCTCGGTTATTATTTCGAGTTGATTCTCGGTAATGTTCACGTAGTTACTACTGCCAGTCGTTCGGGTATGTACGAGGCATTACTTCGTATTTCCGACAAAGATGCTATAATCGGTATCAGTTTCCCGAGATATAGCAAAACCGCCGCGAGTGCTATGGATTTTGCCTCATCCCGCGGAGCCGCTACTATTGCGATTACCGACAGTATGATGTCACCTCTTGCAAGTAGTGCCGATTCTGTGCTTATTGCTCGAAGCGATATGGCATCTGTAGTTGACTCTCTCGTAGCACCTCTTTCTCTTATTAACGCTCTTATCGTTGCAACCGTTATTAAGAATAAAGAAGAAGTCAAAGGTATTTTCGACTCCCTTGAGACTGTATGGTATGAGCAGGGCGTATATACAAGCAGTCATATAACAGATAAATAAGTATGAGTAGAATTATTGTTGTAGGCGGAGGAGCCGCAGGCCTTATGGCAGCGGGTACCGCCGCACAGACAGGTGCCGAAGTTCTGTTGTTTGAAAAAAACAAGCGTATAGGCAGAAAACTTTGTATAACAGGTAAGGGTAGATGCAATGTTACTAATAATTGCTCAAACAACACCTTTATCGAAAACGTTATTACAAATCCTCGCTTTATGTATAGTTCGATAAACAACTTCGATACTTCCGATACTATGTCGTTCTTCGAGTCATTAGGTGTCCCTCTTAAGGTCGAGCGTGGCAACAGAGTTTTCCCTGTATCCGATAAGGCAACCGATATCGTTTCAGCATTGGAACGATTTGTGCTTTCATCAGGAGTCAAAGTTTTTTCTGAAACTATTATCTCTAAACTTAATATTGAGGATGGCAGGATACAAGGGGTTACAGATACCAAGGGCAAAACCTATACTGCAGATGCAGTTATTATAGCAACAGGTGGTGCGTCTTATCCTCGGACAGGCTCTACGGGAGACGGCTATAAATTCGCAAGAAGTGCAGGCCACACTGTTATATCTCCTACGCCATCCCTTATTCCTCTTGAGTGTTCTGATACAGACCTCAGTGATTGTAAGGATATGCAGGGCTTATCACTTCGCAATGTAGGAGTAAAACTGTATAAAGATAATAAGGAAATATACAGTGACTTCGGAGAACTGCTGTTTACTCATTTCGGATTATCAGGCCCGACAGTTTTAAGCGCAAGTACGCTTATCACCGATATTTCCAAGTCTGATTATAGACTTTCTATCGACCTGAAACCTGCTTTGGACTTCGAAAAACTTGATTTGCGAATTATCCGCGATTTCGAAAAATACAAAAACAGAGAACTATCAAATTCTCTGTCTGATTTACTTCCTTCCTCTATGATTCCCGTTATATTGCATCGTTTGTCTTTTTCATCAGATGTCAGATGTAATAGCGTTAAGAAGGAAGACCGCCACGCTCTTGTATCCTTGCTCAAAAACCTTGAGTTCAGTATAACGGGTACAAGACCTATTGATGAAGCAATAATCACCCGAGGCGGTGTCAAAGTGTCAGAGATTGACCCTTCCACAATGGAGAGTAAAATCTGTCCGGGACTTTATTTTTGCGGAGAGGTTATTGATATTGATGCATATACAGGAGGCTTCAATCTTCAGATCGCCTTTTCTACAGGTAAACTCGCAGGTACCTGGTCTGTATATAACTCTTAATATTTAACGATTATTTTATTTCAGGAGAATTATTATGTCTATTGCAATCGCCATTGACGGACCTGCAGGTGCAGGAAAATCAACTATAGCCAAGGCTTGTGCCAAAAAACTCGGATTTATCTATGTGGATACCGGTGCTATGTATCGTGCAATCGGTCTTTATGCAGTCAGAAAAGGTGCAGTTACTACCGATAGAGAGCAAGTAGTTCCTCTTTTGTCAGAGATTACAGTTTCACTTGCACGTGACGAAGAAAAAAATCAGCTTGTCCTTCTTAACGGAGAGGATGTATCATCCCTTATCCGTACAGAACAGGTGTCTATGGCTGCATCAAACGTATCGGCTATTCCCGAAGTACGAGCATTCCTTTTATCTTTGCAAAGAGATATGGCAAAGGAATTTGACGTTATTATGGACGGCAGAGATATAGGTACAGTTGTACTTCCAGATGCTAAGGTTAAAATCTTCCTTACTGCCTCTGCAGAAATCCGCGCAAAACGTCGTTATCTTGAACTTATAGAAAAAGGGCAGGATGCTGTATACGAGGACGTACTTGCTGACGTTATCACCAGGGATAATAACGATATGAATCGTCCTATCGCTCCCTTAAAACCCGCCGAGGACAGCGTTATTGCCGATACATCTGAGTTGACTTTGCAGGAGTCTATTGACCTTCTTATCGGAATAATTGAGGAGAAAAGTAAATGAATTATGTAAAATTCAGTAAACCTATGTATAAGTTTCTAAGAGGTCTTGTCGCAGTTGTAACTTGGCCTGTATTCAGAACAAAGTATACTAATGCTAAGCAAATTCCCTTAGAAGGAAGATTTGTCATTGCTCCCAACCATATCTCTGCACTTGATGCAATTTTAGTTGCTATAGGACAGAAACGTTGTATCCGTTTTATGGCTAAGGAGGAACTTTTCAAAAATAAGCTCCTTGTTTGGTTTTTCACCAAAGTCGGCGCTTTTCCCGTACGCCGAGGTAAGGGTGACTGGGACTCAATAAACAATGCAAAGAATATGATCGATAACGGAGATGCTATCGGTATCTTTATTGAGGGTACGCGTTCAAAAACAGGCGAACTCCTCCGTCCAAGAAGCGGTGCGGTAATGATCGCTCATCAGATGAACTGCAAGATTGTTCCCGTGTCGATTACTTATCGTACAAAGAAATTGACACTTTTCTCACGCAGATACATTACCTTTGGCGAACCTGTTACTACGGAGGAATTAGGCATTACAACCGGCTCACCCAGAGAATACAGAGATGCATCCCGTAATCTTATGGAAAGAATAAGAATAATGTGGGAGAAGGATAAGTATGGAAATTAAACTTGCCAAAACTGCGGGTTTCTGCTTCGGTGTCAATCGCGCAGTAAATATAGTGTATTCTTTACTCGACGAGGGTAAATGTGTTGCAACCCTCGGTCCGATTATCCATAATACAGAGATGGTTTCTGAACTTCAGAGCAGGGGAGTAGTAACCGTTGATTTACCCTCTGAAACACCCGAAGGCTCCACACTTGTTGTTCGTTCACACGGAGTCAAAAAGGATGTTATGGACGAAATCAAGTCGCTTTCTCTTGACTGTAGCGATGCCACGTGTCCCTTTGTTTCAAAAATTCATTCTATAGTCGCATCAGCGGATGAAGAAAAGAATAAAACAGTATTTATCGCAGGTGATTCGTCCCATCCTGAGGTTCAGGGAATAATAGGTCACTGTAACATTCCTTGTTTTACTTATATGAATAATGAGGAATTGATTGAACTGCTTTCTAATATTCCCTCAGAGAAATATAACACTGCTGTTTTTGTTGCACAGACTACATTTAGTGAAAAAGAATGGAAAAAATGTTTTAAAACTATAAAAAAAGTCTGTACAAATCCAGAAATATTTGCTACAATATGTAGTGCTACGCATAGTCGTCAGGCGGAAGCCGAAAATCTGGCGAAATCTTCAGAGTTGATGATAGTCATAGGTGATAGGAAAAGTTCCAATACCGCTAAACTCTTTGAGTTGTGCAGTAAGGAATGCCCCAACACCTTGTGGATAGAAACAGCTCGCGAGCTTTCCTCGGAAAGATTAAGCAATGTCTCGACGGTTGGCGTAACTGCGGGAGCATCCACTCCTGCAAGGATTATAAAGGAGGTACTGGATAAAATGGAAGAATTAACCAAGTCCGGTGTAACAAACGAAACTGAAGATTTTGAGGCTCTTTTGGAAGAGAATCTCAAAGGCTTAAATACAAATGAAAGGGTAATGGGTACTGTCATCAGAATCACACCTACAGAGGTACAGGTAGATGTCGGTAGAAAGCAGGCAGGCTTTATTCCTGCTGAGGAACTTTCCTTTGGTCCCGTAAACGATCCTAACGAGTTCGTTAAGGTTGGCGACGAGATTGAACTTCTTATTATGAAGACCAATGACCAGGAGGGTACAATTATGCTCTCCAAGCGTAGAGTAGACGCTAAGAAGGATTGGGATCAGCTTGAGAAACTCGCTGAAGAAAACGCAGTTTTAACAGGCGAAGTTGTAGAAGTAGTAAACGGTGGCGTTATTGTTTTCGCACTCAACAACCGTATCTTTATTCCTGCTTCTCAGGCATCTATCGTTCGTATGGACGATCTCACTCCTCTTCTCAATACAGAGGTAGAGTTCAGACTTCTTGAGGTTTCCCAGCGTGGCAGACGCAAGAAGGTAGTAGGTTCTATCAAGAGCGTTCTCAGAGATCAGCGCAGCGAGTTTAAGGCTGCATTCTGGGAGGCAATCGAGATTGGCAAGACTTACGTTGGTACAGTTAAGTCTCTCACAAACTACGGTGCATTCGTAGACCTCGGCGGCGTATTCGGTATGATTCATATCTCCGAACTCAGTTGGTCCAGAATCAAGCATCCTTCTGAGGTTGTAAACGTTGGCGATACAGTAGAAGTATTCGTTAAAGATTTCAACACAGAAACAAACAAGATTTCTCTCGGCTTCAAGAAGGCAGAGGATAATCCTTGGGAGATCCTTAAGAATCAGTATCCCGTTGATACTGTTTGCACAGTTAAGATCGCAGGTATTACTACCTTCGGTGCATTCGCAACTATCATTCCCGGTATCGATGGCCTTATTCACATCTCTCAGCTTTCCAACCAGCATGTTGAGAAGCCCCAGGACGTTGTTAATGTTGGCGACGAACTCGAGGCAAAGATTGTTGCTATCGACTTCGAGAAGAAGCGCGTAAGCCTTTCTGTTAGAGCTCTTCTCCCTGAGTTAGAGCCCGTTGAGGAAGTTGTTGCTGACGAAGTTGTTGCTACAACAGAAGAAGCAGCTCCCGTAGAGGAAACTATAGCAGAGGAAGCTCCCGTAGAGGAAGCAACCGAGGAATAATTTATCACAAATCAGGCATCCTCTACGGAGGATGCCTTTTTGTTACACGAGGTGATTTTATGACTGATATAAATAAAATTAAAAGCGATATCTTATCTGTACTGGATGAACTTCTAAATAAAGCGAAACTTTCAGAAGGCTCAGTCTTTGTTCTCGGATGTTCATCCAGCGAGATATGCGGTAACACCATCGGTACAGCCTCAAGTGCCGAGGCGGCTAAGGCGGTGTATGATGTTATACTTCCTATTCTCAGTGAAAAAGGTATATATCTGGCTGCTCAGTGTTGCGAACATCTCAATCGAGCATTAGTTGTAGAACGCCGTGTTGCAAAAGAACAGAATCTCGAAATTGTTAACGTTATTCCTCACGCTCATGCAGGTGGCGCAAGTGCAACTTATGCTTACTCAATATTTGACGATCCCGTTGTTGTTGAGAATATCCGTGCTGATGCAGGTATGGATATAGGTGGTACCTTAATCGGTATGCACCTTAAACCCACAGCAGTACCCGTGAAAACTCAGACAAGAACAATCGGCGATGCGCTTGTAATTTGTGCTCGTACAAGACCTAAATTTATAGGTGGAGAGAGAGCAATATATAACGAAGAATTATTGTGAGGTGTACTATGACTGCTAAAGAAGAATTTGTTCAGATTTTTACAGAGAACATTCAAAGACAAGGTGCCAAGGAACTTCTTGCTTGGCTTCAGAATACCGATTTCTTCACAGCACCGGCGAGTACCAAATATCATTGTGCTTGTGAAAACGGACTTGTTATGCACTCAGTCAGCGTTTTTAATACAATGATGGAGAAGCATTTTGAAGAAGGTGTTGATTCAGTAGAGAGCTTTGCTATTGCAGCTTTGCTTCACGATGTGTGCAAAGCCGAGTTTTACAAAATTTCAACTCGTAATGTCAAAAACGAACTCACAGGCCAGTGGGAGAAACAACCATTCTATTCAATAGAGGATAAATTCCCCTTTGGTCACGGTGAAAAATCAGTTTTTCTTATTGAACGTTTTATGAAACTTCGTTTAGATGAGGCGATGGCAATTCGTTGGCATATGGGAAGTTTTGATGACAGCCAAGGCTATACTATAAGCCAGGCTTACGAAAAATATCCCCTTGCAGTAAAACTCCACCTTGCTGACCTGGAGTCTACATATCTTCGCGAGAAGGGAACTTCAGCAGTCAACAATTAACAATTAGTGAGGTATTGTAATGCTTTATATTGAAGCAGTTTCAAGAGCGCAGGAACTTCGTTCACTTATAGAATATCACAACGACAGATATTATAATCAGGATAACCCTGAAATATCTGACTTCGAATATGATATGCTATTGCGTGAACTCGAAAATATAGAGGATGAATTTCCTGAACTAAAAACTCCCGATTCACCTACAACTCACGTAGGCGGAAACAGAAACAAAAAGTTTTCTCCCGTTACTCACAAGGTTCCGATGGAGAGTCTGCACGATGCTTTTTCTTATGATGAACTTCGCGATTTTGACCGCAAAGTCAGAGAATCAGTATTAAACCCTACTTATATCGTTGAACCCAAGTTCGACGGCTTGTCTGTTTCTTGCGAATATAGAAACGGAGTCTTTTTCAGGGGCTCAACACGTGGTGACGGACTTGTCGGTGAGGATGTTACAGAGAATCTGATGACAATTGAATCTTTGCCCAAGACTTTAGAGAATGCTCCCGAGTTTCTCGAGGTCAGAGGTGAGGTGTATATGTCATTTTCCACCTTTGAGCGTTTAGTAGAGGAGCAACTCGACAACGACGAAAAGCCCTTCAAAAATCCAAGAAACGCCGCAGCAGGTTCCCTTAGACAAAAGGATAGTAACATTACAAAAAAGCGTTCACTTGATATCTTTATTTTTAATATTCAACAAGTTGTCGGTACTGATATTACCTCACATAAACAATCTCTCGATTATCTGAGTGAACTCGGATTTCCGACCGCAAGTTTTTATAATACATTCGATAATATCGAAGATGTAATTGTTGAAATCGAGCGTATAGGTAATATGCGTGGTGAATTTGAGTTCGGTATCGATGGTGCAGTTGTCAAGGTCAACGATTTTGAACAAAGAAAAGTTCTTGGCAGTACCGCAAAATTCCCAAGATGGGCGGAGGCATACAAATTCCCACCCGAAGAAAAACCGACCCGACTTCTTGATATAGAAATTAACGTCGGCAGAACAGGTGCCATTACACCTGTCGGAATTTTTGAACCCGTACTTTTGGCGGGCACTACTGTATCGCGTGCAACACTCCATAACGAGGACTTTATCCGCGAAAAAGGTATTTGCATCGGTGACAGTGTAATAATCAGAAAAGCAGGAGAAATTATCCCCGAAGTAGTATCTGTTTGTGAACACTCAGAAAATTCCGTTGAATATAAATTCCCTGAATTTTGTCCCTCTTGTGGCAGTAATTTAGTACGAGAAGAGGGTGAGGCAGCGCTCAGATGCACTAACACAGATTGTCCTGCTCAGCTTATGCGACATCTTATCCATTTTGTATCCCGTGATGCCATGGATATTGACGGTATGGGCCCTGCAGTTCTAGAGCAATTAGTTAATGCCCAACTTATAAAATCTCCCGTTGATATTTACAGACTCAAACCCGAGGATATATCCTCTCTTGAGAGAATGGGCGATAAATCAGCTGCTAATCTTATATCTGCCATAAACGATTCTAAATCTCGTGAATTATATCGATTAGTCTTTGCCCTTGGTATTCGTCATATAGGACTCAAAGCTGCAAAACTTCTTTGCGAACAGTTTACTACTGTCGAGGATATTTTTAGTGCAAAGGCAGAAGATTTTATGCAGATAGAGGGTTTTGGCGAAATAATGGCACAAAGTACCGAATCTTACTTTGCTCTTGAAGGCACACGCTTGCTTATCGCAGAACTTAAGCAAGCAGGTGTGCAGATGACAAATGGCGAGAAGAATTTATCATCAATGCTGTTTGAGGGCAAAACCTTTGTCTTGACAGGTACACTTCCAACTTTCACCCGTACAGATGCTTCCGCTTTAATCGAGGCAAACGGAGGCAAAGTTTCCTCATCTGTATCAAAGAAAACATCCTATGTTTTAGCAGGAGAAGAAGCAGGAAGCAAACTGACTAAGGCACAGTCTCTCGGTGTAACCGTTATTTCAGAGGCAGAGCTTTTATCTATGATAGAAAACGATAATCTTATATAGGTGATATTATGAGTGAAAAAAGATTTGAAAAGATTTATTCCCAAAGTATGGGAAGTATGGAAATCTGGGTTGATAAAGAAACAGGTGTTAACTATCTTTATCGTCAGTCAGGTTACTCCGGCGGACTCACAGTGCTTGTCGGTCGCGATGGTAATCCCGTTATTACACCCATAGTTAAATAATACTATTATAATTTAAGTCCGAAGCGTTCTGCTTCGGACTTTTTCTTTTGGACATCCTGTCATATCTTTCTTTCAAAATACATATAGGTTATTGAAAGGATGATAAATAATGGCAGTATCGTTCAATAAATATGAAATGGACAACTTTTTAAGGGTTATCCCAATTTCATTAAGACTCAAAATTAAAAATGCATTGAGTACTCAATGGCATAGAGTCCGCGATATTGTTTTGCGGACAGGACGACCTCTATGTATATCCTTTGATACAGATATTATGTTTTTAACTCATAACGGCTCATTAACGTCTGACAATAACAGAGATGATCTTATTATCTGTTCGGTTAATGAGATAACAGAGTGTTTTAATGCAGTCTGCGGATACTCGGTTTATTCTCATATAAACGAAATAATAGAGGGTTTTGTGACTATTAAAGGCGGACACAGAGTATCTATAAGCGGAACAGCGGTTGTTAATAATCATAGTATTTCAAATATACGGGAGATATCCTCAATTTCACTCAGAATATCTCGACAGATCATTGACTGCGGTCAATGTGTTGCTACTATATTTTCTAATATTCAAGGCGGTATTTTACTGTGTGGAAGCCCTTGTAGCGGAAAAACAACAATCATCCGTGACGTTGCTCGTATAGTTTCATCAAAGCAAAGACTTCGTACATCCCTAATTGATACAAGAGGAGAACTTGCATCCTGTGTCGGCGGAGTGCCAATGAACGATGTAGGTCTATGCGATGTATATGATAGTTATCCACGTTTTATAGGAATCGAACAAGCCCTCAGAACTATGTCGCCACAAGTGATTGTTTGTGACGAAATAGGCTCAGATAAGGACGCTATAGCAGTAGAGTCAGGTATCAACAGCGGAGTTCGTTTTATTGCAACAGCCCACGCCTCAGATATATCAGAACTTAAAAATAAGAAAAATATTATGAGACTCATTAGTAACGGTGCCTTTGAAAATATAGCATTTCTGCAAGGCCGAGATAAACCGGGTGTTGTATCAAAAGTCTATTCTGATAGGATGATTACAGGTGATTAAAATAATACTCACTCTTATATTGATATTCACTTCGTTCCTTATTGGCAACAGTTTTTCCGTAAGACTTATTAGCAGAAGAAAAACCTTGACTGATATCCTTGAATCAATGAGCAAAATCAAAACACAAATCTGCTTTGGTAATATGGACGTGTATACTGTTCTGTCACAGTCATTCGGTGAGATAGATGGCTTTGAAGCCTTTAATTATATCGATGACGAAACCGAAAATTTTACTTTTTGGTATAAAAATTGTCTTTCAAAAATTTCGCCGTCAAAAGGACTTACGAAGGAAGATATGGAACTGATAACTAAGTTTTTTTCTGTTTTGGGCGTCACCGATATTGAGGGACAAATATCCAACTGTGAACTATATACCACCCTTATTAAAGAGCAACTCAAAAAAGCGGAAACCGAAGAATTAAAAAAGTGCAGATTGTATAGAGTCCTCGGCTTTTCCTTTGGCTCTATTACTGCTTTGATGTTATTGTGAGGTACATAATGGATGTTGATATGATTTTCAAAATTGCCGCCGTAGGTATCATAGTGGCGGTATTAAATCAACTTTTAATCAGAAGCGGACGAGAGGACCAAGCGTTGCTAACAACGATAGCGGGCCTGGTTGTAGCGCTGATGATGATAATAAGCGAAATCAGCGACCTGTTTGATACAATTAAGCAGGTGTTCGGATTTTGAATATAGTAACAATTTGCGCAATATCCGTAATAACATCTGTACTCGCAATATTCCTTAAAAGATATAACTCTGAATACTCTTTGGTACTTTCAATTGGTGCAGTTGTACTGATACTCATACTTATAATCACTTCATCTATAAATTCGTTTGATGAAATTGAGAAAATAATAGCAGGCTCGAACATAAGCAAAGAATATATTTCCATATTGATAAGATGTGTCGGAGTCTGTTTTTTATCGGAGTTTTCCTCAGAATGTTGCAAAGATTCCTCTCAAAACTCACTTTCCTCTGTAGTATTGATTTCAGGCAGAATATGTGTCCTAATAACTGCATTCCCGATGTTCCTGGATTTCTTTTCCATAGCACTAAAGTTGTCAGGAGGTGGAGTATGAAGCGGTCATATTTATATCTTGCGGTATTTGTAGTTCTGCTTTTTATAATCCCCTCAGTTTCAGCCTCGGAATATCTGGAGGATACAGAAGTAGATTACACTTATTCAGAACTTGAGGAATCTCTTGATCTGTCTGAGATGTACAACTTATTACCCGACGAGGCAAAAGAAACACTCAGAAAAATAGGAATCGAAAACATCAGTATAAATAATCTTAACGATGTTTCTTTATCATCTTTTTTTAATGAAATAACCTCTGTTGCATCCTCACAGGTAAAAGGTGTGTTTTCTTCCCTTGTAACTATTGTAGCAATAATACTCATAACCGCTATATTTGACGGATACAGTACGTCGATAAGTGGAGGCCTGAGAGAAGTCTTATCTGTAGTTACAGCACTTTGTATCTGTAGTGCGGTGGTGATACCGTTGATGGATGTAATTGATTCAGCCACAGATATTATCAAAACGTCATCAGATTTTATATTAGCGTATGTTCCGATTATGGTGGCGGTGTTAATATCCTGCGGACAAAGTATCAGCGGTTCGGGATATTATTCTATGATGGTTTTTGCCGCAGAGGGAATATCGCAACTCTCCGGAAAGTTTATAGCACCGATGCTCAGTGTGTTTATGGGTATCGGTATTTCATCAACCGTTACTCCGGGACTTAATATGAGCGGGTTTCTTAGTATGATATCCAAGACTTTGAAGTGGCTGCTTTCTTTTGTGTTTACAATGTTTTCTACGTTTCTCGGGTTTAAAACCTTAATATCATCGACAATCGATAACGTATCAACAAGAGCGATACGTTTTACAATGTCCTCTTTTGTACCAGTTATAGGAGCCGCTTTATCCGAGGCATACAAAACTGTTCAGGGCAGTGTCCACCTTCTGAAAAACGGTATTGGCGTTTTTGCGATAATTGCAGTAATTATAGTGTTTATGCCTATTCTGATTAAAATCTTACTTTGGCTGATTTCTGTCAATCTATGCAAGTCTTTCTCACAGATGCTTGATATGTCTGTACCGACAGAATTGCTTTTAATTATATCAACAGTCTTAAGCGTACTTCTTGCAATCATCATCTGCATTATGGCGCTATATATTATTTCCACAGCCCTTATAATTTCTCTGGGAGGTAATATGACATAATGGAAAATATCTATGTTTTTGCAGGAACAATAGTCTCAAGTCTGATGTTATGCACCCTCCTCAAAATCGTATCTCCTAATACCAATCTTTCAAAGGTGATGTCTGTTGTAATCGGAGTATTTGCCTTGATATGTTTTATATCTCCCATACAAAATATATCTGCCGATCTTAGCGCTCAATCAACTGATTTTGATTTGGATGAATACTCCGACGAGATAGAGAACAAATACGATGCAGAAGTTCTGAAGGTAACGGGTGAGTATATCAACAAATACATATACTCTCTAATTACTTCGGAAATTATCAGTATAGAAAACATCACAACTTCAGTCGCTGTAAATCAAAATAATGGAATATATGTACGTGAGGTATGCATATATTTGACAGAAGAACAATCAAGACACTGCGAAGATATTAGGGAAATTGTAGTTTCGGCAGTAAATGTTGAGCCGAAGATAATGGTGATAAAAGGTGAAGAATAATAAAACAAATATAAACATAAAAGAACTTATGTCTTCAGATAAAGGCAGAAATATATTGATAATAGTTTCGGTTATTGTTATCGGACTTATTTTTATTACAAGTTTGTCTGACAGTAAAGAAAATACGAATATAGATTCTCTCAGCACCCAACAGTACAAGACGTCCCTCGAGTCAGAGATACAGACTATGATTGATTCCGTAGATGGTATAGGCAGGTCAGACGTAATGCTTACCATAGACTGCTCTTACGAATATATTTACCTTGATGACGGAAAAACTTTACAAAAGATTATCGAGCCTTCAATTCGGGGTGTAGCCGTTGTCTGTGAAGGCGCCGATTCAGCCGTAGTGTGTGCAGAGATTACAGATTTATTGACAACACTACTCAGTATCCCAAGCAACAAAGTATGTATAACAAAATTAACATAATCTCGGAGGTTAAAATGAAAATTAAAAAAAGACACTTAATTCTTGCATCATTGGTACTTGCTTTGTCAGGAGCGGTATATCTAAATTGGCAACTCTCGGGAGAAAATTCCCTGACAGTTGCAAACCCAAAGGAACTTGGAAGCGCTCTGTATGTAAATAGCGAAAACGAATCATCTAAGGATGAAATGGCGGTAAACGCTACCGAAAATAAAAATTCATCTCTTACCGATGAACAGATAGAATATTTTGCTACCTCCCGCACAGACAGACAAAAGGTACAAGATGAAGCGATTACCTTGGCTAAACAGGTTCTCGAACTGACAGAAAATTCAGAAGAAGCCCATGAGGAGGCAAGCGAACAACTATCATCGCTTGAGAATATATTCATAAGTCAGAACCGGGTAGAGATGACTCTCAAAGCAAAAGGGTTTTCCGATTGTCTTTGTACTCTGAGTGATACCTCTTGCACAGTTATAGTTCCCAAAAATGAAATGAACGATAATTCAACTTTGATTATAAAAGATTGTATCAGCGAGGTTTCTGATTTACCTTTTGAAAACATAAGTATTATTGAAATATAACGCAGGGCGATACTTCGGTATCGCCTTTTAATTTTATTATCTGTAATAGGGGATATTTCATTGCATTTTTTCGATTATATGGTATAATTATCTTGGATATAAATAACTTTTACGGAGTGATATTTATGAATAGTAAAAATAACGATAATCTTAATACTCAGAATACTTCCGCAAATACTCCCGATATAGCAGATTCTTTTTACGAGAACGATGCCTATAATACTCGTAACAGTATCTCGAGATATAAAATGCGCGAACAGGCAGTTTTGCTTGTTTTCGAAAAATTGTTTTCCGATACCGATATAGACGAACTTGCAGATAATCTCATCGATAGCAGAGATATCTACCTTAGCGATTACGCCATCAATATTACAAAGTCTATATATGAAAACATAGAGGAAATAGACGGATATATTTCACCGAATCTCTCCAAAGGATGGAAGATTACCCGTATATCCAAAATCGCGCTTGCAATTTTACGAGTTGCAGTCTACGAGATGAAATATGTTCAGGAAGTACCCGTTTCAGTCGCAATTAACGAAGCAGTAGAACTTGCTAAAAAGTATTCAGTAGACGATGCTTCGTTTGTTAACGGAGTTTTGGGAACAATTGCCAAGGAGTTCGAGTGATGTCCTGCATACTCGGAATCGACACAAGCAACTATACCACTTCCTGCAGTATATACGACACAGACAAAGATACAATAATTCAGAGAAAACAACTCTTGCCCGTCAAATTCGGCGAGTGCGGTATCCGTCAAAGTGATGCCGTATTTCATCATACTCAGCAACTTCCCCCTTTACTTGAATCTTTGTTTTCTGAATTTTCGGGTAGTATAGATGCAGTATGTGTTTCATCAGTACCCAGACGTCAGGAGAATTCCTATATGCCTTGCTTTACTGTAGGACACTCTGTAGCAAGAAGTATCAGTGCATCAATGAGAATACCCCTTTTTGATGTTTCTCACCAACAAGGCCATATTGCCGCAGCACTGTACTCATCAGGGAATCAATCTTTACTTACTCAGAAATTCCTTGCTTTCCATGTAAGTGGTGGTACTACCGAGGCTATTCTTGTCACTCCTGATGAGAGCGACGTTTTACATTGTGAAATAGTCGGAAAAACTCTCGACCTCAACGCAGGTCAACTTATCGACAGAGTAGGCGTTATGCTTAATATGCAGTTTCCCTGTGGAAAAGAACTCGAGAAAACTGCCTCTGAATACTTTGGCAGTGTAAAGGTCAAAACGGTATTAAAAGGAACAGACTGTTGTCTCAGCGGGTTCGAAAATAAACTCCGCGATTTGTTCGATAAAACAGCTGACAAACCTTTAGTATCAGCATATACTCTTGCATATGTTGAGGCGACAATATCCGCTATGACTGAGGAGATTTTAAATCAGTACGGCGATATGCCTGTTGTATATGCAGGTGGTGTAATGTCTAATAAAATTATCCGAAAATCACTCGAAAGTAAATTCAACTGTTCTTTTGCCGAGCCTGAATTTTCCTGCGATAATGCAGCGGGAGTAGCCTTACTCGGCGGATATAAATATCTTAACAAAAATTAGAATGTGATATTATGAACGAATATTCAAAACCGAAGTTTATATCGGTATCACAACTGAATTTTTATATCAAATCTCTTATGGACGGAGATAATAATCTTCGCTACGTCTTTGTAACGGGAGAGATATCTAACCTTACAGACCACTATTCAAGCGGTCATATTTATCTTTCACTCAAAGACGAAAAAGCAATTGTTAAGGCCGTTATGTTTTCATACAGTGCCAAAAACCTTAAGTTCAAGCCTCAAAACGGTATGAAGATTATAGCCAGAGGCAGGGTGTCCGTCTATGAACCGAGTGGTCAATATCAACTCTATATTGAAGATATGCAGCCAGACGGAATCGGAGCACTCACAATTGCGTTTGAACAACTTCGTGATAAATTACAGAAAGAAGGCCTCTTTGACTTATCACATAAAAAAACACTTCCGGAATTTCCAAAGATTATTTCTGTAATTACTTCTCCTACAGGAGCCGCACTTCAGGATATCAAAAATATACTATCTCGTCGTTGGCCTTATAGCGAAGTTCAGGTTACACCTGTGCTTGTTCAGGGTGACTCTGCTGCCGAGATGCTCACAAAAGCAATATGCGACGTAGGTGCTTCGGGACAAGCAGACGTAATAATCATAGGTCGCGGCGGCGGTTCTATGGAGGATTTGTGGGCGTTTAACGACGAAAATCTCGCAAGGGCGATATATAATTGTCCGATACCTGTAATCTCTGCGGTCGGCCACGAAACCGATTTTACTATATGCGATTTCGTATCTGATATGCGAGCACCGACTCCCTCAGCAGCAGCCGAACTCGCCACTCCTGACAGAGATGCACAACTCGACTTGATTAACAAACAAGGACAGTATTTATCTGCGCTTCTTGATTCAATGCTTCAGAAAAGAGAAAAAGAACTCTCTTATTGCTACGAAGTACTCTTGAAAAAAGACCCTCGTATTGAGTTTAATCGCAGACTCGATACCTTTGAACGCCTGAGACTTAAGTTAATTTCATCGTCAGATAGATTTATTGAGTCGAAGATTTCACATCTTCAGACACTCGGACATAGACTTTATGCTTTAGATCCCATATCTATACTCAATCGCGGTTATTCCGTAGTAACTAAAGACAATAAAACAATATCCAAGGCTTCTCAACTTGAAACCGGAGATCACGTTAAACTCATTCTTTCTGACGGTGAAGCCACAGCAACTATTAATTAAAATTTAAGGAGGTGAGTCCTATGGGATTTACTCATTTACATGTTCATAGCGAATACAGCCTGCTTGACGGTGCTTGTAGAATCAAAAATTTAGTTCAAAGGGTAAAAGACCTGGGACAAACTTCTGTTGCAATAACCGACCACGGCGCCATGTACGGCGTTATAGACTTTTGGCGCGAGTGCAAATCAAAAGATATCCATCCCGTAATCGGATGCGAAGTTTATGTTGCTCCACGCTCTCGTTTTGACAAAACTCCCGAACTTGACCGTGAGTATTATCATATGGTGCTTTTGTGCGAGAATAACAAAGGCTACGATAACCTCACTAAACTTGTATCAATGGGATTTACAGACGGATTTTATGTCAAGCCTCGAATCGATGACGATATTTTATCTCAGTACCACGAGGGCTTAATCTGTCTTTCCGCATGTCTTGCCGGTGAAATTCCCCGTAAACTTTCCTCAGGCAATTATCAGGGCGCTAAGGAAAGAGCTCTCTATTATCAGTCTTTATTTGGTAAGGACAATTTCTTTATCGAACTTCAAAATCACGGTATAAAAGAACAGACTCAAATCACCCCCCAACTTATCCGTCTATCTGAGGAGATTGACGCAGGTTTGGTCGTTACTAACGACTGCCATTATATCTCAAAACAAGATGCACAAACACAAGAAATCTTAATGTGTATCCAAACTAACCATACAATAAACGATGAAGACAGAATGCGCTTCGAAACCGAGGAGTTTTATGTGAAAAGCGAGGAGGAAATGCGTAAGCTTTTTCCTCAGCTTCAGTCTGCCTTCGATAATACAGAGATTATTGCAAAACGCTGTAACGTAGAGTTCGAATTCGGTAAAAGAAAACTTCCTGTTTTTGATGTACCCGATAACGAAGATCACTTTGCATATTTCAGACGTAAATGCTACGAAGGACTATATAAACATTACGGACAAAATCCTGACAAATCTCTTATAGACAGACTTGAGTTTGAACTTTCTACAATCAGTCGTATGGGCTTTGTTGATTATTTCCTTATCGTAAATGACTTTATTCAGTATGCAAAAAACAGCGGTATTCCCGTAGGACCGGGCAGAGGCTCAGGTGCAGGCTCACTCTGTGCCTATTGCATCGGTATCACAGGCATTGACCCTATGAAGTACAACTTGCTTTTCGAGAGATTTCTTAACCCCGAGCGTGTATCAATGCCCGACTTTGATATCGATTTCTGCAAAGAAAGACGCTCAGAAGTCATTGATTATGTAATCAGAAAGTACGG
This sequence comes from Ruminococcus sp., assembly GCA_045603105.1. Classification (GTDB taxonomy): domain Bacteria; phylum Bacillota; class Clostridia; order Oscillospirales; family Acutalibacteraceae; genus Ruminococcoides. The sequence continues at coordinate 196,894 of JAZULM010000034.1, forward strand.
CTATGACCATGTAGCACAGATTATAGCCTTTGGTACAATGGCTGCCAAAGGAGTAGTACGTGACGTAGGCAGAGCCTTAGGTATGCCTTATGCCACCTGCGATACTGTTGCAAAACTTATACCATCTGATCTTAATATAACACTTGAGAAAGCCCTTGTTGTAAGCAAAGAACTCAAAAATCTTTACGATACTGATCAAGATGTTCACAGACTCATTGATATTTCAATGGGACTTGAGGGTATGCCTCGTCATACTACAACTCATGCAGCTGGTGTTATTATTTCCGACAGACCTGTATCTGATTACGTTCCTCTTGCGAGAAATGACGAACAGATCGTCACTCAATTTACAATGACTACTCTCGAGGAGTTAGGACTTCTTAAAATGGACTTCCTAGGTCTTCGTAATCTGACTGTTATTGATGAAGCAGTAAAACTTGTCAAGCAAATTAACCCTTCCTTTACTCTCGACAATATTGACGAGCAAGACAGGGGTGTTTACGGTATGCTCTCTCAGGGTAATACCGAAGGCGTCTTTCAGTTCGAATCTCAGGGAATGAAGAACGTACTCATCCAGCTCAAACCCGAGTCACTTGAAGACTTAATTGCGGTTATTTCACTCTATCGTCCCGGACCAATGGACAGTATTCCGACTTATATACGCAACCGTCACAACCCCGAGAAAATCACCTACAAACACCCACTTCTTAAAGATATTCTCGACGTTACTTACGGGTGTATTGTATATCAGGAACAGGTAATGCAGATTTTCAGAAAACTAGCAGGTTATTCTTTGGGAAGAGCTGACGTTGTACGCCGCGCAATGAGTAAGAAAAAACACGATGTAATGGAGCGCGAACGTGAGATTTTCATTAATGGCTTGGTATCAGAAGACGGCACAATTGAGGTTGAGGGATGCATTCGCCGTGGTGTCGACAGAGCATCAGCCGAGTCTATATACGAAGAAATGAAAAGTTTCGCATCCTATGCTTTCAACAAATCACACGCCGCTTCTTATGCTTATATTTCATATCAGACTGCCTGGCTTAAATATCATTATCCGAAGCAGTATATGGCGGCACTTTTATCGAGTGTTCTTGATAATCAGAACAAACTTGCATCCTATATTACCGACTGTCAACGTATGGGTATACTTGTTTTACCTCCTCACGTTAACTTCAGTAATCACGGCTTTTCTGTTGTAGGAGGAAATATCCGATACGGACTTCTTGCTATAAAAAATCTTGGCTATAACTTTATCGAAGCGATTATTTCATCCCGCAAGCTTTACGGTGAATTTAAATCACTCGAAGATTTCTGTAAAAGATTATATACGGGTGGTATGAATTCCCGCTCTCTCGAGAGTCTTATCAAATGCGGAGCCCTCGATGATTTAGGTGCAAACCGCCGACAGATGCTTTCAATCTATAAGTCTGTAATGGATGATTTAGAGTATGAGCGCAGAAAGAATATTGAAGGACAGATGTCGTTATTCGAGTCTGCCTCTGATTCTGCTTCAGATAGTGGCGTCAAAATTCCCGATCTTCCCGAGTTTCCTCTCGTTGAACTTCTTAATATGGAACGTGATATGGCAGGAATGTATCTGTCAGGCCATCCTATCTCTGAATACGAGTGGTATCTTAAGAAGGCGAAAACTGACAGAATAGGGGACATCATCTCATCCGACTCGGAGAAAAAGTATAAAGACGGCGACCGAGTCAGAGTTTTGTGCATTGTATCAAAATACCGCACACAAATTACCAAGTCAAATCAGATGATGGCATTTATCACAGCCGAAGATAGATCAGGTTCTATGGAACTCATTGTTTTTCCAAAAACTCTTACCCAATATGGTAAAATAATGTACGAAGGCTCTGTAATATCCGTCTTTGGTAATATAAGCCTCAGAGAGGACGAGGATCCAAAACTTATAGTCAATACAGTTGAACGTGTTGAGAAGTCACAATCTTCCTCAAATGTTCATAGTAGCGAAAACACTTCAGAGGATACCTCGGTTTTACCTGCAAATACTAAACCCGATTTTGATATTACAAATGTTGACTTTTCCCGAGTAGAATCACTTTATCTCAAAGTCGATACCAGAGACGGAATGCTCTTTAGCAAAGCAAAACGTCTTATAGAAATATTCGAAGGTTCTACACCTGTTTATTTCTATCTGGAACAGGATAATAAGGTTCTACGTGCGCCTGAGAATTTGTGGGTAGATTTGAACGATGTACTGATTTCAGAACTTAGAAAACAACTAGGTGATAACTCGGTAAAACTCAAAATAAGAGAAAGTTAAAAAACACTTGAATTTACAAACATTTCCTATTATAATAAATAATGTATAATGTCTATCGGAGGTAATTTATTATGTCCCAGAATGCTAATTCTATTGCTGTTCTTACCAGCGGTGGCGATGCACCCGGTATGAACGCTGCTGTTCGTGCAGTTGTTCGTGCCGCTATTAATCGCAATCTTCAGGTATACGGTGTTAAGCGTGGCTATAACGGACTTCTTAACGGTGATGTGGTTCAGATGAATCTACGTTCTGTTTCTGATATAATCAATCATGGCGGTACTGTTCTTTATACAGCACGTAGCGAAGAGTACAACACTCCCGAGGGTGTTAAGAAAGCTGCCGACTATTGTCGCTCTCTTGGTGTTAAGGGTGTAGTTGTAATCGGTGGTGACGGCTCCTTCCGTGGCGCTCGTGACCTTTCCGGCGCAGGTATTCCTTGTGTTGGTATTCCCGGTACTATCGATAACGATATCGCTTGTAGTGAATATACTATCGGCTTTGATACTGCTATGAATACTGTACTCGAAATGGTAGATAAAATCCGCGATACTGCTCAGTCTCATGACCGCTGTTCTGTTGTAGAGGTTATGGGCAGACGTTGTGGTGATATTGCTCTGCAGACAGGTATTGCTTGTGGTGCGACTGCTATTCTTGTACCCGAAAAGCCACATGACCTTGATACTATGGTTGTAGACAAGATTCTTGCTACACAGGCAACAGGCAAAAAGCACTTTATTATAGTTGTAGCCGAGGGTGTTGGCGGTACAGCAGAAATTGCAAAATATATCGAGGAGAAAACAGGTATCGAGACCAGAGCTACTGTTCTTGGTCACGTTCAGCGTGGTGGTTCTCCCACACTTCGCGATCGTGTTGTTGCTACTGCTATGGGCCACCATGCTGTTGAACTTCTTGTCAACAATATTGGCAACCGCGTTTGTGCTATGAAGAATGGCGAGATTGTCGATTTTGATATTACAGAAGCATTGAATATGAAGAGAGTATTTGATGACGAACTTTACAGAATCGCTATGAACGTTTCTATCTGATTATTTTTAAACAGGCACACCTTGTGTGCCTGTATTTTGTATAAACAACGGAGGCTGTTATGGATAATATTAAGATTCCCTTTAGTGATATATTCTTTTACGGTTTATCTTACAAGAATCGTGATATTTCCGACGTAAGGTCTGATATTTTTTCTAATATTTTAATGAAGTATCTTCGTACCTTGAAGCCTGTCAGTAATAGACTATATCGTACTACTGATGATGCCCATTATGAATATAACTACTCTTTTATTCCTTCCAAGCCTCTCAGTTGGAGAGTTATCAAGAACAGAAGAATAATAGAAGAAATAGAGTATCTTTCTGACGGCAAATATTGTCTGAATTATTATGATGACCTTGGTAAAGATTCCAAACGTGTAATGTTCAGCAGTCAACACAGATGGCTTAAAACTAATTATTATAGTTCCGTAAACGGCGAAATCTTACTTTGTTCACTTGTTCCCAAAGAACAGGACGGTCAGACCGTTATTTTACAATACGTTACAGGTGATGCATATTCAAAAGTTCTTTATTGCTGTCCTGTCCCAAGTTGTACTGAGGTCCTTGATAATGTCTTGTCCCGTGTGCCTGAGCCCGAGATTATGGCACTTACCAATTACGGTATTTTGTATTTTGCTTTTGAGGATACATATAATATTTTTAAACAGATACTTATTGAAGAAGAAACAAAATATGCCGAAGCACATAAACCCGAAATCTTTACTACTGACGAAGATATAGCAGGAGGTTTCGGCTTTACTCTCGATAGTTTTGATTCCACAGCCCAAACCCCGAGCAAGTTTAATCTCTTTGAAGCACAAGAACTCACAGATGATAATTTTCCTGTACCTGATATGTCCGAGGTTGCAGATGTTGATAATGCCTCAGATATTTTTGATATGATAGGTTCAGAAAGTATCGATGATTTTTCCGTTGATTCAGATATCTCAAGCGCAATTAAAATTATTACTGAGTCTACATCTATAAACGTTGATGAATCTTTTGTCTTAGGTAAACAACATCCCTCTAAAATATCCGAACCCGAGTTTCCTGCAGAATTTTATTCTGAAGATAAAATGTACCCGGAATCTGATCTTCTTGATATGGAGGACAGCGATATTGATGACTATGTAAGTTCTCTCATAAATTCTATACTATTTGAAGCAAAATCTACTGCTTCTGACTTACTTATTGACAGAGAGGGTTCATTCACAGCAGGCGCTCAGGAAACCTCTTTGGACGATGTTTCATCATCTTCGTCTTCTTTTGTTGATGAAAATATTGCTGACCACACCATAGAAAGCAACGGATGTGAATATTTCTATTATGGTCCCTTGACAGCAGACGGCAAAAGAAACGGCAGAGGTAAAACTTTGATGTCCTCAGGTGTTACAGCCTACGAAGGCGAATACTCAGACGATATGCGTCACGGTGTAGGAAGTTTCTACTACAAAGATGGTTCCCTTTGTTATTGGGGCAATTGGAATAGAAATATGCGAAAAGGCTTCGGTCTCGGCATAAGTTCAGAAACCGGCGTAACACACGTTGGAAGTTGGAATAATAATAAACCTGTTGGTGTTGGAGTTCGTTTTGACAGCGACGGCAGATTTATGTATTTAGATTCTGCCTGCGAAAAAACAAACGGCGGCATCCGTGTTACATCATTTACAGAATCTACTATAACTGTAGAAATCTGGGACGAAAAAACTCTTCGTACAATAAAAAAAGAAATTTCAGTAGAAGATATTCTGAATTTTTCATAATTTAAACTCTAAATCACATAATAATACCGTCCTACTTTTGGACGGTATTTTTATTTATGAGGTGAATTATGAAAAGAATTATTGCAGTATTACTCTTTACATTGTTATCTGTGTCTATGCTGTGTGGTTGCAGACGAGAAGCAGATATGTTGGAAACAACATTATCCTCTATGATGTCAACTGAGGAAGAGTCAGAGTATAAGGATAATGACGGTACAGTTACAGACGGTGATGGCCATATCGGTAACGAAGACGAAGAGCATAGAACTGACACAACAGAAGATACCACACATTCAACCACAGTCAGTTCATCACAATCAGACAATGTACTATAAAATTAAGGACCGGCAATAAACACCGGTCCTTTTTACTTATGATTTCAATCATCTATAAAACATATGTACTCAGCCTCCCGTACAGATAGTTTCTGTTTGACTCTCTGCGTACAATACAAGCATGTATCTTTGTGCTTTATGATATACTCCTTATCAAGCAGATGGGGCAATCCGTCGTTGAAGAGATGTTCTGTTTTTGCACAGGTGTTTATTTCATCGCAGTCATATTGTGAAATAATTTTTTTGTATAACGGACAGTATAATTCTTTAGTATACATTGTTCATCACCTGAGATTATTATATCACAAACTGATGTCCCAAAATCCGTACTCTGATTTTCATAGTGCAGTACTTGTAATGTGTTGCTTACATTTCCTTATGTCTTATATACAGTCTTTTCCAGTTCCGTCTTTAGTCTGCCGATTATTTTCTTTTCAAGCCTTGAAATATATGATTGAGATATACCGAGCATATCTGCGACCTGTTTCTGTGTATGTTCTTTATTCGAGTTAAGTCCGAATCGAAGTTCCATAATGGTAGCCTCTCTTTTGGGGAGTCTCGATACAGCAAGCAATAACTGTTTAGCCTCAAGTTCTTTTTCTATATTGATGTTTACAACGTCAGCATCGCTGCCGAGTACATCACATAACAGCAACTCATTCCCATCCCAATCGGTATTTAGAGGTTCATCAATGGATACCTCATTTTTTAACTGCGACGATTTTCTCAAATACATCAGTATTTCATTTTCAATACATCTGCTGGCATATGTCGCAAGTTTAATATTTTTCTCAGGTGAAAATGTATTGACCGCTTTAATTAGTCCAATAGTACCAATAGATATCAGATCCTCTATTGAGCAATTAGGACTTTCAAACTTTTTCGCTATATACACAACAAGTCGTAAATTGTGTGTTATAAGTACTTCTCTTAAGTTTTCTTCACCCGCGGATATTCTTAGTATTATATCCTGCTCCGTATCTTGACTTAATGGTGCAGGCAAAGTTTCGCTTCCGTTTATATAAAAAACGTTTTTACTATGAAAACTTTTTTCTCTTATTTTATCTATAATTTTTCTTAAAGTTTCAATAATTTTCATATTGCCTCCAAAATATATGTACCCGTAATTGCTTTGACTTCACCTTTTAATTTGTTATCGCATAACCCGAGATAAAATTCACAATTCGACTTTTTGCCGTTAATTAATAAGTTTTCAGCTTTATACGATTTAATAATTCCCTCTCCCGACATGGTGAAGTAGGGGATAAGTCTAAAATTTTTATCATTGTAGAAATCAATCGGAACAATCTCTTTTTCGATAAAAATAACAGGCGAATCGGAAAACGGCTCTCTCAGATTACACCCGGTATCTATCCCACAGTCAAAGGTGAACTGTGAATCACTATCTATAAAAACAGTTATTCGAAGTATTCTTGTTGTGACCTTATTCTTAGACGATAACTTTTCATAAATGGTAAAACACAGATACAAAATTATCGATGATAATATTAGCACCTTAGGAGATATATCAAAGTAAACAGTGTCATAATATATAAGTACTTTTTGCGGGTTCCATATTAAATCTATACATAAAACAACACCACACAAAGCAGTATTTAACCCGATGTATACAAAGGCTCTGATAAGTATCTTTATTATTTCTCTACCACCAAAAGAGATATATGTAACGAGAACACCGCTTAATATTTTGAAAAAAACAGATATAAGGTTATTATAAAAAGGTAAAAATATAACTATAGTGGATAATGCACCAACAATGGAACCTAACACCAATCGAAAGTGTTTACAGTGTATATGCAGAAGTTTCATCGTAGAGTATAGAAGTATATAATCAAGCACTAAATTTACAGTCAGGAGTGTATCAATATAAATTATATGCATACAAAACCTCCCTTTGATATATCATACCATTATACGAAGTTTAATTTTGTCAAAATTTTTGTGTATAATAAAACAATTCAATTTGTTAACTTTTTGTCAATATATGCTATTTTCATCAAAAAACTATTGACTGAAAGTCCGATTCAATATAAAATAAATTCATATATATTTTGAAAGGGAGGCTTTATATGGCATTAAGTGCTATGGAAAGTGTCCGTGCTGCAGAAATTAAAGCACAGCAGGATATTGACGCTGCCTTATCACAGGCAGATTCAATGGTTTCAAAAGCGAAAATTGATGCTTCAACTATTATTTCCGATGCCGAGACTTCATCAGCTTCAACTGTCGAAAAAAGCTCTGACAAAGCCCATGCCGAGGCAGAGGAGATTGTAGTTACAGCTCGAAACAGTGCGTTACTCGAAGCTGACAAACTTAAGTCAGACTGTCTTTCACGTCAGCAGGAAGTCAACGACCTTATTATAAATCTTTTGGTATAATCTTTTGAGGTGATTTGCTATGGCAATACTTCAGATGCAGCGGATAAATATTTATGCCCTGACCAAATACTGTAAAGATGTTCTTGAGACGCTACAGCGCACAGGTGTTATGCAGGTTGAGGAAGTTCCCATATCCGACAGTGTGTTCTATAAGCAGGACACTTCTTCTCAACAGACATCCTATAAGCGCAACTCGAACACAATGAAAACGGCAGGGGAGATTCTTTCTTCTTATGTTAAGTTCAATAAGTCTATCTTCTCATCTTTACAAGGCAGAAAGATCCTCACAAAAGAAGAATATGAAGCAAAAGTGTCCGATTATTCTTTTGTGTTACAGACCGCTTACGACATCATCCGTGAAAACAAAAAAATAATAGAGAATAAAGCAAAGATAGTTTCGCTTAATAGCAGAATCGAATCGTTACTCCCTTGGGAGAATCTCGACCTGCCTTTAAGATCTGTTACAACTAAATCTACAACTTCAGTTGTGGGTTCCTTCTCTGAGAAATTTGACTCAGAAACTCTCAGACTCAAAATCGCTGAAATAGATTCTGAACTTGAGAAGTTCGACATCGAGATAATTTCGTCAGAAGATACACAGACTTGTATTTATGCTATATGTTTTACATCCGACTACGAGAGGTTTATGGCGGCACTGAGAAAACTCGGGTTTATGCTACCTGCAGTAACCTGTTCATCCTCACCGCTTGACGAAATCAAGGAACTCAAAGCAAAGATTAAACAGATAGAAGAGCGTATAGAAAACTATAAGCAAAGTATCATCTCCAAACAGGATGTATATGATGATTTATGCTTCTTTGAAGATTACTTTGTTATGAAAGCCGACCAGTACCATACCTTAGATAACGTATCCTATTCTCCACATACCTTTGTTATAACGGGATATGTTACAAAGAACGATGGCGCAAAACTTTCAAAACATCTCTTTGAAAAATTCGAGGCCGAGGTTGAACTTGAAGATGTTGATGGTGACGACGTTCCTGTGGTTATCAAAAACAACAAGTTCACCGAACCCGTTGAAGGCGTGTTGTTATCATACAGCGCCCCTAACAGAAAAGAGATTGATCCCACCGCAATAATGGCAATCTTCTACTACGTATTCTTTGGACTTATGTTTTCCGATGCAGGATACGGTCTAGTCATGTCATTAGGTTGTGGAGCAGCCATACTTGCTTTTAAGAATATGGAACAAGGTCTGAAGAAATCACTCAGAATGTTCTTCTGGTGCGGCATCTCCACGTTTTTCTGGGGACTTATGTTCGGAAGTTTCTTCGGTGACGCTATCAGCGTTATCAGTACGACCTTCCTTGGCAAAGAAGCTCCTTTGATTCCCGGACTCACCACCCCGATTTGGTTTAATCCGACAGACGGAGCAGGTCCTACAAAACTACTGATGATATCGTTCCTTTTCGGTATAATACATCTCTTTGCAGGTCTTACTCTGCAAGCCGTCAATTATATCAGGAATAAACAGTTCATCTACGCAGTATTCGATGATTTATCCTGGATGCTTCTTGTCGGCGGAGCAGTACTTGCCCTTCTTTCAACAGAAATGCTTGCAGGTATGGCAGGGTTCAAGTTACCCGAGATATGGCTTACCATTGGCGGTGTGATTGCCCTTGTCGGCGCTGTGATTATACTTTTCTGCAGTGCTAGAAACCGAAACCCCTTCAAACGTCTTATCAAAGGTGCCTATAACCTTTATGGTGTAACAAGTTACCTTTCTGATATACTTTCATATTCAAGACTACTTGCTCTCGGACTTGCAACCGGTGTTGTTGCTCAGGTATTCAATCAACTTGGTTCAATGTTCGGCGGCGGAGTCATAGGTGTAATCGGTTTTACACTTGTATTTATTATTGGCCATGTGCTGAATATCGGAATTAATGCACTGGGTGCATATGTTCATACAAACAGACTTCAGTTCGTAGAATTCTTCGGAAAATTCTACGAAGGCGGTGGCAGAGAGTTCACTCCCTTTGCCGTAAAAACAAAGTATTATAATATCAAGGAGGATATTTAATTATGTCAGGTTTATTTCTTGCAATTTTAGGTGCAGTATTTGCAACATTTATGGCAGGTATCGGTTCATCCATCGGCGTTGGTAAGGCCGGTGTGGCAGCAGCAGGTGTTCTTGCTGAGGAGCCTTCACTTTTCTCAAAAGTTCTTATTCTTATGCTTCTGCCTGCTACACAGGGTATCTACGGACTTCTGATAGCCTTCCTTACACTTCAGGCAGTTGGCGTTATCGGTGGCGCTGTTGGCGAGATTTCAGTTGCTAAGGGTGCATTATATCTCGCAGCCTCCCTTCCTATTGCATTCTCTGGTCTTTTCTCTGCAATTCACCAGGGCAAGTGCTCTGTTGCAGGTATTAATACAGTATCCAAAAAGCCCGATCAGATGGGTAAAGCACTTATTATCCCCGCAATGGTAGAGACCTACGCTATTCTTGCACTTCTTATCTCTATTCTTGCTATTAACGGTATTAAGTTAATCAATATCTGATAACTGATAAATCCTATTAAGGAGTATCAATATGACTGGTTTAGAAAAAATCCTTGCACAGATAGAGGCGGACTGCGCCAATACCTGTCAGGATATTATTACAAAAGCACAGACGGAGTGTGACTCAATAATCAGCAACGCTCAGTCTGAAGCAGACAAAATCAAATCAAAAGGTAAAGATAAAGCTCAGGTTTTTGCAAAAGATATAATCGCACGCGCTCATTCAGCTGCTGAACTTGAAAAAAGAAGCGTTCTTCTTTCTGCTAAACAGCAGATTATTGCTGAGGCTCTTGATAACGCTCGTCAGTTTATATTGTCTTTACCCGATGATAAGTATTTCGATTTGATATATTCATTGATTAAGAAGTATAGCGAAGATAATACAGGTGAGATAACCTTCAACAGTCGCGACTTAAAGCGTATCCCTAAAGATTTCGACAAAAAAGTTTCCTCTGTAGCAAAAGGCAAACTCACTCTTTGCAAAACCCCTGCAGATATTGACGGCGGTTTCATACTTACTTATGGCGGAATTGAAGTAAATTGTGTTATCTCTAGCATTTTTTCAGCAGAGTCAGAGCGTTTTATTGATGAGATATCCTCACTCTTATTTGCATAAGGAGGCTCTGCATGTTAATTCAAAAAGATGAATTTATATATGCGGTTGCTCGTATAAGATGCAAAGAAGGTAAACTGTTTTCCTCAAAGAACATCGAGCAGATTATCTCGATGAATGATGCAGAGAGTATTACTCGTTATCTTGTGGAAAACGGATGGAATGCTCCGAAAGAAGGCAGTAACTCCGACATACTCAAAGCAGAAGAAACAGCACTTTGGGATCTTATGAAAGAGTTGACAGGCGATTTGAATATTTTTAATTTCTTACGTCTGCCTGTTGATTTTCTTAATCTTAAAGCAATAATTAAGGCTGTATATTCCGAGTGCGAGGCTGAATATATGTATTCAACTGGCGGTGTTACCGATCCGAGCCTTATTTATAAAGCGATTCTCAGTAAAGAGTATTCCGATTTACCGGCACATCTTATCGACGTAGCCCAAGAGGCAGTTTCTGTTTTATATAAAACTGCCGACGGACAGTTGTGTGATTTAATAATTGACAAAGCCTGCCTTGAAGCAGTATACGAAGAAGGAAAGAACTCCAGTAATGAACTGATTAAGAAATACTGTGAGTTGTATGTAGCCTCAGGTAATATCAAAATTGCAGTCAGAGGATCAAATCTTCAGAAGCCTCTTGATTATATTTATCGTTCAATGGCAACTTGCGATTCTCTTAATATTAAGAGCCTTTCTTTAGCTGCAACAAAGAGTTTTGATGATATATGTACCTACCTTTCTTCTACTGACTACAAGACAGCAGTTCCCTTTATTAAGGAATCTGTTTCAGCTTTTGAGAGATGGTGCGATAACTATATTATGGATACAATGCGAACTCAGAAATCTGAGCCTTTCAGCATTGGCGCTTTGATTGCATATATTATCGCAAAACAAACAGAGATTAAGGCGGTCAGGCTTATTTTTACTGCTAAGGTCAACGAACTTGACGACGCAGTAATTCGTGAAAGGATAAGGAATTTGTATGTATAAAGTAGCCGTAATCGGCGACAGAGACAGTATATACGGATTTGCCGCCCTTGGACTTAATGTATTCTTTGCTGACAATCCCGAACAGGGTGCTGAACACTTTAAGAAAGTAACAAGTGAAGACTTCGCTGTTGTATATATTACAGAACAACTTGCCTCAACACTTGCTGACGAAATAGAGAAATTCAGTTACAAGCCCACACCTGCAATAATTCTTATTCCCGGTGTTAAGGGTAACACAGGCGAAGGTATCAGAGCCGTAAAGAAATCTGTAGAAAAAGCAGTTGGCTCAGACATTGTATTTAATGACTAATCAGATTATCCAAGTGAAAGGATGATAACTTATGAGCGGTACTATCAGAAAAATAGCAGGACCTCTTGTTATTGCTGATAATATGCGTGATGCAAACCTGTTTGACGTTGTTCGTGTATCGAATCAGCGTCTTATCGGTGAAATTATTGAGATGCACGGTGATGCTGCATCAATTCAGGTTTATGAAGAAACCTCCGGACTTGCTCCCGGTGAGCCTGTTGAGTCAACAGGCGCTCCTCTTTCTGTTGAGTTAGGTCCCGGACTTATTTCCAATATTTACGATGGTATTCAGCGTCCTCTTGAGGAGATTATGCGAGTTTCGGGTAATAGTCTCCAAAGAGGTGTTGAGGTACCTTCACTTTCCCGCGAAAAGAAATGGACTTTTACAGCAAAGGTAAAAGCAGGGGATAAGGTTTCCTCGGGCGATGTTATCGGCGTTGTACAGGAAACCGATGTTGTTGAGCATAAAATTCTTGTGCCTTATAACACCGAGGGTACTGTTAGGTCGATCGAATCAGGCGAGTTTACAGTAGAGGAAACAGTTGCCGTTATTGAACTTTCAAACGGTAGTGAAAAACCTCTTACACTTATGCAGAAGTGGCCCGTTCGTGTTCAACGTCCATATAAACAAAAACTTCCCCCCGATGCTCCTCTTGTGACAGGTCAGCGTGTTATTGACACAATGTTTCCAATAACACAAGGTGGTGTTGCATCAGTTCCCGGACCCTTTGGTTCAGGTAAAACAGTTGTTCAGCACCAGCTTGCAAAGTGGGCAGAGGCAGATATTGTTGTTTATATCGGTTGCGGTGAGCGTGGTAACGAGATGACCGACGTTTTGGGTGAGTTCCCCGAACTCATCGATCCCAAAACAGGCAAATCTCTTATGGAGCGTACTGTATTGATCGCTAACACTTCAGATATGCCCGTTGCAGCTCGTGAAGCATCTATCTATACAGGTATTACTATTGCTGAGTATTTCCGCGATATGGGTTATTCTGTTGCTTTGATGGCAGACTCCACTTCTCGATGGGCTGAGGCATTAAGAGAAATGTCAGGCCGACTCGAAGAAATGCCCGGTGAAGAAGGCTATCCCGCATATCTCGGTTCACGTCTTGCACAGTTCTATGAAAGAGCGGGTAAGGTAGAAACACTTTGTTCAGATAACAGAGTAGGTACTCTTTCTGTTATCGGTGCAGTTTCTCCTCCCGGCGGTGATATTTCCGAACCCGTTTCTCAGGCTACACTTCGAATTGTTAAGGTGTTCTGGGGACTTGACTCTTCACTCGCTTACAAAAGACATTTCCCTGCAGTTAACTGGCTTACAAGTTATTCACTTTATATTGATACTCTCGAGAAATGGTTTGACTCAAACGTTTCTCCCAAGTGGATGCAATGCCGTACAAGAATGATGCAACTTCTCCAGGAAGAAGCAGAACTTGAAGAAATCGTTAAACTCGTAGGTATGGATGCACTTTCATATCCCGATAGACTTAAACTTGAAGCCGCTCGTTCTATCCGTGAAGACTTCCTCCATCAGAACGCTTTCCACGATACCGATACTTACACACCTCTTGAAAAGCAGCTTATGATGATGGAACTTATACTTGCATTCTACGACCTCTCTATGGATGCACTCTTAAAGGGTGCTGATATCAATGCCCTTGTATCTATGGACATCCGCGAAAGAATCGGTCGTTTCAAGTATGTAGCAGTAAACGAAATCAAAACACAGTTTGATGATATTATGCATTCTCTCAAAAAAGAGATTGACGACATTCTTAGCAAAGGAGAGGACTGATTATGCCAAGAGAATATAGAACTATTCAGGAAGTTGCCGGTCCTCTGATGCTCGTTCAGGGTGTTGAGGGAGTAAGCTATAACGAACTTGGTGAGATTGAACTTGCTTCAGGTGAAGTTCGCCGTTGTAAAGTTCTGGAGATTAACGGCTCCGACGCCCTCGTACAGCTTTTTGATTCCGCTGCAGGTATCAACCTCTCTGATAGCAAAGTAAGATTTTTAGGACGCAGTATGGAACTCGCCGTATCTCCCGATATGCTTTCAAGAGTATTTGACGGTATGGGCAGACCTATGGACGGCGGCCCCGATATTCTTCCTGTTAAACGTCTTGATATTAACGGACTTCCTATGAATCCCGCAGCAAGAAACTATCCTCAGGAATTTATTCAGACAGGTATCTCCGCTATAGACGGACTTAACACCTTAGTCAGAGGTCAGAAACTTCCTATTTTCTCAGCCTCAGGACTTCCTCATTCAAATCTTGCCGCTCAGATTGCTCGTCAGGCTAAGGTAAGAGGTACAACAGAGCCTTTTGCTGTTGTATTTGCAGCAATGGGTATTACATTTGAAGAGTCCAATTTCTTTGTTGAAAGTTTCCGTGAAACAGGCGCTATTGACAGAACAGTAATGTTCATAAACCTTGCTAACGACCCTGCTATTGAGCGTATTTCAACACCTCGTATGGCACTTACTGCCGCTGAGTATCTCGCATTTGAAGAGAATATGCACGTACTCGTTATCCTCACAGATATTACAAACTACGCGGACGCTCTTCGTGAGGTTTCTGCAGCAAGAAAAGAAGTACCCGGCAGACGTGGTTATCCCGGATATATGTATACTGACCTTGCAAGCCTTTATGAGCGTGCAGGCAGACAAAAGGGTAAGAACGGCTCTATCACACTTATTCCTATTCTTACAATGCCCGAAGATGACAAAACTCATCCCATCCCTGACCTTACAGGATACATTACAGAGGGACAGATCATTCTTTCCCGTGAACTTTACCGCAAAGGTATCGCTCCTCCTATTGATGTTCTTCCTTCTCTTTCAAGACTTAAGGATAAGGGTATAGGTGAGGGCAAGACTCGTGCCGACCACTCCAATACAATGAACCAGCTTTTCTCTGCATACGCAAGAGGTAAAGATGCCAAGGAACTTATGGTAATCCTCGGCGAAGCTGCGCTTACAGATATAGATAAACTTTACGCCAAATTCGCAGAAGAATTTGAGAACAGATACGTTTCTCAGGGATACAATACCGACCGTAGCATCGAGGAAACCCTTGATTTAGGTTGGGAACTTCTTCGTATTCTTCCTCGTTCTGAACTTAAGCGTATTGACGATAAGTATCTTGATATGTATTACGATAAAAAGTGATGCGGTGATATAATGGCAAAAACACAAATTAATCCGACACGAATGGAACTGTCCAGACTTAAGAAAAAACTTGCAACCGCTACACGTGGCCACAAACTTCTTAAGGATAAGCGCGATGAGCTTATGAGACAGTTTCTCGATATGGCAAAACTTAATCGTGAACTCAGAGAAAAAGTTGAAACTGCTATAAAAAAGGCTAACAAGAACTTTGTCCTTGCGAGTACTTCTATGTCTCAGGAGGCACTTGCTGTTGCAATGCTTGCTCCAAAACAGCAGGTTTATCTCGATATGTCCTATGAGAATGTAATGAGCGTAGATATACCCCGATATAAGCTAAAGACAAGAACCTCTGATAAAAACGATATTTTTTGTTATGGTCTTGCATTTACGTCTTCCGATCTTGACGATGCAGTATTATCTCTTTCGGATATCCTGCCCGATATGCTCCGACTTGCCGAGATTGAAAAATCTTGTCAACTTCTCTCAGCAGAGATTGAGAAGACTCGCCGTAGAGTTAACGCTCTGGAACATGTTATGATTCCCGAAACACAAGCAAACATTCGTTATATTACAATGAAACTTGACGAAAATGAAAGAGCCACTCAGACACGACTTATGAAGGTCAAGGATATGGTGCTTCAGAAAACCTACGGTTATTGATATTAATTAATTTGACGCAGATGTTTAGGTAACATCTGCGTCATTTTTTATTACAATATTGTTGTTTGATTTATTAAAATATTGGTGATAAACTCTTTAGTACAATAAATGGACAGAAACTTCGAAACCTCAGTGTTTATCGTATTTTTAGCCGTTTTATTATCAAATTAACAGTTCTTCACAACTTCTTGTGGCTGAACGTTTTACATATTCAATATTTGGTGAGCATTATGAAAAAAGAGCGATTTATTAAAACTCAGATTATGCTTTTAATAATGGTCGTGTGTATCCTTGGCTTAAGTGCCTGCACTCCTTCTGATGGAACATTTACAGTTTACGGCCACGAGAATAATTATGATTTTTTAGAGAAAGAACTCAATACTTCAGAAGATATTAAAAATCTTGTAACCGATGATGATAAGTTAGTTATCAATTATTATGATGCATATACCTGGGTTGTTTTCTTTGGAGATACAGGCAGTATTGAACACATGATTTATATATATTCCTTTGAATCAAACAGCGAAGCACTATCAATTGTAGATGATAGGGTAAAGGAACTAAAACTTAACTATTCAATGAAAATACAAGCATCTAAAGTAATCGACTCGTATGTGTTGATTGACCTTGTTGACAGTAACTTTACCAATGTATCAAGAAATATGCTTGAACACAATTTTTCTAATCTTATTGCTTATTAAAAGAATTTATGTTCATTTTATGAACCACGTATAAAAATACCTCTGTGATATTAAGCATCACAGAGGTATTTTTTAATGTGTAATTATATTCGGTTTTTCATCTGATGCTGACTTTTTGATTTTTTCGAGATTATAGCAAAAAACAGTCAGTGTTAATTCGAGATAAACCAAAGCGGGAATTATAAGCGAAAGCATAATTGTTTCAAGTGCAATGCAAAGTACTACTGCACCAATAATACTCAGCACCATTAGAAGTACACTGAATATTGTCGCGAAAACTCGGTTATACATTCTGCCTTCAATGGTGAGCGTCGCTATGATAAAGGGATATACCATAAGTATTGCCACAGCAAATAACAATATAGTATAAACAATATTTTCTTCACCGAAGGCAATGTAATAGAGTATCAACGCTATAAGAATAACGCAACAAAACACGTAAGAAGGCATTTTAGAAAATACAGCTTTTTTTGTTTTTAGGAGTAACGCAGTACATATTGCCCAGGTTAAAGGAAAAATAGAGATGATTGATGACCATATATTAAATGTCTCGATAGCAACAATAGGAGATTCATATGTAAAATTAACGCTGATATTTACAAAGCATAATAAAAGCATTACTACAGATATACAAATCATTATAATCGGTATCTTTTTGTTTTCTTTCAAAACGGCATTTCTGACAATTTTCATTGTTTCATCCTCTTAGGTATATATTTTTCTTTTGTTTGAGCAGATTTTGTTATTGTTGATATCACGAGCAAAAATGGAATAAAACTTACTATTGAAGAATAAGAGAAACATACCACTTCATACAAGGGAATCAGATAAGTAATGTATCTTTCAATAGCAATAAAAACGGAGTAGAGTGTAGAAATAACTGAAATTACCATTATTACAATACCATATTTGAATTTACCGAAAGAATATAGGAAAGTCAGTATAGACAGAACAGCGAAGATTAAATATAGAGCAACCTGTAGCAGATAAGAAGAATAATCCATAGTCATTGAAAAAAGCTCTGCTCTTCTTATTGCGCTAAAAAAACTTTCGATAACCTTGACAAATGGAAATAAAAGCACAATAAAACTAATTAAAGAGGGGATAGCACAAAAGGAAAAGTTGTTTTTTATAATCAATGCAACTGATGTGAAGATTATAGATAAACCCAATATTCCTCTCAGAACATAATATATATTATCGCTTGCCTCAAGTGTATTAGAAAAATTACTCATAAAGCAAACAACAACCGGCATAAAAATAATCACAGAAGAAATTATTGAAAGTATAAGAATGATTGCTTTAAAAACTTGAGAATTTTGTTTGAATTCAGGTTTGTTTTTTATAAATGATAGCATTATCTCATCTCCAGACCGATATATAGTATTTTACCATATTACAATAATTTTTCAATATAATATGTAAAATAAATTTGTATTTATCAGATGTATAGTCAATAAAATATGTAATATATAAATATTGTCAATCGTATAATTACTATAATAACTTTGGAGGATAAATATGTTTTGCAGAATAGCAGACTTAAGGCATAAAGAAGTAATAAATAGTTCAAACGGATGCAGAATAGGGTATGTTGATGATGTAGAAATCGATACTAAAACATCTACTGTTCGTTCAATAATTATATTTGGTCACAGCAGATGGTTCGGCTTTTTCGGAAAATATGACGATGTAATAATACCTTGGTGTGATATTTCTTTAATTGGTGAAGATACTATATTAGTATCAACAAATGTAACTTATCAACAAAAAAAGGTAAAACCTCCAAAGCTCTTTGGCTAAAATGACGGGTCAAAAAGTTTGTGGCATTTAGCAACAGTAACGAAACAAACACGAATAATTTATACATAATGACGAATAATAGTTCTATAAACGAATAATAAGGCTATTATAATTCTTATAAAGAAAGATGTAACTCTTTTGTAACTTTTGCAAAAAGAATAAAATTATGCTTTAATATCACCTGAGATTGTGTGATTAAGCAAAATATTACTGCTTAAAAACAACGCTTTCGAAAATCGGTATGGATATCCAAAATTTATGATTCCGCCTAAGAGAATCCTTGGAAGGTAAATACCGAGTGACATTTTCGGCTGAGTTGTCCAAGGGTACCGTGAATGTGTTATCTATAACGATAACTTTAAACACAATGCAAATTATTTGCTGTACCCGGAAATAAGGAGGACGAATTTTTGATTAGAACATTCAAAAGGTTGGCTGCTGTAGTATCGCTTTCTCTCATCATTACAATCATCATCGTACCTTGTGCCGTGTTCTTTGCTAATGCACAGACAGTTTCCGGCGCAACTTTCGATACTAGCACAACCGAATCAGTAAACAAAAACAGAGTAACAAAAGCTTATGTAGATGACAAAAATCTTTCTAACAAGCAGGATACTGCAACTGTTGAGAAGGCAAAGTCATTTGAGGATGCCAAGGAATCTGCAAAGAATACTGCAAAGGTAATGCAGAAGGCTGAACAGACTGCACAGACAAAGAATCCTGCTGCAACAGTTTCAACCGGCGGAAAATATCTTCTCGATATTTCTAATCCTGATGCTAATTATGTTAGTTATTCTATATCTCTTTCTGATTATGACAGAGATATTCTCGAACACCTTGTAATGGGTGAGGCAGGCGGCGAAGGTTTTATCGGCTGTTGTCTTGTTGCTCAGGCTATCAGAGATACAATGATTTCTGATGGATATAAGTCCGTTGAATCTCTCAGAACAAGCATGGGATATTACGGATCACTTTATAACACACCCAATCAGGATGCTCTTGATGCAGTTGCTTTTATTTTTGACCAGGGTGGTGCTGCTGTACAGCACAATATCGTATACTTCTATGCACCTGCAGTATGTGTCAGTGGTTTCCACGAGTCACAGGAGTTTGTTGTAGAGCATCACGGCCATAGATTTTTTGACAGATGGTAATTAAAAACAGTCACATTCATTTGTGGCTGTTTTTTTAATTGGTGTAAAAATACATTAAAACATAGATGTTTTTTATAGGTTTATTGTGCAATTATATAATACAATATATATAGCATAATTTTTTTGTAATAAAAAACGTTAAAACGCTTGACAAATACTGGACTTTTTGATATTATTTTGAGGCACTACGCACGATAGACTTGCTCTTTTGGTGTATCCCACGGGATATTTTTAAGGGCAAAATCCAAAAGTCTGTCGGAGGTTTAACCTTAGGAGGAATAAACATGTCAGTAGTATCTATGAAACAGCTTCTTGAAGCTGGCGTACACTTCGGTCATCAGACAAGAAGATGGAACCCCAAGATGGCAGAGTACATCTTCACCGAGAGAAACGGTATCTACATCATTGACCTTCAGAAGACAGTTAAGAAGTTAGAAGAAGCTTACAGCTTCATTCGTGACGTATCTGTCGAGGGTAAGTCTGTTCTCTTTGTTGGTACAAAGAAGCAGGCAATGGATAGCGTTAAGGAAGAGGCAGAACGCGCAGGCGCTTACTATGTAAACGCTCGTTGGCTTGGCGGTATGCTCACAAACTTCACAACTATCCGTCGCAGAATCGGAAGACTCAAGCAGCTTCGTGCTATGGAGGCTGACGGTACATTTGATCTCCTTCCCAAGAAGGAAGTTATCAAGCACAAGCTCGAGATCGAAAAGCTCGAGAAGTTCCTTGGCGGTATCGAGAACATGGAAGAAATGCCCGGCGCACTCTTCATTGTAGACCCCAGAAAGGAAAAAATCGCAGTTGCAGAGGCAAAGAAACTCGGTATCCCCGTAGTTGCTATTGTTGATACTAACTGTGATCCCGATGAAATTGACTTCGTAATCCCCGGTAACGATGACGCTATTCGTGCTGTTAAGCTTATTGCAGGTGCAATGGCTTCTGCTATTATCGAGGGTAGAGAGGGCCAGATGGGCGCTGCTGCTATCGTTGAGGACGATGCTGCTGTTGTAGAGGAAGCACCCGCTGAGAAGCCCGCACCTAAGAAGAGAAGAACAACTAAGAAGGCTGAAGAGGCTCCCGCTGAGGAAGCAACAGAGGCTTAATCACTTCTTAATTTTTGATTATTATCGAAAGGATGAAATTAAATGAGTTTTACTGCACAGGATGTTAAAGCATTAAGAGAAAAGACAGGCTGCGGTATGATGGATTGTAAGAAGGCTCTTACAGAGGCAGACGGCAACATGGATGCTGCTATCGACTTCCTCAGAGAGCAGGGTCTTGCAAAGCAGGCTAAGAAGGCTTCCCGTATTGCTGCAGAGGGTATTGCTATTGCAGTTACCAATGATACAAATACAGTAGGTACAGTTATCGAAGTTAACTCTGAGACAGACTTCGTTGCAAAGAACGTTGACTTCCAGAACTTCGTAAACACTTGCGCACAGACAGTTATCGCTGAGAATCCCGCTGACGTTGATGCTCTCAAGGCATGCACAGCAGTTGGTACAGAGATGACAGTTGAGGCTCTTCTTCAGGAGAAAGTTCTCACAATCGGTGAGAATCTCCAGATCAGACGTTTTGAGCGTTTTGAGTCTCCTTGTGTTGGTTACGTTCACGCAGGCGGTAAGATCGGCGTTATCGTAACATTCGACACAGATGTAGATACAACTTCCGAGACTTTCGTTACATTCGGTAAAGATATCGCAATGCAGATCGCAGCTATGAATACACAGTATCTCAACGCTGAGGCTGTTCCCGCTGATGTTCTCGACCACGAGAAGAAGATCATGCGTGAGCTTGTTCTTAACGAAGGTAAGCCCGAGGCAATCGCAGATAAGATTGTTGCAGGTAAGATCAACAAGTATTACAAGGAGAACTGCCTTGTAAATCAGGAGTTCGTTAAGGATAACTCCATGACAATTCAGCAGTACACTGACTCTATCGCTAAAGAGCTCGGCGGCAAAATCGTTATCACAGGTTTTGTTCGTTACGAGAAGGGCGAAGGCATTGAGAAGCGTCAGGATGACTTTGCTGCTGAAGTTGCTGCAATGGTTCAGTAATATAAATTTTTACGACAGCGTCTGTTATTACAGGCGCTGTTTTTTTACTGTAAAAATACTTTTCTAAAAACTTAAAAATATAGATATATTTTCTTTACAAATTAACTCTTATGTTGTATTATTATAATAACTATATATAGCATTTTGGGGGTGTTCTTTATGGAACCTAAATACAAACGAATTTTGCTTAAATTATCCGGAGAATCACTTGCAGGCCAACAGAAAAACGGTATTGATTTTGATACTGTTCTTAAAATCTGCGAACCAATCAAAAAATGTGTCGACATCGGTGTTCAGGTAGCCATCGTTGTTGGTGGCGGAAACTTCTGGAGAGGCAGATCAAGTGGTAGTATGGATCGTACAAGAGCAGATCATATGGGTATGCTTGCAACAGCCATCAACGCACTTGGTGTATGTGATGCTCTCGAGCAGCTCGGTGTTGATACCCGTGTCCAGACCGCGATTTCTATGCGTGAGATTGCAGAGCCCTATATCCGCGGAAAAGCAGTACGTCATCTTGAAAAGGGCAGAGTTGTTGTTTTCGGATGTGGTACTGGTAATCCTTTCTTCTCAACCGACTCAGCCGCATCGCTCCGCGCCGCAGAAATCGAAGCTGATATTATTATGAAGGCTACAATGGTTGACGGTGTATATGATAGCGATCCCAAAGTTAACCCTGATGCTGTTAAATATGATAATCTTACATTAAGCGAAGTTGTTGAAAGACAGCTTAAAGTTATGGATGGCACTGCAGCTACAATATGCCGTGAAAACGATATCCCCATCCTTGTTTTCAGCATAGACAGACCGATGAATATTTACGATGCTGTTTGTGGCGAAAATATAGGTACACTTGTTAATTAATCTAACTACCCAGGAGGAAATTATGAATAACGTTATTAAAAAAACCGAAGAAACTATGCAAAGACGTATTGACCACCTTGAAAGCGAATACGCAAGAGTAAGAGCAGGTAGAGCAAACCCCGGTGTTCTTGATAAGGTTATGGTAGACTACTATGGTACACCTACACCCATTCAGCAGTTGGCCGCTGTTTCTGTTACTGAAGCAAGAACTCTTACAATTCAGCCCTGGGATGCATCTGTACTTCGTGGTATTGAAAAAGCAATTCAGACTTCCGATATCGGTATCAATCCTCAGAACGACGGCAAATGCATTCGTCTGATTTTCCCTCCTTTGACTGAAGATAAGCGTAAGGAAATCGGTAAGGATATAGCAAAACTCGCCGAAGAATGCAAGGTTCAGATTCGTAACGAGCGTAGAGATGCTATCGAAAAACTCAAGAAGATGAAAAAAGATTCAGAGATTACAGAAGATGACCTCGAGGTAGGACAGGAAAAGATTCAGAAAATTACAGACAAGTTCACTAAACTTGCAGATGAACTTTCTCAGAAGAAACAGAAAGAAATAATGGAGATCTGATATTATGTCGTTTATATTTTCACGGCGTAGTAAACATAAGGGGAAGGACGATTCTATCGTCCTTCCTGAACATATAGGCATAATTATGGACGGTAACGGTCGCTGGGCTAAAAAACGCGGACTTCCAAGAAGCGCAGGACATACTGCAGGCGCTCAGAATTTTCGTAAAATAACCCGATATTGCAGCGACATTGGAATTAAATATCTTACCGTTTATGCATTTTCAACTGAAAATTGGAAACGTCCGAACGATGAAGTTAATGCTTTGATGACACTTTTCAAGCAATATCTTGAAGAAGCACTAACTGATTTTAAAGACGACAGTATAGTTGTAAAGTTTATAGGCGATACTGCTGCTTTTTCACCTGAACTTCAAGAACTGATCAAAAGGACAGAATCAGAGTCAGCTGATCGTACCGGTATGGTTTTAAATATTGCAATGAACTATGGTAGCCGAGATGAGATTGTTATGGCTACAAAATCAATTGTTCAAAAAGCACTCGACGGAGAGGTATCTGTAAGTGATATTGATGAACAAATGATTTCCTCTTCATTGTATACATCCGGTCAGCCCGATCCTGATTTAATCATACGTCCAAGTGGTGAGTACAGGATCTCTAATTTTATGCTTTGGCAGGCTGCATATACAGAGTTTGTTATTCTTGATATACTCTGGCCTGATTTTACCACTGATGATTTAGACTTTGCTATCAAAGAATTCTCAAGACGCAACCGCAGATTTGGCGGTGTCTGATATTACTCGCTAGACGCTACAGGGGGTCTGTATGAAAACTCGAATAATTACTGCAGTAATCGGTATTATACTTGTTGTTGCACTTATGATATTTGGTGAAATGTTCCCGATTATCTTTGCAATAGCAATGGCACTTGTTAATGCATTACTCTGTATGGAATATCTTACTGCAAAAAGTTTACAGAAAAACAAAGCAATTTCCATTACTACTATTGTTTTCTCTCTTGGAATGCCTCTTGTTGCATGTACTAATTTTTGGACGTTACCGATTTTTCTCTTCGCATTAGTAATGTTTTCATTTCTTATTTTCTTACGTCCGAATATCACCCTCGGTGATATCACATTTTCATTTTCGGGCGTAATGATAATATCAATGTGTATGTCCTGTATTTCAAGACTTATACTTTGCAGCGGCGGACATAATAGTTTTTATCTTGTTATGGCTGTTGTATCTCCCTGGTGTGCAGATAGTGCTGCTTATTTTGTCGGTAGTTTCATGGGTAAGCGTAAACTTTGTCCCAATATAAGTCCCAATAAAACAGTAGAAGGTGCACTGGGCGGTGTAATCGGCTCAGTTGTCGGAATTATGATAGCAGGTCTTGTATTTCACTTTCTTGTATATAAAGATATTACTGTAAACTATTTAGCATTACTTGTAATCGGTTTTTATTGTTCTGTTGTATCCGTTATCGGTGATCTTGTTTTCTCTGTTATTAAACGCGAATGCGGTATTAAAGATTATGGCTCTATAATGCCCGGTCACGGCGGACTGTTAGACAGATTTGACTCTGTTATTTTCTGCGCTCCCTTTGTTTATTTGATTTCTGAAAACTGGGGACTTCTATTAGCGTAAGAATATTGCTATTTTAGTAAATAATAAAGGTGTGGTATTGTGACTGAATCTTTAGTTATTCTTGGCTCTACAGGTTCCATCGGAACTCAGACTCTACAGGTTGCCGAGAAATGCAATATGAAAGTATTTGCGTTAACCGCTCATAGCAACTCTGTTTTGATGGAAGAACAAATCAGAAAGTTCAAACCCGAACTCGCTGTAATGTATGATGAATCAGCAGCGTCTGATTTGAAACTCCGTATTACTGATACAGATACAAAAGTACTTTCGGGTATGGAGGGACTTATCGAGGCAGCATCCATAAGCAAAGCCGATACGGTTCTTAATTCCTTAGTTGGTATGGTTGGTCTTGAACCTACACTCGCCGCTTGTAAAGCAGGTAATAATATCGCCCTTGCTAATAAAGAAACTCTTGTTGCAGGCGGAGAACTTGTTATTAACACTGTCAAAGAGTATGGTGTTTCTCTGTTACCTGTTGATAGTGAGCATAGTGCAATATTTCAATGTCTGCAGGCTTGTCCTGACAGCAAATTTCTCAAGAAACTTATTCTTACTGCATCAGGCGGACCTTTCTTTGGTAAAAAGAGAGAAGAATTAACGAACGTCACAGTTGCTGAGGCTTTGGCTCATCCTAACTGGAGTATGGGTGCAAAGATTACAGTAGACTCTGCCAGTATGATGAACAAAGGTCTTGAGATTATTGAGGCAAGATGGCTGTTTGACGTAATGCCTAAATACATCGATGTTGTTGTTCATCTTCAGAGTATCATCCATTCTCTGATTGAATTTACGGATAATTCTGTTCTTGCACAACTTGGAGAACCTGATATGCGAATTCCGATACAGTATGCGTTGACGTACCCTGAGAGAATTCCTTCTCCTGTAAATGAACTTGATTTGACAAAAATTGGCACACTTACATTCTCAGAGCCCGATTACGATACATTTGAATGTCTTACCGCTTGCAAGAAAGCCCTTGATAAAGGTGGCACTTCACCTGCAATTGCAAATGGCGCTAACGAGGTCGCAAACCTTCTGTTCAGGCAAGGCAAAATATCTTTCCTCAGAATCGGTGAACTTGTAACCGGCGCAGTTGATAATATTAAGTCAACACCCATAACTTGTCTTGAGGACGTCCTTAATGCTGACCGAGTTGCCAGAGATTATGTAATGTCCTGCATACAATAAATTCGGAGATGATTTAATTTGGCATCTGTTGTCAATATACTTACAACCTTTGGTCTTATTTTAATAGGTGTATTACTTTTTGAACTTATTATTTTCTTTCACGAAGGCGGACATTTTCTAACCGCAAA
Source organism: Ruminococcus sp. (assembly GCA_045603105.1). Lineage (GTDB taxonomy): Bacteria > Bacillota > Clostridia > Oscillospirales > Acutalibacteraceae > Ruminococcoides. Next base: position 223,093 of record JAZULM010000034.1, read on the forward strand.
ACTTTCAGGAGTGAAAGTAAATGAGTTTTCTTTAGGAATGGGACCAAAACTATTTTCGTTCAAAAAAGGCGAGACAACATACTCCCTCAGAATTTTACCTATTGGAGGTTTCTGTGCTATGGAGGGTGAGGACGAGGATAGTGAAAATCCCCGAGCCTTTAATAATGCAAAAATTTTCAAGCGTATGCTTATTATTGTTGCCGGAGCGGTAATGAACATTGTTTTCGGACTTATACTTATGCTTGTACTTTTGCTTCCAAATGAATATTTTGCTACTACTACAGTCGATGAGTTTATCCCTCAATCCTACTCTGCTAACTGCGATTTGCAGGAAGGCGATAAGATTTTATCTGTTGATGGATATAAGGTTAATAATTCAGTTGATCTGTCATATTCACTAGCAAAGATTAAGGTTCGTGATATAGACGGTACCTCGTTACAAGTCTATAAACAAGATTGTTGCAACGCTTTATACGATATATACTTCGGTCAATATCAAAATGGCAACTTCGAGTCTTTTACTGATGATCAGTATGAAGATGTTTACGTAACTCTTTGCGAATATACAAAGATTATTAATTCAGCCAAATCAAAGCAGGATGCCAATTCCTCACTTGCTGATGGTATAGAGGCATTGTTTGCATATTTTCCTGAAGAAGTAGCCGTGTTACCTGAAATAGAAATAAGGGATACAAGACAAAGATTTCGTACCGACATCGTTGTAGAAAGAAACGGGGAAGAAGTCACTCTTAAAAATGTTGACTTTTTGACTTATACAACAGAGGACGATTCAACTCCCCGAATGTCAATTGATTTTTATACCGTTGCAGAAAAGAATACTTTTGCTTCTTTAATGAAGAACACAGGTAGTCAGACAGTTTCGGTAGTACGTATGGTGGTAGATTCACTTATATCTCTTGTTAAGGGTGAGTTCGGTTTTTCTGACGTTTCAGGTCCCATAGGTGCTGCATCCGCTACAGTAGAGATGGCACAGCAGGGACTTAAAACAGGTTTTGGTGACGCAGTTCTTAACATTGTATATGTAATGATGATTATTTCCGTTAATCTTGGTGTGGTCAATATGTTACCTTTCCCTGCACTTGACGGTGGAAGATTCTTATTACTTCTTATTGAGGGTATATTCAGAAAACCCGTTCCAAGAAAGGTTGAGGCTATCGTCAACGCTGTAGGACTTGGTATCTTACTTGTTTTCATTTTAATTATTTCAGTCAAGGATATCTGGATGTTATTTGTGTGAGGTTAATATGTCGAAAATCAGAGTAAAAGCAGGAAATGTAGAAATCGGCGCGGGTGCACCCGTCTCTGTCCAGTCAATGCTTAATGTGCCTGCTCATGATATCGAAGGTAGCGTTCTTCAGGCTAAAAGACTTGAAGCAGCGGGTTGCGATATAATTCGTGCTGCAGTTCCCGACAAAGAGGCTGTTCGTTTGATTTCTGCATTAAAAGAAGCAGTCAACGTTCCTATAGTTGCCGATATTCATTTTGACTATAAACTTGCTTTAGAGTGTGTATCTGCAGGTGTAGATAAAATACGAATCAACCCCGGTAACATAGGTAGCGACGATAGGGTAAAGGCCGTAGCCGATGCATGCAGGTCACGTTCAATTCCCATCAGAATCGGTGTGAACTCAGGCTCGTTAGAGAAAACTATTCTTGCAAAGTACGGACACCCTACCGCCGAAGCTCTTTGTGACAGTGCATTATATCACGCTTCATTACTCGAAAAATTTGACTTCTCCGATATCGTATTATCTATGAAATCATCTACTGTTTCTACTACTGTAAAGGCATACGAACTTGCTCATAAAAGATGTGATTATCCTTTACATATAGGTGTTACAGAAGCAGGTACAGAATATAGCGGTATAATCAAATCAAGCGCAGGACTTGGTGCTTTATTATTACAAGGAATAGGCGATACAATCAGAATTTCTTTGACCGCAGATCCTGTACGTGAAGTTGTAGCAGGTAAAGAACTGCTCAAAGCCATAGGTGTTCGCACGGGTGGTATTCATTTTGTATCATGTCCCACTTGCGGAAGAACAAAAATAGATTTAATTAAACTTGCAAATGAAGTTCAGGAAAAATTATCTACTGTAAATAAAGATATTACTGTTGCAATTATGGGATGTGCAGTAAACGGCCCCGGAGAAGCCAAAGAAGCCGATATCGGTGTAGCAGGCGGTGACGGTTGCGGTCTTATTTTCAGAAAAGGAGAAATTTTATACAAAGTCCCCGAAGATAAAATTCTTGATGCATTATTGGAAGAAATAGAAAAAATCAATTAAGAAAAATTTATATAAAGAGGAACGAATGAATAATAGATTAGTTGATGTTTTCGGAAAGTATATTGATGATACCTCGCTTATTTCCGAAGATATAAAAAATGGAATAGTTGAAAAAGTAAATATTGATAAAGAAAAGCGTACAGTTATAGTTACTGTACGCTTTAGTGACGTTATAGACAGAGAGGTTCTGTTTGAAGCAGAAAAAATAATACGCTCCTCAAGTCTTAATCTGAAAAAGGCTAATATTTTGCCTGTATACGCTGATTTAGAGTTTAAGGCTGAGTATTATCAAAATGTCCTTAAAGAACTTAAAAGACGAATTCCTGCCCTTAACGGTACTGTTTCAGACAGTGTTATAGAGGTTAATGATAATACCATTTATGTTGAACTTTTCCACGGCGGAAAAGCCGCATTATCCACTTTAGGTTTTGATAGAGAACTTTCAAACGTGATATTCGATGAATTTGGCAAACGCTATGAGATTGAATACACAGGTCTTACTGAAATTTCTACAGAAGATGACGCTTATATCGAGAATATTAAACATTACGAGGAAACTATCCACAGACAACAACTTGAGGCGTTTGCAGAGTCTGAAGTATTAAGGCAAAATCCTGACGCTCCATCAAAAGAAATCGAAATCAGAAAGGATAAAACCTTATTTCCCTCAATTTATCCCGGCTCTGAACGTCCTTTGTGGGGTAAAATTTTCAAAGCAAAAACAACATCTATCAATTCATTGTCTATAGATGCAGGCAAGGTTACTATATGGGGCGACATCTTCAGTATGGAGACTAAAGTAACTAAGTCAGGTGATAAAAATATCATAACTATTTATATTACCGACTATACCGGATCTGCACTTGTTAAAGTTTTTGCGCCTATTAATGAATGTAAACCTTTAGAGTCTCTCTCCAAGGGTAAAACAATTGTTGTACGCGGTGACTATGAATATGACGCTTATCTGAAGTCCTACGTAATCAATTGCAGGTCAATTATGACTGCTGAGAAGTTCAAGGTTTGCGATAATGCTCCTAAAAAGAGAGTTGAACTTCACGTACATACAAATATGTCATCCTTGGATGCAATTACTCCTGCAAGCGAACTTATCAAACGTGCCGTTTCCTGGGGACATTCTGCAATTGCTATTACCGACCACGGTGTTGCTCAGGCATTTCCCGACGCTATGAATGCTTGTGAGTCTTTACAGGATGTTGATTTCAAGGTTATTTACGGCACAGAGGCATATTTTGTCAATGACGTTGTAAATGTAGTCAAAGGTTCAGCAGATGTACCATTTAGCGGTGAGTTTGTATGTTTTGACTTAGAAACTACAGGCCTTTCATCTAAAAAGAATAAGATTATAGAAATTGGCGCTGTACTTATTTCTGAAGGCAAAGTTATAGATAGATTCTCAACCTTCGTTGATCCCAAGGAGCCATTATCTGAAAAAATTATTAGCCTTACCGGTATAGATGATTCAATGCTCCAAGGTGCCCCTGATGAAACTCAAGCAGTAACCGAGTTCCTTAAGTTCTGCGGTGACAGAGTTTTAGTTGCACATAATGCCGATTTTGATATTTCATTTATCAAGGCCGCTTGTTCACGAATTGGTATTGAGTTTAATAATACATCACTCGATACTCTATCATTATCAAGAGTACTTTTATCAGGAATTGAAGATTATAAGCTTGATACAGTAGCTAGATTCCTGCGACTTCCTGAGTTTAATCATCATCGCGCAACTGATGATTCAGAAATTCTTTCTCACATTCTCTTGCAACTTACAAGTAGACTTGAATCTGACTATAAGATTTTTTCCACAGGTAATATCAACACAGGAATTTATGCGGGTAAATATAAAGAATTACCCTCATATCATCAGATAATTCTTGCTAAAAATAAAGTTGGCCTTAAAAATCTTTACAAGTTAATTTCTTATTCTCACCTTGATACTTTTTACAAGAGACCGAGGATTCTCCGTTCTGTCTTAGACAAACATAGGGAAGGAATCATTATCGGATCTGCTTGTGAAGCGGGTGAACTTTTCAGAGCGATTTTTGAGAAAAAGCAGGAATCTGAGATTATAGAAATAGCATCCTACTATGATTATCTCGAGATTCAACCCGAGGGAAACGACTCCTTTATGATCAATAAAGGTTTAGTTTCATCATATGAGGATATCAGAAACATTAACAGAAAGATTATCTCTTTGGGCGCAAAGTTGGATATTCCCGTAGTAGCCACATGTGACGTGCATTTCCTTGATCCGCATGATGCAGAGTATAGAAAGATTCTTCAGGCAGGTCAGGGTTACTCTGATTATGATAATCAGGCACCCCTTTACTTCAGAACAACTGCCGAAATGCTCGATGAATTTTCATATTTAGGCGAAGAAAAGGCGTACGAAGTAGTTGTTGAGAACACGAATCTTATATCAGATATGATTGAAAAATTCAGACCCATTCCAAAGGAAAACTTCCCTCCATTTATCGACGGAGCAGAAGAACAACTTATGGAAATCGTTTGGAGAAGAGCAAAGGAATTATACGGTGATCCTTTGCCCGAGATTGTTAAGGCAAGACTCGATAAAGAACTGGGTGCTATAACAACCTACGGCTATTCCGTACTTTATATGACCGCACAGAAACTTGTTGCTAATTCCGAGGCACATGGTTATCTTGTTGGCTCACGAGGAAGCGTAGGCTCGTCCTTCGTTGCAACAATTTCAGGTATATCCGAAGTTAACCCCCTTGCACCACATTATATCTGTCCCGATTGTAAGTATTCTGAGTTTATCACAGACGGAAGTTACGGTTCAGGATTCGACCTTCCTTCCAAAAATTGTCCCGTATGTGGAAGAGAACTTCGTCGTGACGGTCACGAAATTCCCTTTGAAACCTTCCTTGGTTTCAAAGGCGATAAAGTTCCAGATATCGACCTTAACTTCAGCGATGAATTTCAGTCAAGTTCCCATCGATATACCGAGGAACTCTTCGGCAAAGATAATGTTTTCAAAGCAGGTACAATTTCGACGCTAAAGGATAAAACCGCCTTTGGTTTTGTTAAGAAATATGAGCAGGATAGGGGACTTAACCTTGGAAAAGCCGAGGAAGAACGTCTTGCTGCAGGTTTTACAGGTGTTAAACGTACCAGCGGACAGCATCCGGGCGGAATGGTTGTTGTGCCTAAGGGTATGGAGATTTATGATTTCTGTCCTGTTCAACATCCCGCTGACGATACTGAGTCGGATAATATCACAACCCACTTTGATTTCCATTCAATTCACGATAATATCTGTAAGCTCGATGAACTCGGACATAAAGTTCCGACAATATATCATTATCTTGAGGAGTTTACCGGTATCCCTGTTATGGATGTATCTATGAGTGACCCAGAGGTTATGTCGTTGTTTACATCTACCGATGCCTTAGGTGTTACACCCGAAGATATAGATTCCGTTACAGGAACATTTTCTTTACCTGAGGTTGGAACTTCATTTGTAAGACAAATGCTCGTTGAAGCTCAACCTAAAACTTTTTCTGATTTACTGCAAATTTCAGGGCTTTCTCATGGTACTGATGTATGGATCGGCAACGCAGCTGACCTTATCAAGGATGGTGTATGTACCATTTCTGAGGTTATCGGTACTCGAGATTCAATTATGACTTATCTTATGCATAAAGGGCTTGACCCGTCTATGGCTTTCAAGATTATGGAGATTGTCCGTAAGGGTAAGGCTACCAAATTGCTTACTGAGGAGCATATTCAAGCAATGAAAGATCACAATGTACCCCAGTGGTATATAGATTCTTGTATGAAGATTAAGTATATGTTCCCCAAAGCCCACGCAGCAGCATATATGATTGCAACTCTTCGACTTGGTTGGTACAAAGTACACAAACCTCTGGAATACTATGCCGCTTTCTTTACTGTAAACGGCGAAGATTTTGACGGTATGACAGCACTAAAAGGTAAACAAGCAATAGTCAATAAAATGAAATATATTACCCAGAAAGGCTTTGAGGCAACTGCAAAGGAAAAGACCGAGTATGCTACACTTCAGATTATTAACGAAATGCTTGCACGAGGAATCGAACTTTTACCTGTTGATATTTATAAGTCAGATTCAAAACGTTTCCTTGTAGAAGACGGAAAACTAAGATTACCTTTTCTGTCTATTCCTGGTATCGGCGAGTCTGCTGCAATATCTCTAGCAGAGTGTGGACATCAGGGCGAGTATTTCTCCGTTGAGGAAATGCAACAAAAGACCAAAGTAACAAAAGCTGTTATTGAATCTCTCAGAGAGATTGGCTCATTAGAGGGCTTGCCTGAAAGTTCTCAAATATCATTATTTGGCGATTTTTAAATATTGGAGGTGAGGCATTTTGAAATTTAAGATTTTTTCTTTCGGATGTAAAGTTAATCAGTACGAATCAGAGTATATCCGACAGATTATGTGTGATGACGGCCACGAATATACAGAAAAAAACTCAGATTCAGAGATTTTTATTGTTAATTCCTGTTCCGTAACCGCTGTCAGCGATTCAAAATGCCGTAAACTTCTACATAAATTAAGACGAGAAAAGCCTGATTCAATCATCCTGCTTTGTGGATGTATGTCTCAGGCATTTCCGCGGAAATATGAAAATTTTACAGATTGTGATATAGTTACCGGCAACACTAAACGAAGCGCTATTCCACAGTATATCAGCAAGTTCATTACAGAGAGAAAAACTATTATTGATATTGAAGAGCATGATAGAAAAAACGAGTGTTTTGAATCTGCGATCGTTTCTGATTTCAGCGAGCGAACACGAGCATTTCTCAAAATAGAGGACGGCTGTGACCGATTTTGTTCATACTGCATTATTCCATATGCAAGAGGCAGAATACGCTCAAAAACTCTAGAATATTTGCAAAACGAAGTTAATATCCTCGCACATAACGGTTACAAAGAAATCGTTCTTGTTGGTATCAATCTGTCTAATTATGGCATAGATTTAGGACTCAATCTATGTGATGCCATCGAATGTGTAGAAAATACAGATGGCGTTGAGCGTATCAGACTCGGCTCTCTTGAACCCGAACTTCTTGACGAAGATTTAGTTATCCGTATGTCAAAATGTAAAAAATTATGTCCACAATTCCATTTATCCCTTCAAAGCGGATGCAATGATACGCTTCAAAGAATGAATCGCAGATATACAAGCGATGAATATAAGGTAATCGTACAAAGATTACGCAAATATTTCGTAAATTGCAGCATTACAACAGATGTTATGGTAGGTTTCCCGGGAGAGACCGAGGAGGAGTTTAATTCGTCGCTTTCTTTCGTATCTGATATCAATTTTGCAAAAGTCCACGTTTTTCCATATTCTCGTCGAAGCGGTACGGTAGCGGATAGAATGCCAAACCAACTTCAAAAATCTGAGAAAGAGCGCCGAGCAAAAATTATGACTGATGAGTGCGAATCTTGCAGACAAGAATTTCTATCATCTCAAGTAGGGAAGACTTGCTCGGTTTTATTTGAACGTTTTGACAAAAACGGTATGGCAGAGGGTTATACAGAAAACTATACACCTATTGTCGTAGATACCGACCGAACTGATTTATTCGGTAATTGTATTTCTGTGAAAATTACAGCTGTATCAGGCGATAAATGTATTGGTGAACTTTTAGATAATTGATTTGAAATTTTCAAGTTCTTTTGCAGCAACATCTGACACTAATGCACTGTAGTCATACAGCATATATCCGTCAAAATTATATCTTCTAAGCAGTATTAACTCTGTAGCAAGTATATCATCTTTTTCAAGCCAAGTGCCTGAGTCTGCGTCGCTTCCTGCTTTATATGCTCCGAGTCCGACATAGACTTTTATATTCTCTCTATATTTGATTTCAGACCATTCTTGCAGACTTTTTTCAAATTCATATCCGGGATTATCTACAGAATAATACATTTGAGGACAAATATAGTCAACGTATCCGTAAACTTCACTCCAACTGTATATATCCGCACCCATTGAGTAATCGTTATCTATATTTCCCTGCGGAGCAATTCCAAATTGTATGTCACGGTTATAATCTTTTATAGTCTTGTATACATTGGTAATCAACAAATTAACGTTATTTATACGCCACTCGTCAAGAGTCATAGCCTTTGTTATGTTTTGTATTGATTTTAGATAAATATTATAGTCTTGTGTATCAAAATCTCCACAGTCGGCAGGGTAGAAGTAATCGTCAAATTGTATTCCGTCAACATCGTAATTCTCGATTATCTCTTTGACTCCCTCAGTTACTAAGGTTCTTGCAGTCTTATTTGCAGGGTTCAGATATATTCCTGATTCAAACGAAGCTCCTATTTTTTTATTTTTTAAGTATGGGTTTGTGTTTGAGAGTTTCTCGGGAATATTTACTGATTTTACTCTGTAAGGATTTATCCACGCGTGAATTGACAAGTCATTCTCATGACACACCTTACACATATATTCGAGCGCATCGTATCCTGGATCTTTCCCCTGAACACCCGACAGTATATGTGAGTGCGGGAAAATATCCGAATAATACAGCGCATCACACATAGGTCTGACCTGAACAATCAAAGTATTGCATTTCATATTTTTGGCTTCATTAATTATCTTTTGGAATTTCTCCTGAAAAGTCTCGAAACTTCTGTTCGTGTTACTCATATCAAGTGATATGAATGATACCCACAGTCCTCGCATTTCATCCTCAGCATCAGTTATATTTTCGCTTGTCGGCTTACTGCTAAACGTTTTTACGCTATCTTTTTCAGAAGTTATTGAAGATACGCATATTGATACAATTAATAAAATAATTGCTATAAGTACTGATACACTGATTCTTTTTTTCAAATTATCACTTCCGGAGGTTATTTATGGAGTGGTACATAAAATTACTACTTATATACCTTTTAACCGTGAATATATTCGGTATTATACTTACCGTTTATGATAAGTCTGCTTCGAAACACTCAAAAAGACGTGTTTCGGAAAAGACGCTTTTTCTTTTTTCGATAGTAGGTGCAGGGTTATCTGTTTATATAACGATGCTATTTATTCGACACAAAACCAAGCATCCTAAGTTTATGATCGGAATACCTTTGATTTTAGTTATAGAATTTATTTTAGTTATTGCTACTTTACTTCTGGTGAATGATTATGTCTGAATCTCTAACTTTTACTGTAACAGATACTTATAACGGGGTAAAAGCAAGTCGGTATTTAAGGTCTGTATGCAAACTTTCATCAAGAACACTCTCAGTGTTAAAGAGAACTGACGGTGGACTTACAGTAAACGGAAGGCTTCTCAGAACAATTGATATATTACATAAAGGCGATATAGTAACAATAACCTTACCCGATGAAGAAACGGCGATTTATCCTGTTGAGGGAAATCTCGATATACTTTTTGAAGATCGATATCTTCTTATAGTAAACAAACCTGCTGGGATGCCCGTTCATCCTGTCAAAAAACATCAGCAAGATACCCTTGCAAATATAATCGCATACAGATATAAGGATGATAGTTTTACTTTCAGAGCAGTCAACAGACTTGACGCTGATACCTCAGGAATTGTTATTATAGCCCGTAACAGACATATCGCTTCATTAATGCAGTCAACAAATATTATTAAACATTATACAGCAGTATGCCACGGATATACCGACGAATCAGGTACAGTAGATTTACCGATTTCTTTGGCTCAAAATAGTAAAATTGTCAGAACTGTTAGTGTTGACGGACAAAAAGCAGTAACTCACTATAAAAGTGTTAATTTTCTTAATAACGCTACTGTTTTAGATTTATTGCTCGAAACAGGCAGAACACATCAGATAAGATGTCATATGTCGCATTTAGGACACCCTCTTTTCGGCGACGATTTATACGGTGGTAAAAGAGATTTGATTTCCCGTCAGGCACTACACTGTGAATCTGTTTCATTTGTTCATCCTATCACTGGCGAATCTCTAAACGTTACTTCTGAGCTTCCCGACGATATAAAAAAACTAGTAAAATTATTATCATTGGAGGATATATGACAAAAGAAAATAATCATATGCTCAGGCTGATTATTTCCGCTCTGTTTATTGCAATCGGACTAATTCTCCCGTTTTTTACAGGACAGATTAAACAAATCGGTAATATGCTTTTACCTATGCATTTACCTGTACTTTTATGCGGACTTATCTGTGGATGGCAGTATGGAGCATCTGTAGGTTTTATCTTACCAATAATGAGATCGCTGTTGTTTTCAATGCCCGTTATGTATCCGTCAGCAGTTGCTATGTCTTTTGAATTGTCAGTTTATGGTCTTGTTATCGGTGTTATTTATTCTCTGATAAAACAAAAAGGCATCATTTCTGTATACGTCAGTCTTATTATTTCTATGCTCTCGGGCCGAATTGTCTGGGGAGTGGTTATGTGTTTCCTTTTAGGCCTTGGCTCAGATGGATTTACCTTTACTGCTTTTATCAGCAGTTCTTTTCTTAATGCCGTTCCGGGTATAGTATTACAACTTATATTGATTCCGGCTATTATGTTTTTGCTTTATAAACTTAAGCTTATTCCAATTAAATGATATATTAAAAAGAATACCCCTATGGTAGTTTTATACATATACCATAGGGGATCTTAATTTTATTATTTAATATGTAGTTTATCTTTCTTATTTACCGCTTTAACTCCTCCGAGTGCACCGATTAACATATAAACAACTAACCTTATTATTGTTACAAATGATATTGTTTCTGTAGAGATAAACATCCCTGAAAAAAACACTATAATAAAGATAATCAATCCACTCAAAGAACCTATAAACAGACCTTTTTCTTTTGTTATTGAAGCTGAAACATATCCGCTTATAAATACACCTATTGAACTAATAAAAAGACTTATCCACACAAGATAATCGTAGGGAAGAACACCTGTAATTAGCAGTAATAGGGATAAAATACACATTAGCAGTAATATAGATAAACATCCTGTAATTGTACCGAATATAAGTGCTTTTATATACAGCGATACACCCGATTGAGCAATAGTTGTTTTTATAGCTTTCATAAAAAAATCCCCTGAATATAATCTATCGAATTATATTCAAGGGAGTTATTTTTTATTACTGAATTACTGATCTGATTTAGCTTTTTCTTTTGCTGCTTTTCTTTCAGCCTTAGCCTTTGCTTTTTCCTCAGCCTCACGTTTCTTAGCTTCTTCCTGAGCAGCGATTGCTGTATTGTTGGAGTAGATACACCATTTTTTGAATCTGAGTTTAACTCTGTCGGAGCCGGTCTCGATAATGATTTCTTCCTCTTCATCACGAACAGCTACAACCTTACCACAGATACCACCGATTGTTGTAATGTCATCGCCAACGTTGATATTCTTTTTGAGTTCTTCCTCTTGCTTTTTCTTCTTAGAGTTAGGTCTGATCATAAAGAAATAAAGAGCGGCAAAAATTAAAACATAGAATATAAGGATGGTGGAAGAACCTCCACAACCACCTGCAGGTGTCTCAGTAGGAGTTGTTGCAGGAGCAGTTGCGTATAATGCAATAGGGTTTAAAATGTTTGCAATAGTGTTAATCATTGTATATTCGTTCCTTTCGTAAACAATAAATTGATTATAACAGTAAAATCTTAACAAATCAAGTTAAATATTAATTAATTAAATACGTTTACCATATATCTCAACTTTTTCTTTATAAAACTCTTCGTAACGGTCTTCTGATAATGCTTGTCTGATGTCTTCCATAAGCTTGTTATAGAAGCGAAGATTGTGCATAACAGCAAGTCGAAGTCCGAGTGCCTCCTGAGCCTTTTGAAGGTGTCTTAAATATGCTCTTGAGAAATTTCGACAAGCAGGACAATCACATTCTGAGTCGATAGGGGAGTCATCGCGTTCGTATTTAGCGTTAGAGATATTTATAATGCCTTTGCTTGTAAACAGATGTCCGTGGCGGGCGTTTCTGCTTGGCATAACACAGTCAAACAAATCAACACCTCGGCGTACACCCTCTAAAATATTAACAGGTGTTCCTACACCCATCAGATATCGAGGCCTGTCCTTAGGCATATAGGGCTCAACTGCTTCAATTATTTCATACATTACTTCAGCAGGCTCACCTACAGCAAGTCCGCCGATCGCATAACCCGGTAAGTCTAACTCACTAATCATCTTCATATTTTCGATACGAAGATCTTTAAATGTTGCACCCTGATTTATACCAAAAAGTAACTGTTCAGGATTTGTGCCGAATCCAATAGACTTAATTCTCTCTTGTTCAGCCTTACATCTTTCAAGCCATCTGACAGTACGCATAGATGACATTTTTGCATATTCATAAGTAGCGGGATTTTCAACACATTCGTCGAATGCCATAGCAATTGTAGAACCGAGATTAGCTTGAATTTGCATGCTTTCCTCAGGTCCCATAAATATTTTTCTGCCGTCAATATGACTTGAGAAAGTTACGCCTTCTTCTTTAATATTACGAAGTTTTGCGAGAGAAAAAACCTGAAATCCACCGCTGTCTGTAAGTATCGGGCCGTCAAACTTTGTAAACTTTCTCAGTCCACCCATATCTCTGACAACCTCATCACCCGGACGAACGTGTAGGTGGTAAGTGTTACAAAGTTGCACCTGACATCCAAGTTCTTTGAGGTCAAAAGCAGATAAACCGCCTTTAATCGCGCCTGCAGTTGCAACGTTCATAAAACAAGGTGTTTTGACTACTCCGTGAGGAGTTGTGAATTCACCAAGTCTTGATGCACCCTCTTTTTTAATAATCTTAAACATAATATCTCCTTAAAGTATAAGCATCGAATCACCGAAAGAAAAGAATCTGTATTTCTCCTTAACAGCTTCATTATAAGCATTCATTGTATTTTCATATCCTGCAAAAGCGCTGACAAGCATTACAAGAGTACTTTCCGGTAAATGGAAGTTTGTAATAAGTCCGTCCAGCACCTTAAATTCATATGGAGGATATATAAAAATATCAGTAGATCCTTCGCATGGGATAAGTTCACCTTTATCTTTTGCAACACTTTCAAGTGTACGGGTAGTTGTAGTACCTACAGCAATAACTCGTCCGCCGTTTTCCTTTGTCTTTTTAATGAGATTTACGGTTTCCTCAGGCAGAACATAGTGTTCGCTATGCATAATATGATCTGTAATTTCATCTTCTTTAACAGGTCTGAAAGTACCGAGTCCCACGTGAAGTGTAACATAAGCGGTATTAACGCCCTTGGCTCTGATTTTATCTAGTAATTCTTCCGTGAAATGTAAACCTGCAGTAGGAGCAGCAGCAGAACCTATAGGATCACTGTATACAGTCTGATATCTTTCATTATCTTTAAGTGTTTCTTTAATATAAGGGGGAAGAGGCATCTGACCGATTTTATCAAGGGCTGTATAAATATTTTCTTCACAAGAAAACTCAATAATTCTTATACCTTCTTCTCCGATATCAAGAATTTTTCCGCTCATAATATCCGAGAAATTAAATTCGTGACCGGGACGTGCTTTTTTTCCGGGTTTTACAAGTGTTTCCCATTTATTGTTTTCAATTTGCTTGAGAAGTAAAAATTCCACAAGAGCGCCTGTATCTTTTCTTGTTCCAAAGATTCTCGCAGGAATAACCCTGGAATTATTCATTACAAGCAAGTCGCCTTCATTCAGGTAATCAATTAGGTTATAAAAATTAGAATGATTAACTGTTCCGTCTATTTTATTTAGTATAAGCATTCTTGAAGAATCTCTCTCAGTCAGAGGTGTCTGAGCTATCAATTCTTCAGGGAGATCATAGTAGAAATCACTTTTTTTCATTACAAAATCCTTTCGATATAATTACAAAGATTTAATGTACTGAATTGCCAATATTCATTGACAATACCATGCGTTAGTGTTATATTATATAGATAGTGGGTAAATGCTGTTTATTAGAATTTAATCACATATTTAATAATATAATATAATTAATAAAAACACAACTGATTTCTGTGTTTTTTAGGAGGTTTTTATGAAAAAATATAGAGTTGGTATTATTGGTGCCACAGGAATGGTAGGACAGAGATTTGCAATACTTCTTGAAAATCACCCTTGGTTTGACGTTGTTTGCCTTGCTGCGAGTTCAAGAAGTGCGGGTAAAACATATAGAGAAGTTGTAGAGCCCAGATGGGTAATGCATACTCCTATTCCTGCTAATATGGCTGACCTTGTTATCAAAGATGCTTCCAATGTTGAGGAAGTTGCATCAGAAGTTGATTTTTGCTTCTGTGCAGTAGATATGAAAAAAGAAGAAATCAGAGCATTAGAGGAGGCTTATGCTAAAGCAGAGTGTCCTATTATTTCTAATAACTCTGCACACAGACTTACTCCCGATGTTCCTATGATTGTTCCCGAGATCAATGCTGACCACGCAAAGATCATCGAGAGTCAGCGTAAACGTCTTGGTACAAAGCGCGGTTTTATCGCTGTTAAGTCTAACTGTTCACTTCAGAGCTACGTACCTGCAATTCATCCTCTTATGCAGTTTGGTGTAGACAAGGTGCTTGCTTGTACATATCAGGCAATCTCAGGTGCAGGTAAAACATTTGAGCGTTGGCCCGAAATGATCGATAACATTATTCCTTATATCGGCGGCGAAGAAGAAAAGTCCGAGATTGAGCCTCTCAAGATTTGGGGTAAGATCGAAAACGATGAAATTGTTATGACAAAGGATATTGCTATTACTGCTCAGTGTCTTCGTGTTCCTGTTTCTAATGGTCATACAGCTGCAGTATTTATGTCCTTTAAGGATAAAGATAACAAACCTACTGTTGATGAAATAATCAAAATCTGGAATGAGTTCAAGGGCCGTGCTCAGGAACTCGATCTTCCCAGTGCTCCCAAACAGTTCCTGCATTATTTCACAGAGCCTGACCGTCCTCAGATCAAGTCCGAGCGTAATCTCGAGGGAGGTATGGCAGTTTCTGTTGGTAGACTCCGCGAGGATTCACAGTACGATTATAAGTTTGTTTGTATGTCACATAATACACTCAGAGGTGCAGCAGGCGGTGCTGTTCTTCTTGCTGAACTTCTCTGTGCAGAAGGATATATCGACTAATTTTTAACCTTGGCATTAATTATTTAATGGAGGTAAATTTATGAAAAATCCTATTTTTACCGGCTCAGGTGTTGCGATTGTTACACCTATGAATCCTGATGGAAGCGTAAACTATGATTCATTCAAGCAAATAATTGAGTATCAGATCGAGGGCGGTACAGATGCAATTATTGCCTGTGGTACTACAGGTGAAGCTGCAACTTTGTCTGAAAAAGAGCATTGTCAGGTACTTGAGTTTGTAACTAAGCAGGTTAACGGCAGAGTACCCGTTATTGCCGGCGCAGGCAGTAATGATACCGCTACTGCTATCAGTCTATCAAAATTTGCAAAACATTACGGCGCAGATGCTATTTTAAGTGTTACGCCATATTATAACAAGACATCACAGACAGGACTTATCAAGCATTTTCTTGCTATAGCAGATGCTGTTGATATACCTATGATTCTTTATAACGTACCTTCAAGAACTGGTTGTAATATTAAACCTGAAACTTATGCAGAACTTTGTAAGCATGAGAACATCGTTGCTACAAAAGAAGCCAATGGTGATATTTCGTCAGTATCCAAGACACGTTCACTTTGTGGCGATAATCTTGATATTTATTCAGGAAATGATGACCAGACAGTACCTTTTATGTCACTTGGCGCATTAGGTGTTATTTCTGTTTTTGCGAATCTTTGTCCTCAGGAAATGCACAATATTTGTCAGCTTTGTCTTGACAATGATTTCGCAGAGGCATCAAGAATGAATTTTAAGTATATCGAACTTATGGATATGATGTTTTCTGACGTTAATCCCATACCTGTTAAGACTGCTATGAATCTTATGGGATTTAATTGCGGAGAATGTCGTTTACCCTTGGTACCTATGAGTTATCACGGTTATCACGATCTCAAAGATTGTATGACTAAATATAATCTTATCGGTAAAATCAAGTAACAATAAAGCATGGCGTGTAGGCAGACTTTCTTTGTCTGTAACACGCCAGATTTTTTAGGAGTGGGTATAAATGCTAAATATTTTACTTCATGGATGTAACGGTAAAATGGGACAAGCTGTTACGAATGTAGCGATGCTTCGTGATGATATTAAAATAGTTTGCGGAGTTGATCCCTTTGGACAATCTGCATACGACTATCCTGTCTACAATTCTTTTAATAATGTTATGGAAGATTTTGATGTAATCATCGACTTTTCTAATCCTGCATTAATTGAAGAACTTTGTTCTTTTTGCGAATATAGTTCAAGGCCTGTTGTTATTTGTACTACTGGACTGAGCCTTGAACAACAAAACATAGTCAAGAAACTATCAGAAATAGTCCCTGTATTTTCTTCAGGAAATATGTCACTCGGTATCAATCTGTTAATCGAACTCAGTAAAAAAGCAACTCAAGTATTCGGTAACGATTTTGATATTGAAATTATCGAAAAACACCATAATCTTAAAGTCGATTCACCCAGCGGTACAGCACTTATGATTGCAGACGGTATTTCAGAAGTTACTACTGACGATCCCAAATATGTATACGACAGACATTCATACAGAATGAAACGCTCAAAAAACGAAATCGGTATCCATAGTGTCAGAGGCGGTACGATCGTCGGTGAACATTCCGTAATTTTTGCCGGTAACGACGAAGTCTTAACTATTACTCATCAGGCTCAGTCAAAATCACTTTTTGCTACAGGAGCTATCTCAGCCGCTTTGTTTATCAGTACACAAACTAAAGGCTTTTATAATATGGGCGATATGCTTCGCTAATTCTTAACACCTCATGTTTAGTTACATATTATGTAATAAAAACATGAGGTGATTAAATTTATGGATAGACCACTAATAATGTTTCAGAATATTACAGTTGCTACCAGAGCAAAGAATATTCTTGAGGCATCGGGAATCCATGGGTATGTTCAAAAAACTCCCAAAATAGGTGAAAAAGTTTCCTGTGGTTATAGTGTTTATGTTCCAAAAGAAACGGACAGAGCGGAACAAATTCTAAGAAATAAAGGTGTTTTTATAATCGGTAGGACAGGCGGCGATAACAAATGATATATTTAGATAATGCCGCCACATCATTTCCAAAACCACAAAAGGTAAGATATGCCTGCAATAAATCGTTCGATTATTGTGCTAACCCCGGACGCTCGGGACATCGATTATCACTTAAAGCGTCGAATGCTATATATAAATGCAGAGAGAAAATCTCAAAACTATTTGATTATGATAAAACAGAAAATATAATTCTGACAAGCGGATGCACTCAATCTCTGAATACAGTAATAAAAGGAGTGCTAAAAAAGGGAGACCACGTTGTAATATCGTCCCTTGAGCATAATTCAGTACTGAGACCTCTTCAGAAACTTAAAGATGCAGGTGTAATCACCTATAGCGTCGCTGAGGTGTTTGAAAACGATGCAGACAGTACGCTCGATTCATTCAGAAAAGCAATGAATAATAATACTAAAATGGTGATTTGCACTCATGCATCAAATGTATTCGGTGTAGTATTGCCGATCTCACGTATAGGTGCATTAGCACACTATTACGGAGCGTTAATGTGTGTTGATATTGCTCAAAGTGCAGGTGTTATTAGCCTCTCATTACAGAATGAACCTGATATAGACTATATATGTGCACCCGGTCATAAGGGCCTATACGGTCCAATGGGAACAGGTTTTCTGATTATAAATACTGATGTTATTCCCGACTCACTTTGTGAGGGTGGTACAGGCAGTGGCTCTCATATTTTATCTCAACCCGAGATGTTACCCGATAAACTCGAAAGCGGAACACTTAATCTCAACGGATTTGAGGGTTTGTCAGCAGGTATAGATTTTGTTTCTGATTTAAGCACACGAAAAATATATAGTCACGAACTCGAATTAGTCAGAAACTTATACGAAAACTTATCTGAGATAAAAGATGTAGTATTATATACAAACGTTCCTTCACTTAATACTCACGTTCCATTATTATCGTTTAATATTAAAGATATCCAGAGTGAAAGCGTAGCAAAAGTACTTGACGATAAATTTTCTATTGCTGTAAGAGCGGGATTACATTGTAGTCCGCTTGCTCATAGAAGTTATCATACAGAAAGCACTGGTACAGTAAGACTTGCTCCATCTGCATTTACTACTTATCAGGACATAAATTACGTGATAAATTCAATTTTTAAGCTTTCTATGTCCAAAAAATCATTTTTTGATATTGCAATATAGGAATTATAATGATAAACTAAGACTATAAGTAATATCGGAGGACGTCTATGCAAACTATTAGTGAATGGTTCGGCAATATAATATCGTTATTCGGTACGTTCAAAATTGCCGATCTGATTGATATTATCATCATTGCAGTACTGATATACGGAATACTTAAATTAGTCAGAGATACCAGAGCCGAACAGCTGCTTAAGGGTATATTCTTAATACTTGCTTTCTATGCTATTGCAACGATTTTTAGTTTAACAATGGTTACTACCATTCTGAAGACTTTTCTTGAGTTTTCGGTTATCATTATATTCATCATTTTTCAGCCGGAAATCAGAAAAGCTTTGGAACAGCTTGGTCGCTCTAAATTCTCAAAGAACTATCTTAAAATTTTCCAGGGTGGCTTAATGTCCACCACTGAAAAAGATAATAGTCTGAAGGCGATTTCTGACGTAGCAGATTCTGCTATACTTTTCAGTCATACAAAAACAGGCGCTCTCTTTGTGTTTGAACGAGAGACAAAATTAACTGATATTGCTTCCACAGGAACAACTCTTAACTGTGATACATCAACATCTATCTTTGGCAATATCTTTTTTAACAAAGCCCCGTTACATGATGGAGCATGTATAATCAGAGAAGGTAAGATATTTGCTGCAGGATGTATTCTGCCTCTCAATAATAAAGATGTAATAGGACGTCATCACGTAGGCACTCGCCATAGAGCAGCAATCGGTGTCAGCGAGGTATCCGATGCAGTCGTTGTTGTTGTGTCTGAAGAAACCGGTCAGATTTCTATCGCTATGAACGGTGTATTAACTCGTGATTACACCAGAGAATCTCTTGTTTCTTTCTTAGAGGAACAACTGCTTATCCCCGAAGATTCTGCAGAAAAACCCTCTTTGTTCAAAAAGAGAAAGGAGAAAACTACAGATGAAGAATAAATCTCTCTTTAGCAGACTCCTTGAAAATAAAAAATTGATGCTTATCGTATCACTTGTTTTATCCTTTATGTTCTGGATAGTAAGTTCCGATAATACCACTCAGACAATTAACGATATTCCTCTCAATTACAGCCTTTCTGATAGTGCATCAAAAGACCTCAAAATCTTTAGTGCTAACGTTGAAAAAGTATCTGTTAAAGTTTCCGGAAAAAGAGTTATTATTGATTCTTTAAACGCTGAAGATTTAGTTGCATCCGTTGATCTTTTCGGAGTAACCGAGCCCGGTACTAACTCTTATAAGATTACTGTTCAAAACACTGGTAATGCAAGTTTTGATATTGAAAGCATAACTCCCGATTCGGTAAATATTATGATTGACAAAGAAGCAACAAAGAGTGTCAATCTTATAGGAAAGTTCTCTTATAATCCCGAGGGTTATTACGTTGAGAATAACATCCCTGAAACCATAGAAATCACAGGCCCCGAGTCAGTAGTTAACAAAGTAAAGAGTGCATATATCAACGGTAACGTTACAAGTTCCGATGCTTCTACTGTTACTAATAATTTTGTTGTTAGACTTAGTGATAATACAGATCCCACAGCCTCAGATGCTATGGATATATCAACAGAGTTTATTACTATGAGTTATGATAACGTAGATGTTTCATTCCGTTTTCTTAAACTCGACGAGGACGTACCTTTTACAATAGTTTGTGACCCGACGTATATCAACTTACCGTCATCCTACTTTACTATTACACCCTCAACAATAAGTGTCGCAGGTCCCGAAAAATTAATCTCAGGTGAAAATGCAATTTCTGATTTCTCAATTGATATCGGTTCATTGTCTAAGTATAAGAATCAAATCTATAATGAGACATTTTATGTTGAAGATGTTATCGGTAAAAACTTTATAAATAAAAGTCAAGGAATAGATACAATTAAAGTACAACTTGATTTTTCAGGGTTAAAAACAGAAACATTTGACGTTCCATCGTCAAGAATTTACGTTAATAATGTACCTGAGGGATATAGTTACAATGCACCTACAACTTACCCTGTAACTATTGTTGGTACTGAGTCTGTTCTTAAATCTCTCTCTGAAAACAGTTTTTATGTAACCTATGATTTTGAAAATGTAACACCATCATCAGAATCTTCTGTAGATGTTCCGGTTAATATTATTGTAAACTCTTCCGGGTTGTGTTGGGTATACAGAACATCTGATACTGCAAGCGTAATACTTGAAAAAGAATAATAAAAAGGATGCTGAAAATTTTCAGCATCCTTCTATTTTTTTATATAGGAGATAAAATGGCTTCTGCGCATTTTATTCCGTCTGTTGCAGCGGACATTATTCCACCGGCATATCCTGCACCTTCGCCGCAGGGATATATACCTTTACACGTAATTGACTGTAGCGTGGTATCTCTAATAATTCTGACAGGGGAGGAACTCCTTGTTTCTGCTGCAGTCAGTATTGCACCACCATCGTTAAAGGCAGAAATTTTTGATGATAAATTAACTAATCCTTCTTTAAGTGACTGAGATATAAACCTAGGGTATATATCTGCAATATTACAATATTCATAACCAGGCATAATCGTAGGTGTAACCTTACTGTTAAATCTGAATTTTGTATCAGTAAACGAATCTACTCTTTCAACAGGCGCAAGGTATCCGTCGAGTTTATTAAAAGCCTTTCTCTCTATATCTCTTTGTAATTTAATACCATCAAGTACATCTCCTGAGTTATAATCATTAGGAGTGACACTGACTAAAATAGCGCTGTTTGAGTTTTCAGCGTTTCTTACATTATAACTCATACCATTGGTACACAGTCCACCTTCTTCACTTGAAGCATTAACTACATATCCTCCAGGACACATACAGAAAGAGTATACACCTCTTCCGTTCTTTAGTTGTGTGCTGATTTTATAGTCTGCTGCAGGGAGAAAATGTTTTGCTTTGCCATATTGACACTCATCAATACTTTCTCTCAGATGTTCGATTCTGGCTCCTATAGAAAATGCTTTTTGTTGCATAGCAATACCTTTTTCTTTTAGCATATAAAAGGTATCTCTTGCACTGTGTCCGATAGCAAGAACCAGGGTATCGGTATCTATTGTTTCAAGCAAACCGTTTCGTTTAACTGTAATCGACTTTAGTTTTCCTGAATTTTCGCTGTAATCAACGAATAATGTATTAAAGAGGAATTCTCCACCTAAAGATATAATTTCTTCTCTGATTGATTTTATGGTGTTTTTAAGGATATCCGTGCCAATGTGAGGCTTGGCGGAAATGAGTATATCTTCATTAGCACCGTGCGAAACAAATTCTTTCAGCACAAAATGAGATCTTATATCATTGATACCGGTGTTAAGTTTACCGTCAGAGAATGTTCCTGCACCGCCTTCGCCAAACTGAACATTAGATTCGGTATCAAGTATTCCTGTTTTCCAAAAGCTGTCAATTGATTTACTTCTTTCGTCTACGGGTTTACCTCTTTCAATAATAATAGGCCTTTCTCCGAAACGGGCTAACATCAATGCACAAAATAGCCCAGCAGGTCCTGATCCAACAATTACCGGACGTGTTTTTAGTTTTCTGTATCCTTTGAAAGAGTAGGGGATCGATTTATCGATTACAGCGTTTTTACATCGTGATACAACCTTTTGTTCATTACCTGCAACAGATAGGCTTACAGTTGCAATATAGTGAACGTTATCTTTTTTTCTTGCATCAATACTGATTCTTTTTAAGTTCAGAGATTTTATGTCCTGAGCCTTAATTTTTAGTGTATCAGCAACAATGTAACTTAATTGTTCATTATTATATTTTAGCGGTAAATTAACGTTTTTAAGTGTAATCATAAAGCAACATCACAAGCCGCACAGTAACCACTCGCAAAGGCAAAATGTAAATTCATTCCTCCGCAGTCTCCGTCACAGTCCAACATTTCTCCGATTAAATACAGATTATTGACTAGTTTACTTTTCATTGATGGATAATATATTTCTTGAGCATTTACTCCCCCAACAGTTACCTGGGCTTTTGAGTAATCAGTATCCTTTACAACTTCAAATCTCCAGTCGTTGATTATATCAGCAAGGTTTTTATAATCAACCTCGCTTAAATCTTTGATATATCTTCCCGGAGAAATACCACAAGATTTCAGTAGTGCGATACCGATCATTTTATTAAAGAGTCCGATCATCAATTCTTCTGCCTTAGCATCTGAGTCGTGGATGGATGCTTTGTGACTTAAAATATCATAAATTTCAGTAATACTTTTATCAGGTAAAAGTGAAACAGAAACTTCGGTATCGTCTACTGTGTTCGCGATTCTTGAAAGATTAAATATACATATACCCGACAAAGCGTTTTCGGTGAACTGAATTTCACCTGTATCACTTTTAAGAGTTTCATCTCCTCTTAAAATACGTACTTTTCCTGTTGCTCTTATGCCTTTTAGTGATTTAATAATATCTGACTTAACTTTAACCGGGCTTAAAGCGGGAGAAAGGGGAACAACGGAATGCCCAAGTCCTTCAATGATTTTTAACATTCTGACGTCTGAGCCTGTAGAAGGAGAAGCTTTACCTCCTGTTGCAACAATAAGTTTCTGTGATGTAAAAACACTATCATTACATGAAATTATAAACTCGTTATTTATAACGTCTATATTTTGAGCGTAACAGCCTGTGAATACATCAACACCTGCATTTTTCAGATTAATTCGTAAAATATCAAGTACAGAATTTGCTTGTTTGCTCAAAGGATATACTCTTCCTTCAGAATCTGTTGTTGTAAGAAGTCCCATTTTATTAAAGATATCAATAAGATGATTCGGCGAACACTTCTCAAGTACGGATGTAATATTATTACCGATTGAGCCGTGATACGTATTGCTGGATAAATTAAGATTTGTGAGGTTACACCTACCGTTACCTGTTACCATTAGTTTTCTGCCGACTCTGTCTTGAGCTTCAAGTATAGCAACAGATAAAGTACTGTTTTTTTGTTTTAATATATATCCGCAGAGCATTCCTGCTGCTCCGCCACCGATAATTATAACGTCATAATTGTTTTTCATAATTAATCACCGAATAAATTTTGGGCAATCAAATCTGATTGCCCACTAAATTTTATATTATGCAAATAATGAGATTATATAGGGCAGTCCGTATGTGATAAAAGACATAATGGCAGCTGCCATGAATACGCCGCTTACAATACTGATAACAGAGTCTTTCAAGTTCAGTTTAAGCAGAACAGCTATTAATGCACCTGTCCACGCACCTGTGCCCGGAAGAGGAATTCCAACAAAGAGTAAAAGACCAAATCTTTTATACTTAACTACTCTATCAGATTTTTCCATAGCCTTATTCTCAAGTTTATCAACGAGTTTTCCGAGTTTTGTCTTTCTGAGCAGATTAAATATTTTTTCTATGAAAAGAAAAATAAAAGGAATAGGCAGAAGATTGCCGACAATACTGACTATAACACCAACCCAATAATTAACACCAAGCAAACTGGCAGCAATCATACCACCTCTGCATTCGAGAATAGGGAACAGAGAGATGATGAAAACGACCAACTCGGCTGGAAACCCTCCGAGAAGTCCGACCATTGTATTTACCAGACGTTCAGTTAAACCTAACTCATCTGCTGTTGAAGTTGCTTTTGAAGCAATGACTTGTAACTTATTCAGCATAATAACCTCGTTTTACATTATTTTAATCTTTAATTATTATATAATATAATTTATTATTTTACAACAGATAAATTGACTTTTTATAGCTTATTATGTAAAATAAATAAGATTGGATGGTGTAATGATGAAAGACTCAAAAAAGCTGATTTTTAAACGTGTAATTTATACAGCAATAACTTGTATAATAATATGTTTTATATTTATTCAATCACTTCTTCCGGGCGATATTTCATCAGCAGAAAGTTCAAAAGTATTAGCTTTTCTAAACGCTGTTGCTGATTATATCGGATTGGGTCAGATTTTCACACATGACTTTGTACGCACGTTTGCTCATTTTACAGAATTTGCTTTCTTAGGTTTATTTTCGTTTTTAACATATAAATCATATAAAATTAAAAGAATGAGTCCGATAATTATTACGATAATTACTTATCCGCTTGTTGCAATTATTGATGAAATCATACAGATTTTTACTGTTGGACGAGCATTCCAGTTTACAGACATTTTAATTGATATATCAGGCGGTACAACAGGTTTTTTACTTTGTGTAATTATAGTTCTGATTTCTACAGGCGTAAAAAATAACAGGAGGGTATAATGGAGGGAACTATCACCAATAAAATGGGAACAAAAAAGATTCTCCCATTAATATTCAGTATGAGTTTGCCTGCGATGTTTTCTATGCTTATTCAAGCACTTTACAACATTGTAGACAGTGTCTTTCTTGCGAATTACGGAGAAAACAGTGAGGCACTTACTGCCGTTTCACTTGCATACCCGCTTCAACTTTTACTGATTGCTTTCACAGTAGGTACAGCAGTCGGTGTTAATTCTCTTATTGCAAGACGACTCGGTGAACAAAGAACAATTGATGCACAGCGAGTAGCCACAACCGGTCTTATTCTCGCATTTGTAACGTGGATTATATTTGCTATAATCGGAATCTTTTTCTCTCGTCCTTTTATTACCTTTATGGCAGGCTCCGAGAACACACATATTATCGATTATGGTGTTGACTATATTTCTATTGTACTTATCTTTTCACTCGGTTCCTTTATTCAGGTAATGCTCGAAAAATGTATTCAGGCAACTGGTAATATGACCTTTCCTATGGTATCACATTTAATCGGAGCAGTTAGTAACATTATTCTTGATCCTATATTTATCTTTGGATTCGGACCTGTAGAGTCTATGGGTGCAAAAGGTGCCGCTATAGCAACTGTTGCCGGACAATGGCTTGCGATGTTATTCCTTGTAATTACTATTATTTTCAAGAAATTTGCTATCAAATTCACTTTCAAAAACTTCGTTTTGAAACTTAAGACTATAAAAGAAATATATGTAGTCAGCTTATCTGGAATTGTAATGCAGGCTATAGGTTCTGTGCTTGTAGCGGGAATAAATATGATACTCACGATGTCTCCTGCTTCATTAGAAATGAATACAGCAGGTCAGACAATTTACGGAATATATTATAAGGTACAGAGTTTCGTGTTTATGCCTGTTTTCGGACTTAATCAAGGTGTATCACCGATAATCGGCTATAATTACGGAGCAAAGCTTCGCAAGAGAATGATGTCTGCACTAAAATACGCATTGATCATCGCTTTTGTAATAATGACAGTAGGCACGCTGATATTCCAGTTGTTCCCACATGTTATTCTCAGTTTCTTCAATACAAGCGACGAACTTACAGAGATGGGAATAGTTGCTATGAGAAGATTAAGTCTGTGCTTTATTCCTGCATCTGTCGGAGTTATTATGACAGCATTGTTCCAGTCAGTTGGCAAGGGTATACGTAGCCTCTTAATGTCTGTTACAAGACAGCTTATATTGATTCTGCCCGTTGCATTTGTACTCTCAAAAATCAGTATAAATGCCATGTGGTTCGCGTTTCCGATAGCAGAACTATGTTGTACAGTTCTTGCACTTGTATTCTTCTTAGATATTTATAAAAAAGATTTTTCAAAATTAGGTTAATACTTTTACATCGCCCGCATATATTATTGCGGGTGATATTATGGACAACTATAACGATAATTTACAACGACAATGGACTGACGTCAATACTTCTACAGCATTATATATACCTGAGGCTGAGAATACATCAGATGAAAATGTTTCCCAAAAACCTCATAAATCGAATAAGATTATTTCTCCGATAATTACTTTTCAACTGGTTATATGCATACTTATTTTGATTTTAATCTTTATATCAAAGCCTTTCTTACCTGATCTTAACAAGCGTGTAATGGACTTTTATAATGCCGAAATATCTGCGAGTATGATTTTTAGCGGTGATTTCCGAGATCTTGATTATTCGACGTTCTTTGGTGCTACTAACGATGAGGTTTAAGTTATTCGGTGTCAGAATATATATTTCTTTTTGGACAGTAGCTATACTTACTTTAACAGTAATCTCGACCGTAGATGGACAAATTACTATTTTACTTTGTTTACTTTCTGCTTTTATACACGAGTTAGGACATTTACTGTTTATCTGTAAAATAAAAGGCACACCTCGACAGATTAATGTATTACCATCTGAAATTCAGATAATTAGCAATTCGGTAGATATTTCATTCATAGATGATATATGTATAACCGTCGCAGGCGTCCTTGCTAATTTTATATTCGCTTTATGTTCATACCTTGTTTTTGTTGTTTTTAATGCTAAAGTTTTTTTATCCTTCGCCATAAGCAATATAATCATTTTTATCTTCAATATATTACCTGTAGAAAACCTTGATGGAGGACAACTGCTCAGATTGTTTTTATCAACCAAACTGTCATTTGATAGGGTTGATAATATTTTAAAAATATCAAGCGTTATCTTTATGATTCCAATATTATTTATTGGAATTATCATACTTTTTATATCAAAACATAATTACTCGTTACTTTTTTTAATCATCTATTTTTTAGTAAATATAATAAATAAGGAAATTCGGTGAATTTTATGATTAACTCGAATGTAGAAAAATTACTTCTAAAAGTTCAGAAACCCGGACGATATACCGGCGGTGAAATCAATAGCGTAATCAAGGATAAAAGCAAAGTTGATTTACGTTTTGCTTTCTGTTTCCCTGACACTTACGAAATCGGTATGTCACATCTTGGAATGAAAATACTTTACAGTCAGTTTAACTCCTACGATAATATCTGGTGTGAGAGGGTTTTTGCGCCCTGGGTTGATATGGAAGATCTGATGCGTAAAAACGATATTCCGCTCTATGCTTTGGAAAGCGGTGATCCTCTTTATGAGTTTGATTTTATAGGTTTTACGCTACAGTATGAATTATCCTATACCAACGTACTCAATATGCTTTCTCTTGCAAAGATTCCGCTACTTTCGAAAGATAGAAAAGAGTTACATAATATAGTTGTAGCAGGTGGTACTTGTACAAGTAACCCTGAGCCTCTTGCTGACTTCGTTGATATTTTCTTCATTGGTGAGGGTGAAGAAGTAGATATTGAAGTTATGAACCTGTATCTTGAGTGTAAGAAGCAGGGTAAATCAAAGGACGAGTTCCTTATCGAAGCTTCAAAAATCAAGGGCGTTTATGTACCTGCCTTATACGATGTTGAGTATAATGATGATGGAACTATCAAAAAATTCACACCTAAAAAAGGTGCACCCGAAGTTGTTGAAAAAAGAATTATGATGGATATGGACAAGTCCTATTTTCCAGATTCATTCGTTGTACCTTCTGTTGAGATTGTTCACGACAGAGCAGTTGCTGAAATATTCAGAGGATGTATCCGAGGATGCAGATTTTGTCAGGCAGGATTCCTTAACAGACCTGTCAGAGAAAAATCAAAAGACTGTATTTTAACCCAATGCAGAACTCTTTGCGAAAATACAGGATATGATGAAGTGTCTTTATCCTCACTTTCATCCAGCGATTATTCAGATATAGTCGGACTTCTGACTTCTCTGAATCAATGGGCGGACAAAGTCGATGTCAGTATTTCTCTGCCTTCTCTCAGAGTTGACGGTTTTACTGACGATATTATGAGTAAGATCAAAACTGTCAGAAAGAGCGGACTTACTTTTGCTCCCGAAGCGGGAACTCAGCGACTCAGAGATGCAATCAATAAAAACGTCAGAGAAGACGAACTCCTTAATACCTGTCACGTAGCTTTTTCCGGCGGTTGGACAAACATTAAACTTTACTTTATGATTGGTCTGCCTACGGAAACTTTTGATGACGTTGCAGGTATAGCTCAATTAGGACAAGCAGTCGTAAATAAGTATTATAAATGTGAGAATAGAGCAAAGGGCAGAAGCGTTAACGTTACTCTTTCTGTTTCCTCTTTCGTGCCAAAACCACACACACCTTTCCAGTGGGAGGCACAGGACTCTATTGAAACTATTCTTGCAAAACAAAAACATCTCAAAGAAAATATCACTACCAAGAAAATCACCTTTAATTACCATGAGTCATACACTAGTTTCCTCGAGGGTGTTTTTGCTCGCGGTGACAGAAAATTATGCAAAGTTTTACTCAAAGCCGCAGAGCGTGGCTTCAGATTTGACGGTTGGAACGATTGCTTCGACTTTGATGCTTGGATGAATGTATTTGCAGAATGTGGCGTAGACCCTGATTTCTATACTTCAAGAAAGAGAAATTTTGACGAAGTGCTTCCTTGGGACTTTATCAGTTATGGTGTCAAAAAATCTTTCCTCATAAATGAATGCGAGAAGGCTTACGCGAGTGAAACAACTCCTAACTGTAGGGAAAAATGTTCTAACTGCGGAGCGGCTTGTTATAAAGGAGGTGTCTGCGTTGAAAAACGTGAGAATCTGGTTTAAGAAAGAATCAGAGTGCAAATACATCTCACATCTTGACCTTAACAGATGTATGGCACGTGCTGTACGTAGGGCTCAATTACCTATATGGCATACTGAGGGCTTTAATCCTCATCCTTTTATTACATTTCCTCTGCCAATTTCTCTTGGGATCAGCGGTATAAACGAGTGTATGGATATAAGAATAATTGATGATAATTTTGACATCAGACAAATAGTCGAAAAAATGAATCAATTTTTGCCATCGGGAATTACTGTATTCAATGCTACATATCCCGTTTATGATCCTAAGTATATTTATTATGCAGAGTTTTATGCAGAGTTTTCCTCTGATGATATGCCCTCTGAATCTTTATATTCTAAAATTATAGAGCTTCATAATTTGGATGCTGTAATCATTCAAAAAAAATCAAAAGCAGGTATGAAAGACGTAGACGTACTGCCTTACATTAAAGATTTTCGATTTGAAAACTCTCGTGAGAATTGTTGTTCTTTCAAGGTAACTTTACCTGCGGGTAATACTAAGAATATCGGTCTGCCTCTAATTTTAAAGGCAATAGAGAATCACCTTAATATTGAGATAAACTATAATATTGTTAAACTCGATATGTTTACTGAGGAGATGTCACGATTTGAATAAGTCAAAATTCACTGATATTTTACTTGACGCAGACGGTACAATTTTTGATTTTTTGGGAGCAGAACACGATGCTATTATTTTGACTGCCAAAGAATTCGGATTCACACCATCTGACAAAGAGGTTGATACTTACAGTAGTATCAATTTATCTTTATGGAAAGAACTCGAGAAAAACCTTATAACTAAGAAAGAGCTGACTGTACTTAGGTTTATCAAATGGTTTGAACTGTTAGGTGTAAATGCCGACCCTGTGTTATTTGATAAAAGGTATCAGGCAAATCTTACTTTACAAGGCAGAGTTTATCCCGATACCCTTGATTTTCTAAAAAAATTATCTGAGTATTGTAATATCTACATAGTTACCAACGGACTGAGTAATTGTCAAAGAGGCAGAATGCAAAACTCACCTGTTAAAGACTATATCAACGGTATGTATATTTCCGATGATATCGGATACGAAAAACCCGATGTGAGATTTTTTGATTTTGTGTTTAATGATTTAGATATAAAAAACAAAGGCCAAATTCTTATAATAGGGGATAGCATCACTTCTGATATGCAAGGTGGAAAGAATGCAGGTATAACTACTTGCCTTTATTCCAGAAATAAAACTATTAACCCAAATTCCTTGTGCGATTTTATCATAACTGACTATAATCAGTTATTTGATATTATTTTTTAATTTTTATCAAAAAAGTCTTGATTTTTTATATATGTTAAGTTATAATAATCAGGTCGCGAAACGGAGAGATGTCCGAGCTGGCCGAAGGAGCACGATTGGAAATCGTGTATGCGGCTATAACCGCATCAGGGGTTCGAATCCCCTTCTCTCCGCCAAAAAACCGAGTGTATTATACACTCGGTTTTTCTTTTTATATTCATCTATTTTGTAAAAATTCGCCTTGTACAACATTTTTATCATAAAATGCATTGTGTATTTCTCTTAGTACTTTTACTTTATCAGAGGACCATTTTGGCGTTATTAAAGCATCTTTTGGTGCATCTCCTGTAATTCGATGGATCACAACGTTCTTTGGAATCACTCTGATACAGTCGCAGAGAATATCAATATATTCTTCCTTTGATAACAGTTTAATTTTATTGTTTGTATACTCATTTTCTAAATCTGTATCTCTTAGAACATATAACATATGAAATTTTATTCCATCAGAAACTTCTCCTACAAGTTTAGTGCTCATTATCATATCATCTTTCGATTCATTGGGAAGTCCCAATATAAGATGGGTAATAACATTAACACCGATACTTTTTAGTCTGCTTACAGTATCAAAGTACACTTTTGTTTCATATCCTCTGCGAATATATTTCGCCGTATTATCTTTTATAGTTTGTAATCCAAGTTCTATCCATACTGGCTTGATTTTATTTAGTTCAGATAATAAAGCTAAAATATCATCATCTATACAGTCGGGCCTTGTTGCTATTGAGAGTATACAAATATCGTTTCTGTTAATTATAGGGAGATAAAGGTTTCTAAGATAGTCAACAGATGCGTACGTGTTAGAAAA
Source organism: Ruminococcus sp. (assembly GCA_045603105.1). Lineage (GTDB taxonomy): Bacteria > Bacillota > Clostridia > Oscillospirales > Acutalibacteraceae > Ruminococcoides. The sequence goes on from JAZULM010000034.1 coordinate 254,394, forward strand.
CGCCTGAAAGTAAGCAATGTATTTGTCAGTCTTTGTTTTATTTTGTAAGAGAGATTTCTGCGATTCTATTTGTTCGTTAACAGATAGCGACTTATGAGCAGAAAATTCGCCCGAACCGCCACTACTGCAAAAAATACAGCCTTTGGTTCCGCAACTGCCATCTCTGTTTGGACAAGTCATTCCGCCCGAGAGGATGAGTTTATATATTTTAGTGTTATATATACTTTTCAAATAATCTGACAGCATATTTATATACATAATACATCTCCTCTCATTTTTATTATATTATATATTAAATTCTCAAACTAAGCAAACAAAGATTGAAAAAAAAGAGTATATGTTGTAAAATGAATATATATAGTATTCGGAGGATTTTGTTATGAAAAAAGTTACTTTTATATTATTGATATTAACTTTAGTTCTTGTTTTTTCATCAACAGCTTGTTTCGGTGGAAATATCGATTACAGTATAATTGATAATGATAAAATTAAGATTGGTGTTATTGTTGATTCGGATGAATTTATCAACCTCGAGGAAAGTATAATATCAGGAATCGAGTATGCTCATTCTCTTGCACCGTCTGTTAATATAAATGAGAACTATCCGATAGAATTAATTATTAAAGATTCATCTTCTGATATAGAAAGTGCTGCTAATGAATTGATCGAAGAAAAGACCGCAGCAGTAATATGTCTTGCATCAAACGATTCAAACAGCGAAGAAGTAATTGAGGCTTTTGATAAAGTTTCAATTCCGATATTGTTTATTGATACTATAACAGATACAATCCAAAGCCAGGATAATCTGTTTTCACTTTCTATTTCATCTGAATATCAGGTTTCCGCACTTAATACTTACATCTCAGGAAAAGGATATACAAAAGGTGCAGTTGTATGTTCAAATGATAATTCCTATTCTATGAATTTTGCAGATTTATTAATTTCATCCTTAAACTCTACCACAACGAAATTCATTTACAGTGGAGAAAATGCTGACTTCAGCGCTGGTAATATTACATCTGCCGGTAATGATTTTCTATTTGTTATAGGCAATCTTGCAGATAGTCTTTCAATTTATGGTGACTTAATTGATTCAGGCTTCAGCGGTGAAATTATCTTCTCTGAAAAATTTGATAAAACACATTTTGAATCAGTTGACTACAACGGGCTTACCTTTATAAGCAAGTTTGAACAAGACGATGTAAATTTCATTGGAACAGATTTTATCAACATATATTCCGATACTTATGACATATCATCTAATAAAATAACTTCCTCTGTTGCATACGGTTACGATGCATATATGCTTATATATGATGCCTTATCATCCTTTAATCCTTTACTTCAAAATTCCATCCTCTCATCTGATAAATCTTCAACTCAGACTTCTGAAGACACAGAGGAGACAATTTTAACATCCGACTTAACTAAAGCAATACAGACTACACAGCATATGGGAGCAACCGACAGTATTGTATTCAACGAAAGAGGAACAGTTCTGTGTAATTTTCTTTACATTAACACAATCGAAAATTCTAATTGTATTTTAGTTGACAGATATAATTTCAAAAACAATTGATATAACGAGGTGATACAATGTTTATAATTGCAGTAATAATTATCTCTCTTATACTAATTGTTACAGGACTTTGTCTGAATGTAAAAACAGAGAAAAAACGTTTAGGAAAAATCTTAATTCTTATCGGATCAGGTGCTCTCCTCGGTTTATTTTCATTATTGTTATTTCTAATTATCTCGCTTACATCAATGCACCCTGTATTTTATTCGACAGTAATGTTTGCTATATCGATTATTATCTTCCTATCTGTTGCATTTTTATTAAAGGGGAG